>NZ_JBITIL010000002.1:507919-782802 GCF_044458905.1 Nocardia sp. NPDC050408 | reverse complement strand
GGACGACCGTTGTTCCACCGGCCACCGGCCCCACGTTCGGCACCACGGTGGTCAGAGTAGGCACCGCGATATAGGTGAAGCTGACACCGTTACTGGTTCCACCCGCTGTGGTGGCGGTGACCTGCACGGTTCCCGCCGCACCCGCAGGGGCGACCGCCGTGATCTGGGTGGCGGAATCCACGGTGAACGACGTCGCTGGTGTAGCACCGAAGTTCACCGCCGTCGCCGCGGTCAGCCCTGTTCCGGTGAGGACGACCGTTGTTCCACCGGCCACCGGCCCCACGTTCGGCACCACGGTGGTCAGAGTAGGCACCGCGATATAGGTGAAGCTGACACCGTTACTGGCTCCACCCGCTGTGGTGGCGGTGACCTGCACCGTTCCCGCCGCACCCGCAGGGTCGACCGCCGTGATCTGGGTGGCGGAATCCACGGTGAACGACGTCGCCGGTGTAGCACCGAAGTCGACCGCTGTGGCTCCTGTCAGCCCTGTTCCGGTGAGGACCACTGTTGTTCCACCGGCCACCGGCCCCACGTTGGGAACCACGGTGGTCAGAGTAGGCACCGCGACATAGGTGAAGGAGACACCATTACTGGTTCCACCCGCCGTGGTCGCAGTGACTTGTACGGTTCCGATTCCAGCGGGCGCGACCGCCGTGATCTGGGTGGCGGAGTCGATGGTGAACGAGATCGCTGGTGTGGCACCGAAGTCCACCGCCGTGGTCCCGTTCAGCCCTGTTCCGGTGAGGACCACTGTTGTTCCACCGGCCACCGGCCCCACGTTGGGAACCACGGTGGTCAGAGTAGGCACCGCGACATAGGTGAAGGAGACACCATTACTGGTCCCACCCGCCGTGGTGGCGGTGACCTGTACGGTTCCGGCTGCACCCGCGGGGGTGACCGCCGTGATCTGGGTGGCGGAGTCGACGGTGAACGAGGTTGCCGGTGTGGCACCGAAGTTCACCGCCGTCGCCGCGGTCAGGTTCGTCCCGGTGAGGACGACTGTTGTTCCACCGGCCACCGGTCCCACGTTGGGAACGACTGTGGTGAGGGTGGGTAGCGCGATATAGGTGTAGCCGACACCGTTGCTGGTTCCACCAGCGGTCGTGGCGGTGACTTGCACGGTTCCGGCTGCACCCGCAGGGGCGACCGCCGTGATCTGGGTGGCGGAATCGACGGTGAACGAGGTTGCCGGTGTGGCGCCGAAGTTCACCGCCGTCGCCGCGGTCAGGTTCGTCCCGGTGAGGACGACCGTTGTTCCACCGGCCACGGGTCCCACGTTGGGAACGACTGTGGTGAGGGTGGGTAGCGCGATATAGGTGTAGCCGACACCGTTGCTGGTTCCACCCGCTGTGGTGGCGGTGACTTGCACGGTTCCGGTTCCTGCGGGCGTGACCGCCGTGATCTGGGTGGCGGAGTCGACGGTGAACGACGTTGCCGGTGTGGCACCGAAGTCGACCGCTGTGGCTCCTGTCAGCCCTGTTCCGGTGAGGACCACCGTTGTTCCACCGGCCACCGGTCCCACGTTCGGTACCACGGTGGTGAGGGTGGGTAGCGCGACATAGGTGTAGGAGACACCATTGCTGGTTCCACCGGCAGTAGTGGCAGTGACCTGCACCGTTCCGGTTCCGGCGGGGGTAACGGCGGTGATCTGGGTGGCGGAATCCACGGTGAACGAAGTCGCCGGTGTGGCACCGAAGTTCACCGCCGTCGCCGCGGTCAGGTTCGTCCCGGTGAGGACCACCGTTGTTCCACCGGCCACCGGGCCCGCACTCGGAACCACCGTGGTGAGGGTGGGAACCGCGACATAGGTGTAGGAGACACCGTTGCTGGTTCCACCGGCAGTAGTGGCAGTGACCTGCACGGTTCCGGCCGCACCCGCGGGGGCGACGGCGGTGATCTGGGTGGCGGAGTTGACAGTGAACGAGATCGCCGGTGTGGCACCGAAAGTCACCGCCGTCGCCGCGGTCAGGTTCGTCCCGGTGAGGACGACCGTTGTTCCACCGGCCACCGGTCCCACGTTCGGAACGATCGTGGTGAGTGTGGGAACCGCGACATAGGTGTAGGAGACGCCATTGCTGGTTCCACCAGCGGTGGTGGCAGTGACCTGCACCGTTCCGGCCGCACCCGCGGGGGCGACCGCCGTGATCTGGGTGGCGGAGTTGACGGTGAACGACGTTGCCGGTGTGGCACCGAAGTTGACCGCCGTAGCCCCGGTCAAATTGGTCCCGGTCAGGACCACTGTTGTTCCACCGGCCACCGGCCCCACGTTCGGAACGATCGTGGTGAGGGTGGGAACCGCGACATAGGTGTAGGAGACACCGTTGCTGGTTCCACCCGCGGTGGTTACGGTGACCTGCACCGTTCCGGTTCCTACGGGCGTGACCGCCGTGATCTGGGTGGCGGAGTTCACGGTGAACGAGAGCGCCGGTGTGGCACCGAAGTTCACCGCCGTAGCCCCGGTGAAATTGGTCCCGGTCAGGACCACTGTTGTTCCACCGGCCACCGGCCCTGCACTGGGGACCACCGTGGTGAGGGTGGGAACCGCGACATAGGTGTAGGAGACACCGTTGCTGGTTCCACCCGCGGTGGTGGCGGTGACTTGCACCGTTCCGGTTCCAGCGGGGGTAACGGCGGTGATCTGGGTGGCGGAGTTGACGGTGAACGAGAGCGCCGGTGTGGCACCGAAAGTCACCGCCGTGGCTCCGGTCAGGTTCGTCCCGGTCAGAATGACCGTCGTACCGCCGGCCACCGGCCCTGCACTCGGGACCACTGTGGTGAGGGTGGGAACCGCGACATAGGTGTAAGAGACACCATTGCTGGTTCCACCCGCTGTCGTGGCAGTGACTTGCACCGTCCCGGCCGCACCCGCGGGGGCGACCGCCGTGATCTGGGTGGCGGAATCCACGGTGAACGAGATCGCCGGTGTGGCACCGAAGTTCACCGCCGTGGTCCCGGTCAGCCCGGTTCCGGTGAGGACGACCGTTGTTCCACCGGCCACCGGCCCTGCACTCGGGACCACTGTGGTGAGGGTGGGAACCGCGACATAGGTGTAGGAGACACCGTTGCTGGTTCCACCGGCAGTGGTGGCGGTGATTTGCACGGTTCCGGTTCCGGCGGGGGCGACGGCGGTGATCTGGGTGGCGGAGTTGACGGTGAACGAGGTCGCCGGTGTAGCACCGAAGTTCACCGCCGTGGCTCCGGTCAGGTTTGTTCCGGTCAGGACGACCGTTGTTCCACCGGCCACCGGCCCTGCACTCGGAACCACTGTGGTGAGGGTGGGAACCGCGACATAGGTGTAGGAGACACCGTTACTGGTTCCACCGGCAGTGGTGGCGGTGATTTGCACCGTTCCGGTTCCGGCGGGGGCGACCGCCGTGATCTGGGTGGCGGAGTTGACGGTGAACGACGTTGCCGGTGTGGCACCGAAGTTCACCGCAGTAGCCCCGGTCAAATTGGTCCCGGTCAGGACCACTGTTGTTCCACCGGCCACCGGCCCCACGTTCGGAACGATCGTGGTGAGGGTGGGAACCGCGACATAGGTGTAGGAGACACCGTTACTGGTTCCACCGGCAGTGGTTACGGTGACTTGCACCGTTCCGGTTCCGGCGGGCGCGACCGCCGTGATCTGGGTGGCGGAGTTCACCGTGAACGAGATCGCCGGTGTGGCACCGAATTTGACGGCCGTCGCTCCGGTCAGCCCGGTTCCGGTGAGGACGACCGTTGTTCCACCGGCCACCGGCCCTGCACTCGGAACCACTGTGGTGAGGGTGGGAACAACGACATAGGTGTAGGAGACACCGTTACTGGTTCCACCAGCGGTGGTGGCAGTGACCTGCACCGTCCCGGCCGCACCCGCGGGGGCGACGGCGGTGATCTGGGTGGCGGAGTTGACGGTGAACGAGAGCGCCGGTGTGGCACCGAATTTGACCGCCGTGGTCCCGGTCAGGTTGGTCCCGGTGAGGACGACCGTTGTTCCACCTGTTACCGGCCCCGTATTCGGGACCACTGTGGTGAGGGTGGGAACCGCGACATAGGTGTAGGAGACACCGTTACTGGTTCCACCGGCGGTGGTTACGGTGACTTGCACGGTTCCGGTTCCGGCGGGGGCGACGGCGGTGATCTGGGTGGCGGAGTTGACGGTGAACGAGGTTGCCGGTGTGGCACCGAATTTGACCGCTGTGGCAGTGGACAGCCCTGTCCCGGTGAGGACGACCGTCGTCCCGCCGACCACTGATCCTGAATTGGGAGTGATGCTGGTGAGGGTGGGAACCCCGGCATAGGTGTAGGACACCCCGTTGCTGGCACCACCCGAGCCGGTGACGGTGACCTGCACCGTACCGGCCGCACCCGCGGGGGCTACGGCGGTGATCTGGGTAGCGGAGTTGACGGTGAAGGTGGTCGCGGTGCTGCCGAAGCGCACGGTCAAGGGGCCGGTGAACCCGGTGCCGGTGATCGTCACGCTGTTACCGCCCGAGGTGGGTCCCGCGGTCGGAGAGATGGACGTGATGGTGGGTACGACGACATACGTGTAGGTCACCCCGTTGCTGGTTCCGCCCGGGGCGGTGACGGTGATCTGCACAAAGCCGGTTCCGGCAGGAGCGACAGCCGTGATCTGCGTGTTCGAGACGACCGTGAAGGAGGTTGCCGCCGTACCACCGAAGCTGACCGCAGTGACACCTGAGAGATTGGTGCCGGTGAGGGTGACCGTGTTCCCGCCAGTGGTGGGACCTTGAGTGGGACTCACGCTGGTCAGGGAAGGAACCGGGAGATAGGTGTAGGGCACCCCGTTGCTGGTACCACTCGAGCCGGTGACGGTGACCTGCACCGTGCCCGTCCCCCCGGGGGCGATCGCGGTGAGCTGCGTACTGGAATTCACGGTGAAGGTGGTGGCGGTGGTGCCGAACCGCACGGTGAGCGGGCCGGTGAACCCGGTGCCGGTCACCGTGACGCTAGTACCGCCCGGGGCGGGGCCCGCAGTCGGGGAGATGGACGTGATGGTCGTCATGAGTAGCTTCCTTCGAGAGTCGATCAGAGCCCTGGTCCGACCCTGGGGCAGTGGGCCGGGGCAGATTGTGCTGCTGGTGGGGGGTCGGCCCGGGCAGGGCACGAGAGCCTGACCGCTGCCATAGCGATATCGCCGATGACGTTGCCAGCGGTGAGTAATGCGGCCACCGATTGCCGGTGACGGAGTTGCATTTCAAGTAGCAGCCGAAGCTAGGTTCGCGCTGCCACTTCCTTCATAATTGTGATTCGGCTACATTTCCCTCGCTGAAAGTTAAATGGACAGAAACCCACCCGCAAACATACGTCTGCAAAAATAGGAGCGCAATAGTTTATTTCGGGCAGAAGCCGCGAGTTCAGGCAGGTCATGGATGGTTTCAATGGAATTTCCACGAATGTCGACAGCGTTTTATCATGAATGTCGACAGCGTTTTATCACGAATGCCGACGGCGTTTTATTGCGAATGTCGACGGCGCTTCATGTCGAGTTATTCGTGAATTTTGACGGCATCGGCGGTGCGTGCCGTTTCTGAATTTGGAACATTTGTTTCTCGCATACGGTCCGGGCTATCCGATGGAGCCGAAGCGGGGCGCCGACGAGCTGTTTGTTGAGCCGACGCAGCGGCGGGCGCGACAGCATCGTCGCGTGAGTCGAGGCGCGGGCGGGTCAGCGGGGTTTGTCGGTGGGTTCGGTTGCCTTGGTATGGGCATATCGGTAGCTGCGGGTGCCGGTCTCGATGATGGTGCCGCCGAAGGTAAGTCGGTCGATGATGGCGGCGCGAAGCTCAGCGTCGGGGAAGGTTTCGGACCAGTCGGCGAAGCCGCGGTTGGAGACGATCGCGACCGACTTCCTCTCCTCGCGTTCGGTCAATACCTGGAACAGCAATTCGGCGCCGCGTCTATCCAGTTCTGTGTAGCCGAGTTCGTCGATGCAGAGCAGGTCGACACCGCTGTAGCGGGCGATGGTGTTGGTGAGCCGTTTGCCATCGGCGGCTTCGATCAGTTTGTTGACCAGCCTGGCAGCCAGGGTGTATCTGACGCGGTATCCGGCTTTCGCCGCCTCGGTGCCCAAGGCGATGAGCAGATGAGATTTCCCGGTGCCGGAGGCGCCGATCAAGCACAACGGCAGCCCTTCCTTGACCCAGTCGCATTTAGCAAGAGCGCGGATCATGGCAGGGTCGACACTGGTGTTGGCACTGAAATCGAAGTCACGCAACGTTTTAGAGCGAGGGAACCCGGCGGCCTTGATGAGCCGTTCGGAGCGGAGACGGGCTGTCATCTGTTCCGCCTGGAGCTGTGGTTTGCGTTCGCGGACATAGGCACTGACTCGCTGATAGGACACGTCCCTCATGCCGTGCTCCTCGAGCAAACGGTGATAGATCCGGGTCGCCGTGTGTCGTTGTCTACGAGGCGCATCCAGATCGGCGCGCAGCACATCGTCGATGAACGGCTTGTAGGGATCGAGCTTCTGTGCTCGCGGCGGATACTCCTTACGCGGCTCGGGCCACACCGACTCCGTCGCTCTGGCCACCGTACGCCACCCGACCCTGTGCTTGCGCTCGATGGCGCGCTTGGACAGGCCGGCACGGAGATCCTGGCGGATTGCCGCGTACAGCTCAACTTTCGACATGTCAGACATCCGCAGGCTCCCCTCGCCCCGCAATCGATAATTCCACTATAACCGCTGGTGCTGCCTTGAATTCGTGACTCCGCAACGCGCCCGTCAACATTCGTGAGCAACCGCCGTCAGGGTTGATGGACAGGAGGCGGGGCCGACGGGGACGTCCAGTTCGCGACTGATGGTGTGTTCGGGCACGAGGAACTCCGCCGCGAACTCGGTGTCGGCGAGAAGCCTTACCACACTGGACGGTCCGATGCCGCGCACGTCCATCCACGGAGCTCCCAGGTCGAGGTCGAGCTGCCGCAACTCTTAGTCCGCAGCCCTGGTCTTTGCGTCTATAGTTTCGAGGTCCTCGATCAACTCCACTACCAGTGGCGGACCCGGCTCGCGGGATCACGCGGTCCTGCGGCGTCGGCCGCGGCCCGGTCCTGGCGTGCGGACAGCAACCGCTAGCGGTCCCAACACCAATTTCCGACGGTCGGTCCCGGTTGCCGTCGGCCCGGCCCGCTTCGGGCGACCCGTCTTCGCCACCACCGAAACATATATTCGCACAACGGATTTCACGCGCGGAACAGCCAACTCGGCGACCGCCGGGTAGCTCATTTGGGAGGATGTTCTCCCTGGCTGATCGGGTTGTCCCCGGCACCGGCGATCGGGGCGGTACTCGCCCCCACGGCCTCACCAACCGACATCACCCAAGTTGGGAAGGCATCAAAATTGGCCGATACCAACATCTTCCGCGCCAGGGTGGTGTCAAATTGCCATTGATCGGCGGTGTTGGAGATGACCGATGTAACCAGTCAGGAGCGCCCGCGTGCCACGTGAAATCGATTCCGCTGTCTTCCCGCATCTGGATGCGGACCTCGACCGCGTCCGTGACGTTCTCGGACCCGTTCGGCTGGAGGGCAGGCCCGAACTCACCACCCTCACAGACGAATGGCCGGACACTTCTCGCCGCCTGGTTCGTCCCACTCTGACCTTATTGTCGTACTACCTGCTCACCGATCCCGCGGCCCCGGCCGACGACCGGGTGGTGCGCGCCGCTGCTGCCGTCGAATTGCTGCATGTGGGCTCGCTTTACCACGACGACGTCATCGATCACGCATACGAGCGTCGAGGCCGTCCCAGTGTCAACGTGGTGTGGGGTTCGCATATGGCCGTATTGGGTGGGGACTCGGTGATGCTCACGAGCGTGCGCATGCTGGCCGAACTCGGCCAGCGCGAAGTTCTCGCGGGAGCGATGGCGGGTGAGCAGATGTGCGCGGGCATGGTGGTCGAGGCCGCCGACCTCTACGTGGCCTCCCGCGGCGAGCAGTCCTACCTGGACGCGATCGACGGTAAGACGGCGGCGGTGCTCTCGCTGGCATGCCGGGTGGGCGCGATGCAGGCGGGCCGCCACGACGATGCAGAAGAGGCGCTGGCCCTGTTCGGTCGACACTTCGGGCTGGCCTACCAGCTGCATGACGACATTCTCGATCTGACCTCGACCGCCGAAGAAATGGGCAAACCCGTCAACGCGGATCTGCCTGCGGGCATCTACACACTTCCGGTGATCCGCGCGGCTGCGCGCGACCGGGACCTTGCCCGCCTGCTGCGCAGAACGATGACGCGTGAGCAAGCCGAACGTGCCCGCGAGCTCGTCATCACCTCCGGCGCCGTGGACGAAGCGCGAGCGAGAGCCGATGAATTCATGGACCAGGCTGCCGGTCAGCTTGCCGCTGTGCCCGTTGACCCGAGCGCCCGCCACGCGATGACCGCCTATGCCCGATCCATACTCGACCGGCGAACTCCTGGTTCCGCGGTTCCCCAGCAGCCGACGCGGCCATCCCGAGCCCACGGTGATGGGCTCTCGCCGCAGCTGGCGCAATGGTTGAAAAGCTGGCTGGTGGACACCGGCTTGGCCGTCTCCCCGGCCGAGGCCGACTACCACCGATGGACAGGAGCGATCCGGATCCCGGCACAAACCTTGGCCCCAGCAGCGGACGCGGCCCGTGAACAGACCGCCTACGGCATGGCCGTGCTGGTCCTTGTGTGGGACGACCTCTTCGAGGATCCGCAGCTGAGGGACCCGGAAGCGGTCACCGCGCTGAGGCGTGGCATGGTGGCAATGCTGCGTCAGGACCCGGAGACACCGTGGCGGTCCGGCGCGATCCCGACGGCTTGGGCGAGTTTGTGGCCGCGCCTGCGCGAGGGCCGGACGACCCGCTGGCAGGAGCGGTTCCTCGACGGCATCGAGGAGTGGTTCGAAGCCGCCGAACGCGAAGCGCACCATCGCATCAATGGCTACATCCCCGCCACGGCCGACTACCTGCCGCTGCGGATGTCGACCAGTGGGATCGAAACCGCCCTTGCCTGTATGGAGGTGCGCCAGGACCGGGAATTGCCGTCGAAGCTGCGCAACCACCCCGTGATCCGCCGTCTCGAGGAACTCGCCTTCTGGGTGACCTTTGTGGAGAACGACCTGGTGGGGCTGGATCAGGACGAGGCAGACCAAGTCCCCTACAACCTGGTCAGGGCGGTCCGTCACGAGACCGGCTGCACCCGCCGCGAAGCCGTCGAGCAGGTGCAGCGCCAGGTGGCGGAGCAGCGCGCCCAGCTCGAGGCGGTGATCCACTATGTCCCCGCGCTCCTCCGCGTGCTTCCCGGCCTGTCGGGCCGAGGAAAGGACTACGCGAAGATGTATGTGGACATGACGAGTGTGGGGCTCTGGGGGCGTGAGAGCGATCGTTACGAGCAAACCTCCACTTCCGCAGCGCCGGACTTGGAACGCTTGCGCCGTGAGGTCTACTTCCGGGCCGACGAACCGGCTCCTATCGCGCCGTAAGCCCGCGTAGCCGACAAGCCGGGTGTGTCCCGCGCGATCCGATCCACCGTGGTGGCCGCGCGGGACACACCCTCAGTGCTTCGCCGACTGTTCGGACCTCGTCGGTCCGGGAAGGCGGATCCACATCGTGGATCGAAGAGACGAGCGGGTGCGCAGATGGAAAGCGACCAATCCGACGAGGGCGCTCGCGGTGAACCAGGCCAGTTGCACGGCGAAGCCCGCGAATGGCGTGGTATCGGAGAAACCGGCCGCGGTCGCAGCCTGCATGGCCCCATAGGAGGGCAGCCAGCGCACGAATTCGCTGTCCGCCCCGATGCTGGCGATAGGGTTCTGCACGGCCATGTCGAAGCAGCTGATCATCGCGATGGCGAACATCCCCTCCACCTCGCGGCGCAGCAGCGCGCCTAGGGCGACACCCAGTGCTCCATAGGTCATCGCCGCGCAGAAAAGCGCAGCAGCGAGCAGGACAGGCTGCCGAGGCGACCAGTAGCAGCAGATCACTGCGGTGGCGTACGCGCAGACCACCACCGAGGCCACCACCAGGCAGGCGATCTTCGCCAGACCCAGCGCAACCCGAGGATATCCGGCCATCGACAGACGCCGATCGAATGCTCCGCTGCTGAAAGTCGCCGCGAACATCATGAACCCGATGATCAATGACACCGCGGTCAGGGCGCCGCTGATCTGGGCGAGCTCATTGCCGTTGGCGTGCAGAACGAGACCGGTGTCCCGAAGCCGGAACGGAACCTCGATGTCGGTGACGGCCACGCGCACCAGAGTGATCAATATGGGGACGAAGACAGCAACCAACAGCATGGCGAACCGGTTACGAGCATGCTCGATGAGGCCATAACGCGTGGCGATCATGAACAGCCGCGCACTCTCGCTCATCCGGCCTTCTCCTGTGTGCCTTGTAGGACGCCGTCGTGCAACCGCCACACCTCATCCAGCTTGTCGGTGTCGTGGGCTAGATGCGAGACGACCAGAACCGACCGGCCGGTGTCACGGAACTCTGCGACCAGATCCCAGAAACGCAGATACGTCTCCCAGTCGAAACCCTGGTACGGCTCGTCGAGCAGCAGAACCTGCGGATCATGCATCACCGCAAGCGTCAGGTTGAGCTTCTGCCGCGTGCCGCCGCTCAGCGTGGCGACCCGCTCACCGGCATACTCGGAGAACCGCAAGATCTCCATGGTCTGCTCGGCCCGCCGCAGATCCGGGATCGCATAGGCCGCGGCGAAGAAATCCAGGTGCTGACGAACCGTGAAGGCGTCGTTCAGGACCACCTGCTGGGGGCAGTAACCGAACCGCCCATGGTGCCGGACCACACCGCGGTCAGGTCGCAGCTCTCCGGACAGGACCTTCAACAGCGTCGACTTGCCCACACCGTTCTCACCGACGATTCCCACCAGCGTCCCCGCAGGTAACACAATGTCGATGCCACGCAGCACCGACCGCCTGCCATATGAATGGTGGACGTCCTCCACTTCCATCAACGCCCCTTGTCTGCCTTCGACGTAGTGGCCGGACAGCCGTTCGTATGCTACCAACCGATTATGAAAACCTATGGCGGAACGGCCAATTCGCGCCACCCACGCCTCCGTCCGGGCGGCGGGCCTTCGACGGAACCGGCTCAGCACGGGACTGGGCAGCGAAAGTCACTCGACTGCTAGGAGTCCGTGCCGTCGTCGCCCGCAGCTTCGAACGCATCCATCGCACGAACCTAGTCGCATTGGGCGTGCTGCCTCTGCAATGCCCCGACCTCGACCCCGATAACCTCACAGGCACAGAGGAATTCGACATCACCGGCCTGAACGGCGCGCTGAGCGTGAACGACGAGGTCATCATCACAGTCAGGCTAGGCTGCATCATCCTGCGCCGACACACCGGTCACACTCGCATCGATACAGCGGTCGAGCTCGAATGGATCCGCGCTGGGGCACTGCTTGCACACTCCTCATCGCGACCCGCTGACCGTGCGCAGACCCGAAAGCCCGCAGTTCGCGCCGCGTGTCGGTCTTGGCCAGTCAATCTGGATCGACGATCAGCACGAGCGCCACATCAAGGGCCGAATTGCCGCGGCTGACGAGACGACGCGCTCGCCTTGATGCTCCGGCGCGACGCCGGCGCGAACCAGGCCGTGGTGCGTGGGCAGCCGGTCGAACAACTCGACCTCGACATCGGCCGGGCGCAGCAGCTCCTCGGCCGCATGGCAGGCGGCTGGGCCCGCGTCGACGACGGCGACCGCACGTGTCCAGTTCCTTGGGCACGCGGGAGGGGTGTCCAGCGGCTCGACGCGGGTGCCACTAAAAGTAGGCGGCATTGATGTCGCGGAAGCGGGCCAGTGATGTGGTCAGACCGTCTTCTGGCTTCTCCGTCGACCGGCCGTGCCGGGGTACTGGCGTTGCACCCCAGCGGGTTTGCTGTTTCTTCATGAACCCGGTCTCGTCACCAACCAGCACGGCTCCATCGCAGCACAAACGGATCACCGGGATCGTCCTACGAAATGATGACGTGCACAACGCCTTTCGGCCGATGAATGGCACCCGGCGAGGCGGCACGATTGCAGCATGCAGATACGACTCGCGGCCGTCTTCGGGCTATTGCTCCTCATCACCGGGGCAGCATTGTGGCTTTTCGCGCGGGACACCGAATTCTTCGGGTTCCGGGGTGGGCCACTCGGCGCCGTGCTCGTAGTGGTCGGAGTGATCGACATCGTAACCGCGCTCAGGACGGGCCGGCAGGGGCTTTGACGTGGATGTGATTGTTGATCGCGGCAGCGACAACCGGCCGTCGTACGAAACTCTGGAACAAAACAGTCCTCGACCGCCTCATGACAACAGGAAGATGAATTTGAACTCGAGATTTGGGGCCCGCCCGTCCGCGTCCGAAAACCGCGGAACGACGACCGCCAAGGTCGGCGCCGCGGCATGGCTGGTCGGCGCCGCACAGTTCCTGGTCGCGCAACTGATCGCAGGAGGCGATTGGAGTACGCCCTACAGCTGGAAAGACAACAACATCAGCGACCTGGGTAACGTCCATTGCCAGATCTGGGACGAGTCCCGTCCCCGGTATGTGTGCTCGCCGCTGCATAGCGTCATGAACGTGTCCTTCGTCGCCCAGGGCGTTCTGCTGCTGGCCGGCCTGCTGCTGACCGGTGTCTTCTGGGGGCGAGGAGCGATTTCGCGAAGTGCCCGCATCCTGCTTGGCATTTGCGCTCTCGGGTGGCTCATGGTGGGATTCGTTCCCGCAGACGTCGACGAGAACCTTCACCTGCTGGGTGCACTGTTCATCATGGGATTGGGCAATATCGGACTCGTCTGCGCTGGATTTCTACCGCGAGGGACTCCGTTCGGAAGGATCCGGCCCGTCACTGCTGTCATCGCCACCGTCGCGGTGCTCGCGGTGTTTCTGTTCTTCGCCCAGCACGGTCCCGTTATCGGGATCGGCGGCATGGAACGAGTCGCCGCGTTCGCTGTGCAAACATGGACGGTCGTCGTGGCAATCGCAATACTCCGGACGCGTCGCACAGTTGGTGCGCATCCAGCGCCAGTCGCAGAGATTTCAGCCGCAAGATGACAGAGTTGCCCCGCTCACTCCTGCCCTCTGAGAATTCTGATCGTCGCGCGGGATGGGCCGGGTGGGGTTCATTTTCATGGCGAGGATCTCGTGCTAGCTCAGTGAAGGATTGGGCCCGGATCGTCGCGAAGTACGACCTGCGCACCCCGGACCTGCGCGACCTGGTCGGCTACGGTGAGCAGCACGCGGACTTCGCGTTCGCCTATGGCGCAACCGCCGGACCGCGCGCGTTCGTGAGCACCGTCCAGCTGCGGCGAGCCGGATTCACCACAGTGATCGACACCGAGGACTCCTTCCGTAACGCGCTGCAATCCCTCATCGACCGGTAAATACCTGCCGCCCGCGCACAAGTGAACATCGCGGCGGGCCACCATCCGATCGGCATCGCGCGAACGCCGCCAAGTGATTACCCAGGTACCTTCCTGTCAGCCCGGTGCGTGGTGTGATCACCAGGCATGCGATTGACCGGTGAAGAATGGTTCACCGCAATCGATTTCCTCGAGCGGGTAGGAGATACCACGAACCCGACCCGCCAGGAATTCGTTCTGCAACCCGGTGCCCGGTGCGCAGGCGTCGATCCGGGCGACGGTCTGCCGGATCGGCTGGACGTCGCCGGCGAGGGAGGTCAGCGGGAGGTCGACCGCGGACATCCGGAGTATCCGCGGTGGCGAGTTCCTCTCGGGTATAGGCATCTTCGCTATTGCGCAGCGCCTGACAGTCGATGAGAGCCTGTGTCCCTCAACCCGAGACCGCACGCGCAATTCATATCGGTCGGGTGCTGTCTGGTCCACGAGTGCTGTTCGGGCGATCCCCGCTACACCGGTCACGAGGTGTGGAACAAGCAGGGCAAACAGGAGTCGCTCAGCGACGTGGACGATGTCGCCCTCGGCCACGAACCCGGCTGGCATGGGACCCGAAAACCGACTGAGTCCTTTCCGATCAGCCCGCGCACGACCTGATCATCACGAAAGACACCTTCGAGCAGACGCAGGCTCGATTCGTCTGTGTCCGGAGGGGGTATCGACCAGTACGCCAACCTGCTGCAACACCGAAAACTGCTGGTCATCGGCAACGTCGGAACGCTCGAAAAGTAGCCGATTTCCGCGTGTTTCGCGATGTCCGAATCTGCCGAGTTGCGCGATCAGGACGGCTGGTAGGTGATCGGCGCTGCGGCCGGGTCGGGGGTGCGGACACGGATGGCGTCGATGATGCGGGTTGCCCAGTCGATGGGGCGGTCGTGGCCTAAGAGGTGTGCCAGACGTTTCGCGCGAGTGCGGCGCTCGGTGTGGTCGAGGGACAGTGCGCGGGCGAGTGTGGCGGTGAGGTCTTCGGGGGAATGCGGGTCGGTGAGTAGGGCGGCGTCGCCGAGTTCTGTTGCGGCGCCGGCGTAGCGGGACAGCACCAGCACCCCGGGCCGGGAGCCGGGTCCGGCCACTGCCGACTGGGCGGCGACGAATTCCTTTGCGGTCAGGTTCATGCCGTCCTGCAGGGAGGTCACCCAGAACACGTCCGCGGCCAGGTAGTGGTCCATCACCTCGGAGAGCGGCAGGTTGTGCGGGATGTAGTCGATCGGTTGCCAACTGCCGACACGCCAGGCGTCGTTGATCTCGGTGGTGCGTCGCTCGAGAGCGCTGCGAGTGGTGTCGTAGGCGGAGATGCCTGGTTCTGGTGGTGGGCAGACGAGCCGGAACACCAATCGGCTGTGCAGGTCCGGCCGTTGCTCCAGCAACGCCGCTATGGCCTCGACCTTGTGTACGGGGGCTTTGGTGTAATCGAGACGTTCGACGGAGAGCACCAATGGGTGTCGGCTGGGCTGTGTGCGCGAGGCGCGGCTGCGGGCGAGTGTTTCGATGGCTGGACGGTCGATACCCAGCGGATGGACACCCAAGGTCGGCAGTGTGGGCTGGCCGGCCAGGGTTTGTCGAAAGTTGTCGGCGAAGGCATTGGTATGAAATCCAGCCCAGTTCAACTGTATGAGCGAGGAACGAATTTCGTCTGCGGTGGGCAGGGCGGCGAACACCACCGGCGGCGGGAACGGAGTGTGGTGGAACAGTCCGATGCGCAGATCAGGGCGGACTCGGCGAAGCAGGCCGGGGACGAGCCATAGGTTGTAGTCGTGTAGCCATACGGTCGCGCCGTGCGCTGCTCGATCGCCGATACGCTCGGCGTATCGCTGGTTGATCACGCGATAGTGGGTCCAGGCCGCGGTGTCGAAGCGCATGCGATGCGGCTCGGACATGAGGATCGGCCACAGTGTGTCCTTGCATGCGCGATGGAAGTAGCCGCTCCATTCGTCGGGGGTTACCGGCAGTAGTGACAACGGGGCCTCGTGCTCGCGTGCGTCGACACCGTCCTCGCCGACCTGAGCGGCGACCCAGATGCCCGGTAACCCTTGGGCGAACAGGGCGGTCAGGCTGGGGAGAATCCCGTTGGGGCTGGACGGTGATCGTTGCTCACTTCGGGGGACCGGTGGTCGGTGATAGCCGACTATCAGGCAGTGCCGGTCCTCGGTGCAGTTGTCCGGTGAGACCCACCCCAGCGCGTGCAGTGCTGTGAGAATCCCGCCCGCGCCCGGACGTTCGGGGCGACGGATACGCGCGTCGAGGGGAACCGCCCGGTATAAGGCGGGCTCGGCGGCGCCGACTATCACGCCGTGTGTGCCCAGTTCGAACAGCGATGCATCGTTGAGCGAATCACCGGCCACCAGGACGGAATCCATTGGCCAACCGAGCTTTTCGGCCAGCGCCGCCACAGCATTGCCCTTGGATGCGTTGGGCGGCATGACGTCGAAGTAGCGGTCCGCGGAGTACACCCACCGGCATCCGAGCGCCTGGACAGCGGTGGTGAGTTCATCGGTCAGCTGGCCCGGTGCCAGGTGGTACGAGCAGCGCCCGTCCTGCGCCACCCGCTGGTATGTCAGTTGCCCGAAGCGGCTCAAAGCTTGCCGAACTTGTTGTGTCCCAGGCCATCCGGTACGAAGATGGGCCTGAATATCGCCGACCGGCCGCAGGTCGGTGCCGTCGACCACGGTGGCACCGACATCGGCGATGATCCAGCGTGGTCTCGGCACCAGCGGATCACACAGCACCTCGGCGACCGACGCCACGCCGCGGCCGGTGGCGAAAACCACCGTCACCTCGGGATGGCGGGCCAACACCGCGCACAGCCGACGCTGGTCGGCGATCTCCCCGCCCAGCAACGTACCGTCCAAATCGGTGACCAGGATCCTCATCACCAATCCAAAGCTAACACCCGCAGCGTGAATCCCTGTGCCGCCGTGACCGTCTCGACCTCCCACATATGCCACGTCACCCCCGGTACGCTCATCGGATGGGCACAGACGAGCCGGGCGGGCGGGAAATTCTCGTGGTGGGCGCCTATTTTGTGGATCTGATCTTCCACGGGCTACCCGCGCCCGTCCGACCTGGCCGAGAGGTCTTCGCCGATGGGTTCACAATGATGCCCGGTGGCGCCTACACCCTGGCTATGGCCGCGCATCGGCTCGGGCACGATGTTGTGTGGGCGACCGACTTCGGCACCGATCCCTTCAGCGCCCATGTCCTGCACGCGGCACGCGCAGAAGGAGTGGACGAGAGCGCTTTCCGACATCAGCCGACCCCGCTACGCAGCCTGACCGTCGCCCTGTCCACGCCCGAGGAGCGTGCGATGGTCAGTTTCCAGGACCCGAGCTCCCCGCAACCGCTATCGTCGCTGCTGCGGCAATACCGACCACGTGTCCTGATGGTGCCGCAACTACGCTACGACGCCGACACCGTGCACGCGTTGGAGCTCGCCCGCCACCTCGGCACCACCGTAGTGATGGACTGCCAAGACATCGACGTCGATGTCGACACCCCCGGAGTGCGAGCCGCGCTGGCTTCCACCGATATCTTCGCGCCCAACGCCGAGGAAGCACTGCGGCTGACCAGGGCGCCGACCATGGACGATGCGATATCGCGGCTGAACGAACTTGTGCCGACCGTGGTGATCAAACTCGGCAGCGCCGGAGCCGCCGCGGCACACGACGGAGAACGTTATGACGTTGCCGCACCAGAGATTTCGGCTCTGGATACCACCGGAGCCGGTGACTGCTTCAACGTCGGTTTCGTTCATGGTCTGCTCGCCGGCTGGCCGCCGGCGAAATGCCTCGCCGCCGCCGTTGCGTGCGGAACGGCAGCCACCACCGGCCCAGGGTCCAGCACGGCTCCGGGGACCGCCGACCTCGAGCGGTGGCTCGCGCGAACCACAATATCGAGTCTTGCGGCTGCGGCCCGCGAACGACGCCGGCCAACGGTTCAGCCTCCCACAATGCACTGAAATGCCGATTAGCGGATTAGGTCGCGCCGGGGAGCGGGTGTGTGCCGAGTGTTATCGCCAGGTCGGTGTTTGTCCGGTGTCGGCGAGGCGCCAGCCTTGGTCGGGTGGGCAGGTGTCGTCGTAGTAGTACACGGTGTGGGGAAGGGCGAGTTGGGTTCCGTCGTTGTCTGCGAATGTTTTGCGTGCGAGCGATGGCAGCAGGTCGGGATCGAAGCCGAACAGGTCGGTGGCCAATGTGTTCAAGCGTGTGAGGGCGTGGTGGCCCATGAAGCTGTCGTAGACCAGGCTCATCAGGTGAGCGCAGTCGACCGCGACATCGCGTGGCACGACGTCCATCGGGGGCAGGTCGGCGGGATGCCCGAACCTGTGGCGTAGCGGGGCGAGGGTGTAGATCCCTCCGTCGCGGTAGGCAATTCGACTGTGGCGACCGTCGCGGGTGAAGCTGAGTAGCGTGTTCTGTCCGTGCAATTCGGGCAGGCAGCCGGTGGAGAACACGGCCCGTACCCAGAACGCGATCATCGGCTCGATGATGTGCTCGGCCAGGAATGCCGCGGGTTCGACACCGGCCCGAATCACCAAACGGTGCAGCAACGGCTGGCGGTCGGGTGACCGAATATCGTTGCCATACAAGGCGAATAGCGGCACTGTGTAGTCGAAATCGTGCCCGTCGCGGACGAGTGAATCCCGGACGAGGTAGCCCCAGGCAGTGCCGAGGTCTCTGCCGAACAAGCCGCCGCCGAGGTCGCGGAGAACGGGCAGGCCCGCAGTGTGCAGCTGCGTCGTGGTCCACAGCTCGTGGCCGAGGTCGGGCGCGTTCATGGTCCGCTGGAAGCGGGAGATCCGTTGCGGGAAGTGCAGTTTCAGAAAATGCGGTGCGGTGGGGACGCCGTCGGCGCCGAGCACGAGGACGGTGCGGGCGTTCGCCAGCGGCATCACGTCGAGCACCGGTCCGGCAGCCATGGTGAGGAGTTGGTCACGGCCCGGCAGGTGCGGTAACGCCAATGTGTCGGGATGGACCGGGAGCAGCAAGCGGTCGTTGCGGGAGTAGATCTCATGCAGCGGTGACGAGGCCGAGGTGCGGCGGTATTCACCGTGTTCGGAGTCGACCCAGAATGTCGGGAGTTGAAATCCGGGCGCGCTGCCCTGGGGGTGGTAGTCGGCCGACACCGGCATCTCGGCGCTGTAGCGGCTGTAGTTGCGGGTGCCGGCACCGAGGTAACGCTCGGCGGAGGTCCACAGTGCCGTGCGGTCGTTGCCGGGGGGCAGCATATCCGCCCCTCAACCGGCGAGGTCGGCGACGAGGTCCAACAGCGGTGCGAGATCGTCGCCGCTGGTTTGTGGATGCAGCAAAGTTGCCTTGAGCCACAGCTTGATACGGCCGTCGCTGTCGGCGACGCGGGCGCGACCGAGCACCGCGCGCCCCTCGGCAAGCAGTTCCCGGCGTACCCGCGAAACGAGCGCGTCACCCTCCTCGAAGCCCAACTCGTCGGCGACGACCGGCCGGAACAGGACAGTGCTGATGCCCACCGCGCCCGGGCGGCGCCGCATCCGCGGATGCGTGTCGACGATCTGCGCGAACTTCTCCGCCGCACACACGCAATGCTCGACCAATCCAGCCAGGCCCGCCTTGCCCAACGCCCGCATGGTCACCGCGATCTTGAATGCGTCGGGACGCCGGGAGGTACGGATGGATCGGCCCAGCAGGTCGGGCAGCCCCGCTGTCAGGTCATCGTCGGCGTTGAGATACTCGGTGCGATGCGCCAGCCCGGCCAACACAGCGGCATCGCGGACGGCGAGCACACCCGCGGCCACCGGCTGCCAACCAAACTTGTGCAGATCAAAAGCCACCGAATCCGCCGCGCCGACACCGGCCAGCCGCGACCGCAGTTCGTCGCTGAACAACAGCGGTCCACCGTAGGCGGCATCCACGTGTAGCCAAGCACCGTGCGCGGCAACCACATCCGCCAGTTCGGACAGCGGGTCGATCAATCCCGCATCGGTGGTACCGGCGGTCGCCACCACCAACACCGGCCACCGCCGATGCCCGCGGAGGACTCGCCCCACCTCGGCGGCTGCCAGCACCCCCGTCGGACAATTGACCGTGATCGGCTTGGGCAAGCCCAGCAGCCAGGCCGCCCGCGCCACGCTGTGATGCGCGTTGTCACCGCACACCACTTGCACCGCGGACCCCCCTGATGCGCGCGCAGTCTCCCGGGCCAGCAGGACCGCCACTAGATTGGATTCCGTTGCCCCGCTGGTGATCACCGCATCCGGTGCCACCGCCTCGGGGTAGATCAGGGCGGCCAGCGCCGCCGCCACCTCGGCCTCGATCGCCGCCGCCGCCGGAGCCTGGTCCCACGAATCCATCGAAGGGTTCAGCGCGGACGCGGCAAGATCGGCCGCGACAGCCACCGGCAACGGTGCGCAATGCAAGTGTCCGACACACCACGCCTCGGTCGGGTCTGCCGACCCGAGCACCAACGCACGCGTCAGCTCCCGCAGCGCGACCTCCGCGCCGATCCCAACCTGCGGCAGTACCGACCCGACCCGACCGGTCACACAAACCTTCACCGCCGCCGGACCACCAGCAGGCAACGGCCCGCCACGCCGCACCCTGCCCGCAGCCAGTTCGCCCAGCACCACCTCGGTCAACCCGCGCAACGTCTCATCTTCGTGGGGTTCCACGGCACCCCTTTCCATACGAGACAGCTGCATCGCTCGTCCCAGGCGCTCCAACCTCGCGCGCCGCACGATGCGCAGCACCCACGGTGAGGGCGCGTCCTCGGCGCACAACTCTCAATCAGCCTGAAGCGCAAACAATTTGCCAGCCCGACCTACATGAACATCCTAGATGCAGGACAGGTCCTCGACTGCGCGCCGAGCAGAGCGAGCTGACCGGTGTCCGGCATACCTATCTCCGAAACTCCATCGCCGGAGCCGGACTACGTCCCAGCCGATGACCTACGAGCGCTCGACCGAAACGTCCGGAGATGCCCCGACCCGAGCGAATCCGGCTGGTGTTCTGGGCATCGTGGAGCATGAGTACGTCATCGGATATCGACGTCACCTTCGCCGGTGACGATCTCGTACTGCGGCTGGCCAGCGCGGCCTACCTGGCCCGGTTCACCGGCAGCTCCCGTATCCATTGCGGATCTGATCTGCGCCTCTACTTCACCTGGTGCACCGAACGTCATCTCCTGCCGGTGTTAGCGGTGCGCGCCGAGATCGAACGGTACGTGCGGTGGATGCAGGAGACCCGCCGGTTCAAACCCTCCACCGTTGCCCCGCCGTACCGCGGTAGTGACCGGGTTCTAGCGCACGTGCGTCATCGGCGGCGCGAAGGACCACTCGCCGGCCGAGTACGTCCGCCGACCCCGAGTACCGAACGGATCACCGACACTCGGACCTTCGCATCTACAGTTCGAAGCGCTGCTCACCGCGGCGCGCGATTCCGCCCACCGGTTCGACTTCGCGCTCGTTGCGATGCTCGGACTGCTCGGGTTGCGGATCTTCGAGACCTGGAGGTCCGACGCCGAGGACATCGGCGAGGAACACTGAAAAGGTTGCCGAAGGCTGCCAGCGATGGACGCCGATCAGCCAGCTACCGTGACTGGCGTGAAGCGGTAGCGCGCAGTTCGCCGCGTTCGCGGATCGCGCAGGCCAGTACAACCGCTCGCACCGATTCCGGGACTACAGATCAGAAGGTTAGTGGTCGGCGCGATACGAGCCAGCGCCGCTGCCAGGCCGATGTCGTTCAATGGTAGAACTCCTGGTCTAAAGCAGATTCTTGCTCATCGGCCCTCTGGTGTTCGGGACAATGCGAGTCAGCCCGCGGGCGCGTGAGGCGGGCCGGCAGGCCCGACTACGGGCCCGCACACGACGGCCCGATGAGGGTGTCCGTCAGCTGTCGATGTTTTCGGCGATCTCCACGCCCGCCGCCTGGAGTTCGTCCAGGGCCCGTTCGATGTTGGCGGGGGAGACGCCGGCGGACAGGCCCAGGAGCACCCGGGTGTCGAAGCCGGCGGTGCGGGCATCGAGGGCGGTGGCGCGAACGCAGTGGTCGGTGGCGATGCCGCAGACGTCGACGGTGTCGATGCCCTTGGCGCGCAACCAGTCCGCGAGGGCCGTGCCGTCCTCGGTGGCGCCCTCGAATCCGGAGTAGGCGGCGGCGTAGGCGCCTTTGAAGAAGACCTCGTCGATGGGCGCGGTGTCCAGGTTCGGGTGGAAGTCGGCGCCGGCGGTGTCGATCCGGCAATGCGGCGGCCACGTGTCGACGAAGTTTGGGTTGTCGGAGAAGTGCGCACCGGGGTCGATGTGGTAGTCACGGGTGGCGGTGATCGCGGCGTAGTCGCTGGCACGCAGATATTCGCTGATCCGTTCGGCCAGCGCGGCTCCGCCTGCGACGGCCACTGAACCGCCCTCGCAGAAGTCGTTCTGTACGTCGACGATGATTAGAGCTCTGGTCATGACGCCTCCACGAGATCGGTCCCGCAACGACTTCGGCCAGCGCCTATTGTAGGTGTCTATCACCAATGCGCATCGCCGAACGCGCCGTCGGACACCCGCGCCCCATGATCTGCTCAAACGATTATCGGCGGTCAGCCGAGAACACGCAGGTCAGCGCCGATGAGAGTTCGAGCGGGCATCCACCCGCAGGATCTTCCGCAGACTCCACAGCGAGCGCAGTTCTTGCAGGGCCTCCTCTAATTCGCGGAGGGGCGAATTCGGTGGCGTCGTCATCACCGGGGCGGGGGATGGCCACCGCAACGAGTTGCCGGGCGGCGGGGTGTACAGGTCGAACGGGAACGGGCAGCGAGCGGAGTCGGTTGGTCGTCCTCGCGGGTGCTGAAGGCTAACCGGGCGTGGACGTGGAGCTGTCGGCGTCCGGCCTCGGCTTCAATCTACGTCGGGCCGCCCAGTATTCGGCCCACGCCCATGCCGCCGGAAGTGTCAGCGCGCTCTGCGGTCTGCCCGCAGGGTGTTCTGTGGTGTCGGTGGCGCACCCGACCGGTGCGGGCGGCTTCTTGTTGAGCAGGACCTGGAGATTGAATTCGGCCGACATATGACCGCGGGCGGCTGCGCGGCGGTACCAGATCTCCGCCTCCGCCAGTTCGCTCCGCTTACCCAGCAGGACACCGAGATTGAACATGGCGGACAGGTCACCAGCCGCGGCGGCGTGACGGTACCAAGTCTCGGCTTCCTCCGCTTCTCCGCGTTTTCGAAGCAGGACACCGAGATTGGACATTGCATTGAGATCTCCGGCTTCGGCGCACCGGCGCCACCAGGTCTCGGCGCCGTGCGTGTCGCCGCGCTCGTGCAACAGAACGCCGAGGTTGAACATGGCGGACAGATCGCCAGCGTCGGCGGCGCGTCGACACCATGCTTCGGCCTCGTGCGTGTCGCCGCGCTCGTACAGCAGGACTCCGAGGTTGAACATCGCGTTCAGATCACCGGCCTCGGCGGCGCGGCGGCAAAGTTTCTCCACGACCGATGCCCGGCCCCGGAAGAACGCAGTCAAGCCTGCGGAAACCAGCACATCGACGTCGGCGTTCTCGGTGGCCAAGTGCCAGAAATCGGTGGAGATAGGGCGTGGCGAGCGGTGCTGACCGTCGTCTGCCGCGACGAGGTAATCGAACGGCCGGTATGCGCGGGAGCGGTCGGGGAGGCGATCGGTGAGCAGGAGCGCGACGTGCCCGACACTCGGGGAGGGAGTACGGGCGGCGACGATCGCGTCCTGCACCTGATCGGTACCGACCTCGAGCTCGGGGTACTGCTCTTCGGCGATCGCCATGGCGAGTTCGGCCAGGACGGGTTCGGGGATCGGGTCCGTGCGCCCGACGCGGACCCAGTCCACGGCGACTTGGATCACGGTGTGCAGCACGGGATTCCGGTAGCGGGAATCGTCGTAGTGCTTCAGCAGTTCGGGTGCGCCGGCGAGGACTTCGGCGAGTCCGTACCGGTCCAGGTTCAGCGACGGGTAGGCGGCCGCGGCATCGGCGTGCTCGATGAGACTGTTGCTGGTCGAGGACAGATCGATCTGGATGGCCTGCTGCAGCACCACCCGCGTGTCGTGTGCGAGATCCTCACTGCCATAGTGCAATCGGTCGCGAGCTTCGCACCGCAGCGTAGCGACCACGACGGTCGGTGCCGCGCGCGCGGTGAGGCGGCTGAGTGTCAACAGCGTCAGCGGCCGACTGGTCGTGACGAACCTGTCCAGGTTGTCCAGCCAGACCACGATCTGCTCCGGGCAGTCGACGAACTCCGCGCAGGCCGGTATCTGAGCGAGCGACTCGGGGGTGGGCACCAGGACTCTGGCCGTGGGCAGCGCCTTGCTGACGGCTTCGAACAGGCTGCGTGTCTTGCCTGCCTTCGAAGGGCCGACCACCACCGTGAGGCGGTCACCGGACAACGCCGCGGCCAAGCGGATATCGACCGCGTTGTGGGTGCGCGGCACATACGGGTCGGCACCACCGAACCGGCCGGGTTCGCCGAAGCGCGACGGTGTGGCCCCCAGCATGTAGGGATCCAGCTCGGTGATCAGCGGGAGTCCGCCCCCCGCTCCCCGCCGCTCCACCAGCTCGACGAGGGGTGCCTCAGTGACCACCGGCGAGGCGCCCGCGAACCGATAGGTGGTGATGAAGTCCCCGCCGACCGTCACCCCAGTCGCGGAGACAGGCGCCATGAATGTGGGCGCAGCGGAATGCCCGGTTACCGCCGCGCCTGCGAAGGGTGTGGCGGCTCCTGCACACCGGCCCGGAGCCCTTCGATCTTCAGTGTTCCGGACACTGTTGTGTCCGTGGCGATCACACCGCTTCCGCTACTCTCGATGTCGGTGATCTTCAGCTCACCGGCTCGGACCCGGGTCAACGTCACACCCACGGCCTGGGCGGCCTGTGGCGAGTGCTCCTCGATCAGCTGTAGGAGATGATGCGCCGCCGTCAGCAACTCCTGATCGTCCGCGGCGCCTGCCCGCGCCAATTCCTCGGCGAGCACCACTCGCCGCGAACCGGCTTCCGGCCGTGCCTCCACCACACCCACGTCCACAGAGCGATACCGGCGGGTGATCAATCCGCGCAGCGATTGATAGGAGTCGAGCACTCCCTGTTTCGCGGTATCGGTCAAGCCCGCGGTGGCACCCGCCGCTACCGCGGCCGCCACCAATGCCACCGGATCCACCCCGCCGAACCTCCCGCACTCGGACCTCGCCATGGCCGCCTCGTGCAGCGGCCACGAACAACCTAGCTACAAACAAAGCACGACGGAAGCCGTTCCGCAGCAAAAGAAGTGAACCACGATAGAACAAAAGGTGACCCGAGCGTCCAGTTGGGTGAGCGAGCTGGTTTGCATACGGCGGAACGAGTCCGCGACATCAGGTGACACGGCATGCAGGGTTGGTTATGGTCGCAGCGGCGCACGGCGCGGTCGAACGATCCGGTGCGTGATCTCCGGCCCCCGGCGGTCGCGTCCCGCCCGCCGACATCGCCCTACCTCTCGACGAGGCAGTCGGCGCACTCGCCAACGCTACTGTCGCACTCGGTTCGTGTACGCGCTGCAGGCCGCGTGCCTATTGAGCCAATAGGCACTTGCGATACCACATTCCACGAGTATGACTTGAAGCTGGAATAGCGTCTCTTTGTCAGCAATACGTGTCACTACGCTGCGCGGTGCCGCAGGAAGCAAGTGAACAGTGAAGGGACCGACGGTTCGTCTGGCGAGGGCACAGCAGCAGGACGCCACCCGCAGAAAGGTGTTGGCCGCGGCCAAGCGTCCTTTACGCGCTGCCGACAGCTGTGTCGTCGGTTATATACACCAGCTGTGCAATGAGTATGAAGCATCCTGGCTATTGACTGTGAGGTGACCGAAGGTCTGCAGAGATCTCGCCGGAACCGCGGACCAGTAGGCGAGTGGGTATCACCTCGTGGCGGGGGAGTCCGTCGTCACCATCCAGGCGGGCGAAAAGGATTTCGGCGGCGACGCGGCCGATCGTCGCCGGATCCTGGGTGATGGCGGTGAGCGCTGGCTGCAGCAGTTCGGCCAGCGGCAGATCGTCGAAACCGACAACAGCAATCCGGTTTTGCAAGCCACGCTTCCGGATCGCTTGCAGCACACCAACGGTCACCAGATTCTGGGCGCCGAACAGGGCGGTGGGGCGGTCCGGGCGGTCGAGCAGCGCCCCAGCGGCGGCCTCGGCGGCCGCCGCGGAGTGCAGGTCGGCGCAGATCAGGTCCGGATCGAGGGGGATGCCGGTGTGGGCGAGGCCCTCGATGTAGCCGGCGTAACGTTCCGCAGCGGTCCAGATCGTATGCAGGTCACCGAGATAGGCGATACGGCGGTGGCCTGCGGCGGCCAGGTGTTCGACGGCAAGGCGGGAGCCGGTGCGATTGTCGACTGTGACGCTGTCGATTTCGGTGGTGGCCGGCATGCGGTCCACGAATACGACCGGGGTACCGCGACGCTGCTCGTGCAGCAGAGAGCCGTGATCGGTGCCCACCGGCATTACGATCAGCCCATCCACTCGTCTGGACAGCAGGGCGTCCAGCACCTCGCGCTGGCGGGCCGGGTTCTCGTCGCTGCTCACCGCGAAGACGAGGGTGCCCCGGCTGTGCGCGAAATCCTCGACCGCCCGGTGCAGCGCCGAGGCGTACGGGTTCGCGACATCCATCAGTACCAGACCGATCGCGGCGGTCTTCTGGCCGTGCCCGCGCAACGTGCTGGCCGCCAGGTTGTGCCGATAGTCGAGCATGGTTGCCGCATCGGTGACCCGCGCGGCCAGTTCCGGCGATACGCCGCCTTCGCCGCGGACCACGCGCGACACCGTTTTGATACTCACCCTCGCCAGCGCCGCCACATCGCGCATGGTGGCGCCCCGGCGTGGCGCCTGGGATTCTGACAACGCTGACATGGCAACCCTCTCCGTTCGCTCGTGTTCGGTCCGAGAACCGTCAAATATGCTAGAAGAAACGTCTAGACGTGGCGTAGATCACGCTATATGGTCTCTGACAACGTTGTCTAAGTAGTACCTGCAGGAGTACACCGATGTCCTCTCGTGTCGTCCGCATCGCCGCCGTCTGTTTCGCGGTCACCTCTCTGGCCTTCTCCGTCGCCGCCTGTGGCAAGGGGGCGAGCAACAGCAACAACGGGCAGGTCGTCGTCGGGCTCATCACCAAGACCGACACCAACCCCTTCTTCGTGAAGATGAAGGAGGGTGCCCAGAAGCAGGCCGATGCCGCTGGCGTCAAATTGCTCACCGCCGCAGGCAAGTTCGACGGTGACAACGCCAGCCAGGTGACGGCGATCGAGAACATGGTCAATGCGGGAGCCAAGGGCATCCTGCTCACTGCCAGCGATACGAAGGCGATCGTCCCCGCAGTCGAGAAGGCCCGTGCCAAGGGCGTCGAAGTGATTGCCCTGGACACCCCGACCGATCCCCAGAGTGCGGTCGACGCGCTGTTCGCCACCAATAATTTCACTGCAGGCCAATTGATCGGCACCTATGCCAAGGCCGTCCAGGGTGACAAGCCGGTGAAGATCGCGATGATCGACCTCAACCCCGGCGTGACCGTCGGCGTATTGCGGCACAACGGATTCCTGTCCGGTTACGGCGCCGCGCAGGCCACTCAGGACATGACGCAGTACGTCACCGCCCCGAACGTGGTCTGTGCGCAGCCCGCTCAGGGCGACCAAGCGAAGTCGCAGACGGCGATGGAAACCTGCCTGCAGAAGGATCCGGACATCAACCTGGTCTACACCATCAACGAGCCGTCCGCGCTGGGTGTCTACACCGCGCTGAAGACCGCCGGCAAGGAGAACCAGGCGATGATCGTCTCCGTTGACGGTGGGTGCACCGGCGTGCAGGCGGTCCGCGACGGCAAGATCGCGGCGACCTCGCAGCAGTACCCGCTGAAGATGGCCAGTGCGGGCGTGCAGGCGATCGTCGATTACGCCAGGAACGGCAACAAGACCAGCGGCTACACCGACACCGGCGTCACACTGATCACCGCCAAGCCGCAGGCCGGCGTCGACTCCAAGGACGTGCAGTACGGCCTGGACAACTGCTGGGGCTGAGAACGCCCGTCCCCAGCCGGAAAGCACGCCGGGACGGCGAAGGACGCTGCGCCGTATGCCGGGACGGTGACGGCCCTCGTTGTCCCGGTGTGCGCTCGGCCCGGTCCACCTGATTTCGTCGACGAGCGAGGATTCGCATGACCGCAACTACAACGTCTCCCGCACCGCCGGAGCCGAAACACACAGCGCTGAACCGGATTCTGTCGGTGCCGAACGTCGGACCGGTGATCGCGATCCTGATCGCGGTGGTCTACTTCACCGCCCAGTCCGACCGATTCCTGGCCGGTGACAACTTTTCGCTGATCGTGCAGCAGGTGATGGTGGTCGGCACGCTGGCGATCGGCCAGACGCTGATCATCCTCACCGCCGGTATCGATCTGTCCAACGGTGCGGTGATGGCGCTGGGCAACATCGCGATCGCCAAGCTGGCCGTCGACACGGGTTTGCCTGTGCCACTGGCGATTCTGCTCGGGCTGGCGCTGACGGCCGCGTTCGGGTTGCTCAACGGCACGCTGGTGAGCCTGATCAAGTTGCCACCGTTCATCGTCACTCTCGGCACGTATGGCATCGCGTTCGCGCTCACCCACATCTACTCGCAGGAACAGACGATTTCGGGTCTGCCGGGCGCACTCACGTTCTTCGACAAGACATTTCCGCTGGGCGAGACCGACATCACCTACGGGTCGGTGGCGATGCTGGTGTTGTTCGCGATCACCTGGTACGGGCTGCGGCTGACAGCGGCAGGGCGGCACGTCTACGCCGTAGGCAATAACCCGGAGGCGGCGCGGCTCAGCGGCATCGACACTCGCCGTGTGCTTCTCGCCGTCTACACGGTCGCGGGCCTGATCTACGGCTTGGCGGCGCTGCTGCTGGTGGCCCGCACCGGCGTCGGTGACCCGAATGCCGGCCAGACCGACAATCTGGACTCGATTACCGCCGTGGTACTCGGCGGCACCAGCCTGTTCGGCGGACGTGGCAGCGTGATCGGCACGCTACTGGGCGCGCTCATCGTCGGCATCATCCGTAACGGCCTGCAACTGACGGGGGTGCCGTCGATCTACCAGACGCTGATCACCGGCATCCTGGTGATTGCTGCGGTGGCCGTGGACCAGCTCAACCGCAGGAGGCAGAAATGAGCGAGACAGCCACCGCAAGCGACGCCACCACCGCAGGCGACGGAGCTCAGGCCGCGGTACAGCCGGTGCTGCAGGCAAAGGGCCTGGTGAAACGCTACGGTCAGGTCACTGCGCTCGACGGCGCGGATTTCGACCTGCTGCCGAACGAGATCCTCGCGGTCATCGGCGACAACGGTGCCGGGAAATCCTCGCTGATCAAGGCGCTGTCCGGGGCGCTGATCCCGGATGAGGGCGAGATCCTGCTCGACGGCAAACGGGTGCGCTTCCGGCGCCCGACCGACGCCCGCCGGGCCGGTATCGAGACCGTCTATCAGGAGCTGGCGGTGGCACCAGCCCTCGATATCGCCGACAACCTGTTCCTGGGCCGGGAACTGCGGCGCCGCGGCATCCTCGGCTCGGTGTTCCGGATGATCGACAAGGATCGCATGGTGCGAGAATCGCAGCAGCACATGTCGAATCTGAAGATCGGGATCCGATCTATGAAGCAAGCGGTGGAGACACTGTCCGGCGGCCAGCGCCAGGGTGTCGCGGTCGCGCGCGGCGCGGCCTTCGCGCGGCACGTGGTGATCATGGACGAGCCAACGGCAGCGCTGGGTGTCAAGGAGACCGGTATGGTGCTGGATCTGATCCGCGAGGTCCGCGACCGCGGCTTGGCCGTCATTGTGATCAGCCACAACATGCCGAACGTCTTCGAGATCGCCGACCGGGTGCACATCCAGCGGCTCGGCCGCCGAGTCGCGGTGATCCGCCCGCACGAATTCTCCATGTCCGATGCGGTGGCGATCATGACCGGCGCGATGGCCGGTGCGGAGGTCGACAACAACCGTGTCCACCACTGAGGCCGTGGCCGATCGCGGCCTGATCGCGGTCGCGGGGGAGGCGCTGGTGGACCTGGTGCTAGCCGGCGCCCCCGATCGCTTCCAGGCGGTGCCCGGCGGCAGCCCCGCGAACGTGGCCGTCGGCTTGGCCCGGCTGGGCGTGCCGGTGCGGATGCTGGCCCGCTTGGGCGGCGACCCGCTGGGCCATCGCATCCGAAACCACCTGCGGGACAACGCCGTCGCCCTCGATCATGTCGTGGACGCCACCGAGCCGACCTCACTGGCGATCGTCGATGTCGACCCGGATGGCATGCCGCACTATGACTTTCGCGTCAACGGCACGGCCGACTGGCAGTGGACCGACTCCGAACTGTCCACCGCGCTCGACGGCAGCGTGCTGGCCTTGCACACCGGCTCACTGGCGCTGACCGTGCCCCCTGGCGCCGATGCCTTGACCCGCCTGGTGGACCGTGCCCGGTCTACCGCCACCATCAGCTACGACCCGAATTTCCGCCCGCAGTTGATGATTCGCGACAACACCCTGGACCGAGTACACGCCATGATCGCCCGTGCCGACATCGTGAAGGCTAGCGCCGAGGATCTGTCCTGGCTGTACCCGGGCCGCAACCCCGAGGAGGTGGTCGCCGACTGGTCCGCCCGCGGCCCTGCTCTCGTGATCGTGACACTGGGCCCCGACGGCGCACTTGCCGCCACTGCCGCAGACGCCACTCCCATCCATCGCCCCGGCCGCCCCGTCGAGGTGATCGACACGGTCGGCGCCGGAGACGCGTTCACGGCAGGCATTCTCGCCGGTCTGCGCGATCACCATCTGCTCGGTGCCGCGTACCGAGAAGCCTTGCGTGCCATCCCGAAGCACGTCCTCACCGCCATTCTCGACGAGGCCACGATGGTCGCAGCGCTGACCTGCGGCCGCCGCGGAGCGGACCCGCCGACGGCCGCCGAGCTGTTCACAGGTCGGTGACGGATCGGGTGGTTCGGCCAGCCATAAGTTGAACTGGCCGAACCGAGGTCCCTCCGCGGCATTTTGGGGGAGGCGCAGTAGGGCGTGAGCAGCGTCGGCATGAAGTCAGGTGGATCCTTTGGGGACGACGACTCTGAGTTCCGTTGATCCCGCGCTGTCATGCGATCGGCGTGTGAGCGTCGACCGGGCGGTCTCGACCGAGGAGGCGAACGGGCGAACGTTCCGCAGAAGGTCCCGCTGATCGGCGTGGCGAGCGGGGCCGTATCTCAGATCGAGTGAAGGCCTCGACCGATATCCGCAGAGCTGGAAAGAATTCCGTGATATGACGGCCCGTGATTCACCGGGCGACGTGCCGGTTTACTCAGGATTTTCTCAGCTGAACCCGAATTGAACCCCCAGGGCTCCCACCTGCGGTTCTGCGCCGATCGGCTCGACGCCGCCAGCCACCCTTCCTGCATAACCGCAGGTTGAACGGGTGACATGACGTAGTGTCTGTGCCCGGAGAGGGACACATGCGTTAAACACACAGATCGACCTGCGAAAACCAGGTCGATAAGCTGTCGAACTGCTCTCTTGGGATCCTCGATGAGGACCCGGCACACCTTTGCCTGCCGACTGATCAACCGTGACGTCCCGCAGGAAGTCGTACGCGTTCTCCCTGATCACGAGTCGTCCCGGATGACCGCCCACTATGCGCGGATCACCAACCAGACCATCCGTCAGGCGCGGCGGCCGCCGGCGAAGGCCGCCTGCTCCGAATTGCACGGAGCGGGCCGCAGGGCCTGCCTCGTTCGTTCGCGTCCGGTCATGGAGCCTGGAGGGTCGCGTCTGATCTGAAAGCTGCGCTACTTCCGGCCGGGGGAGGCGGCCGTCGGAATCAGTGCCATGGAGCTTTCGTCGACTTCGTTTCCGTCATCGTCGATGAACCGACATGCACCGGTCGTTCGGTGCCCGCGACCCGACGCAGGATGCGCCACAGCTCGTCAACGGCTTCGACGGCGTGCCCGGATTTGCGAGCAATTTCAGCGAGTCGCACAGTGCTGTCGCCGAATTGGAGCATCGCCCGGTATTCGGCATCGTCTAGGCCTGTCACGCCGAGTATGTGGGCGGGCAGGCCCAATCGCATCGCGATGTGGCGGCGGGCAGCCAGCGCCATGGGCAACTGGAAAACGGCGGGCGTCGTGGACATATCGCCGGTCTGAGCGTCGCGATGCCGGTACCCGGGCCGGTCAATCGCTCATGAGTCGATCGTTGCGGGCGATGCTGGTGTCATCCAGGCTTCGGTGCCGGTGCCCTCGGTGTGGTAAATCTTCGCGGACAGTGATGAGTCCTCGGACGGTGCTCCGTCCTATCTGTTGAACGCGCTACCAACCCGGCGCGACCGACCAGAAGGACCAGAAATGACCACCGCCAACCCCTCCGCCGACTTCTCCAGCGACGTCACCGACCGTCCCGGCAAGATCGGCAACCGCGTCCTGTGGACCCTGCAGATCCTGCTCGGCCTGTTCTTCATCATCGCCTCCGGCGGGCCGAAGCTCGTTATGCCGAACGCCCTGACCGACAACGCCCCCGAGAATCTGACCATCCCCCTCGGGCTGCTCATCTTCATCGGAGTTGCGGAGGTCGCCGGCGGTATCGGCCTGATGGTGCCACGGCTCAGTGCCCTGGCTGCCGCGGGTCTGTCGGTCCTCACCGTGCTCGCCGCCGGGACGCAGGCTTTCATCGCCGACAAGCCCTTGATGGGGATCTTCCCACTGGTGCTCGCCGCGATCTTCGCCTGGATCGCCTACGCGCGCCGCGCCACCATCACCGATCTGCGCAACTCGCTGTCGCGATGACAAATCCATACCTACGACAGGCGATCGGTGGCCCACCCACCGATCGCCGGTCGTGCGTTCTCGCCATCGATCGGCCGTCGGGTTGGCGGCGATCGATCCAACGGCCATCTATCCGCGCGGCGGTGACGGTCGCACTTGGAGTTGGAGTTCCTGGGTGTCGGGTTCGCGTCGGTGGAGCTGGTCGTTGACATGGCGGCCGTGGGCGATGTTTGTGCTTGAATTCCAGAGGTTTGCCAGTGTCTGCTCGCCCTATCAGCACACCGGCGGATCGAAACCTTACGAGAGGGTCGAGCACTTCAATTGTGCCACTGGCGAACAGGCCGATCTGATGGTCCGGGGTCATGACTTTCCGGCCTCCAGTCACGTGGCCCTCGGGCATCGGTCTGCTCCGTTGGTTGTGCGCCGAGATCGCCTCGCCCAGTGGATATCCTTGTGTCGGACAGGAGGTTTGCGGATGGCGTCAAGCGAGGTTCCACTCGGCGATGATGCCGTCGACATCGTGCTCACCGAGCAGTGGGCCGCGCCCGTAGACCCGGCTGGGTGTGCGGGTCAGTTTGATGGGCTGACCGGCGACGGTAACCGGGGTGTCGCTGCCGGGTTGTTCGATCGGTACGAGCATTTCCCGCGCGGCGGTGTGTGGGTCGGCGTAGATGTCGGCGGAGGTCTTCCACCGACAGCCCGACGACGGTGCACAGCGCCAGCATCGGATATACCACGGTCGACGGATGTCCGTAGCTGCGGGCGAATTCAGCGTGAGTCGTCGTTGAGCCCCGTGTGCGTATCAGGTGACGGATGCTCAGCGATGGCTGGGCCCGCCGGTCAGTCGATGCCTTCGATGATGCGGAAGTCGCGCTCGACGCCGTCGGGGAGGGCCACCAGCGCCTTCTGGTATGCCTCGCTCTCGTATGCCGCGACGGCCTGTTCAAAGCTGTCGAACTCGATCAGAACGACGCGTTGCGTGATTCCGGCCTCGTGGGCGACGACTCGACCGCCACGGGACGGGAGGAGGGACAGGACGCGCCCGCCCCCAGCCTGGACAGCCGGACCGGCCAGCTTGTCGTAGGCAGTCAGCCTCTCAGGGTCGGAAATGGCGGGGTAGACACTGACCCAGTAGCCCTTAGCCATGGAAACCTCCTGTGTTCGGCCGGACACGTCCGACTTCGAACTGACACTCGGATCGATCGATCCCGGCGACGGGTACTGCGGTCAGTTGAATCGTCATATGCGCAGGTTAGGACTTGATGTGCGGTCGAGGGAAAGACCGGTCCGCGATAGACTCAGAACGGATCGTTATCAATCGACAGGGAGGGCACGTGGCGCCGGATACGGTGAGCCTGCGGTACTTCCTGGTGCTGGCGCAGGAGTTGAACTTCACCCGCGCGGCCACACGGATCGGTATCGCACAGCCCGCACTCAGCGCCCGGATGCGCCGATTGGAGGCGGAACTCGGTACGGCCCTGCTGGTTCGCAACACGCGTAGCGTCGTATTGACCACGGCCGGTGCGGCTTTGGCGGAGTCCGCGCCGCCCGCGTTGGCGGCGCTGGACCGGGCATGGGACACCGCCCGGAGCGCGGGGGCCGGTGAACTGGGCACGCTGCGCATCGGATACAGCCTCAGCGCGGGGGCCGAGACGGCACCGGCCCTGGTGGACAGGCTCATTCGCAGCAGCCCGGGACTCGAGGTCGGCGCGGTCCCGATGGCGACACCGGAGATCTCCCCCGCGGTCGCCGACGGCCGCATCGATGCGGGGATCACCCGCGGTGAACAGCCGGGGCGTGGCGTGCGCCGGTTCCTGCTGCGGCGCGCGCGCGTCGGGGTCCAATTGGCAGAGCATCATCCGCTGGCCGAACACCCGGAGATCGAGATCGCCGACGCGGCCACGTATCCGCTGCGACTCCCCGACCGTGCGGCCAACCCCGTGATCCACGATCAGCTGTCCGCACTGTTCCGCGACGCCCGGCCGAACCCCCGATTCCACACGCCCGCAGTCTCTTTCGACATGTCTCAGCGCGACCTACACGACGGGCTCACCCTCGCCCCGGCCGGTGAAGCCGCGGTCACGACATCACCGGCCGGTCTCACGTGGCGACCGCTGCGGGGCGCACCCACCTTGACGATCCACCTGGTCCTCCCGCGCGTGCAGTCACCACTACACCGCCGCATCCGTGCCGTCGCCAAAACCCTGGCACACGAGCTGCACTGGCTGCCGGACTGACGCGCAGCAGGTCACGCGAGACGGACATCGGCAACTCGTCGAGCTCCTTGAATTACAGCTGACCGGCTTGTCGCCAGCCCAGGTACTGGGCGACCAGGCGAAAACCGCGCTCTCTACCAGCCCACCACGCCATATCCGCCCGAAATTCGGCCGATACGGCGACCCCGAGATGGGCGAACGGTATCGCTTTGTATCCGGTGAAATCGCTTACGCCGCTGGGTATTCCACGGGCTCACCTTTCCCGCAGCCGGTGGCGGCCCTGCGGGTGCGTGCTGGGGGAGCCGGTCACGGCGGGGATCTGGACGGTGGGTTCGTCGAGCAGCCGGTGCAGCCGTGCGCAGAACGCGTCGATCGACCCGTAGCGCAACAGGATCTCGCTGACCAACTGCCGCATACTCACGGCGACCAGGGGATCGGTCACCGTGTTCAGCGTCTCGTCCAAGTCCTGCCTCCTGTGTCCGGGGACGCCGCGAGACGAATCAGGCCCGGGACTTCTTGCTCGTCGATCGGGCTCCAGTGTGATCGGGGCTCATGAGCACCCGACAGAAAAGCGGTTTGCGTAACCGTCGAGTGATTCGACGCCGGGCGTGCGGTGGATTGCTCGCACCTTGTCGCGATCCGAGGTCATCCACTGACGTCTCGAGCTCCACGTGGGCCGGGTTCTCCGCCTTGTCTGGGGAGTCGGTCGTCATAGCCCACAAACCTAGGACCGCTACCTGACGGCGGCCTCTTCCATGTGCAGCTGCACCAGCGGTGGTGCGGCGCTATGCAATCCGCGCCGAAGGCATAGCCCTGTACTACCTCCGCCGGGCACGTTGCTGTTCAGCTGAACAACCAGTCGATGAGTTCGGCGCCGCCTTCGCCGGCCCCGCCGACAAGCGCTGCCGTTACCGCAGTGATCGCGAGGGCCCTGCCGCGTCTCCACCACGGGACGGAACTTGTCTCCTACGGTGGGTGGTCAGGGGTCGGTCTGGCCCCTCAGGTGGCCCGGAGTCGAAGTGTTCCGCTGCGGGATGTGCTATCGGCTGGTTGATGCGGGGTCGTGATGTCGTATTCGTCCGGGCTGCGCAGTGCGTCGGCCAGCTCGACTGCGGTCGAGGTGAAATCGTCGCGCAGCTCCCACTCCTCATCCGTCCGCGACTTCGCCGTCAACTCAAAGATCCGGCACCCGGATTATCTACGAAGTTTGCTTGATGAGGCACTAGCGTCGATATGGTGGGTGCTGGCATCCACGGTCATGCCATCGTCGTAGGGGGGTAGTTGGCCGAAAGTATCAGGCGCGCAGGGATAGTCGGCGGCGGAATCGGCGGGCTCACCGCGGCGATCGCGTTGCGAGCGGCTGGCTGGGAGGTGACGGTCTACGAGCGAGCCGCCGAGTTCACCGAGGTCGACGCCGGGGTCATGCTGACCTCGAACGTGCTGGCCGCCCTCGATCTGATCGGGGTGGGCGAACCCATCCGAGCTGAGGCCATGGCGGACCACATCGGCGGGCTCCGTAGCCGGCGTGGGCGCGAACTGGTGCTCGGCCGGGTGAATGACGTAATCGGCGGCGACGATCTCGTGGTGGTCCATCGCGCCGATCTCATCGCTGTCCTGGTCGACGCGCTCCCGTCGGAGTGCCTGCGTCCCGGTTCCAGGGTTGTCCGCGTCGACGCGTCCGGAGACATCGAAACCGCCGAAGGCACTACCCAATTCGATCTCGTGGTCGCGGCGGACGGCATCCACAGTCTCACCCGCCGCCAAGTCTGGCCGGAGGCGGACGCGGTCCGGCACACGGGGATCACCGGCTGGCGATGGATCGTCGACGCTCCGCCGCCGGAGTGGGTGGGCCTGGTGTTGGGGTATCGGGCCGAGTTCGGCATCCTGCCGATGACGGGCAACCGGATCTACGCCTTCGCGGGCACTCACTCCGATGTCGAGGGTCTCGACCATTTCAAGGACTGGCCCGAACCCGTGCCGGCCATGGTGGCGGCAGCGGACCCGCGGCGGGTTCTCGAGAACGAGCTACTCGATATCCGCGTCCCCAAGTCGCTGGCACGTGGTCGGGTGGCGCTCATCGGCGACGCCGCGCACGGGATGCATCCCACGCTCGGGCAAGGTGCCGGGATGACGATCGAGGACGCCGTAACCCTCGCAGCCTATGCACCTGATCTAGCCGCCTATTCCAAGGCCCGGCGGCGCCGGGTCGGCCTCATCAGCTGGCTGTCGGGGCGCGCGACCCTGGTTACCGAACCCACGTCCAGGTTCGTGGACGTCACCAGGGACGCTACAGCAGTCCTGGTGCCGAACCGACTGGCTATCCTGGCCGGCAAACTGGGCACGAAGCTGCTGATCACCCGCTGGCGGCCACCAACGATTGCGACCAAACCTCGGCCAGTGCATCCCGGATGACCTGCCGGTCTTCCCGCCCGCCCCTGGCGGGAACGATCACGGAGACGAAAAGTCGTGACCGACAACCGCGCCGCCGCCGCGAATCCCGTCAACGCGACACCCGCTAACGAGCTGCTCAACCCGAATCCGCGCGATCGGCGAGCGTTCGGCCCGGTATCGACGTCGACGATGCTTGGGCTATCGAAGCCGGCAGCCAGGCGTTGGGCTGCCGCCCTATCCGCAGATTCGGACAGGCCGGTAACAACGTCTCGACCGGCTCCGCCAGCGGTGCGTTCTGTGTCGTGGATGTGGCCGAATCAAGAAGTGCTTCAATATGATTCGACGCGATGGTGGATTGGTCGCGGTCGCTGTCGTGGCAGTTAGACCTCAGCGTTGTGACGTACGATCTCGGAAGATCGCAGGGCGCGGCTGACACGTCCGAGCCATCTGGCTTCGTCGAGCAGTGTGTCAGCGCCACCATGTTCAGCGGACAGGGTCATCGTCGTGTTGTGCCGAGGCGGTATGCCTGCCCGCTTCGCCTGGATCGCGGCGGCGATGACGGCCGCCTCGATCATCGGGCCACGCTCATAGTCCGGCAAGCCGAGCGCGTCGGACCGCTCGGCGGCGAGTTGTCGCGCCCGTGGATCGGCATACCCGCGCAACGCCAGTTGCGCGTCCCGAATGTCGATGACCCGACGACAGAGCCGAAATTCGGCGTCCCGCATAGGATTCCATTCGCGACCGGCGGGCAGGGGCACAGCGCTCGCCGTGCCGGTGGCCGATGTCAGGTGCCGGCTCAGCGCACCGAGTTGTCGTTCAGCTCGGTGACATCGGTAAGCGTGCAGCAGCGCCTCCAGAAACTCACCTCCCGAGGGCAGTGCCAAACCGGTGATCACGGTGAGTAGGCCGGTCACGGTGAGTAGCCCGTCCACGGTGGCGTACACAGGCCGGGGTGGGTGGCCGAGATCGGCGGCGACGAGCACATATTGGAGGAAGACCAGGCGCGCGATCACGGCGATGCCGCCCAATGCGATGACCCGGAATCCGATCCGTAGCCACGGCTTCGCGGTGAGCGCGGCGTAGCGGAACCCGAACGCTACCGCCGCGACGGCGCTGACACCGACGTAGCAGATGAACAGATACCGATACTGGGCATCGTTCGCGGACGACGGCGGGAACGCGGCGAACAGTGCGACGATCGCGACGACGACAATAGCGAATCCCGCGTAGCACAGCGGTGACCTGCGGCGCGCGATCTCGATCGGGGTCGTGAGGTATACGAACCATATCTGGCTCGCGCACACCGCGAGCATAGCCGCGACGTCACTGAGCAGGATGCCCAGTGTCTGGATATGGGTGTGCTGGTCGATGGCATCGGATTCGAGCCAGAGCATCATGGTTGCCAGGATCGCGCCCACGAAAAGCGCACTCGCACGGTGCATCCCGTTGTCCGAGTCCCGCATGATGTCGCGAGCCTTGATGGCCAGCACCGCGCCGCAAGCGAACGCCGTGAGCAAGATCAGGAGAATCGGGTCGGGGGTCACAGTGAATTATCCAAGCGGCGGACTATGTCGGCGATCGCCGGATCGGCAGCGACGGTGACCGGTTGGCTCGACCGGTGCGCGCGCCGCAGCAGCAGCGTGGCCGTCATCTCGGCCTCGGTCTCCTGCTCGGTCGATCCGCAGGACCTGGCGAGCACCTGTCCTTGGATCTCATGGGCGACGTGCACGAACGTGCAGTGCCGTCGATCATCGCCGATCGGCCGACCCCGGTGACCGAAGAGCAGATGCGCGAATTCGTGGAAGATGATCTGCTGGCGGTGAATCGGACTGGCGGACTCCTCGTAGATGACCGAATGCCCGTGCTCGTCGGTGATCAGCAATCCGAGTGGACTTGCGGGTGGCAAGGCCATCGGGATCAGTTCGATCCGTCTGCTCACATGTCTCGCCAGACCCTCGCGCACCTCGTCGATACCGAAACGAACCGGTAGCCCGAGTACATCGATGCGCCGTTCGCAGCGCTTGCGCAAATCTGTAGTCCACATGGCAGTCTCCACGTCTACCGGGCGCCGGACGGACCGCCGGGCAGTCGCTCCCAGCGCTCGAAACAGTTGATCACGTCGAAGTACCAGACATACGAGCCCGACAGCGTCACTCCGTGGTGGCGCGCGATTGCGGTGGCGATCTCCTCGTTGCTGAACTCGCGACCGTCGGGCCTGCGCACGACGTCGAACAGATGGGTCGATCTCGACGCCAACGTTGAGGCTGCCTCGTCCACCGATCGCCTTCCGTCAACTGGAATGGTTGCAATCCATTATTCCTTGACGACCGTTGACAGGACGTGCCAGCCGTGGCAATAATCAGCCTCATCAACTGGTATGAAGCAAATTTAGGTCCAATAGTCACACATGTTGACATGCTGGCTGACCCGTTATGTCGTGGCGAGAAGACCGGCAGTGGGCAGGAGCCACACCGGAGGCCGATCGTCGGCGGGTCCTCGCGAGGAGGCCACGACCCTGGCCGTCCACCGAATACAACACAGTCCCGGCACCGCGGCCGGTGGGGACCGACTGCAGTGCGATATCGCCGGTGACGGTCGACGTACGTGCGGTTGGCATCACGCGCGGACGGGAGTTCCGAAGGAGATCATGTGGGTCAACCGTTATGGGTCGATATGGCTACCCAGATTTCCGGTGACAACAAGCTAGGCTCGATCGGCTGGAAAATAACAGATGGAAATCAGCCTTGTCGGCGACGCATCGAGACAGTGTTTCGCATCGAGGTGTTGCGATGAAGGATTACTCCCAGCAGATATTGAGTGGCGAGGGCGATAATGACTATGCCCGTTACATGCGTACCGATCGACTGCTGGATTTGCAGCGCCGCCCCGACGAGAGCGTGCACCGTGACGAGTTACTCTTCCAAATCGTCCATCAGTCGACCGAGTTGTGGCTCAAGCTGGCCTGTGCCGAGTTATGCAAGGCGGCCGAGGATATCGATAATGCCGATCTGAACAGCGCAATCTCTTTGTTGACCCGAGCATCGCTGGCAATGGGGCTTATCACCGACCAGTTGGAGATGATGCGCCATCTGTCCCCGTGGGACTTCCAAATTATCCGTACCATTCTCGGCCACGGTTCGGGATCGGATTCGCCGGGCTGGATTTCGGTGCGGCGGGATAGTCGGACTATCGGGAAATCTTTCACCACGTTCGTGCAGAATCGGCGCATCGACCTTGCCGAAGTGTATCGGAACGAACAGCATTCCGAGATACACCGCCTGGCCGAGGCGCTGATTGAATGGGACGAGCGGGTATCTTTGTGGCGGGTCCGCCACTTCAAGATCACCGCACGGTTGATCGGACATCAAGCCACCGGCACACAGGGCACGCCGGTCGCAATGCTGACCAAACTGATCTCGCACAGGTTCTTTCCCGAACTGTGGGAAATCAGAAGTCTCCTTACCGAGACCGGGCCGATGGTGCAGCCGAATGCCGAACCTACCCGGAAAGTCGGAGATGAGTAGTCGGCCGATGTCTCCCGAGACATTCCGATCTCACTTTCCGATGTTGCAACGCGCAGTACATCTGGCTACGTGCAGCCTTGGGGCTCGTTCCGTGGAACTCGACCGCGCCGTGGCTCGGATGCTGGCGGAGATGACTCGTGGCGGCGCAGCTTGGGAGGCATTCGAGAACCAGATCAGTGTGGCGCGAAATCGGTTTGCGGCACTGATCGGCGCGCGGGTCGACCAAGTGGCGGTAGTGCCCAACGCATCGATCGGCGCCTTCCAAGTCGCCGCTACGCGGAGCTGGCGAACTCGCCCTCGTATCGTCACCACAACAGTCGAATTTCCGTCTATTGCCCATGTCTGGCGGGCCCAGAGGCAGCGCGGCGCCGAGGTTGTCGACGCCGGTCATACCGAAGATAGCTTCACAGCACTCATCGACCGAACAACCCGCTTGGTTTCGGTGCCTTTGATCAGTTATCAGCACGCGATCCGGCTGCCGGTCGTCGAAGTCGTCCACGCCGCGCATGCGGCCGGTGCCGAAGTCTTCGTTGATGCCTATCAGGCGGTTGGTGTGGATCCCGTGGACGTCGGAAGCCTCGGCTGCGATTTCCTCGTTGCGGGTACGTCGAAGTATTTACTCGGCTTGCCCGGCCTCGCTTTCCTCTACGCCCGTGCGCCCGAATATGGCGACCACATGCCGACTTTGACAGGCTGGTTCGGGCGAGTCGACCCGCATGCTTTCAACCCCGTGCAATTGGATTACCCGGCATCGGCGACTCGATTCGAAACCGGTACACCGGCCGTGCCTGCATGCTATGCGGCCGTGGCAGGACTGCAACTTATCGGTGAGCTGGATCTCGCAATTGTTCGCGATCACGTGCGACACCTGGGCGAACTGGCTCGCGCGCAATTGAGTGCACAAGGTGAGCATGTACGCCCCGTCCCGCTCGAGCACCGTGGCGCGCATATCGGAATTATCGACGCCGACCCCGCCGAACTCGGTCGCCAACTGGCCGGATATGACATCGCGGTCAGCCCACGTCACGACGTGGTAAGGGTTTCTTTTCATTACTACAGCAATGTCGAGGACATCATCGCCCTATGCGCAGCGCTGCGCGACATCCGACGTACGTCTGAATATTTGCATCGATAGAAAGGCTCTGATGTCCACCGCTGAACTCATGTCGTGGCTACGTGCGCCGGCCGCCGAACAATTTCCCTACGATGCAGTCCTTCGCCGGTATCACAGTGTGGGCAAGCACTTCGTGCCCACCGATACGTTGGAACTGCTCGACCGGGCCCGCGCGATACTGCCGCGGCTCGGTGGTCCTTGGCCACCGGTGCGAGTCCTATCCGCATTTCTGGACAGTGCGCTGGATAAACTGGATAACCGATATGATTATCCGACTTACCTGGCCCTGCGGCTGCTCGAGCTGCCCGTCATCGATGACCCGATAGAGCTGGCGCTTTTCGCGCAGTCTCGGTGTGATCGGCGCACAGTGCAACTTCTCGCGGATGTTCTAGCCTTCGAACTAGCCGCGATGCAGGGGCGGACCACGGTGCTGCCGACAATGCGTCCGCCACGCGATATGGTCGACAAGCGGATTCGGCATGGATTGCGTGCGATCCAGCCAGCGTTGGCGCGATTGGCACTGGACCGCGGATTGACCGATGGCGGGGCAGTCGACCGGGCGCAGCAAGTCAGCGCACTCGTGCACGCCGATATGTCCTTCGCGGAGCGGCGTGTGGTGGAGCTGAGCATCCTTCCCGTCTACACCATGCACGACGAGTACCTGTTTATTCGGGTGCTGCAGACCTTCGAAACAACCTTCACCCTGCTGGCCATGCATCTGCGCGGTGCCGTGGCGGCACTGACGGCCGGCGAAGTGAGCCGAGCGGTCTACTTCATCAGCAACTCGACGACTGCATTGCGCGAGGCGGCACCGCTGTTCTCGATGCTTGCCACGATGCAGGTCGAGTCCTTCAGGACGTTTCGTCAGTTTACCGAGGGCGCCAGCGCGATCCAGTCGCGAAGCTACAAGCTCGTCGAGTCGCTGTGTCGGCGCCCGGACGCCGAGCGTGTCGACTCACCCGCGTACCACTCGGTGCCTGAGGTGCGCGGCCGGGTCCTCGCCGGTCAGGAATGCACGCTCGACGATGCCTACACCGGTGCGAGCCGCTCGGGCGACATCGCCGGATCCGAACTGGAGCGGCTGGCAGAGGTAATGGCAAGCTTCTCGGCCGCTCTGCTCCGCTGGCGCACTACTCATTATCGACTCGCAGTGCGCATGCTCGGCGGTGCCAGTGGCACTGGATATACCGAGGGCACCCCATACTTGGCGGCCTCGCGCACGACTCCGGTTTTCACTACCGTCGAACCCGTCAGCAACGCGGCTCCCGACAACCCGATTGTGGTCTGACACCCTGGCTAGGTCGGAGTTCTTCGCGTGTTATTGGTCGCCGGGTGAGCCTGCGGGCAGTCGCTCCAATCGGCGAAAACGGTTGATCACGTCGGTGACCGCTGCCAGACTTTCGGCAGAAAGGCCCGCTGCCCGCAGCGCCACATCACGCACACCTGCGTCGCGCATGGCAGTCAGCAGACCCAGTTCGGCGTCGACTTCGCGACTGGTCTCGTCGTCGAAGAAGTACGCAGGGGGAACACCGAAGAATCGAGCCAGCGCGCTCAAGTGCCGAAAGGTCGGATTGTCTCGCTGACCGGTACGCAGGTACCAGACATACGAGCCCGACAACTTCACCCCCTGGTGGCGCGCGATCGCGGTGGCGACCTCCTCGTTGCTGAACTCGCGACCGTCGGGCCTGCGCACGACGTCGAACAGATGGCTCAATCTCGACGCCAACGTTGAGGCTGTTTCGTCCACCGATCGCCTTCCCGTCAACTGAAATGGTTACGAGCCATTATCGCTTGACGACCGTTGACAGACAACGCCGGGCATGTTGCAATCACGATTATCAACTGATGTGAAGATAATTGGTGCCTCGTCGTCACGCATGTTGACATGACTGGCGCCACGCGCGGGCAGAGGTTCCGAAGGGAGATCAGGTGGGTCCACCATTGTGGGTCGATCCCGATGAGTTGCGCAGGTTGACACCGGAGCTGCATCAGCTCGCCGAGGAGATGGCGCAGTTGAACGCTGACCTCGCCCACGAAGCGGAGTGCCGGGCGAGCAGAACCCGTGGTTGCGAGCATATCGGAGGGTGCGGTGACCAGTTCCGGAGGTGAGGATCTCGCGGTGTTGGCTGATCGGATCGCGGAGGGGCTGCGCGGGCTCGCCCCGCCCGGGTGGCAACAGTTGACGGCATGGTTCGCGATGACCGTGGTCGCCGAATCGGCGCTGTTGAGGGTCGACGATGGCAGCCGGTCGATTCGGTACCAGGTTTCGGATGCGGTGTGGGACACGGTGCGTCGGCATCGGCGGCTGTCTGCGGGTTCGGAAGGTGGGCCGTGGTGGCGGTTGCTGGTGCGCATCGACGCGGACGGTGTCGATGTCGTCGCGGATCAAGGTGCGCAGGAGCCATTCCCCGGCGAGCAGTTGTTTACTCCGGATGCCTATCTGGCTGACCTGGAACGCTATCCGCGCGGTCGGTTGCCGGTGTGGTTGGCGGCTTACATCGGGCGCGGTGAACGCCAGTCGAGGCCGCCCCAGGCTGCCGTGCAGGGGATGCGGGCGGACCGGCGTGCCGGTGTTGGGGCGGTGGCCGTGGCTGGCGAGCTACCGGAGCTGGCGGTGTTGTGGGCCCGGTGGGCGGTGCTGGCTGCGGCCTTCGTGGCGGTCGGATCGAGGCGGGGCCCGCGGATAGGACCATCGGTGGGCATCTTCGAAAGTGCGGGACGCAGCGGCTCGACCTTGACTCGGCTGCCCGGTGACCGGGCGGTGCTGTCGGGCGGCGTGTGGGATGCCCCTGTCTTGGAGGCCGCGTACAACGGAAGCGGCGCGATGCCGAAATTGTTTGCGGGAGCCCCGGACTGGGTGGCGGACCCGGTGCTCAATCCGCGTGCGGTAACCGGATTGCTGTCGTTTTGTTACTGGTGGGAGGACGGTCGATGGTACGGGGGCGAGTCCGCTCCGATACCGGAGTGCGCGCCGGCGCTGCCTGCGGCGTGGACGGTCTCGACGGTTGCGGGCGTTATCGGCAGCCTGCTGGGTGAGCGGTCGGGTGCAAGTCCGGAAGCCGCTGAACTGTTGGTTTCGGCGGCGCAGGCGGGCGCGGTGACTCGCGAGGCGTTGGTGCAGGTCGTCGGCGATGGCGAGGGAGTCGACATCGCCGGTGGACTCTTCCAGTTGATGCTCGCGGATCTGGTTGCCGATCACGTTACTGGGATCCGCGAAGTGGATGCGCTCGATCTGGTACGGGATCACGTCCGCCAGCGCAGTTACGACACCACCGGTTACTCGCTGTCGACGTTGCGGGCCGATCGCATCAGCGTGGGCTGGTTGGTGCGTTCGCCGGTGCCGGACGGTGAAATGGCTTTGGACCGTGCCGTTTTCTATGTCGCTGATGATGGCGTCGTGGAGCGCTCCACCTCTTCGGTGCCGCTGTCGGTGTTCGTCGCCGATTTCGAGCGACGGTTCCGAATGCGCAGCAGCGGCCGAGCCTGACCGACGGGGTGGGACATGAACGGTGAAGTTCGGTTGGATCCGGACAGTCTGCGACATCGTGGAGCGCGGCTGGCCGAACTCGGTGACCGGGTGGGGCAGACCTATGCGGGCTTGCGCGATTGCGTGACACAGTCCGAAGGCAGCTGGGGCGACGACGATATCGGCCTCGCATTCGCCAAGGAGTTCAAGCCACACGCCGATCAGTTGCTGGCCGATGTGCGGGCAATGCAGGACAGCCTGCACGGCACGGCCGCCGGAATCATCGACGCCGCACGCCAATTCGAGGCGCAAGACGCCTACCTTGCCCGCCAGGTAGGCACCGCAGCCGAGGATACGGACCCGAACATCGGCGAGACGGCTCGGCAGCGGTCGGACGGCCCCGGCGGCACGCCTGCGCTCGCCGGTACGGACTCACCGGTGACGTACGACCCCGCGGCGACATCTCCGGCAGCGGCAGGTCAGCCGTATTCCACGGACCGGGCGCAGCCCACCGAACGATCCGCGCCCGGTGGTCCGCGGTCGCCGGACGCTTCCTCGGGGCGGTCCACGCCGCAGGATGGTCGGCGGCGCCCGGATCCTGCGGATCGGACAGGCCAGGGGTCGGATCGGGCAGGCCGAGAGGACAGTGCCAAATCCGGCGACCGTGTCGGCGACTCCGGTCGGCGGCCCTCGTCCGTGTTGCCCCCGTCCTCCCCAGTGTTGCCCCCAGCCGCCGCGCGGAATGCGGGCCGGTTGCCGGGCATGGCCGCCGGACCGCGGCCAGTGGTCGATATGGGGCGGCGAGACACCCCGTGGACCGGGCAACAGCCCCGGACACCCGGCCCACCGGCGAGCGCCCAGCCGAGTCCCTCGAGCCCTCGCTACGGTTCCCCGCCGCGATCGAACAAGCCCACCGACGAACAGCAGCGCGGGCGTGGCCGGCGCGATTCCGGCGGGCGGCCGGCTTCCGATCCCATGGTCGGATGGCTGGCGCGGACGTTGGCCGATCACCACGACGTGCGTGTGGCCGGATTCGATACGCCCGGGCTGCAGGTGTCGGCGGTGCGGGAGTTCGTGGCCGCGGTGGACCGGGTGCTTACCGACTACCCGGTGATCGCCCTGGATGTCGTCGCGGTGGCAGAACTCGGCGCCGAATCGGGCATGGTGCGGTGGCGTGCCGAACCGCACGAATCCTGGGGCGCGGCTCGCTCGATCACTCTCGACCAGCGGACCGCGCAGCAGCCGATGGAGGCTACCGAAACCGCGGAAACCGGTGCCGAGCTGGGTATCTACGAGGCCACGTTACGTGAGTTCGGCCGCGCGCTCGATGGCATCGGTGGCGGTCTCGCGCGCAGGCAGGCGCAGCGCGTCCTGCTCGCGGAGTATCTGCGTCGGGAGCCGGGACGACACCGCACACTCGCCGAGGTGGTGCACGGTTACCAGCACTGGCGTGCCGAGTTGACCGGGGATGCCACGGCCCCAGGCGGATTCGACGTGAGTCGAGCCTTCGGCGCCGCGTTCGCCGAGGTAGTGCAGCGCGGTAGCGATGCGGGCGTTCAAGCGAAAATACTGCATGCGGTGCTGGTCGACGCGGCCTCTCGGCCGGGGTAGGCGGTGCCGGTGGACGGTTCGTTGCCGCTGAACCCGGTCGTGGAGCTGCGCAACTCGTTCGAGGACTTGCCCGATCTGGTGCGGCGTCCGATCGAGATGGTGGTGTTCGGGGGAGAGTTGCCACGTGCCGATATTTCCGGGATGCGCCGGATGGCTGCGGAGTTCCGGGCGAAGGCAGCTGCGCTGGACGATCATTCGAAGGATGCGAAAGAGCTACTGGCACAAGATGATTCGGTGGGCGTGCTCGCCGAACGACTGCGCGAGACATTGGGTTTGCACCAGGCCGGGGCGGCCAGGCTCGGTGACGACGCGCTGGCGCTGGCCGATCAGGTGCAGGCCGCAGCCAACGATGCGGAGAAGACGCTGTGTGTGATGTTCGTCTTCGGGATCGAGCTGGCGTGGCGGATCTTCAGTGTGCTGTCCGGTGCGGCCGCGGCTGGTCCTGCCGGAGAAGTGGCGGCGGTGCCGGTGGTGGAGTCGATGCTGGTCGAGGGCCGCGGCAGTGTCGCGGTGATGCGTGCGGGCCTGGCGCAGGCGTTCAGGGCGGGTGCGATGAAGACGGCCGCCCGGCTGTCGGCGCTGGGGCCGCTCCGGTTGCCTGTCACGTTGGGTAAGGCCGCGGCGCTGCCGGTAGGTGTCGACGCGGGCGTGCAGGCGCTGCAGGTCGGGTCAGGTGATCGAACCCTCGCCGTGATCGGACCGGACGGCGAGAATCCGACGGGCATCGATCTGACATCGATCAAAGTCGCGGCCTTGTCGGGCGCAGGTGGTGCGTTGGGCGGCATGATCGCGGGCCGGGTCGCGCCGAAGGTGTTTCCTCGGATCGAGAGCAGCCGATTGGCGCTCGGGTTGGTGCATGGCACTGCGGGCGCGGTGACGGGTTTGGGTGCGGCGGCATTGGTGACCGGTTGGCCGGACCATTTCGACCACGTGCTGGCGCCGTTGCTCAACGGCGGTTTCGCTGGGGTGGTGCACGCGCACGCCGCTGCTCACCCGGGATCGAGTGCGCCGGCGGTGACCGACGGCGGTGGGGCTTTCACCCGGCCCGACCTGCCCTCGGTCATGCGCAGCACCTCGTCGCCGACACATGCTCTCCCGCCGGTCGAAGTGTCCGCGGAATCGAAGCAGGCGTGGGCGGTCGCCAAGGCGGCGTGGGCGGCTGCTCCGGATACGGTGGCTGCCGGGGACGCGCGGGGGGAGGTGTCCACGGCCGGTGCGCACGGGAACACCGCGCCGGTCAAGTCCGGCGAATCGCGGTCGCCCGCAGCATCGGGCTCGATGCCACACAATGACGCGACTGGCCGTGCTCCGGTCGGACTCGACTCCGCGGCGCCGGCGGTGCGTTCGGAGACGGGTGCGCCGGTGGCGGGACCGCAGCGGGGCGAAGCGGTTTCCCGTACGAATGCGACAGCGCCGCGACCGGTCGAGGCCGGTGGGGAACCGTCGGCGGCGCCGACGGTTTCGACGAGCACCCCGGCCCGTCAGATCGGCACTGGGGCCGAAACACCCGTCGCCGGTGAACACCGATCATCAGGGAGTCACGAGCACGGCAACAACGGGAAGGTGAGTGCTGCGGGAGCTGAAACCCGCCACGAGACCCCCGTTGATGCCCGCCCGGCCCCTGGTACCCGCGACGTGCCCGAAACGGCGGCGGCCGGTGAACACCGGTTGCCGGGGACGGAGGAGCACGCTCCCGCAGGAAAGGAGGAGCACGCTCCCCACGCTCCCGTGGCGGAGCGGAGCGTCTTGGCGGGTGCAACGGGCGACGAGGTGTCCTCCGGCCCAGCTGCGGATTCGGTCGACAGTGCCGGTTCGTCGTCGCCGAGCGCTCGTGATCAGGCGGTCGAGTTGTTGGCCGATTTCCACGCCGGTTCCGGTGACCACGTTCCGGAGCAGCTGCGGCTGTGCAACCTTCCGGACGAAGTGTTGAAGGCCGGATTGTTCGACAACGACGCACAGAAGTCGATGATCGCGACGGCGGAGATCATTCGGCGCGGCACGATCAGCGACGCGGTGCCAGGCGGGATGGTATTGCGGGTCGAGCAGGCGGAGGGGGTGCACGCGCTGGCCAAACGTCCGGTCGAAATGAAGCCGGGCGAGGGCAAGTCACTGATGTTCATGGCGGCGGCGATGCAGCGGGCAGTGCGTCACGGTGAGTGTCTTTTGGTGACGACGACCGACGGGCTCGCCCACCGGGAATTCACCAGGTACCAGCACCTATTGACCGATTTCGGGATCGACGTGTTCCGCGCCGACCAGCAGAACGGTTTCGGGCCGGTCACCGGCGGTCGGCCGGCGGTCGTGGTGGCCACCGGCGAAACGGTCGGGCATCTGTGCAACGCCGGTCATCGGCCGCCGCGCCACGCGTTGATCGATGAGATGGACGGGATCATCGACCGTGGTGAGAGGCTGTTTCTCCGGTCGGAAGGGGTGGAGCAGGCCGCGCCAGAGGCGACGGCACGGGAGGTGTTCGCCGCACACGATTTCCTCTCCGACGCGCTGGCGAAGGGGACGTTGTCGCATGAGGATTTCGGTCTCACACGGATCACCGAAGAAGTCGGCCAATATTCCGACGGAACTCCTGAGGTCGAGTTCTGGTACGACGGTCGGGCGGAATTGACGCCGGTGGGAAGGGAGAAGGTCGAGGCGCTACAGGGCGGGAAACCATGGTTGGAAGGGTTGGGGTTGTCGCGGCTCGAGATGGCCGCTGCCGCCGAGTTCACCTGCCGCAAGAGCACCCACTACGTGATGGATGCGGGCAAGATCGTCATCATCGATCAGGGCGAACACGGTCTGCAACGCAACCCGAAGACCTCGAGCGAATCACGGTGGAGTGCCGAGCAGGGCAAGGCGAGCCTGGCTCAGGCCGTCGAGGCCAAGGAGATCCGGGCGGCCGAAGCCATCAGGATGAGCGCCGAGCAGCACCAGATCGTGGTGCGCGCCGACGCCGACTCGGCCCAGAAGATCAACGCCGCCGAAATCTATCGCACGGGTGGTCGACCGGAGGACCGGTTCTTCGATGAGGTCACCGGCGCCTCCGGCACACTCGCGGACCTCAACCCCGTGCTGGAAAAGATCTACGGACTGGAGGAAGCGCACCAGGTCGACCGGTCTCGGGAGCAGCGGTTGATGGAGGGTGCCCCCGAGGTGGTGGCGAACACCCGCGTCAAGCTGAGCGCTATCGCCGAAGGCGCGCACAGAGTGTGGCAGGGGGGCCGGGGCAGGTCCCAGGAAATCTTGTGTCATCGCAACGACCTGGTCGACAGGCAGGTGCAGGCGCTGGTGCACCAGGGTGTGCCGCGAGAGGCGATCGAGGCGGTCGACGCCGACCGGATCGCCGGGTGGGGCGCCGGGTGGGAAGGCCAGTTGCAGAAGATCTTCGATGCCGCCGGTGAGCAGGGCAAGATCCTGGTGATCAACCGGCAGGGACAGCGTGGTGTCGATATCGCGGTGTCGGAGGCGGTGCAGGCCAAGGGCGGCATGTTCGTGTGGATGACCGAAGTCCCCGAGCAGTCCTACATCCATGAGCAGGCCAAGAACCGTACCGCCCGCAATGGGGACCGTGGGTCCGCGCAGGCGCTGATGTCGCCGCAGGATGCGCTGATCCGCAAGGCTATGCATTTGCACGGGGTACGCGCGGCGGCGGTCCGCTACGAACAAGTCGCCGAAGCCCACCGCGCCGACCCCACCCCCGAAAACCACAACAACCTGGTCGAGGCCGGCCACAATCTCCGCTCGCTGGTGCCCGGACTGCAAGAGCGTGCTCTGCGCCACGCCACCGCCGACTTCATCCGCCACCACGCGTATCTCACCGACAACCCGGCCGCCGTTCTCGCCGCCGCCGAGGCGAGCTACTTCCCAGACCGCACGGACCTCGAGCAGCCGGACCAGGCTGCGCGCCTGGCCGGGCTGCTGGGGATTCCGACGTCGACCGTTGCCGACGCCGCTGCTGCGTTCGACCACGACGGCGCAGGCGATCCGCTGGGCCGGTTGCTGGTCCAGGCCGGTCTGCCGCCCGCCGCGGTGGAGGCATTGCGCCAACAGGTCGAGGCAACCGAACCTGCGACGGCTGCCCGGTACCCGCAGCTCACCGATGAGCAGGCCCTGGACCTGCTGATTCCGCAGCGGGACCGGCTGGCCGCCGAACTCGGCTGGGACACCGCGGACATCGACGGCGCCGAAGGCATGCGCATGATCGACCCCGCGCTGACGGAAGCCGGCGCCAACCTGGCGAAAGCGCTGGGTTACCCCGTCTCCGACATCACCCCCGCCGTAGCCCGCGACGTCCTGGGCGACGCAGTCGAGCACCACCGGGCCACCGAGGCCACCCGCCAACCGGTCGCCCCTGCCACCGCCTCCCCGCCAATGCACTCCGAATCGGTGAATCGAGTGGCCGAGCACCCGGCGACACCGGGCGACTCGGAGAACGCCGCCGTCGTCGACGACCCAGCGACCGGAGGCCCGGTAGCCGAAAACCCCGTGGGGGAGGAGGTTATCGCCGCAGCATCGCACTATCTGGCCACCGCGGCCCTGCTCGACCTGGTCGTGCGGATCCACCGCCGCAGCCCCAACAGCTGCGTCAACAACGCCGTGACCGGCATGCGCGTGTTGACCGCACGCCGCTTCGAGCCGCTGTCCAACGAACTGGCCGGCCACGGCCGTGACGTTGTCGAGGAGGTGTTCGGCGCCCCACTCGAGAATGCCGGCTCACTGGAGACGGTGGCCGAATCGCTGAAAGCCCGGCCGGGAGGCATCGCAGTCCTGGTCTACAAATGGAAGGACACCCAGGATCAAGGCAGCACCGCCGCCGACAACCACATGGTGCTGTTGGTCAACGACAGCAAGCCGGGTGAGCGTCCGAAACTGGTCGTCGTCGACCTGGCGGCCTCCCGAGACGGACGAAACAACACCGACTACGACCCGAAAGACCTCCGGAGCCGCCGCACGCTGCTGAATAAGGCCGTCCCGTTCGACAACTGGCGAGACGAACAGCAAAAGTTCATCGACAGACTGTCCCCGGACCAACGCAGATTCGAGACCATCGACTTCGACGCCGACGGTCACCTTGTCGCCAGTTCGCACCGCAACGCAGCCGCCGTCGCCGAAACCCTACCCCCGTCTCAGGACGTCGAGGTCAGTACAGAACTGGTGCGGGAAATCAACTCGATACAGCCAGGCCGGCCGGTAAATGACTACGGCACACCTGATCTCCCGTCGCGGACCAACGCGCACACGCCCCACAAGTCGGACATTTCCGCGTGGGCCGAACCCGCCCGCATCGGCAGCCGCCCGCACGACACCCCCGACCCGGCCGAGCCCGCACTCGAAACCGGGCAGCAACCAGAGGCGGTCGCGGCCACGCCGGCGGCGCTCGAGATGGCCCTGGCCGTGGTGGCCGGCCTCCGATGCGGCCCGGACATCGCGCGGGACGCACAGCGTTTCGTGATGAGGTGCTACGAGGAATACCGACAGCAACAAAGGGCCGCCCTTCTGAAGCGGTTCCGGGCCGCTCTGGTGAATCGGGACGGGATGGCACCTGAGGAGGCCGAGCAGGCCGCCCGGGAATACGTGGGCAGCGCTGAAGCGCGCCCCGCCATCGACGACGCCGCCGCTCAGGGCGTCGGCGAACTCATCCTCGACATGCATCGCACTGCCGATCGGGTACAGATCAATCTTCCCGGCAGTCTCGCCGACCTGTATCGAGCCGAAGCGAATACGGCGAACGCGCGGAGTCTGCAGCAGGCCTTCGCTTTGATCGGCCGTGACGAATCGAGTCCGGTTATCGCGCAGGACGCGAAGCGATTTGTTATGTCGTGCTACGAGGAATACCGACAGCGACAAGAAGCGACCGCTCGAAATGGGCGCCAGACCACTCTGGTGAACCGGCACGGGATGGCACCTGAGGAGGCCGAGCAGGCCGCCAGGGAACATGTCGGCAGCGCCGACGTGCGCGCACACATCGACAGCGCCGCCGCCGACAACACCCGCCGGCTCGTCCACAACATCCGAGCCGAGCGGACAAAAACAAGCCCGCCCCTCCTCGACATCCTCGCGCACCTTCACCGGGCAGAAGCGACCACAGCCAACGCGCGGACACTCGCGAAAAGCATGAAGGCCGACACAGGCGACACCCGAGACCCGGGCATCGAACACCGGGCACCCGGTGATCAGGTCGGCGGCCGGCCATCGGAGAATCCGGGCGATCGCTCCGATCGGTGGACGCAGGAGCGGGGTCTTCCGGAGGAAGTGGCGTCGGCCGCCGCGGACGACGCGCGATTCGATAGTCGACCGGCGACCGGCCGGACCGGAGGTCCGGCTGGGCCGATCGGTAGCAGGCCGTTCGAGGATTCGCCTGGTGAGCGTGCGTTCGCTGGTCCCGGGTTCGAGGAGTTGGTGCTGGCGGGCCTGGAATCCGGTATCGCGGAACGGTTCGTGGTGGAGGATGCGCCGGGGGTGACGGTCGAGTCGGTGACGTTCGGCACCGGCCTGAGGGTGTTCAGGGAGAGGTATACCGAGCCGATCTTCGCGCTTCTCCAGGAACTGGATACCAAGGTCGCCGCCATCATGGATGCTCCGGTCGCCCACGCGATGCTGAACCTGGACGACTTCACCGTCTATAGGGAACTCACCCCTGGGCAGCCCGGGGACAGCGTCGACATCGTGGCCCCGGACGTTCTGGATTCGGACTCGGCCCGGCGGCTCGGCTTGTTCGGCGCGGTAACCAGGACGAACCGGACAGCGCGACAGTGGAGTGTGAGCCCGGACAACACGGTGGCGGGCGGACGCTCGCAGCCCGACTTCGACTCCTCGTCGGTCGATATGTTCGCGGCGATGTTCGTGCGGCGTATCGACGGCCGTGAAGTGTGGCAGGACCACGCCATGCTGAGAATGGAACTCGCTGTCATTCGCGAGCAGGCGACGTACCTCGAATCATGGATCTCTGAACTCCCGATCCGCGAGGAAGAGCGAGATGCCCTGCACCGCGTCCTCGGTGTGTACGTGGCAGCGCTGGCGCAGATTGAACGGCACGCTGTGCGCATCCCGGTCGAGATACGGCATCGCGCGGGACTGGATGACGAAGCGAAAGACAAAGCGCGGTTCGTCGAGGCGTTCGGCCTGAAGTACCCACATGTCACGATGCTGGGGTTCGATCACCCGGATGTGCGCGCGCATGTCGTCGAGGAACTCCTCGGTGGCCTGGATGAGATGTTCACCAGGTTCCCGAACCGGACCAATATCCGCGAACTGCGCATCGATTACCTCGGCGATAAGTACACCAGCGCCGTAACACACTATTATCGGGACCTCGACTTGGCGGGTCGAGGGCGGATGCACTTCAACCTGGGTCTTGCGGCCAGACCGGACCAGACTGTCGAACTCGGTATCCAGGCGCATGAACTCGGGTGGAATCCAGTCGGCGACAGGCCGTTTCACCACGACGCTGTTCACGAATTCGTGCACGCGATCGATGCCAAGGAGTGGCTCTCGAGGGACCTGCGACAGGTGTTGTCCCAGGCCTGGTCACAGTTGTCGAGATCGGGCCTGATCAACGAGTCCTGGCAGACTTGGCTCACTCGACTGCCGGAGTACGCCTTCCTTGATGAAGCCAAGACGGGCCTCGCCGTGGAAGAGGCGCTGGCCGTCGGGTTCGCCGAGGCGGACATCCACGGCGTTTCGGTCGGCACGCCGCAGTGGGCGATCCATGAGTACGTCAGCGGTGGGCGTCCGCCGCGGATCACACCGGATCTCGAGGTAGATCTTCCGCCGCATGTGGATCGTCCGGATTCGGGTGGGCTGATCGGTAGCAGGCCAGGTGCGGAGCCTGGTCCTCAGTTGGATGTTGCGCGGGGTGAGTGGATCAAGGCGTTGCGGCTCGAGCGGGGTTTGACGCGGAAACAGCTCACGCAAGCGGCGGGCCTGGCGAACAGCGCACTGCCCGCAATCGAGAGCGGGCAGCGGAAGCCGCGGATCGGCTCCTTTCAACGGATCTGCCGAGCACTCGGGCTCGACGACGACGCGTTGAACGCCGCTGTCCGACAGTTCTATTCGGATGTCCCGCTGGATACCGGTGTAGCTGCCCATCAGTCGCCTGGTGACTGGGTGCGCGCTGTCCGTATCAGCAAAGGTATGACCCAGTCGGTCCTTGCACACGCGGTCGGTGTGGACCCTGTGCGCATCGGGGTCTACGAGAACAACCGGGAGCGTCCGCGCCCTGGCCTCTTCTTGCGGATTGCGCGAGTGCTGGGGGTAGAGCAGCAAGCGCTGGCGGAGGCGGCTCGCGAGTTCTATCGGGATATCGAGTTCGGTCTCGACCCCGCCGCGCACAACCCACGGTTGCCCGGAAGTTGGATTGCGGCGCTGCGCTATGACCAGGACATGTCCAGCGCCGAGTTGGCACGGATCGCGGGCATATCGGAAACATCTGCCAGCCGAATCGAGGGCGGACACTCTCCGAATTCGTTCGTCTTCTGGCGGATCTGCCGGGCACTGGGAGTTGCGCCGGAAGTACTCGCTGCCGCCGCGCGCCATTTCTATCGGAATCTCAATTTCGATACCGACCCGGCCGCGCACGATCCGGCGTCGCCCGGTAGTTGGTTCGTGGCGCTGCGGCATGACCGGGACATGTCCCAGAGCGAGGTCGCGAAGGCGATCGGTTCCGGTGCGGGCCATCTCTACCGGATCGAATCCGGAAGGAGCAGGCCGAGGTTCGCGGTATTCCGGCGAATCTGTGATGTGCTGGGGGTCGGTGACGAACTGCTGCGGGCCGCCATGCGTCACTTCTATTCGGATATCAATCTCGATATCGAACCTGCTGCGCATAGCCCTGGGTTGCCCGGAAGCTGGATTGCGGCGCTGCGTAATGACGCAGGTATGTCGGGCGGCGAGCTTGCGCGCCGAGCGCGGATGCCTCGGGACTCCATTTCCCAGATCGAAAACCAACGTTTTCGTCCGCGGTTGAGGAAGTTTCGGCAGCTCTGTGCGGCGTTGGGGGTCGGTGGTGATGTGTTGCTGGAGGCTGTCGAGCGATTCTACGATCGGGGTCGTTTCGGGCCGTCCGCTGATCGATATGAAGTAGACCTGTTCAATCGATATGTCGTGAGCAGGGTGGGTTCGCCGGAGGAGAGGGAAGTCCGGGACGAGATCTGCAAGAGGTTCGCGTGGGTTCGGAATGCGTTGGCGCTTCGTGAGTCTCCGGATACCCGAGACGAGGCGGGGCATGCCGCGTGGCTGGGGATTCTGAGCGCGATCGACAACCACTTCCCCTCCGCGTCGTTCGCCCATCATGCCTGGGCCAGCGGTAGCAGAGCAATTTTGCGATACCGCTCCAACCATCAGTTCCCAGATCTGAACAATCGCACCGTGCGGAAAGTCAACGCGGTGAGAGCACAAATGGCGAGAATGGTTGCTGCTGGTGAAACTCTCGACAACACGGAAATTGCCCGCGCGACACGATTGAAAATGGCCGATGTCATGCTGGCGCGGGAGATTTTGACGCGGACCACCGTACAACTGGATGCTCCGATCGGGGGGACGGACGGATTGCATCAGGAAATGGTCGATCGTGCTGCCTCCGCAGGGGCTTCCGATACCGATTTCGCGATGATGATTCGCGCCGCGCTAGCTGATATGGCGGATCCTGATGCCACGGAGCGGTTGGTGATGCTGCATCTGGTGGAGGGCGTCCCCTTGGCCGAGGTTGCTCAACGAGTGGCGTTACCGGTCGCGACCGCAGGTGAGGTGTTCGCCGATGCTGTTGCGCGGCTGCGCGATGCGTTCGACTCGGGGAGAACGGGCGAGGCGACCGCGAGTGAGCGGGGTCCGGGTGCGTTCACTGCAGGTGCCGAGGTGGCGCAGCAGGATCAACTGCCGGTAGGGACCAGTGATCCCGAGGCTGGTGACGGCGCTCCTGGTGGGCTGATCGGCAGCAGGCCGTTCGAGGATTCGCCTGGTGAGCGTGCGTTCGCTGGTCCGGAGTTCGAGGAGTTGGTGCTGGCGGGGCTTGAATCCGGTATTGCGGAACGGTTCCTGGTCGAGGATGCGCGGGGGGTGCGGGTCGAGGAATTGACGTTCGACAACGGCGTGCGGGTGTTCAAGGAGACGTATGCCGAACCGATGGATGCGCTGGTGCAGGCATTGCAGACCAAGCTCGCCATCATGATGGGTGCTCCGGTTGCCCATGCGATGCTGAACCTGGAAGACGACCGCGTTTATCGGGAAATCACCCCGGGGCGACCTGGGGACAGCGTCGAGGTTGTGGACCCGGAGGTTCTGGGCTCGGACTCGGCCCAGCGGCTGGGCTTGTTCGATGCGGTGACCGGGACGCACCGGACGGCGCGGGAGTGGAGTGTGGCCGACAACGAGGTGATGGGCGGACGTTCCGGATCCGACGTCGACGCCACGCAGACCAGTGTGTTCGCGTCGTTGTTCGTGCGGCGTATCGACGGTCGTCCGGTGTGGTTGGACCACGCCATGCCGACGTGGGAGGTCGCGGCCATTCGGGAGCAGGTGTCGCACCTCGATACGTGGATCTCGAATTTTCCGATGCCCGAGGAACACCGAGCGGCGCTGCTCGATCTCCACGCTGGGTATGTGGCAGCGCTGGCGCAGGTCGAGCGGCACGCCGTGGCTACCTTCGGCGAGCGAGTGCATCGCGCTGGGCTCGATGCGCAAGCGCAGGCCAAGGCGCGGTTGGTCGAGGTGTTCACGCTGAACTATCCGCACGTCACGGTGGTGGGGTTCGATCATCCGGACGTGTCCGCCGATGTCGTCGAGGAGATCCTGGGTGGGCTGGATGAGATGTTCACCAGGTTCCCGGACCGGACCAATATCCGCGAACTGCGGATTGATTACACCGACTGGGAGGCCACCAGCCCCAGAACGCACAACTATGCGGACCCCACGGCGGCGGGCCGGACACTCAGTATGCGGTTCAGCCTGCGCGATGCGGCCAACCCGGCACAGACTGTCAAACGTGGAATCCGGTTTCTCGAGTTCGGCTTGAATCCGGTCGGCGACAGGCCGTTTCATCACAACGCCGTGCACGAGTTCGTTCATGCGATCGATGCCGTGGAGGGGCTGTCGAAGAACCTGCAACGGATGCTGTCCCAGATCTGGGGACAGTTGTCGAATCATGGCCTGATCGAGGAGTCCTGGTGGACCTGGCTCACGCGACTGCCGAGGTACGCCTTCGTCAACGAAGCCAAGACGCTACTCAACGATGCGGAGGCGCTCGCTGTCGGGTTCGCCGAGGCGGACATTCACAGCGTGGCGGTCGGTTCGCCGCAATGGGCGATTCATGAGTACGTGACCACCGGTCGGCTGCCGCGGGTCACGCCGGATCTCGAGGTCGATCTCCTGCCGCATGAGGATCATCCGGATTCGGGCGGCCCGAGTGGGCTGATCGGCAGCAGGCCATATGCGGACGATTCGCACTCGGATGCCGCGCGGGGTGCGTGGATCAAGGCGTTGCGACTCGAGCGGGGGATGACGCAGAAACAGCTCGCGCAAGCCGTGGGCCTGACGAATAGCGCGCTGTCCACTATCGAGAGCGGGAAATCGAAGCCACGGCTCGGCAACTTTCAGCGGATCTGCCGGGCACTCGGGCTCGATGGCGAGGCTGTGACCGACGCTATCCGGAGATTCTATCGGGGCGTCGAGGTGGGAACCGCTGTGGCCGCCCATGATTCGCTGGGTAGCTGGGTGGCGGCTCTTCGTAACAGCAAGGGCATGACCAGGGCGGATCTCGCACGCGCAGTCGATATAGCGCCGACGAGCATCACGGAAATAGAGAATGGCGTGTACCCGCTGCCTGGTCTGTTCTTGCGGATTGCGCGCGTTCTGGAGGTAGGGCAGCAAGCGCTGGCGGAGGCGGCTCGCGAGTTCTATCGGGATATCGAGTTCGGTCTCGATCCCGCCGCGCACAACCCGCGGTTGCCCGGAAGTTGGATTGCGGCGTTGCGCTATGACCGGGACATGTCTCAGGCCGAGCTGGCCCGCACCGCGGGCATACCGGAACAATCTGTCGGTCGAATCGAGCGCGGGCACACTCCGAAACTCATGGTCTTCCGTCAGATCTGCCGGGCGCTGGAAGTTGCGCCGGAAGTACTCGCCGCCGCCTTTCGCCATTTCTATCGAGGTGTCAATCCCGATATCGATCCTGCCGCGCACGATCCCGCGTTACCCGGTAGCTGGTTCATGGCGCTGCGACACGATCAGGGCATGTCCGGAAGCGAGGTTGCGAAGGCGATCGGGTCCAGCTCGGATCTGTCTCATATCGAATCCGGAAGGAACAGGCCGGAATTCGCGCTGTTCCGGCGGATCTGCGACGTCCTGGGGGTCGGTGACGAACTCCTACGGGCCGCCACCCGCTACTTCTATCCAGACCTCGATATCAATCCCCCTCCGCATACATTGCTGGGTGGTTGGATCAAGGAGCTGCGACTCGAGCGCGGGATGACGCAGAAAGAGCTTGCGCGTCGGGCGCGGATGTCCCAGCCCTACATTTCCGCCGTCGAACTCGGAACGCGTTTTCCGCCGGTGCGGAGATTGCGGCAGCTCTGTGGGGCGTTGGGTGTGGGTGGTGATGTGTTGCTGGAGGCGGTCGAGCAATTCTATGCGGGTCGCTATGAGCGTTCCGGTGACCGGGAGGAAGTAGCTCTTTTCCATCGATATGTGGTCAGCCGGGTGGGTTCATCTGAGGAGAAGACGATCCGGGACGAGATTTGCGCCACGGTTGCGTGGGTTCCGGATGCGTTGGCGCGGCGTGAATCTCCAGATATCCGCGATGAGGCGGTGCAGGCCGCGTGGATGGGAATTCTGAGCGCGATCGACAGCCACGTCCCCTCGGCGTCGTTCACCGCCCATGCCTGGGGCGGCGGTAGGAGAGCAATTCTCCGATACCATCTCGCGCGCGCGTTCCCGGATCTCGACAATCCCACCCTGAAGAAAGTCAGCACAGTAAGAGCGCAGATCGACCGGATGGTTGCCGCGGGCGAGGTACACGACGATGCGGCGATTGCGCGCGCGGTGAGTTACCCGGTGGCCGATGTCGTATTGGCGCGGGAGATTCTGGCTCGGCCCGCCGCGCAATTGAATGCGCCGGTCCAGGGCAAAGACGGACAGCTGAGTCGAGACGTAGCCGATCCGGCTGCTACTACAGGGTTTTCCGATACCGATTTCGTGACGACAGTTCGCGCTGCGCTGGCGGATTTGGCTGAACCTGATACCGCTGAGCGGTTGGTGATGCTGCATCTGGTGGAGGGTGAGCCGTTGGCCGACGTGGCCGCGCGGTTGGGGTTGACGGTCGCGTCGGCGGGTGAGGTTCTCGCCGAGTGTGTCGCGCGGCTACGTTCTGTGTTCGATCCGCACGGTTCCGCCGAGGTGACCGCGAGCGAACAGGATCCGATACCGGGGGACCAGATGAAGGCTGAGCCGGATCAGCCGACAATACGCGGCAGCGATGCCGAACCGGATGGCACCGACAGCCGACGGATCGGGGGTGAAGGTGGAGGTCCGAGTGATCTGATCGGTAGCAGGCCATATGAGGACGATTCGCACTCGGATGCTGCGCGGATCAAGGCGTTGCGGCTCGAGCGGGATCCGGCCACGCTCACTCCGACGGGCGAGGTGGTGGCGGCGCAGGATCAGCTGCCGGTACGGAGCACTGATCCCGGGCCGGGCGAGGGCGGGCCGACCCCGGGTGGCCTCAGCGGCAACCGACCGGTGGGGGGTGAGCGCGGTTTCGTCGGCAGCAGGCCGTTCGAGGATTCGCCTGGTGAGCGTGCGTTCGCTGGTCCCGGCTTCGAGGAGTTGGTGCTGGCGGGCCTGGATTCCGGTATCGCGGAACGGTTCGTGGTGGAGGATGCGCCGGGGCTGAAGGTCGAGGAGGTAACGTTCCGCAACGGCTTGCGGGTGTTCGCGGAGAGGTATCCCGATCCGATAAAAGCGGATATCCAGGTGTTGCAGGCCAAGGTCGCCGCAGTCATGGGTGCTCCGGTCGCCCACGCGATGCTGAACCTGGACGACGACCGCGTTTATCGGGAACTCACGCCCCACGGGCGCCCCGGGCACAGCTTCGATGTCCTGCCCCCGGAGATTCTGGACTCGTCCTCGGCCGTGCTACTCGGCCTGTTCGATGCAGTGACCAGGACGAATCGGACCGGGCAAGAGTGGAGTATGGGTCCGGACGACGATGTGATGGGCGGGCGCGCCCGATCCGACGTCGACGCTACGCCGACCGGTGTGTTCGCGGCGAAATTCGTAAAACGGATCGATGGCCGTGACGTGTGGTTGGACAACGCCCTGCCGAGCTGGGCGGTCGAGGACATTCGCGAGCGGGTGACCTACCTCGAATCGTGGATCGAAAGCTATCCGGCTTCCGAGAAACACCGAGATGTGCTGCTCGACATCCACCGCGGGTACTTGGCGGCGCTGGCACAGATCGAACGGCACGCCGTGCCCACCCCGTGGGACATGTTGCATCGTGCGGGGCTCAACGACGAATGGGGCGATGACGATGCGGAGGCCAAGGCGCGGTTGGTCGAGGTGTTCAACCTGAAGTATCCGTATCTCACGATGGTGGGGTTCGACCATCCGCATGTGCGCGCCCATGTCGTCGAGGAGATCCTCGGTGGGCTGGACGAGATGTTCACCAGGTTCCCTGGCCGGACCAATATCCGGGAATTGCGGATCGATTACCTCGGCGATCCGAAAGCCAGTGCCAGAACGTCTTGGCATGTAGATCGCGTAGTGGCGGCGGGTCGAACCCAGCGGATTCATTTCAGCCTGCACCATGCGGCCAGGCCGGAGCCGTTTGTGGAATTGGGCATCCGATCGCGTGAGGACGGGATCAATCCGATCGGCGATAGACCATTCCACCACGATGCCGTCCACGAATTCATCCATGCGATCGATGCCAAGGAGGGGCTCTCGGAGAACCTTAGACAGGTGCTGGGGCGGACCTATTCACAGTTGTCGAGGCTCGGCTTGGTCGACGAGCACTGGTGGACCTGGTTCGCTCGGCTACCGCGGTACGCTTTCGGTAACGAAGCCAAGACCGTATTCGACGACGGCGAGGCGCTTGCTGTCGGGTTCGCTGAGGCCGACATTCATGGTGTGCCGGTCGGTTCACCGCAGTGGGCGATTCACGAGTACGTGACCACCGGGCGTCCGCCGCAGGTCACGCCGGACCTCGAGGTCGATCTTCCACCGTATGTCGATCGTCCGGTCTCGGACCGTGCGCGTGGTCTGATCGGCAGCAGGCCACATGAGGACGATTCGCGGCCGGACCTCGAGCGTGGATCCGCGCATGCGATGGCGAGCGAACAGAGCCCGGCACCGCGGACACCATGGACCACGCGAGCTGAGCCGGATCAACCACCCGCGCGAAGCGGCGATACGGAGCCGGGCGAAGGCAGCCCGAAACCGGGCGGCCGCGTCGGCAACCGACCGGCGGCGGACGAGGGCGGTCCGCGCGGGCTGATCGGTAGCAGGCCGTTCGAGGATTCGCCTGGGGAGCGCGCGTTCGCTGGTCCCGGTTTCGAGGAGTTGGTGCTGGCCGGACTGAATTCCGGTATGGCCGAACGCTTTGTGGTAGCGGGGGCGCCAGGGATTCGGGTCGAGGAGGTGATGTTCGACAATGGCCTGCGGGTGTTCATGGAAACCTATGCCGATCCGATAGACGCTCTTGTGCAGGTGTTGCAGACCGAGGTCGCCGCCATCATGGGTGCTCCGGTCGCCCACGCGATGCTGAACCTGGAAGATGACCGCATTTATCGGGAGCTCACCCCGGGGCGGCCGGGGGACAGTGTCGAGGGTGTGGACCCGGAGGTTCTCGGCTCGTCCTCGGCCACAATGCTCGGCCTATTCGATGCGGTGACCAGGACTCACCGCACGGCGCGCGAGTGGAGTGTGGCCGACAACCAGGTGATGGGCGGACGTGCCCGATCCGACGTCGACGCGACGCCCGCCGGTGTGTTCGCGTCATCGTTCGTGCGGCGGGTCGACGGCCGTGAGGTGTGGCTGGACCACGCTATGCCGACGTGGGATGTCGCGGCCATTCGAGAGGCGGTGTCCTACCTCGAAGAGTGGATCTCGAATTTTCCGATGCCCAAGCAACATCGAGAGGTGCTATTCGATATCCATGGTAGGTATATGGCGGCGTTGGCGCAGGTTGAGCGACATGCCGGGCTTACCTGGGGCGAGATAACGCATCGCGCGGGGCTCGATAAAGCGGCGCGGGCCAAGGCGCGGTTGGTCGAGGCATTCACCCTCATGTATCCGCATGTGGCTATGGCCGGATTCGATCATCCGGATGTGCCCGCTCATGTTGTCGAGGAGATTCTCGGTGGGTTGGATGAGATGCTCACCAGGTTCCCGGGCCGAACCAACATTCGCGAACTGCGCATCGACTACACCGACTCCGAGGGCACCAGCGCCAGAACGTCCTACGATGCGGACCCCGCGACGGCGGGTCGGAGCATGCAGTTCAGCCTGCGCGATGCGGCCAGGCCGACAGAGGCTGTCGAACGCGGGATCCGGTTGCTCGAGTTCGGCTTGAATCCGGTCGGCGACAGGCCATTTCATCACGACGCCGTGCACGAGTTCGTGCACGCGATCGACGCCATGGAGGGGCTGTCGAAAAATCTGCAACAAGTGCTCTCGCAGACCCATTCACAGCTGTCGAGTCTCGGCCTGATCGACGAGCACTGGTGGACCTGGTTCGCTCGACTGCCGGAGTACGCCTTCGGTAACGAAGCCAAGACCGTATTCAACGACCTGGAAGCGCTCGCTGTCGGGTTCGCGGAGGCGGACATTCATGGCGCGGCGGTCGGGTCGCCGCAGTGGGCGATCCACGAGTACGTGACCACGGGGCGTCCGCCGCGGGTCACGCCGGATCTCGAGGTCGATCTGCCCGCACCTGTAGAGCCGGATCCGGATGGTTCGAGTGGACTGATCGGCAGCAGGCCACACGAACACGACGAGACCCCACGGCAACCCACACCTGGACGGACGACGCCCTGGTCGCGGAAGGGAATCGACGAACCACACCCAGCCCACCAACACCGCGCATATCCGTCGCCCATCCCCGAGCGGCCCGCCGACAATCCGCCGAGCACGTTCCAGCTCACCCTGCGCGAGACCAACGTTCTCGCTCGGGTGCAACAGGGTATGAGACACGAGGAGGTAGCGGCGGCACTGGATATTTCCGTGCTCGATGTGCAGGCGAACCTGGCCAGTCTCCGCCGCAAGATCAGAAATGAGCAGGCACGGCAGGTTGCGGCACGCCAACTTGGCGACCTGCCGTCCACGACATCGGAGTTCGACCGTTTCCGAGCGGCCATGTACGCCGCCTTGATGAGTGCCGACCAGCCGGATCCGCGACAACTGCTGGCCGAGGCAAGCCCAGAGCAGATGGAATCCGCTGTCCAAGGGCTCAGTTCGACTCATCGAGGGGCGCTACACCAGCTGCGAGTGGGAGCGGGTACACCAATGATCCGCAGTATGGCGCTCATCGCGGCTCAGCGATGGGTGAGCACCGTGGCGGCCGCACACCACCGGTCCATGGCGCTGTGGGCCACAGCGCTGGCCGAGGCCAGTCCCGCTGACTTGCACACAGCGCTCGACCAACTCACCGCCGCCGAACGCCAACTCCTGGTCAACCGGTTCGCACCGACGACGTCGCCTGCCACCTTCGAACCCGACGGTTCCGTGCGCGCCTTGCGTGCGGTCGACATCGTCCGGCACGTCGCGGGGTGGATCGCGACCCGTGCGGGAACTCCGGCCGTAGACGAAAACGGTATCGACGAGAGCGGATTCCAGCGCGGACCCCATCTCGCGGAATACGAAACGTACACGGCGGACGAATGTCTGGACGCGGTCTTGAATTGGATGGACCGGCAGGACCCACCGGAGTCGGGCAAACGGTCCAGGCGGGTCCGTCGAGGTTCCTCGTCGGCGACTGCGGATCGATCCGACGGCCGATTGCACCAGGACGGGCTGTCTGCTGACGAGCCAGGTGTAGGCGGCCCCATCGTCCCCGGCGGCACCCATCCAGCGACCGCCTCGTCCGAGGAACCAGGGCATCCGGAGGACTCCGTGCCCGACGATGCGAGCGGCTACTGGCGCTCGTTGCCTGCGGATCACGGTTTCGAGGACGAACAGCGGCAGCTGGCCGACGAGGCGCTACGTGCCGGCGGCTTCGACAACGCGGATAGGTTGCTGCGTTGGGGGTATCGCCTGCCAGCGTGGTCCGCACGACGCCGCGCGACCGAGAACGGCGAGTGGTGGAACTCGCTGGGCGACCCCGCCGAACCAGGTGCGTTGAGCGCTGCGCAACAGGCACTCATCCAGGTCTACCCACACCCGATCGGCAACGCCGACGGCCTTCCCGCCACGATCCGCGACCACGCCAACCGGCTGTCGATCAGCCGCGATCTCGGCGAGTTCCTAGCCCGCAAGCCAGCGGACCAGAGGCTGCTCAACTGGACGCGGACCGGCCTCACCGACCCTGAGAGGAAGCAGCTCGGCAACCTGGTCCGTACCCGAAATCACTTGCGAGAGTTGGACCGACAGGCCACGAAGGTACCGGGCAGTCCGCCGGTGCATGTCCTGTCCTACGACTCGACCGCCTTCCACGGCAAAGGGAAGGCCGTTGTCGCGCTCGGCAATGTGGACACCGCGCACACGGTGAACTGGCATGTGCCCGGGACGAATACGACGTCTTCCTCGTTGGCCTACCAGTTCAAGCCGCTGCGTAACCTGTATGAGGAAACGCTGCGGGTAGATCCGTCGCTCGAGCTGGCGTCGATCATCTGGATCGGATACGACGCGCCGGCCGGGCCGGTGAAGACCGGTTATGCGAAGGCCGCCTTCCGGCGCCGCGCACGCGTGGGCGGGGACCGGTTGCTGTGTGACATCGCGGCATTCCATGCCACCAGAACTCTGGCCGGGACCGCCGCTGCTGATCGGCTTGCCATCCGGCTGTACGGGCACAGCTACGGTTCGGTCACGATGTTCTATGCGGGCAGGTACGGCAGGTTCGCCGGCTTGGTCCGCTCGGCAATCGCCGCGGGCTCGCCAGGAGCGGCCTCGGTTCGCCATGCCGCAGAGCTGGGCATCGGCGCCGACAATGTCTATGTCGCCGCATCGTGGCGCGATCTGGTGACCATGTTCGGAGCGGACGAGCCCGGCGCGTGGAGCCGCCTCAACCCGTGGCTCGGCCTCGGCATCGACCCCGCCACTGAGGCATTCGGCGGCAAACGTATTCCCGCCGAGTTCCCCGACTCGCCGAACTTCGCCGGCGTCGAGGCCACGCATCAGGGCTATCTGCACCGCGATCCGGCGACCGGGCTGCCCACCGATGCGCTGGCCAACGTCGCGCAAATCACCGCAGGACGCGGCGACACCGTCGCTTCGGTGGATCGCCGTCGAGCTGGCGGCAGGGTGGTCGCGCGACCCATCGACTCCGAGCGCGGGCGATACGCCGACGGCAACGGCGATCGAGATATCGACTGAGGTGGCCGTAGGGGGAGAACCCGGAACGGCCGGTCAGGGTGCTGGTGTGGTCCGGGACCGATGGTCACCGCTTGGCCGGGGATATGGCGGCACTGTGCGGCGATGTGGTTACGGGCGCCCGGCTCCGTCCGGGACGGCAGTTGGTCGTGCGCGGGAGGGCGGCGCAAACTCGCCAGACATCGCGCCGCTCTAGAGGCCGGTGCGGACCCCACGATGGTCGCCGAGTGGAGCAGCGACATACACCGCGAACGGACCGTCCTGGCCGCTCAACTTACCGCCGCGACGAATCACGCCGTCCCCGCTCAACGAATGAGCCGCGACGAAATCCGTCAACTGGTCGATGCACTCGGTGGAATCCTGGCGATCCTGCGGGCTGCCGACCCCGGCGACAAGCTGGAGGTATACCGCGAACTAGGGCTGAAACTCACCTACAACCACTACGACCACGCGGTTACGGCCGAGACGAACCCACGGCCAGGTGTTGGCGTACTGTCTGTGTCCGGAGAGGGTATCGACCAGTACGCCAACCTCCTGCAACACCGAAAACTGCTAGTCATCGGCAAATAGCGGGGGCGTGACGGTTCTGGTCCGGTTGTCGCAGGCTCGTGTTTCTGGCGGGGCGTGTCGAGTATGGTACGGAGTCTCGACTCCATTCTGTTCCCGCTCGTCGTTCTGATCGCCTATCGCTCCTTCGGGCCGCATCTTGAATGTCCGAATCGCGTTCTGTACGAGTGTGTTGGGGTACCGGATGCGTGCACGCTGCCCACCGCTGAGCAACCGATCCGGGTCGCGGAGTTCGACAGGTTCTTCGCCGAGTCGGTGAGCCGCCGGCCGGACCGGACGCGGCTGGATCTGCTGGTGGCCGTCGACGCCGAACCGGCCGGTGGTGATCTGGCCGTCCGGGAAACGGGCTGCTGTTCATTCTTCACCTTCGCCTTCGACACCACCGATCCGGGGCCAGTGATGTGTGTCGAGGTCCCCGGCACCTACGTGGCCGACATCGTGGCGCGGCTATTCGTCATTCCCGGTAGAGATCTGAACGCGGTGCGCGCAACCGCCCGGCGGGACATCGCGGCTTACCTGAACGTGCCGGTATACGCGGATTTCACCGCTAGCTGGGCCGGGGCGAACAATTGGAGCCGATGTGGCGGGCATGGCGGGCCGGTGATCGCGCGGGCCGCAATACCCGACGAGCTCATAGACGAACTATTCCTTTACGGTACTTCTACTCAAATCGCTACTCGCATAAGGGATTACGTCGAAGCTATCGTTACCATACGGGTCCTCGCGATCATGCCGGCCGCCAGAGAAATGCCTCCCTCATCCATTGCAGAAATAGGACGTGCGTACATCGGCGATAGCTGATTGGCCGCCAGCAGATCCGATTACTGGCAGCGATAGTCACGCCTCGGCCCTACCGCCGATGCTGCAGGGATACGCTATTAACGAAGAGTTAACGCGCGTTGCCCAGTGCAAGGGACGTGCCGGCGGATGGTACACAGCCGATGGCCGAGGATGATCCTTTTCGGACAGTCCGTGACGGCTTCGAGCTGGTCACGGAGGAGTTGAGCGCGGCCGGGTTCGCCGACGCAGAGGAGATCGGGCGGGGTGGTTTCGGTGTGGTATTTCGGTGCACGCAGGCGGAGCTGGACCGAACGGTGGCGGTGAAGATCCTGACCGCCGAGCTGGATACCCAGAATCGGGCGCGGTTTTTCCGGGAGCAGCAAGCGATGGGCCGGCTGACCGGGCATCCGAATATCGTCACCATGCTGCACGCGGGTACCACCGAGCAGGGGCGCCCGTTTCTGGTTATGCCATACCACCCGTTGGGTTCTCTGGATACGCAAATCCGAGAGCACGGTCCGTTGTGGCTCGAGGCCGTGTTGTGGATCGGGGTGAAGATCGCCGGGGCGCTCGAGAGCGCGCATCGGTTGGGCATTGTGCATCGCGATGTGAAGCCGGGAAATGTTCTGCTGACCGACTATGGCGAGCCGGCGTTGACCGATTTCGGTATCGCGCGGATCTCCGGGGGGTTTCAGACAGAATCGGGGATCTTGACCGGGTCGCCGGCATTCACCGCCCCCGAGGTGCTCGAGGGCGAGGCTCCCACTTCCGCCACGGATGTCTATGGGTTGGGCGCCACCATGTTTTGCGCATTGACCGGCCATGCGGCCTTCGAGCGGCGCAGCGGGGAGAACGTGGTGACCCAGTTCCTGCGGGTCTCCACGCAGCCGGTGCCGGACCTGCGTGAGAGCGGCATTGCCGAGGACGTGTCCGCGGTGGTGGCGACGGCGATGAGCCGGGATCCGAAGCAAAGGCCGTCGGTGGCGGCGCTCGGGGAGGCCATCCGGCAGGCACAGCGCCGCCACGGCTTCGCGGTCGAGGAGATGGCGCTGCAGGCCGAACCGAGCCTGCAGCATCGAGGTCGGAAGTCGCCGCCGCAGGGATGGTGCCCGCCTGCGGTACCGCCGTTGGATCACCGCGGCGCTGGTATTTTGCCGCTCGAGTTGACCAGTTTCGTCGACCGCCGCACCGAGGTGGCGGAGGTGAAGAATTTACTGGCCTCGTTGCGGCTGGTGACGTTGACCGGGATCGGCGGGGTCGGCAAGACACGGCTGGCGCTGCGGGCGGCTTCTACGGTGCGCCGGGAGTTCGCCGACGGGGTGTGGCTGGTCGGGTTGGCCGACGTGTCCGACCCTGCGCTGCTGGTCGTGGTGGTGGCAGGTGCCTTGGGTTTGCGCGATGAGTCGGCGCGGCCGCTGCGGGAGGTGGTGGTCGAGTTTTTGTCCGGCCGGGAGTCGCTGCTGGTGCTGGACAATTGCGAGCAAGTGGCGGCGGCGGTGGCCGAGCTGGTCGAGACGTGGCTACGGTCCTGTCCGAATTTGCAGATTCTGGCAACGAGCCGCGAACCGCTGGACATTGCCGGGGAGGTGGTGTTGCGGGTGTCGCCGCTACCGGTGCCGGACCCGGATGGGGAGGTGTCGGGGCGGGGAGTTGCCCGCTATGAAGCGGTGACTCTGTTCTCCGACCGCGCGACCGCGGTGGTGCCGGGGTTCGAGCTCACGGAGGACAACAAGGCCACCGTGGCTCGGATTTGCGCCCGGCTGGACGGTCTGCCGTTGGCGATCGAGCTCGCGGCGGCCCGGGTGCGCACGATGTCGCCCGAGCAGATCCTGCAGCGCCTCGACGACCGGTACACGCTGCTCACCCGCGCCAGCCGTACCGCGCCGACGCGGCAGCAGACCCTGCGCTGGTGTGTGGACTGGAGCTATGCCTTGTGCACCCCGTCCGAGCAGCGGCTGTGGTCTCGGTTGTCGGTGTTCGCCGGCGGTTTCGAACTCGACGCCGCCGAAGATGTCTGTGGTGCCGATCTGGCGGCGGACAGTCCCCTGGATGTGTTGTCCTCGCTGGTGGACAAGTCGATCCTGATCCGGGTCGAGGACAAGGGGGTGGTGCGGTTTCGGATGCTGGAGACGTTGCGGGACTATGGTCGGCAGAAGCTGCAGGAGGTCGGCGAATACGCTGATATGTGTGGTCGGCATCGTGACTGGTACCAACGGTTGGCGCTGGACGCGGAGTCGGGCTGGATCAGTGACCGGCAGCCCTACTGGCTGGCCAGGCTCGAGCGTGAGCAACCGAATCTGCGCGAATCGCTCGAATACTGCCTGGCCGAGGACAGTGAGCAGGCGGCCGAAGCCGGGTTGCGGATCACCAGCGCGCTCTTTATGTTCTGGAGTTTCCGCGGCAAATACGGCGAGGCTCGATCCTGGATCGAGCGGGTGCTCACCCATCCCGCCCGACAGTCCATACCCGACCGTGTCAAAGCGCTGTACGTCGGCTGTGCCCTGGCTGCGATGCACGGCGACTTGGAGGCGGGCGCCACCTTGCTCGAGCAGGGGCGGGTGCTCGCCGAACAGGCTCCAACCCCGATGACCCAGGCGCTGATCACCTATGGCGCCGGCGTCCTGGAGTTCTATCGCGGTGAGCTTGCCGCGGCTTCCACCTCGTTCGAACGAGCCGCCGAGATCTTCCGCTCCGATCGGAGTGGATACCTCTACGTTGCTGTTCTGACCGGGCTCGGTTGGGTTCATGAAATGGCCGGCGACGCAAAACGGTCGGTGGAGTATCACCGGCAAGTGCTCTCGATTACCGAGGCGTGCGGCGAATCGCTGTTCCGGGCCTCCGCGCTACGCGACATAGGTATTGCCGCCTGGCTGGAAGGTGACTGGTCCAGGGCGATCGAGCTGGTCGAAAATTCCTTGCGAATCAACCGCCGGATGGGCAGCCCCGTCAATGCGGCGTTGAGTCTCGACCCGCTGGCCTGGATAGCTGTCGACAGCGGTGACACTGAGCGTGCGGCAGTGCTGCTCGGGGCTGTGCAGGAACTGTGGCGGTCCGTGGGGAACCCTGCGAGCATTGTCCCGATGCCGCAGTATCACGACGAATGTGTGCGACTAGCGCGCTCCGCCCTCGGGTCACGTGGATACGATTCGGCCATTCGGCGCGGCCAAGCGATGGGCATGGACGAAGCCGTGTCTTATGCCCTCGGTGAGCAGTTCATCGACACGTCGCATACGTCGGGTCCGTGGGTACCTCTGACCCGGCGCGAGCGGCAGGTCGCAGATCTCATCGCCGAAGGGCTCACCAACAAGCAGATCGCCGCCAAACTGGTAATCTCGCAACGCACCGCGCAGGGCCATGTGGAACACATCCTGACCAAACTCGGATTCACCTCCCGCACCCAGATCGCAGCCTGGATCGCAGAGGGCACCGAGCGACGGATTCCACGACCGTCCTGATCATTCGAGGAGTTGGCCGCGATCCTCACCCCAGGAACCAGCGTGTAATTGTCGCGAGTCAATGTCAGGCTGGGGGAATCCCGCTGCAACCCCGGTCGCGGTGTGGTGCCCGAACTCGGAACTGTTGGGGCCGAGCTCGAGGTATCCGAGCGCAATGAGCGAATCGAATCCGTCGCCCAACATGCCGGTATACCCCGTCGCGACCGGACCGATCTGTTGGCCCGGCGTCGTGACTTTCCGGCCTTCGGTCACGTAGTCGTCGGGCATCGGTCTACTACTCCGTTGGATATGCGCCGAGATCGCCGGGCCCAGTGGATGAATTCTTGTGTCGGACAGGAGGTTTGCGGATGGCGTCGTTTGATCGACAACGCGAAGAGCTACGGTCACGCACGCATCGCCGAAATGAACCAGCAGCTCGCCGAGAACCTCGACCGTATGATCGGGGAGCTGGGAGACGGCCGGGACCAGATCGAGGGGGCCGCGGATGCCGGCTGACAACTCTCACCTGATCGTTGCCTCAGCCCGTGGACGAGCTGCGGCAACCCGCCGACACGCGACCGCCGCTCTGCGGCGGATGGACGCCGCCAGCAGCCCGATCACCTTCGGGACCCTCGCCCGTGAAGCGGGCGTCTCCAGGTCTTCGCTCTATAACCAGCCCGACCTGAAAGCTGAGATCGAGCGGCTTCGAGTCGGTCGCCGTCCCGCGTCTGCGACCCGGACGATCCCAGATCGGCAACGGGCGTCCGACACCTCGCTGCTGCAACGTCTGGAGGCTGCCACCGAACGCAATCGTCGACTGGAGGCCGAGAACGGGGAACAATGGCTGCCGGGTGACGGCACAAACGCCCAAGAGGCTCAGAAATTCTCGGCGACGTGCTTGCCGAGATCGAGTTCGACTCCCTGAGGCTGCTGCAAGCCGCGTTCGGACAGGCTGCGCACGCGATCCGCGTTCTCCGGACGCCCTGGGGCCTGGACCGTCTAGCTGAGTTTACTACCACCCGCCAGATGGCACGTACGCCTGCCGTGCGGGAGCAGGCGGCTCGGGCAGGTTCTGTCGCGGGATGACGGTGTGCATCACGTGCGAGATCCCGCACAGGCAAAGGGGCGCGGCAGGTGAGCAGAAACAACCGTGCGTCCCCTCGCGGACCGGGCTGATTGCACGCCGGGGCATGTGACGACGAGACGGGCTGCCATACGACCGGCGAACCAGACCGGTCAAGGAGGCGCAGCCGGGGACATCCGCAGCGGACGCCGGACATAGACGGCGCTGCGGGACCAGCGGCCGGCCAGCCGTCAGGTGCGGCGGCCGCCGGCGAAGGCCGCCTGCTCCGAATTGCATGGAGCGGGCCGCAAGGCCTGCCTCGTTCGTTCGCGTCCGGTCATGGAGCCTGGAGGGTCGCGTCTGATCTGAAAGCTGCGCTACTTCCGGCCGGGGGAGGCGGCCGTCGGAATCAGTGCCATGGAGCTTTCGTCGACTTCGTTTCCGTCATCGTCGATGAACCCGACATGCACCGGTCGTTCGGTGCCCGCGACCCGGCGCAGGATGCTCGGCCCGTCCGGCCACGGCAGGTGCTTGTCGCCCCATTGCTGCAGGGCCAGCAGGACGACGAGGAGTTCCCGGCCGGCATCCGTGAGCACGTACGAGAAGCGAGCCCGCTCTCCCGGTTCCCGGTAGGGCACCTTCTCCATCACGCCGTATGCGACCAGCGTGTTCAGGCGTGCGGTGAGAACGTCCGGCGCCACACCGAGCCCGCTGCGGAACTCCGAGAATCGGCTCGACCCCGCCACGGCCTCGCGCAGGATCAGAAACGTCCAGCGCTCGCCCAGCACCTCCAGACTGCGGGCGATAGCGCAACTGTCATTCGGAATCCTGCCCATGCCGCAAGCCTACCCTGAGTTGACCATTCCAACTCAGAGGGTCTAAGTTGGAAAATCCTATCCAGCAGGGAGTGCTCTTATGCAGATCGAAGGACAGACCGCACTGGTCACCGGGGCGAACCGCGGCCTGGGACGTCACCTGGCAAAGCAGTTGCGCGACCGGGGCGCGACCGTCTACGCAGCAGCCCGCAATCCCGCAGCCGTCGACCTCGACGGCGTGAAGCCGATCGCCCTCGACGTGACCGACCCCGCCTCCATCGCCGCCGCGGCAGAGACGGCCGGCGACGTGTCGATCCTGGTCAACAACGCCGGTTCGGCCACCTACGCGTCGCTGCTGACGGGCGACTTGACGGACATCCGCCTGGAGATCGACACCCACTACCTCGGCACCTTGGCGGTCACCCGGGCATTCGCCCCCCAGCTCGGCTCTCACGAGAGCAGCGCGGTGCTGAACATCCTGTCGGTCGCCTCCTGGATCAACCACCCCGAGTTCGGTGCCTACTGCGCCGCCAAGTCGGCCTCCTGGTCGATGACGAACGGGCTGCGCCAGGAACTCGCCCCGCAGGGCACCCGGGTCTCGGCGCTGCACGTCGGGTACATGGACACCGACATGACCGCCGGCCTCGACGCGCCGAAGGCCGACCCAGCCGACATCGCGCGCATCGCCCTCGACGGTGTCGCCGCCGGCACCCTCGAGATCATCGCCGACGAGACGAGCAAGACCGTGCTCGCGGGTCTGTCCGGAGGCATCGGCGCGCTCTACCCGCAGTTCGGGACGGGGAAATTCACGCCCGCTTACGTCATCGTCAACTTCGATGTGCTCGACGAGCAGGCCGGCTTGGCCTACGCGGCCGTGGCCCAGCAGTCCATCCTCAACCACGGCGGCCATTACCTGGTCGCGGGACCCGCGCCCAAGCCCGTCGAAGGCACCTGGGACTCCTCCGGGTTCGTGGTCATCGAGTTTCCCGACATGGACCGGATCCGGGAGTGGTACGACTCCGCCGAGTACCGGCGGGCCCGGGAGATACGAAAGGACAAGGCCCGGGTGGCCATGCTGTTCGCCGAGGGCGCACCGCCCGAGGGCTTCTCCCGCCCGGCCTAGCCGTGCCGCTGGTGCAGTTGGACGCGCGGGTCCGCAACGAGAAACGGCGGGCGCCCGCCTGTCAATGGCCACTTTCAGGTGGAAACACGTCAGGGTGGACACGGGTACTGGCGTGATGTTCTCACGCCGCCGGTGATCACCAGAAATCCTGTGCGCCACTGGCGAACAGACCGATCTGATGGCCCGGGGTCGTGACTTTCCGGCCTCCAGTCACGTGGCCCTCGGGCATCGGTCTGCTCCGTTGGTTGTGCGCCGAGATCGCCTCGCCCAGTGGATATCCTTGTGTCGGACAGGAGGTTTGCGGATGGCGTCAAGCGAGGTTCCACTCGGCGATGATGCCGTCGACATCGTGCTCACCGAGCAGTGGGCCGCGCCCGTAGACCCGGCTGGGTGTGCGGGTCAGTTTGATGGGCTGACCGGCGACGGTAACCGGGGTGTCGCTGCCGGGTTGTTCGATCGGTACGAGCATTTCCCGCGCGGCGGTGTGCGGGTCGGCGTAGATGTCGGCGATCGAATTCACGGGACCGATCGGCACCTTCCCGCCGAGGGCGTCGACGACCTCTTTCGTCGTCGTAGTGGCGAGCCACTCTTCCAAGGCGGACCTGACCTCGATACGGTGGCGAACCCGAGCTGAATTGGACGTGTACCGCGCGTCGACGGCCATTTCCGGGCGACCCATAGCTTCGCAGATGATGGGCCATTGTTTGTCGTTGGCGGCCAATGCGATCCAACCGTCGGCGGTGGGCAGAATGTCGAACGGGCACAGCAGCGGATGCGTATTGCCTTGTGGCGCAGGGACGTTACCAGTGTAGGAGTACTGGTAGACGGTGCGTTCACACATCGATAGCACAGCGTCGTACATGGCGACGTCCATGAACTGTCCCTCGCCGGTCCGGCGCGCGTGATGCAGTGCGGCCAGAATGCCCACGGCCAGCAGTGTGGCCGGGAACAGGTCTCCGATGCCGGGGCCGGACTTGATCGGTGTTCCGTCGGGCGTGCCGGTGACTCCTAGGAATCCGCCCATCGCTTGGGCGACCACGTCGAATGCGGGCCAGCTCCTGTAGGGGCTGTCGCCGGTACGCGGATCTCCGAATCCGCGCAGGGTCGCGTAGACCAGCCTTGGATTCTCCTGCTGGAGAACTTCGTAGCCGAGCCCGAGCCGGTCCATGACCCCGGCGGCGTAGTTCTCGACGACGACGTCGGCGACGCGCACCAGTTCGAGGAGCTTGCCCTTGCCCTCTTCGGTCTTGAGGTCGAGCACGACACTGCGTTTTCCTCGGTTGACCGACTGGAAATATCCGGCCAGGCCGTCCCGGGAGTCACCCTCCCGGTACGGCCCGACCGTCCGAGTGGTGTCGCCCTGTGGAGGTTCGACCTTCACCACCTGCGCGCCGAGATCGGTCAACAGCATGGTCGCGTACGGGCCGGCCAGCATGGCCGTCAGATCGACGACCCGCACGTCTTCGAGCGGTCCTGGCATGACGTTCACCACCTCGGTGTTGATTTCAGTATCGGCCGGATCAGAGCAGCCCGCACAGGCGCGCGCGCTCCAGTGTGGTCTCGAAGACCCGGGTGGTAGCGGCGTCGACCATGATCCCGTTGTAGTTCGCCGCGCCCATTCCCTGCGCCTCGGCGTCCTGGACCGCGGTGACGATCTCGGTCGCGGTCTTGATCTCCGCTTCGGTGGGGGCGAAGACGTCGTTGGCGATGGCGATCTGGCTGGGGTGGATGCACCACTTGCCGACGCCGCCGAGGGTGGCGACCCAGCTCGCGTCGCGGCGGTAGCCCTCGGGGTTGGCGAAGTGGGCGTAGGGGCCGTCGATGGCGTCGATGCCGTTGGCGCGCGCCGCCACGATCATCCGGGTACGGGCGAAGTGCCAGATATCGCCGGGGTAGGCGCCGACCTCGCCCTCATCGGCAACTCCGACGTGACTGGCGCGCACGCCCTGGCTGGCCGACAGGTCGCCGATGCCGAGGATCAGCGCTTCGAGCCGTGGTGAGGCGGCGGCGATCTGCTCGACGCAGGCCAGTGCCTCGGTCTCCTCGATGAGCAGTTCCATGCCGATGCGGCCGACTTCGAGACCCAGCTTGTGCTCCAACTGGGTGAGCAGGTCGTCGACGAACCAGACATCGCGCGGCGACTTCACCTTGGGAACGATGATCACGTCGATGTTGGGGCCCGCACCGGTGACGACTTCGATGATGTCGTCGTGGCACCACTGGGTGTGCACGCCGTTGACACGGTAGGCGCGTACCTTCGTGCCCCAGTCCAGGTCGTTGAGCCCGGCGATGATGTTCGCACGGGCGCCCACCTTCGCGTTCGGCGCCACCGCGTCCTCGAGATCGAGGAAGACCAGGTCGGCGTCGCTGGCGGCGGCCTTGGCGATCATCTTGGGGCTGGTGCCCGGGGTGGACAGTTCGCTGCGGCGCAGGCGATTCGGTCGGGTGGCGGTCATGGTCAGCTCCAATGCTTCTTGCGTTTGATGAGGACAGTTCGCTCGCCTTCGAAGACCACGGTCTCGTCTTGGCGGCGACCCCAGTGTTTGAACCGGATGACGCCTGCGTCGTCGCGATCGGGGGCTTCGGTGGTGGCGAGCACCTCGGTGAAGGCCTCGATGGTGTCGCCGTGGTGTACGGGTGCACGGAACCGCAGTGCGGTGCAACCCAATTCGGCAAGCGCGTGTTCAGCGGTGTCCTGGGATGCCAGGCCGAACACCATGGATGCGGTCAGTAGGCCGAAGACGAGGCGGCCGCCGCCGAGCGGCGAATCCGTCAGGTAGTGCTCATTCCAGTGCCCCTGCGCGGTATTCATCGCCAGCTTGGACAGGTATGCGCCTTCGACCTCGTCGATGGTCGCCGCCCGGGCATGGCGAATGCGCTGACCCACGGCGAAGTCTTCGAACCAGCCGGTGGCCCCGAGTAGATCGGCATCGGATCGGCTCATGATCGGGCCTCTTTCGATAGGAGACGGTCGGTGGATCGTCGAGCTTTGTTCTGCGGCGCAACGTCTTCCGAGGGCCGCCGTGGGCCGCTGCGTTCCAGGGCGGTGGCGGCGCTCACCGCAGCTTCCGTTGCTCGACGAGATTGGTCCGCTTGAAGTCGAGGACCAGTTCACCGCGGTCGTTGTGTGCTTCGGTTCGCCAGGTGACGATGCCGACCCCGGGCCGACTGGCCGAGATCCGTTTGTCCAGCACCTCGGACCGGGCGGTCAGGGTGTCACCGGGGTACACCGGAACGTGGAAGACGCAGTCCTCCACCCCGAGAAACGGCCCCCCTGCCTCGCTGAGGTCTTCCACCGACAGCCCGACGACGGTGCACAGCGCCAGCATCGGATGTACCACGGTCGACGGATGGCCGTAGCTGCGGGCGAATTCGGAGTTCAGATACTGCGGCAGCCAGTTGCAGGTTGCCGTGCAGAACAAGGTGTTGTCGGCTTCGGTCAGGGTTCGGCCCCAGTGGTGGGTCATCTTCTGTCCGACGGTGAAATCTTCGAACTTGTTGCCCTTCGGGGCCAGTGGGAAGGAGGTGAAATCCGGATCGCTCATAGGAGGGTCTCTTCTCGAGTTTCTAGGGTCAGAAGAGCGACACGGTCCAGGTGCTCGGCTTCGTCACCGAGCAATAGACGGTCGACCTTGGCGCGTCGCCAGAACAGATGCGCGTCGTGCTCCCAGGTGAAGCCGATACCGCCGTGGAGCTGGATCAAGGTTTCAGTCACCTCCTCCAGAACACGGGAGCTATAGGCCTTCACCGCCGAGGCGGCCAGTGGCAAGTCCTCGGGGGAGTGATCGGCGGCCCACGCCGCCCACCACATCAGGGAGCGGAGCTGGTCCACATCGACCCAGGCATCGACCAGACGGTGTTTGATCGCCTGGTAGGAGCCGATCGCACGGCCGAAAGTTGTTCGGGTGCGGGCATATTCGACACCGATCTCGACGACGCGATCGGCGGCGCCGAGATCTTCCGCGGCGAGGATCACGGTCGCGATTTGGCGGGCGCGTTCCCACAGCTGTCCGGCATCGGTTCGTAGCACGGTTCGGTCGGTCAGCCGCACCGAGGCCAATCCTCGGGTGGCATCGATCGGTTCGCCGGCGATCGGCTCACCGGTCCCCACGACGAGGGTTGTACCGTCCAGAGCGAGGAATTCGGTCGCGATACGCGCGTCGATCGAGGGCGCCGAGCCTTCCGGTGAGCCGTCGAGCACGGCATACGCGGCCGACCCGTCCGCGAGCGCGGCCAGTCGTTCGGTGTCACCGTCCAGCAGGACGGCGGCCCGCGCCGCGGTGACCAGTGACGGACCGGCCAGCACCCGCCCGGCTTGTTCGGCAACCACCGCGACGTCGAGGATGGACTGCCCGATCCCGCCGGCGGACTCGGGTGCCATGAGCCCATAGAAACCCAGCTGCGCCAGGCTCTTCAGTCCCGGGCGGGCTTCGCCGGGTTCCTTCAGCAGGGCGCGGGCATGAGCGAGGCAGTCCTGCCCTTCGAAGAATTCCTTCGCGGCCGCAGCGAATTCGCGCTGGTTGTCGTCGAGGTCGAAGTTCACGATCGGCCTCCCTTACTTGCCGAGACTGGCTGCGTATCCGTCCGAGGTTCGGGCGGCAGTCCGAGGATTCGCTCGCCGAGGATGTTGCGCAGGACCTCGTCGGTGCCGCCCGCGATGGCCGTGCCGGGCACCGATGCCTGGGCGGTCGGCCACAGCCACTCACCCTTCGAAGTTCGGCCGTAGACGGCCTCCGGACCGAGCAGCCGCACTCCGAGATCGGCGCCGGCGCGCGCGGTGCGCACGGCCGAGAGCTTTCCTGCACTGGCCTCCGGGCCCGGGATCTCGCCGCGTGCAATGGCGGTCAGACGCCGATAGCCGGTGTAGCGCGTCGCCAGCGATTCGACGACGACCCGGCCAAGCGCTTGGCGGGCCAGCACTTGCGTATCGCCGGGCAACCCGGGCAGGCGCTCGCGGGCGTGCTGGATCAGCGCTTCGAGGCGGACACCGACCTCGTTGCCACCACCACCGACAGCCAGGCGTTCATTCATGAGCGTGGTCAGCGCGACCCGCCAGCCATCGTTCACCGCACCGAGCCGCTCGATATCCGGAATCACCACGCCATCGAGGTACACCTCGGTGAATTCATGGTCCCCGTTCATCTGCTCGAGCGGGCGCACCGTCACACCGGGTGCGCGCATGTCGACGACGAACATCGTGAGTCCGCGGTGTTTGGCGACAGTGTGGTCGGTGCGAGCCAGCAGGATGCCGTACGCGGAGTATTGCGCGCGGGTGTTCCACACCTTTTGCCCGTCCACCCGCCACGTGCCGTCCTCCTGCCGGACCGCGGTGGTGCGAAGTGCGGCGAGGTCGCTACCCGAACCGGGCTCGCTGAACAGTTGGCACCACATGTCGTCGGCGCGGAGTAGCCGTCGGATGTAGCGTGCCTTCTGGTCCTCTGTGCCGTGGGCGAGCACGGTGGGTCCGCACATGCCCAGGCCGACGAAGTTGGCGAGGGCCGGGATCGCGGCTAGGGCCAATTCCTGGGTGACGATGGCCTGCTGCATGGCCGTGCCGCCGCGGCCGCCGTACGCGATCGGCCAGGTGACGCCCACATATCCGGCGTCGTAGAGCAGTGCCTGCGTACGGCGTAAGTCGTCGATGTTCTCCACGCCCGGTTCATTGAGGTACTCGCCGTCCCCATGGACCAGCTCATCATGGTGAGCGTTCAAGAATTTCCGGACTTGGCGCCGGTATTCGGCCTCGGCCGGTGTGTCGTCGAAATCCACGCGGGATCCTTTCTGCGTGTGTCCCGCAGCTAGATGATGTCGAGGGTGTCCAGCAACGGGACCGCAGCGAGCGAATCCGAGCCGGAGACGATGCAATCGGGTCGCCAGTCACGACGTTTGGTGCCCCACGCGATGAAGGCGTGAGCGTCGGAAGTTACGACGACATCGCCGCCGCCCCCCTCTTCTACGACCAATCCACCCGTGGGGTCAGGTCGGCGCACGGTCCATTCGCTCGCGCCCGGACCCGTGAATCGGAATGTGATCGGAACAGTGACCTTGTCGTCGAGGTCACTGCCCTGCATCTGCGGCAAACCGAGCATCATCCAGACGACTGCGGAATGGACGACATCGTGTTCCGGTTCGGGCAGGGTGCGCTGGAGTGGACCGGCGGGTCCCAGCAGATCGTGCCGGAGATGGCAGTGGTAGTCGAACACCTGCGCGTTCGCCAGCGAATGCATCGGGTACACGCCCAGCCCCGGTACCGGAAACTGTTGGGACGCAGTGGGTTCGGCCTGGAACGAGCCGACCAGCTCGACCAGCTTCGTACCGTACGTGCGGTATTCATCGACCACTTCGCCGACCGACCAGCCATGCCGGCGCGCTACCGCGACGTCGTGCTGGCGCTCCCGGTTCTCGGGCAACGGGGGAGCGTCAGGTGGTGTCGGCAGTGGATCGATAACGGCTCGCGCACTGGCACCCAGATGCGCGATCACGTCCCGTACCCGCCAGCCGGCGCAGGCGGAAGGCAGCAGCCACTCTTCGGCGCTGAGGCTTTCGAGGACGTCGTCGAGCTGAGTGCGTACGGCCTGCCAAGCGGCCATTGCCTCTGAGGTCATTGGGGACCTACCTCTTCGTAGGGAACTGTTGTGGCGATGTAGGCCCAGACTGACGTAAGCGGGACCATCGGAATCCGATGTGGGCTGGAGCACACCGGAGCGGTTCCATGACTCTACGAAAAAATTATCTAGCTGACAACTTAATTTTCTTCTGCGCAGGTCAGCAAGCCTGAGGAGGTGGGTGATCAGTAGGATGCGGAGATCGAATGGGAATATCGCCCCTCGCAAGCGCAGGTGGCGAGCATGGAGGATCACTGTGGCACGTGTGGATCGCAACCTGCCCACCCCGAAGCAGGCGCGTTCGGAACTGTCGACCAGTCGACTCCTGGACGCGGCGGCGGATCTCATCGCTGAGGGCGGCTACGAGCGCATGACGCTGGCGGCGATCGGCGTCCGCGCGGGCTATAGCCCCGGGCTGGTGACCGCACGGTTCGGTTCGAAGGAAGGGCTGCTGTGGGCGCTGGTTGAACGCATGGTCGTCGACTGGCAGGGTAGGTCGCTGCGTGAGGTCATCGGCGGTACGACCGGTGCGGTCGCGATCCGGGCCATGCTGGCCGAGCTGAAGTCCAGTTGGCTTCGTTCGCCGAACCGGATGCGTGCGCTCTACATCCTGATGTTCGAGGCGTTGCTGCCGGTCCCGCTGCTACAGCAGCGCATGCTCGAACTGCACCGCGATCTGCGAACTTCGGTGCGTGGCGTCATCGAATCGGGTATGGCCGAGGGGACGGTGGGGTCCGACGTCGATGCCCAGGCGGTGGCCCGCCTGGTGGTCGGCGGTCTGCGTGGTGCTGCCTATCAGGCGATGCTCGATCCCGAGGATGTTGCCGTGGATCGAGCCCTCGATGACCTCGGCCTGCTGGTCGATGCGCTGCTGCCGGTAGGTGTAGATCGTGGGGCCGAAAAAATTGGTTAGTCAGCTACAATTTTTTGATGCATATTGAGGTCGAGTCGCTCAACGGGCATCAAGCGCGCTCGCAGCTGTCCACGCGGTTGCTGCTGGAAGCGGCGGGTGAACTGGTCGCCGAAGGCGGGTATGCGAGCATGACCCTGGCCACGGTCGGTGAGCGTGCGGGCTACAGCCGCAGCCTTGCCACCGCGCGGTTCGGTTCCAAGACGAAGTTGCTCGAGGCGCTGGTCGATCGAATCGTCAGGCGTTGGACGATTACGACGATCACGCCTCGGGCCGAAGGTCTTTCGGGGCTCGACGGTTTGATGGTTTTGCTGGAAGGCATCCGGGATCAGTACCGGCTCGACCGCCGATCGTTGCGGGTGCTCTATGCCCTGATGTTCGAAGCGCTGGGGCCTGGCCAGGAGTTGCGGGAGCGCTTTGTCGAGCTGCACCGGGAGACCTGGGAAGTGCTCGCCGGACAGATTCGACGCGGAATCGCCGACGGCTCGATCCGCGCGGCCGTCGATCCGGTGGTGGAAGCGCAGGTCGTCGTTGCGATGTTGCGCGGGGTCGGCTACCAGTGGAGGTTGGACCCCGAAGCATTCGATCCGGTGCCGCCGCTCGACCATATGATCGAGACGACGCGAACCCGGCTCGGCGCCGCTCGCCTGGGTGCGTAGCCGGTCGGCGAGCTGGATGCGGCGGTGGGCTGCGGATCCATGCCCGGTGTCGAATCGGTGACGGTCACCGTGTCCTGACCGATTGATGAGTGGACCGGTTCCGCAGCCGCGAGCCCGGTCCTCGTCGTTCCAGCGATATGGTCGCGTTGTTGCGGTGCGCTGGTCCGCTGCTAGCGGTTCAGTGCCCGGGTGTGTGCGCCAGCATCGGCTTTACCGACTTGAGCTGGGGAAACAGTGGCAGAAAAAAATTAGTGGTTGACAAAATAATTTTTGAAGTCATGCTAGGTGACATGACTCACAGCGAGGTGGAAGCGATCGACGCGTACGCCGAACACCGCGCGTCGACGTCTCGCTAGCAGTCTCTCGACGGCGGGTTCGCGACAAAATTCGGCGATCACGGCACCGGGTGTCTCTCCGACATGTCCGGTATTGCTCCCCTAGGGGCGGGCATGGCCCGAGCAATAACCTCGGCTAATTCACAGCAGCCGTAGTCGACTCCGTCAGGAATATGAAGCAGAAAAATTCGGAGGAAGATAAATGACTTTCAAGCCCGGCGACGTCAATCTCGCCGACCCGGACCAGCTACTCGAGGTGGGCATGCCTCCGTACGAGTACTTCGCGACATTGCGCCGCGAGGCGCCGGTGCATTGGAATCCGCCTCCGGATAAGCCGATCGGCGGTGCCATGCCGATGAATCGCGGATTCTGGGTGCTGTCCAAGTACCAGGATGTGAATATGGCCTCACGAGATGCAGAGTTGTTCTCGTCCTGGTTGGGCGGCCCGGTCCTCTACGACCCCAATCCAGATGCCCCGCCTGGCAGTCCGCACACCTTGGAAGGTCAACGGACCGGCTTGATGGGAAAGGATCACCCGGAACACACGGCTTACCGCAAGCTGGTGTCGGCCGGGTTCACTCCCAAGAACATCGCGAAGCTGGAACCGATGATCAAATCCCACGCCAAGCGGATCATCGACCGCGTTCGTGACGCCGATGACGGCGAGTTCGTCTTCACCGTGGCCGCCGAACTTCCCATGATGACCCTGACTGAACTGATGGGTGTACCCAAGAGCGATTGGAAGCAGTTCTTCGAATGGGGCAACGCCATCGCCGCGGTCGAAGACCCCGACACCGATGCACTCCAGGTTGCGATGGAGCTGTTCGGGTACTGCCATCAACTGGTCGAGGAAAAGCGAAAGAATCCCGACGGCAGCATGCTGAGCAATTACGCCAACAAGGATATCGACGGCGAGCGGCTCACCGACTTCGAGATCAATATGTTCTTCCTCACCCTGTCGATTGCCGGTCACGAAACGACCCGAAACACAACCGCGCACGTAATCCGCCTGCTGAGCGAATTCCCCGAACAGCGCGCGGTGCTCTTGGACGATCTGCCGGGGCGGTTGCCGAACGCTATTGAAGAGACGCTGCGTTTCTCGCCGCCGGTGGTGCAGTTCCGGCGCACCGCGACTCGTGATTTCGAGCTGCACGGTGTTCGGATCGAGGAAGGCGACAAGGTTTACCTGTCCTACGCTTCGGCGAACCGGGATGAAGAGGTGTTCACCGATCCGGACCGGTTCGACATTCTGCGGCCCAATGCCGATCAGCATTTGTCCTTCGGTGCCGGACCGCACTACTGCATGGGCACTACGCTGGCACGGTTGCAGATGCGGACGATTCTGGAGGAACTACTGACCGCCCGCCCGCAGGTGCATGTGAGTGGCCCAGTCACCCGTCTGCGCAGCATCTGGTTCAACGCCTTGACGGAAATGCCTGTCGAGTACGGCGCGTGCCCGGCACCGGTGGCGTTGTGAAGAAGTACGGGCACTGGATCGGCGGAGTGGACACCGCGCCGGTCAAGGGTGAACACCTGACATCGACCCGCCCCGGCACCGATGCGGTGGTGTGCGAGATCGCCGCTGGTACCGAAGCGGATGTGAATGCGGCGACGGAGGCCGCAACCGCGGCGCTACCGGGTTGGCGATTCCGCAAGCCGGGGGAGCGCGGCAGAATTCTGGCAGCGATCGCGGCGGGGTTGCGCGACGAATCAGCTCGCCTGGCCGAACTCGAGTCGGCCGAATCGGGCAAGCCGGATTGGCAGACTCCCATCGAGATCGAAGGAGTCGCAGCCTATTTCGACTTCTACGCTGGGCTGGCGAATCTGCCGGGAGGCGAGATCATCGATCTAGGCCCAGGGGTGCACGGCTATACCCTGCGTGAGCCGTTCGGCGTCGTCGGCGTGATCACACCGTGGAACGCGCCGCTGAACCAGGCCGCGCGGGCGATCGCACCCGCATTGGCCGCAGGCAACGTCGTGGTCGCCAAACCGTCGGAGTTCACCTCGGCGACCACGCTGGAACTGGCTCGAATCGCAGCTGCCGCTGGCCTGCCACCCGGTGTGCTCAATGTGGTCACCGGAACCGGCGTGGATGTCGGCCGACCCCTTGTCGAACATACGTCGGTCAGCAAGGTCGCGTTCACGGGTTCGGTACGCGCCGGGCGCGAGATCGCGCACATCGCCGCCGACCGGATTCTGCCTCTGACCCTGGAACTAGGCGGGAAGTCCGCAAATATCGTGTTCGCCGACGCGGATTTGGCGGCCGCGGTCAAGGGCTCGATCAACGCCTTCGTTCTCAACGCGGGCCAGATCTGCAGTGCCGGAACCCGTCTGCTGGTCGCGGAGGAGATCCACGACCGATTCGTGGAAGCGTTGGTCACCGGCCTCGAACAGATCAAGCCCGGGCAGACCTACGGTCCGATGACCACAGAGGCGCAGTTCGAAAAGGTGCTGTCCTATTTCCGGGTTGCCGAACAGAACGGGGCCACGCTGGCCTACGGTGGCGCGGCGGTCGGAGATGGGTGGCTGGTGCAACCGACCGTCTACACCAGGGTCACGAACGATATGACGATCGCTCGCGAAGAGGTCTTCGGCCCAGTACTCGTCGTGATTCCTTTCTCATCGGAGGAGGACGCAGTGCGGATCGCCAATGACTCGCAATACGGCCTCGCTGCTGGGCTCTGGACGAAGGACCTGTCGCGAGCGCATCGGGTCGCAGCGCAGTTGGAGGCCGGGCAGGTCTACGTCAACGAATGGCAGGCCGGTCTCGTCGAAGGGCCGTTCGGCGGCTACAAGTCCAGCGGCTACGGGCGCGAGAAGGGCATGGAGGCCCTCCATCACTACACACAGACCAAATTCGTGGCGGTGAAGCTGTGAAGTTCGAAGGACGGACCGTCGTCGTCACCGGTGCTGGTAGCGGTATCGGGGCAGCGCTTGCCGAAGCAGCCGTTGTGCGCAAAGCCGCCGCAGTAGTAGTCGTCGATATCGATTCCTTCGCGGCCAACGCCACCGCGCAGAGGATTTCCGAATACCGGGTGCCGGTGGTCCCGTTCGCGTGTGACATCTCCGATGTCACGGCCGTGGAGCGGCTCGCCGACGAGGTGGAGCGGACACTGGGCACGCCGGGGTTGGTGTGCGCCAACGCGGGTGTCAACACTCCGTCGGCACCGCTGCTCGACGCGAAACCCGAGGATCTGAATTGGGCGCTGTCGGTGAATGTCACCGGCACTTGGGCAACGCTGCGCGCGTTCGGTCGCCGGATGGTCGCCGCCGCCGCCCCAGGGTGGCTGCTGGTGACCGCTTCCGAGCACGCGATCGGAATTCCTTTTCCCGGCAATGGTTTCTACACAGCCACCAAGCACGCCGTGCTGGGCCTGGCCGATGTCCTGCGGCGTGAAATGCCGCCGCATGTCGGCGTCAGCACCATGATTCCGGGGCTGGTCTCGACCGGACTGTGGCGTTCGGGGGCGCAACGGCCCCGCGAACTCGGCGGGCCGATCCCGGAAAATGAGCTCGCACGTGCACTGTTGGCGCACGGCATGGATGCGGCCGCGGTGGCCGGCATGGCATTCGATGGTGTCGAAGCCGAGAGATTCCTGATCGCGACGCACGTCAATGCGCGCCAGTACTTCGACGCGCGTGCAACGGATGTCGACGAAGCGTTCACCGCGCTGCGATCCTCCGAGCGGGACAACAGGTCCTACGACGTCTTGGAGATCGTCGCGGAGCTGACTGCGGCACATGCCGGTGAAACCCAGAAGAACCCCTGAAGTAAGGCACGACATGAAGATCGAACTCGACCGGACGAAGTGCACCGGCCTGGGCATTTGCGAATCGTTCGCACCGACTGTTTTCGAAGTGAACGACGAAGGTGAGCTCGTCCTGCTGAGCGACACCGTCCCCGACGGGCTGCTGGACGATGTCAAGAAGGCGTGCGAGGGCTGTCCGACGGAAGCGTTGACGCTGGTGGAGGAGTGACCGTGTGCCCAGCCCGCGCCACAGCACCGCTTGTCGTCGTCGGAGCCTCGCTGGCCGGGTTGCGGGCCGTCGAGGGCGCGCGCAAGAGCGGCTATACCGGTCCGATCACTCTGATCGGAGCCGAGAAGCATCTTCCCTACGATCGGCCCCCACTGTCGAAAGCGTTCCTGGACAACGCGGAACCGGAAGAGACGCACTTTCGCACCGAGCAGATGCTCGCGGGCGAGCTCGGCGTCGAACTCGTCCTCGGAGCACCGGCGACGCGACTCGGTACCGAGCGCAGAGTCGTCGAAGTCGGCGACTCCGAGTACCCCTATCGCGCATTGGTCATCGCGACGGGAGCTACGGCGCGTTCGTTCCCCGGAACCGAGGGACTGTCGGGTGTCCACACCCTGCGCACTCTGGATGACGCGCGCGCCGTGCGGTCGGCATTGGATGCCGGAGCCAGGACCGTGGTCGTCGGGGCCGGCTTCATCGGCTCGGAGGTGGCCTCTGCGGCCCGCAAACGGGGACTCGATGTCACGATCGTCGAGGCGTTTCCGGTGCCGCTGGTGCGGGCGGTGGGTGAGCGGATGGGTCCGGCGTGTAGCTCCCTGCACACCCGCAATGGTGTTGAGTTGCGTTGCGGTGTAGGCGTTTCCGCGATCGATGGACAAGGCTCGGTAGAGCGGGTCCGGCTGGCGGACGGCACCGTCCTGGACGCGGACCTGGTTGTGATCGGAATCGGGGCCACACCCGCCACCGACTGGCTGGCCGGCTCAGGCGTTCGCGTCGACAACGGTGTGATCTGCGATGAGTATCTGCGGACTTCGGTGCCCGACGTCTATGCGGCCGGCGATGTCGCGCGTTGGCGCAACAGCCTCTTCGGCCGCGAGATGCGGCTCGAACACTGGACGAGTGCTGCGGAACAGGGAGCAATCGCGGCGCGGAACGCGCTCGGCGAGCATCCCCTCTCGGCGTACACGACGGTGCCATATTTCTGGTCCGACTGGTACGACAGTCGCATCCAGTTCGTCGGCGTGCCGGATGAGGGCGAAGTGCGCGTCGTCTGTGGCGACGTGAACGACGGCCGATTCGTGGCGCTGTACCGCAGTGGCGAACGCCTGGCCGGAGTGCTGACCATGAACGAACCGCGCGAGATCATGAAATACCGCCGTTTGATAGCCGAGCGCGCCAGTTGGTCGGCAGCACTCGAATTCGCCGCGACGCGTGCCCGAGTCGCGGTGTCGTAGCCGGACGCCCTGCTCAACCAATCGTGATTGATAGCACCGACTTTCAGAAGAACTCGGAGTAAGAAATTGGGTGGAAAGCTATACGCGGCTGCTTTCGTCCTGCCCACGGACGCAGCGACTGCTGGCAGCCTGGCGATGCTCGGACTGGACGGCGGCACTCCGTGAAGGCTCTTGTCTACCGTGGCCCTCGGGACATCGCCTTCGCCGACGCCCCCGAACCATCCATCATCGAGCCGCATCAGGCGATTGTCGACGTTGTTGCGGCGGGGATCTGCGGCAGCGACCTGCACATCTGGAACGGTCACGGATTCAGCGACGCCATCGGCTACACGGTTGGCCACGAGGCGCTCGGCATCATCAGTCGAGCCGGTCGGGACTCGGGAGATCTGGCTGTCGGAACCCGGGTGCTCATCCCTGCTTCCGTCGGCTGTGCGACGTGCGACGAGTGTAGCGCCGGTCGGGTGGCCGCCTGCCTAACAAAGTCGGGGCATTGGAGCGAATCGTGCTACGGAATAGGTCCGAAGCTCCAGGGCACGCAAGCCCAGCAGGTGCTCGTGCCCCATGCCGCCCGCAACCTCGTCGCCGTGCCCGATGACGTGAGCGACGAAGCCGCGATCGTGCTGACGGACAACGCACCGACGGCGTGGTACGGATGTCGGCGCGCCCGGATCGCTCCCGGTGACAACGTCGTCGTTATCGGCCTTGGGCCCGTCGGGCTCATGAGTGTCCAGTGCGCCTTCGCGATGGGTGCGGCGAACGTCATCGGCATAGACCCCGTGGAGTCGCGTCGCAGTCGGGCGCAGGCCATGGGCGCCACCGCACTCGCAGCGGGTGAGCACGTTCGCGACGAAGTACGGTTGATCGTCGGCCGAACCGGCCTCGATGCCGTCATCGACGCCGTCGGCTCCGATGAGACCATCGTGCTGGCGGTCAAGCTGGTCCGGGTCCGTGGCCGAGTCAGCGTCATCGGCGTCAATCAGAGTCCTGCACTGCCGTTTCCGATGCAGTACGCCCAAGTGAAGGAGCTGGAATTCGCCATCGGACTGTGCTCCGTGCAAGCGGAGTTACCCGTGCTCCTCAGATTGACGAGCAGCGGCCGAATCCGGCCGGGTGACGTTGTCTCGCACCGGATGCCGATGAGTCAGGGGCCCGAGGCCTACACTCTCTACGCGTCGCGCGACCAGGACGTCAGCAAGATCGTGCTCGACCCGAACCGCTGACCCGGTTTTGGTTTCGTACGCCGCGCCTGCGTCCGCGGCGAGCCAAGATCAGCGCCGATTTCGCTCTACTGACCGCCGCGGTCAATCTCGCACGTCTCGCATGCTCGGGATCGGCCACACCAGCAACGGCTGCACGCCGGCCTGCGCCTGAGGCATACCCGGCCACAGTTCGTGACCGACGCCCAAACAACAAAGGGCACAACAGGACACAACCGATCAGCGACAACGATCACCAAGACCAGCCGAACCTGCACCGACCAGGCCGCGTGATCGTCGAAAAGGCCCGTTCGAAACGAGCCACCTAGACTGTGTACTCGTGAGTGCACCTGATCAGTCGACTAGCGGCGGTCCTCGACGTCGTGGCCGACCGCGGGGCAGTCTGGCCAGCAGTACCGAGGCGACGCGGGAGCGGATCCTCGAGGTGGCGATCGAGCTGTTCTCCACGGTGGGCTATCACGCCACGAGTGTCGCCGAGATCGGGAACCGGACCAACCTGCAGCCCGGTGCGCTGTACTACCACATCAAGTGCAAGGAAGAGCTGTTGTGGGAGATCCTGCGACGCTACACCATGAAGGCGCTGGCGGGGGCGCAGCGGGTCGTCGCCGCAGAAGCCACCCCGGTCGAGAAGCTTGGCCAGCTCATCGACGCTCACGTCCGCATCATCGTGCGGCATCAGCGTGAAGTGCTTGTTCAGATGCGCGACGCGGACGCCCTCAGCGCGGAGCACATGCGGCAGCTGCAGGCGCTGCGGCAAGAAGTCCAGGATTGCTGGGAAGGTGTGCTCGAACAGGGATATCGCGCCGGCGAGCTCACACGCGCCAACCGCATCGTGGCCAATGGCCTACTGGGAATGATGAATTCGGTCGCGCAATGGTACCGGCCCGGCCGCGGTCAGCGCATCGATGAGATCGTGGGGGAGTTCCAGGCGATGGTCATCGACGGCCTGGGTCGCTAGGACTGCGGTTCGCCAAGCCAGCAGCTGCGGCGGGCCTGGTGCGACCCGCACCTCGACTGCGGAGGTCGCCACGCCCACGGAGCCGAGCTTCACCGTCGAACCGCCGAAGAACAGCCGTGAGACCGCTGATCCGATGCCACCAGAGTGGAACAGCGGTATCGCGACCGAGACCACATCGGCGCGTCGGCAGGACAAAGCACTGATGCGTGACAGGCAGAGCGCGTTCAGGTTCGCGTGCGTGATCATCACGCCTGGGGCCGCATAGCTACTCGTTTGCCGATTCTTCGGCCTGAGCGCTCAGCCGGCGGTGGCGGTGAGCAGTTCCGCGAACCGTTGCTGGGCCGCGGCCCGACGAGTGGGTACGTGCTCGGTGGGAATGGCTGTCGTCGGAGGCGTGTAGTTGCGCAGGATCAGCTTGGCGACGCTGTCCCGGTGTACCTCGTCAGGGCCATCGTAGAAGCGCGCCGCGCGCGCCGACCGGTACATCCCTTCCAGAGGCAAGTCGGCGGAGTAGCCGAGTGAGCCGTGTGCCTGGATCGCGCGATCGATGACGTCGTGTAGCACCTTCGCCCCGTAGTACTTGATGTACGCGATCTCCTTGCGGGCGGCCGCGGTACCGTGCTGGTCGATCATCCATGCCGCGTTCAACGTCATCAGGCGCGCGGCCTGGATCTCGGCAGCCGAATCGGCGATCCAGTTGCGGACGGTCTGCTTGTCTGCCAGCACACCATCGTGGAGTTCGCGCGAGGCGGCGCGTTCGCACATCATGTCGAAGGCCCGCTTGGCCTGCCCGATCCACCGCATGCAGTGGTGGATGCGGCCTGGCCCCAGCCGTTTCTGGGCGATGCGGAAGCCGTCACCGATGCCGCCGAGCAGCGCGGTGGCCGGTACCCGGACATTGTCGAACAGCACCTCGGCGTGCGAGGGGTAGTGGTTCGGCTGGATGATCGGATGTTCCATGGTAGCCAGGTCGCGCACGATCCGTACCCCGCACGTGCCGATCGGAACTATGAATTGTGATGCGCGCTGGTGCTTTTCGGCCTCCCGGTCGGTCACGGCGACGACGATGATGAAATCCGCCGTCGAGGCGTTGGAGACGAACCACTTGTGGCCGTTGATGATCCAGTCGTCGCCGTCGCGCAAGGCCGTGGTAGACAGGCGAGTCGGGTCAGAACCCGCGTGGCCGGGCTCGGTCAACGCGAAGGCCGAGTATTTCTCGCCGGCTAGCAGCGGTTCCAGGTACTGTGCCTTCTGTTCAGAAGTGCCTGCGGCGGCGAGGATTTCGCTGTTGCCGGAATCCGGCGCCTGATTGCCGAACACCAGCGGTGCCACCCAGCTGGAGCCGATGATCTCGTGCATCAACCCGAGCTTGACCTGGCCGTAGCCCTGGCCGCCCAGTTCCGGGTCCAGGTGCGCGGCCCACAACTCCTGCTGCCTCACCTGCTCTTGCAGCGGTGCGATGGCACGGCGCAGCTGTGCCCAATCCAGGCTCAGAGTCTCGAGCGGAAGCACTTCGGCGCGGATGAAATCCCGGATCCAGTCCAGTTTCTTCTGGAACTCGGGGTCAGTGGAGAAATCCCATGCCATATCGGTCCTCGATTCGTGAATACGATCAGTTGTGGTCGATCAGGTGGTGTGCTCGGGTGAACAGGGCCGCCGCATTGGTGTGCAGCCGTTGCCCCACATCGACGGAGGCGAGCCCGGCGCACGACCGCGCATGGGTGCCCTCCAGAATGATTCCGAGTTTGAAACAGGCCAGCACGGCGTACCAGTCTGCGGCCGACACATCGAGGCCCGTGCGTTCGCCGTAACGTCGTATGAGTTCCGACGCGGGCGGCAGTCCGCCTGCGCCCGTGAGTGCAGAGCCGATGATGTCGATCGGCTGATCCGGCTCCGGCCAAGTCGCCAGCAGCCAGCCCAGATCCAGCATCGGATCGCCGATCGTGCACATCTCCCAGTCCACAATCGCCGCCACATGCGGCCCATCGGGCGCGAACATGATATTGGCGAGGTGGTAGTCGCCGTGCATGATCCCGATCGGGCCGCTGGACGGCCGGTTGCGAGTAAGCCACTCGGCCACCGACTCGACGGGCAGGCCGTGTCCGTCGTAATTGTCCAGCTGTGCATAGGACTCGAGTTCGCGCAGCCAGCGCGGTACCTGACGTTCGAGAAAGCCCTCGGGGTGCCCGAAATCGGCCAGCCCCACCGCCTTGTAGTCGACCGCACTCAGCGTGGCCAGCGCGTCGACGGCCGCGAGTCCCATCCGATAGCGAACGCCCGCGTCCGAGGCGTGCAGTACGGGCAACTCGACCGCTGCGTTGAAACCGGCCAGCGGCTCCATGAGGTAGAACACCGACTCGCCCAGCACTGATTCGTCGAGGCACCCGGCGATCAGCCGGGCATGTGGCACGACGGTGTCGGCCAACGCCGCCAGCAGCCGCATCTCCCGGCGCAGGTTGTCATTGGTCGTCGCGCGCGGATGTAGCGGGCCTCGGCGCAGTACGAATTCCCGTGCGCTGCGGGTGAATCGCAGCATGATGTTCTGAGTGCCGCCCCCGATGGCGCGTATGTCGGTCAATGGCCCGCGCCCAAGGCCATTGGCATCCATCCAGCCGGCGAGTGCGGACAACTCGACCCCGGGAATCCCGAAGCTCGCGGTCGCGCAGACGCTGCTCATCGGACCCCGCCGTCGAGCCGAAGTACGGCACCTGTGCAGAACGATGCCTTTTCGCTTGCGAGATACAATGCCGCTCCAATGATCTCGTCAGGCTTTCCACAGCGGCGCAGCGCCGCCTGGCTGTCGAACTGCACCCGCATTTCGTCGGTCCACGCCTGGGAGATGTCGGTGAGGAAGGGCCCGCACTGGATCGCGTTGACTCGGACGCCGGTCGGCCCGAACGTCTGTGCCAAGCCTTCGGTGAGGTTGTTCAGCGCGGCTTTGGCGGCCGCGTAAGGAATCGCATTGGGATCCGGGCGTATCGCCTCGATCGAGGAGATGTTGACGATCGAGCCACCGCCCCTCTCCGCCATCCGTGCACCGATAACCGATGCCAACCGGAAGGGACCTTTCAGGTTCACGCCGATCACCTTGTCGAAGTACGCCTCGGTGACCTGATCGACTGACGGGTACAGCGGCGACAGTCCGGCGTTGTTCACCAGCACATCGACCCGACCGAATTCCTGGTACACGCTGTCGATCAGGGTGTCACACTGTGCCCAGTCACTGACATTGCACGCCACGGCCAGTGCCCGGCGCCCATGCAGCGCTTCGACGGCTTTCGCCACCACCTCGCAGTCGGCGAGCTTTCGACTCGTCACCACAACGCGGGCGCCCTCGGCGCCGAAGGCCTTGGCCATCTCTTGGCCCAACCCTCGACTGCCTCCGGTGATGACAACTACCTTGCCATCGAATTCCATTGTGACCTCGTTGATTTCGTCTAACTAGCGTCCGGGCCGGCACGGTTCCGGCGTCAGGATCGTCATCGGTTCGGCGTCCCGGTAGGGAACCCTTCCTGTCTGGCGTCCTGCCGCGTTTCCAGTTATTAAACTGAGCGCCCACTATATTATAGCCGGAGAAGTTCATTGTCGAGGCGTCCATCGTCGCGACTATTTCGACATCGGGCAGTTCGACCACCGTCCCCGGGGCGGTCGCGGCCATGAAGGATATCTACATGGCCGAGGACATCGACAAGAGGCAACTGGCGGTGAAAGCGTTCGAAATCGACTACGGCGCAAAATATCCCAAAGCCGTCGCGAAGATCGTCGACGACCTCGATGTGCTGCTCGAGTTCTACCGATACCCGGCTGAGCACTGGATCCATCTGCGCACCACAAACCCCATCGAATCGACCTTCGCGTCCGTTCGTCTTCGGACCAAGGTCACCAAGGGGCCGGGCTCGCGGGCGGCGGGAATCGCTATGGCCTACAAGCTGATCGATTCCGCCCAAACCCGCTGGCGCAAGGTCAACGCACCCGAACTCGTCGCCCTCGTCCGTGCCGGCGCGCTCTTCCACAAGGGCAAGCTGCTCGAACGCCCCCGCGACATCACACCAGCGTCGACAGCCGACGCGGCCGACACCACCGGAACGGAGGTCGCCTGAAACTCACCGAATCCACAGGGTTTGACAATTCCTCATCAGCACGCGCCATGCTGGCGTAGGTGCAGAGACTGAGGGTCGCAGCCTTTGGCGCCGAGGCCGAGATGGAGCGCCAAGCCCAGGACTTCGCCCGCGACGTCTCCGCAGTTCCTGCGGACACACCACCACTCCTGGTGGAGTCCCTTGAACTCGACTCGCAAGCCTCCAACATCCCCGATTCGGAGCCCCCTGACGCCCAAACAACCGGCCCGGAACGCTTGCGCATCATCCAGGTCGCGCCCCAGGTGGCGGCGGTAGGCAGGATTCCGGCGGCTGAGTTCCTAGAATTCCAAGCGAGTCGGAGGTCGGAGTGCGTTGAAAGACTTCTCGTATAGCGGTTCCTCGGTCCTGCGGACGATCGAGTCCGAGCCGGCGGAGACCATGATTCGCATCGCGCACGACCTGAAACGGCTAGTGGGAAGCATCGGTGGGGGAGAGTTGTGGCCAGGCACTCCCTACTCTCTCGAGAAAACGTGGACCGAACTCCTTCGGCTTCGGAACAGAGCCGCCATGGGTGGCGCGAGCGTTGCCGCAGCACACTCGTACAACGTCGGCGCTCGGGATTGGGCACGCCGATACGCCGAGTTCCTCGAGGCGGCGGTTGAGGCGTTTGAGCAGATACCACGCAATGCGTCCGTCGATATGATTGCAGATGCCTCGACGGACGCGCTGACCTGATCGGTGCGGGACGACGACGCTGAGTTCCGTTGATCTCGCCTGTCATGCGACCGGCGTGTGAGCGTCGACCAGGGACGGTCGAGCGTTCCGCATAAAGCCCCCTTCTGATCGGCGTAGCGAGCGGGACCGCCGTATCCCAGATTGTGAAGGCCGCAACCGACTTCCCCAGAGCCGGAACGACTTCCGTGATATGACTGTCCATGATTCCCCTGGCCGACGTGTCGGTTTCTCAGGATTCTCTCAGCTGAACCCGAATTGAACCCCCACAGAGTTCCCCACCTGCGGTTATGCACTGATTCGGCTCGAAGCTGTCACCTGATCCTTTCTGCATAACCGCAGGTAGAACGGGTGACGTGACGTAGTGTCTGTGTCCGGAGGGGGAACTGACCCATATCCCCAACCTTGTGTACGCTGCTGACCTGCAGCTTCTTTGAACACGGTGGACCGTAGGCAGAGGGGAGCAGCACAACTGATCCCGCGACCGGGCAGGGCGACCGTCTCGTTGAGAACTGTGGCCCGCGAATGGGAATGAATCCGCCCGGTGAATTGCCCCGGTGGGTCGGGAGATATCACCCACGCTGCCCTGGGCGCTGTAGGGCGGCCTGCACGGCGGCGCGGGCTGCGGACTCGTGCTCGACGCTGTACCCGCGCATGGCGCAGTTGGACGCCGCCAGCTGAGGCACTTGCTCAGCGAAAGTTATTTTGCCGCAATCGGAGTTGTCGCAAAATAATCTGCGGAACTGCAACCTGATCATGACCTCCCGGCCGGTGATCGAGGTATCCGACAACCGCCGCTGATACCGGCTGTGGACACGCCCTGACAGCGTCGCGCATTCGGGGCAGCCAACGGGATCGCCGCCGGTGGCGGCCTCGATCCGCACTGTTGAGCCCGCCGCGCGGATCAGCTCGATTCGCAGACCATCCAGATGCGGAAACAGGATCCCCATCAGTTCAAGATCAGAACACCCGCGACATCTTGAACTATCAACCGCCCCATCGCATCCCGAACGGGTCAATCACGAAGTCTGTGCCAGATCCAGTCTCCAGGCGGAAGCGACAGCAGCGAGAAACGCGACACAAAACCGCGGCAACCTGCGGCCTGATTCGCCACCGTCGTAGCCCCTTCGCCGGTCGCCAATCAACCTAGTCAACTCTCGGAACCCTACTGATCGGTCCGATTTTGGGTCTGTCCGATCGCGGAGACACGTAGACCGACCGTGTTCCGTGTTCCATGTCGGATTGGCTGTCTGATGGCGTGGGCGTGGAGGTTGACGGGGCGTCAGGCTTCCAGTCGAGTTGGCAGGCAGAACTGGTCGAGTGCCTCGAACATGACGGTCTGGAAGCGGCATCTGGATTGCGCAAGGTGGCCGTGAACGCGCCACGCTGCGGCAGTGTGCCTGAGTTCATAGTGAATCAGATGAGTGATGCGAGCCATACCTTCGGTACCAAGCCGGGGGTACTCCTGTACCCCGAGCGGGCTAACAAAGGCTCATTTCGTTGCGGTGTAACGCAGCCTGGCGGAAGTATCGCGTTACCGATTGACTCGTCGACTTGACAATTTGTCCTTGTTGCGGGCGGCTGTGAGCTATCGAGAAGGTTTTCTTCATCGGCTGGCTCCGGCGCGATCGGACGACTGTGGCATCGGAAGGCGCACTGTCGCAGATATCGAAGACATTATGAAATGGACGGTCATGAGCGAGCTTCTTGCATTCTTTTCACAAGAGTGGTGTCATGCGGCACTCGATGCGGTGAACAGCAACCCGACGATCTACGCTGGCCTGCACGAACCGGCCACGTTCACGAACTACATGCATTTCGGTACGCCGAGCCGACCGGGCTTCGCTGTGCATCTGGAATGGTGCGAAGGAAGGGTCGTCTCGTGGGCTCCTGCACGTTTCCCGGAAGATGACCTGTGGGCGATGCTCAATGCAGAGGTCGACACCTGGCGTGTGTGTGCCGAGCAAGGTGAATCCGGTTCGAAGTTGCTGATGGCGGGAAAGATCAAGCTTGCGAAGGGGCCGATGAATGCGGCTATTCAGAACGCTAAGGCCTTGGATGAGTTCCTCCGCACGTGGGGTCGGGTTCCTACCGACTGGAATGTTTGACGATCGTCGCGGCTGCGGCATTGCCGTCCGGTAGTCCCGCAGCTGTTATCGGAGGAGAAAAATTGACCAGCACAGAGAACTTGAAATACTCCGTCAATCTGTATGACGGCGACGACAGCAACGGCGTGGCCAGTATTGTCGGCACATTGCTTGAGCAGAATTTCCATAACATGCCCCAGCGTATACCCACCGCATGCCGGATGCGTCACGCCGTGGCGATTTACAGCACGGACACCGACACGTCGTGCTCCATCATGTTTGGTGCATTCCGAGCTACCGTTTACAACGGAATAGTCGGCAAACCGCGTGTCACAGTGTTCGCCACCGTCGACCAGATTCTCGATGTCTCTCAGCTTCGAATGTTGGCAGGTGGGCTGCTTCCCGTAGGCTTTTTCACCAAGCGGGGCATTACGGTCTTGAAGCAGATCCTCGCCCACCGCTTGGTGGTCAAGGGGCTGATCACCCACCCGTTCACGACTCTGCGGTTGCTCGCATTGGTTTCGGTGATCGAATCATGACCGAGCTATCCGTTACAGCCGAGCGGGCCGTCAGTAGGCCCGGACGCCTCATAGCACTTCGCGCAAGCGTCGCGCTGGCTGCCGTCCTGCTCACTGCCTTCTATTTGGCACCGCGGGTCATCAATCTCATCGCGATGCCCAGCAGGCTTGATCGAGCCGTAGTCTCCGCCGACAACTATAACCCGGCCTTGACGCGCGTCGTCGAGCACGAAAAGGTGACAGTCGACGCATTCGGTGCCTTGGACCGGATGAGCAAGTCAGTCGCTGACGTCAAACAGTCTGATGCCTCCGTCGCCAAAGAGCTGGAAACCCTTGTGGGTCAGCTACGAACCGAGATCCGCGCCGCGCTCCAGAATTCCGCAGGCGAAGTCGATTCCCTCGTCGGATCACTAAACGAACTGGCTGATCGGGTCGATTCGCTGAGCGCTCCTGTCGCTGACGCATACGGCGGGGTCGCAAAGAACAGCGCGACACTCGGAGCCGTACTGACTGACGTTCAACATACCGCTGCACGCGTGCACGCGACGAGTATGTCTGCTGGAGCCGCAGCCAACGATTTGTCGGGAAGGTGAGCGCTGTGTACTTCTTCGGACGCCCCGGTGGGCCGGCGCGCGCTGCTTTCAGCCTTGTCGCGGTGGGTGTGCTGGCGGTGTTGCTGTTTGTACTGTTCGGCCTCAACCACCGCCTCGACAATCAGTACAACGCCAACCGCCAAACCTTGCACAACTCGGTGGCAGTTGTCCAGGTCAATGACAAGCTTACTAGTCAGCTCGAGCAGCTGACCGATATCACGGCGTCGGCGAAAGGGGCGCTCCAAGCGACCTCGGCGTTGACACCGGTTCTCGACAAACTCGAGGCGGCTATCAGACCGGCTGCGGACCTGTTGTCCTCCGCGGCTAGCAACACTCAGCTGTCCAACCAGCAACTCACCTCGATTTCGTCGATCCTTGTGCAGGTCCACGACACCGTGCTGCCTCTTGCTGCAGCGACTGAGCACTTCGGAGACCAAGGCAAACAGCTTCTCATCACCGTGCAGGCACTGGTGTCCGACCTTCAGAACGCGGTCACAGCCGCGCGGACGATCAACCAAATGCTGCCCCTTCCCGGGTGAATCTCCAGTGCATCAACCATCAACAGGATCAAGAAGATGAGCATCAGACAGAAAAGCCTCGCGACGGTGCCGACCTTGCGACAGCGCGCCCGCAGTCAAATGCGCATCGATGTGCCGGCCTCAGCCTTTCCTAACCGACGGCTCCGCCACGTCGAGATAGCTCCGCAGGGTGGGTTCGCCCGAATAGCACGAGCATTGGGCTGGGTTTCAGCGATCATGGCCGCAGCGCTTCTCGTTTTGGTTGTGACAGCCATTCACAAGGGGCGCGAAGTGCGCGACAGTGCGACAGACATCGTCAATAACCTGCATACAGTCAATGACTACTTCGACAAGCGAGCAGACTTTACCGCGCCGCAGAGGGCGCATGCGGAGCTGGCGGAGCTGGCGAGCGTTCTGGGTGACTTGGATCGCGCTACGGCTCAAAACGCTGATCGCGTTGCCGTAATGCTGCCCGACGCGAAAAATCTGGTCGCAGCCGGTAGCGGTGACGTGGACATCGCGCACCAGCTTCGAGACATCACCGGTGCGCTGGCTGGGGCCGCGCAACAGATCAACGCTACCGCCGGCTCGGCGGATGCGACGGTCGCGCAGATCGATACCGACCTAGGCAGGGCAATCGATCTGGTCGACCAGCTCAATGCTGAATTGAAGCGGACAACTGACAAGCTTGCGCCCCTGCCTGCGCAGGGTGCGTTGATTCCTGCGCCAGGAGGCCAGCGATGATCATCAAAGGACGAGCTCTGGCCGGCGTCTTCACTCTCGCCGGGATTGCCCCCGCTGTCGTCTTGTGTGTGGCGAATGGATTCGTGCCGGGGTGGAGCGATATAAGTGACCCGCTAGGGCGACCATCGCAGCTCAGCCAGGACGTCATCCACTCCGCAGACCAGCTCGACCAGATCACTGCACGTCTGGTTCCCAAGCATTCAGAGCTATCCCAGCGCGCACAGGTGTTGAATTCGTTGTCGATCAATCTCGCAGGTCTCACCGACGCTGCAGGCCATCTTCCTGGCGATGCCAGCCGACTCAACGCAACTACGACCGGGCTCGCCGGAGCCGCCACCCCATTGCCCGGCCTGGTGGGCAAGGTCAACGGCCGTGTCCAGCAAGCCATTCCACAGGTCAATGCCCTATCCGGCGGCGTTGCAACTCTCGCCGACCGGCTCGATGCGCTGAACAACAGCATGTCGACAGTTCAATCCAGCCTGAGCGGATTGGGCCCGAAGTCATCTTCGATTGCTTCGACGCTGGCGACAATCGAGGAAGAGTCCGCGCATGTCAGAGAATTTGGTCCGCTGCTGGCAGTTGTCGGACCACCAGTCAACGAGTTGGGCATCCCACCGTTGGGGTTTGAGGCTCCACCGCTACCTGGATTGCCGAAATGACGCCGCGCAAGGCGCAATCGAACTCCGACAGAAAGTGGTGCTCTGATGTTTCGGCTATCGTGGGCCGTCGCGCTCGCATTCACGATCGCGGCGCTGACTGGGATCCTCATTCTCACTCGCGACCTGCACGCGACCCGCGATGTCTTTGCACGCGGTGTGGGTGAGGGTCAGAAGATTGAACTGACCACCGACAAAGCGCTTGAGGGCGCTGCGCAACTACCCGCAGCGGTTGACTCGGTCACTCAGGGGCTGCCCGCCGTGGTTGGTGTGTCGCAGTCGATGGTCCGGGCCGACAACTCGTTGGCGGCCATGGCGACGAACCTTAATACACTCGCAGCCGCACTCGGGTCGGCTGATGGACCGCTGGGTGTGGTTGTAGCCTCCAGTACCTCCACCAGCAATGCGGCAACGTCTGCGGTGCCGTCCGTGGAGCACATCGCTGCCACGCTCACAGCAACCGACGCAAAGGCGAAACAACTCAGTGCGCTCCTCGATCAGACTCAAGTCCTTGGCTCTACCATCGACTCCAAACTGCGCGTAGCGTTGTTGCTGCCGAAGGTCGGCAAGTGACCGGTGGCGCCGCTTGGGGGTGCAGGCAGATGGTCGGGAAGGCGTCAGGGGGCGCGTCCGATCATCGGAGGAGGTACTGACCTATGCCGATTGAGCTGGCAATTCCCGAAACATCGCCGAACTCACTCAGCGAGGTCGACCGCCGGATAGATGCCGGGATCCTCGAGGCGGACCTGAAGGCCGCTTTGAACGAGGCGGCCGAACACCTCGAGCTCCCGGTCTGGAGCCGACCAGCTAACGACAGAGCACCCACCGAGCTTTTGGAGTACGTCGAATTCGTCGTTACTCAACTTCTCGAACGGCTCAAGTCGGTTTCCCTCGGACCTGCCGCTCTGAGCGAGACCGGCCAATTGGCAGTCAGACTCCAGCGCATTAACGCTGACATACAACTTGCCGCGGTCGAGGCACAGATCAGGGTACTGTCCACGCCCCACCGGATGGCAGAGCTGTTCTCGACCGACCTACCGCCGGCCGAGCTGCTCCAGCGTGCGGTCGCCGTTTCGTGTATGGCGACCGGGCTCAGCCGCTCGATGGTGTTTCGTGTCTCAGGCGGCTATCTACACGTCGCCGGAACGCATTTCGTCGGTCACGACGAGTGGGCGGCTGATTGTCATCTGTCTATCGTCGACACGCCGGCCGACCTGAGCCCAGGACTCCTCGAGACGGAGATGCTCCGCCGCAAGTTACCGGCGCTCATGACCGACACACTGCATGATCCGAATGCCTTCAAACCGATCGTCGAACGGATCCGTACGCCTGGTTACGTGGCTGTTCCAATCGTGGTGATGGGCGAAGTGGTGGCCACGCTACACCTCGACGCATACTTCAACGAACGTCAAGTCGATGGCGTTGACCGTGATGTGGCATCGACGTTCGCCGAATCGCTCGCCTGGGCGTTGGAAAGATCAATCGCGATCGACCAACTGCGTCGGCAGCGCTCAGCACTGCGAGATCTTGTCGACCGGGTTGACGATGGAATTGAAATTGCTACCGGAGCGCCGACGCTCTTCACGCACCGAACAGGCACGGTACCCAGCGTTGGTGCCACTCCCGACGGCATCGAGCTACCGAATCGGCTCATTTCAAGCCTAAGCCGGCGCGAAGTAGAGGTTCTGCAACTTATGACGAGCGGCGCCACCAATGCAGAGATCGCTCAGAGACTTGTCCTTGCAGAAGGAACTGTGAAGACGCACGTTAAGCGGATCTTACGAAAGTTACGTGCATCGAATCGTGGGCAAGCCGCCGCCATTTATCTACGATACTCGATCGCCCGGCCCTAGCTGGAAGCATTTGAGTCTCGCGGATCAGGGACGATGAACGCCCCAATGCTGCGCTAGGATGCGACCGTGTCTTCCTTGTCGAGTGAAGCTCGTGTGCGAGCAATGACTTTGCGGGCGAATGCTAGGTGAACGGCACCTGTGGGGCCGATCACCTAGCGCGAACAAAGGATCCGGGTTGTTTAATGTCCGTGGAACTCTCCTGCACGCTTTTCGACTACCGCTGAGATTGCCTCATTGACGTCGTAAGACGGCAGTGTGGCCGCATTCCAGGTTGCCACGTAGCCCAGCCCCCTCGTTACGGCGTCACGTTCGGCCACATCCAAAACATGTTTGATGCCCTGAACAGCCAGGGGGGGATTGCTGGCAATTCGTTTGGCTACTCGATAGGCGTGATCGAGCAGGTCATTGTGATCGGAAAGTACGAGGTTGACGAGACCTAACCTGCTAGCGCGATCCGCAGTCACATCGTCACCTGTCATTGCGAGCTCGCGTGTGTGTCCCTGCCCAATCAATTGCGGCAGGCGTTGAAGAGAGCCCAGATCGGCGACGATGCCGACCTTCACCTCCCTGACGCTGAAGTTTGCGTCAGCTGACGCGAACCGCATATCGGCGCCGGCTACGAGATCGACCGCCGCTCCAATGCACCATCCGTGGACGGCGGCGATGACGGGTTTGGGGCATTCTGCCAGTGTGGAGGCCGCTCGCTGGGCGATTGTGATGTTGCGATGAAAAGCCAGACGGTCTGCGGCTAGTCCGCCATCCTGAAATGCACGCCCAAACATCGACGTCATCATATTGAGGTCTATCCCGTATGAGAAGTGTGGACCGGCTGCAGTGAGGATGATTGCACGTACCCGGTCGTCGTTGGTGAGCTGTTCGAAAAGAAGGGGCAATTCGTGCCAGAAAGTTGGTCCTAGAAGGTTTCCTCGCCTTTCGGTGCTCATGATAACCGTGGCGACGTGGTCACTGACCTCGACGATGAACGACTTCCAGTCGCTGCGGATATCTACCCCAGTCACTCGACGCTCCTATGTAGTCTTCCTGTACTAGCCGAAAGCAATATGACACCGACGTCTTCGACTTGAATGGGTATCTTTTCCGTGTTACCTCTTATGATGACTTGATTCGCTCGGAGTGGGTAGATGCCTTCCATCGAAAGTCGCCTCTCTCGGGGTTCGGACGCGGCCCCGTAGGCGATTGCCGTGGGTGATAATGCACTGAATTCGAGTACCTACATCGGGGTAATCCAGTGCTCCAAATGGGTGAAGAGCCGAATAGGCTCTTGACTGCGGGCCACTATTCATTTGAGCATGGGCCTATCGGTTCGAGTGGCGCATGACACATCAGCTGATAGTTCTGATACGAAGCATCGCATCCGGTTCTGCGGGCAGCCGCAAGAGTTCAAATTCTGAAGGAGTTCGACCAGTGACGCTCAACTTGGACGACAGGACTCAATACCGCGACCACTGCGTCGACCAGTTCGTAGGACGTCATCTGCCGAAGGTCTCGCCCAGCGAGTATGACTCCGCGGTTATTGCCGGGAATGGCATCGGAGCGCAGGTTTTCGCTGCACAACTGGCCAAGCATCCGCAGTTCGCGGGAAAGGTGACGATTGTCGCTCCTCCATTGGTTGAAAGTAGGCGGCTGATCAATGGCGTGAGTCTTCGCGGACTTGCCGCCGACTTCATCTCCTATGCCCTTGGGATTGATCACTCGACCCTTCTCGAAGTGATTGCCGGCCGAGGGAATACTCCAGTGGCCTATCGCCAGACTGCTTCGATGGCGGTGAGGGGGAGAGATGGGGTCAGGTTCACTCATCGCGCCACATGGCACGGAAGCCGTGGTAACGGTCGTTCAGAGCCGGTCATCTACGGGGTGCGAAACAGTCGCCTCGTTGGCGGCATTCGCGAGCTCCTGACCGACAGTTCCGTCAGGTTCATCGACGAGAAGGTCAGTTCCCGCGACCATTTGCGCGGCTTCGCAGCTGGTGACAAGCCGTTGCTGGTCAACGCAACGACCATCCCGAGCCTTCTCGGTACCACGGTGGGCAAACCGAAACAGTTGGTGCTGGCTGTTCAGGCACCTTTGATGCCGTCCTCGCTGAAGGAGCCGGCGGAGGCGGCCACCGCTTTTGCACCACTGATCCGCCGTGAAGGCATAATCGACGTCGGCTACATCACGCCGTTCAGCGACCCGGAGTCACCTCGCTCCACGTGGTACGGCATCATCGCCCGCGTCGTCGATGCGGATTCCGGGTTCGACAAGGAACGTGAACACCGGATCATGGTCGAGGAGCTTGAAGGTGTGGCTGCCGGGATGGGGCTCACCATGGACGATCCTGAGGAGACCCTCGCCAAGGCCCTCGTGCCTGCGTCACCGTGGGGCAAGATTCCGCCCTCGCAGCCGGGCACACTGGACCTTAAGCGGATGTATTCGGGCGGTGCACCATGCTATTACGCCGACGGCATGGTTTCCTCGGCTATCGGCGGTGTCGTTGGGGCTCAGGCAATTGTTACCGGAAACGATCCCGATACTGCGATCAGGAATGCGCTGCGGCCGTACCGTTGGCACAACTTCCTGTGGTGGATCGAGACCACCAAAATCCCGCTTCTGGCCGACATGCTAATGCGCGTGAGTGTTCGAACCGCGATGGCTTACCCGCATTCAGCCGGCCTGCGACTTTGGCGTTCAGCAGCGTAGTCGTGTGTGACCGGGATGGTAGTCCAATGTGACCGTGGCGGCGCCGTGGCGGAGAACGCCGCTGAACGACGGGGTGGCAATCGCCTCTTAGATTCGTTGGCAGAGTTCGACTCTACGTCGGACTCGACAAAACTGAGGTTGGGCGACCTGCATGTGCGGATTTGGCTGGGCGGCTTCGTGTTTGACTATGTTGCCAGCGCCGTGGCGGTGCACCATCTGGTCGGCGATTGCAGTCGGAAACGTTGGTTTGCAATCGAACTACCTCTAGAAAACGAGGACATGTATACGCTGCCGCGTCTACCGAACGAACGGTTGTACTTCGGACCGTGAATCTGTGGATTCCACGACCGACTGTTTTCATGAGGTTTGCTCGAATTTATGTCCAACTACAGACGCCGAGAGTGTCGCCCCGAAGCTTCTGCGGCCAAGAGCTTATCGGCTGGCGCACGTTACATCGGCAGTCAGCGGCGTGGTTGCCGGCAGAGATTGATTACGCTTTATAGCGAAGTGCAAGGAAAGGTCCATGACCGCAATCGATGAAGATCTGTTCAAGGCAGGTATGCGGCGACTTGCCGCAGGAGTCAGTATTATCTCCGCCCGCAGCGCCACGGGGCCTGTAGGCATCACCGCAACGGCAGTCACGTCGCTGACTGCCGCGCCACCAAGTCTGCTGTGCTGCGTTAACAAAAACCTGCTTCTGGCCGGTGCGATTCAGGACAGTGGAAGCTTCTGTCTGAATATGCTGCGGCAGGAGCAACACTCCCTTGCCCGTCGATTCGCTGGAATGGATGGTGCTCGTGGAATGGACAAATTCTCCCAGGGAAGCTGGGTCGAGTTGTCCGGAGGTGTGCCCGCGTTGGGGGACAGCCTCGTGTCTTTCAACTGCAGGCTAGATCGCGTCACCGAGCACGGGACCCACTGTGTCGTCATCGGACTCATTGACGAGGTGCGCCTGGGGTTTCCGGGAAGCCCGCTTCTCTATTGCGATGCGGAATTCTCCACCCTTGCTCCTCTGTCGGGAGTATGAGCGATGAATGATCCACAAACAATGTGCCATGGAGCCGACCTGTGACTGTCAAGCCATTCACAAATAGCCACACCGTTTCTTCGAGTGGTTTCCAGTCTCTTGACCCGCGTACAGGCGAGCTTATTGAAGAATTTCCCGTGCACAACGTTTCTGCTGTCCATGGCACGGTATGCAGCGCGCGCGAGGCATTCGGCTGGTGGAGCGGCTTGGGGTTCCGAGGCCGCGAGAAGCGCCTGAAGAAGTGGCGGCGGCTTATCCTCGAGCGATTCGACGAACTCGCTAGCGTCGTCTCGCAGGAGACGGGCAAGCCTATGGCTGATGCCCGGATCGAGGTCGTCCTCGGCATCGACCATCTCCACTGGGCGGCCAAGAACGCCAAGCGTGTCCTGGGGCGCCGTCATGTAGCTCCTGGAATGCTGATGTCCAATCACGTCGCCAGCGTGGAGTATCAGCCGCTCGGTGTCGTAGGTGTGATCGGGCCCTGGAACTATCCGGTCTTCACACCCATGGGTTCCATCGCATACGCCCTGGCCGCGGGCAACGCGGTGGTATTCAAGCCAAGCGAATACACCACAGCAGTTGGGCACTGGCTGGTGACCACGTTCAACGAAGCCCTCGGTCCCGAGGCGCAGCTTTTCTCGCCACTCCACATCATCACAGGGACCGGTGAAACTGGCGCGGCGTTGTGCCGAGCGGGCGTCGACAAAATCGCCTTCACAGGGTCGAATCGCACGGGCAAGGAGGTAATGAGGGCTTGTGCGGATTCGCTGACCCCTGTGCTGATGGAGTGCGGCGGCAAGGATGCGATGCTGGTGGATCGCGACGCCAAATTGGCGGCAGCAGCGGATGCGGCGGTCTGGGGCTCCCTTGCCAACGCAGGACAGACGTGTGTCGGGGTGGAGCGCGTCTACGTGGTCGAGCAGGTAGCTGAGCGTTTCATCGATCTCGTATCGAAACAGGCGTCTGTCCTACGCGTCGGTGGCGAGCCGGTTTCCGATCTGGGGCCGATCACGATGCCCTCACAAGTCGAGGTCATTCGAAGCCACATCGACGATGCAATCACTCACGGCGGCCGCGTAATCGTCGGCGGCAGGGAATCTGTGCGCGCACCGTACGTCGAGCCGGTGGTCCTGGTCGACGTACCAGAGGACTCGATTGCCGTCACCGAAGAAACTTTCGGCCCACTGATCATCATCAATCGCGTCAAGTCCATGGAGGATGCTGTCATCAGGGCGAATGCAAATGATTACCGGCTCGGTGCCACTGTGTTCTCGCGGCGAAGCGGGGCGAAAGTGGCTCGAGCGCTCAACGTCGGCATGGTCGGGGTCAACTCGATCCTTCCCTACGTGGCGATGCCGAGTTTGCCCTTCGGCGGAGTCGGCAGTGCAGGGTTCGGACGAATCCACGGTGCCGACGGGCTGCGTGAGTTCACGCGGGCGAAGTCTATTGCGCGTAGAGTTCTCCCAGCAACGTTGAGGCCGACTTCGTTCAGCCGTCCGAAGTGGACCGTTCGAGCACTGGTGGCACTGACAAAGCTGCTTTACCGCTGGTGATGCTGCGGGTGTGTCCGGGAAGCAACATCCGCCTTTCCGGACACACCGGTGACGAGGTCTAGAAAATCTCGGTAGTGGGTCGAGGATGCCAGACTCCGACTTCCCCCGGACGAGCCGTTTCGAACACGGATTGCAACTCTGACGATCGACTCATCGATGTCGGCGACAAACTGCGAAAGCCCCCGTGGGACACAGGTCTGCAGAGCGCCTTCCAGCAGCGACTCTGCTTCTCGCTCTTGCCCCTCGTGCTCGAAACATAAAGTTCGCAATAGATCTGCTTCCAGCGCTGCTCGTGGACGCGAACTCCGATCGATCGCGGTTCGCAGAATCGCAGCTTCAGCGGATGCCGGGCCCGTTTCGCCCCTGGCGAGGAGTTCACGGATCCTCACCTCTCGTCTCAATTCGTCGACTATCGTCGATGCATCCGACGGTGCTGATGATGTGCCGTTGAATAATCCGGACAGTTTTTGATCGGTGCCGAAACCGCATTTGAATCGGTCGCGAGCAAGTCTTGCTCCGAGGCGCGGTAGGCGAAGGGCAAGTGCGATCTCGGCTCCTTCATCCAGCAGTCGGCGGGCTCCGTCGGCATCGCCGCGACCTACGAGCAGTAGCGCGCCCGTGCCATAGGTCGCACACTTGAAGTCCACCAAACCCCCCTCGGCGCCTAGCTCGCGGCTTCGAGCGAGAAGCTCCTCGGCCCGATCGATGTCGCCAACTTGGTAGAGCAAATCTCCCAACAGAGCACCTGCCAATCGGACGGCGTATGAGTCGGCGCCGTCGATGCCTTGCTGGGCGAGCAACACGGCGTTACGGAAGTATTCTTCGGCCGCATCGAGGTCGAGCTGCTCCCAGGCTGCGATGCCTGCCAGGCATGTTCCGTACACGACGCTGAACGGTGCAGATGTTTGCTCGTGATAGGGCGCAGCCCATTCCTGCCAACGGCGAGCCTGGTCGAAGTCGAACTCGGCTATGGCGGCAAACGTCGCAACGTTGGATGCCGCCGACGTGACAAGGGGGGATTGCTGTTCGGGGTGTTTCAAGCATTGAGCGACCAGCGCACCAACACGCTCGACCCGATCCGAGAAGCAGTCCGCGACAGCTTGCACGACCGAAATCTCGACCTGTAAGGGACTCGTCTCATCTTGCATGCTGGCGGGACCGGCCCGTAGCTGGGCACAGGCGAGAGTCAGCGCGCGTGACACTTGTTGTGGTCGATGGTGGAGCAGCGTGTGCGCCCACGCGATATGGACTTGCAGCTCGGGCAGGGTCGCCGCGAGGTCGGTGGGCAGTCTGCCGACGAGCGCTAACAGAGTGGCCATCCGCGACTGCTCGATCAGCTCACGGCCGCGGCTCTCGATCAGTTCGGCCGCAAACACCGGCTCGTCGGCCGCAAGCGCGTGCTCGACGGCATCGTTGAGGAAGCCGTTGCGGCTGAACCAGTCGGCAGCGGATCTGTGCAACATCTTGTAGCGCTCGGGCGCGATTCGGCGCAGCCGCTGCCGAAGAAACTCGCTGAACAGGTGGTGGTATCGGTACCACTCGGGATCTTCCTCGGTGCGGCGCAAGAAAAGATCTCGAGTACGGATCTCCTCGAGCAACTGGGCACCAGTGGTTACACCGGACAGCTCCGACGCGAGCTCACCGCAGGTCCGCGTCGTCAATGACGTGACGAGCATGAAATCTAATACCGAGGGCTCAAGGGTGTTCAGTACGTTCTCGGTAAGATATTCGGCAACTTCTTGATGATTGTCGATCTGGTGAATGACCGTATCCGGTTGGCCACACGATTGTATCGCGAGCAGGGCGAGCTGCAGCGCCGCAGGCCACCCATCGGTCGAATTGTGCAACGTTTCGACTTCCGCCGCAGACAGGTCGATCTGTGGAGACCTCAACAAAAACAACCCGGATTCTGACGCATCGAACCGCAGTGCGGACGAATCGATCTCAACAAGTTCGTCGCGGACTCGCATGCTCGCCAGCGGCAGACCCTTCCGGCTGCGGCTTGTGATGACTACCTGCAGGTGGTCGCAACCCTTGCTGAGCAGGAAAACCATGGCCTCCGTCGTTTCGGCACTGGATATCCAGTGCCAGTCGTCAACGATCAGCACAGTTCGCTTCGCATGCTCATGGACCGCAGCGAGCAACTGCGTCAGTACCGTGCGGATTCCGCGGCGCCCCTGGCTGGCGAGTTCCTCGCTGAAGATTCGCGGCAAGTCCGGACGAACGCGGCGCAGCGACTGGAGCAAGTGGTCGAGAAACCAGACTGGATTGTCGTCGTCACTGTCCAGGCTGAGCCAGGCTGCCGGCACACCGTCCCGCGCGAGGCACGCTTGCCATTGCGCCGCGAGTGTGCTTTTTCCGAACCCTGCAGGGCCGTGTATCAAGATCAGTCGACGACGTCCGCCAGCATAAAGACGATCGAGCAAGCGGCGCCGAATAACCGTCGCGCCGGAGATCGGTATGGGTTGATACTTGGCCGGAATCGTTGGAGGCGCTGTAGCGAGGTGATCGCGTTCCGCCCGCCCATTCGTGGTGATAGTTGCCGTCCTGTCAGCGAACGGTGCAGATCCAGGAACTAACAACGGGTCGACTTCCATGCCCGTCTCTAGCTCAAGCTGCTGTAATAGCCGACCCAACGCTGACGCCGACGCTGGACGATTCGAGGGATCCAATTGCATCGCCAGCTCAATGGTGGCTGCTACTCGCTCGCTCGCACCAAGGAGACTACGGCCGGAGATCGGCTGGTCGGTGACCCGAATGAATTGAGCGAAGAGTTCCTCGCCGGCACGCCGCTCGGCGACGGCATGTCCAGTCAGCATGCAGAACAATACGGCGCCAAGACTGTACACGTCTGCTGCGGGCGTCGCGGCCTGGCCACCGAGTACTTCAGGAGCATTGAAGGCAGGCGAGCCCAGCACGATTCCAGTGCGTGTCAGCAGTTCACCTTCGCGCCTAGCGATACCGAAATCGGCGAGAATGGGCTCTCCGAATTGGCTTAACAAGATATTGGAAGGTTTGACATCACGGTGGAGGACCCCATTACTGTGGGCGAATTCAAGCGCTGCGGACAACTTGACACCGAACCGCAAGATCTGTGAGAGCGAACACGGCCCGCAACTACGGATCAATTGGTCGAGCGATCCTTGCTCGTAGTGTGGCATCACGAGAAATGGCCGACCTGCGGCCGTTACGCCGACACGATGGATCGCGATTATATTCGGATGGCCCGACAGGCGCCCCATGGTCTCCTGCTCGTGCGCAAACCTTTTGAGGCCGCCTTCGGACGCGCTCGGATCGAGAAGCACTTTCACGGCTACCACCCGACCAAGAGAGTGCTCGATGCATCGATACACCGAACCGAACCCGCCTGCTCCGATCTGCACCGCCTCGTGCAGACCAGCGCCGAGAAGGTCTGTAGTTACATCGGGAACGCTCATCTCATCTCGATCCGGGCGTCCAGCACGCCTCTTCCATGATAGGACGGATTTACAGAGAGGTCACTGACAGGGACGCTGCGGGACGTCTCTGGTGCTAGCCAAGAGCGGAGTCGGGACCAAACCGTGAGCCGTCCGATCAGCGGTGTATCCGGTAGCTGCCGAGGGCGCGGCATTCCCTGCCTGTCTGTCTGCACCTTCCGGCGATGGTCAGAAAGAGCTCGCGCTTCATCGATCTGCCCTGACGGCGAAGCGGATACCTATATCGAGGGACATTCATCGGTGAAAGGAGTGATCTCCGCTGGATCGAGATGCGGTCCCTATGGCATTCCCGCACACTGCCAAAGTAAGCCGTTGAACCGAAAGGAAGTCGGAGGTTGGCTGAGGACCTGGTGCGCAGCGCGAGGCTGCGCGCACACGGCAAATTTTCTGATAACCCCGGAGGCGCGCCGCGGCCCGAGAATCATCAGATTTTGGACAACACCTGTCGAACTCAGTGAATCAGCATAATTTCCTATGCGCGAGTCGTGAAACGCTTGGAATATTTGGCAGAGCAGGTATAGATAGGCGAGCCTGCTTTAAGAGTAAAAGGTGACATTGGATGCGGCGATATTCGATACTGTCGTGGCTACGATAAGGAAGTCGGTGCTGGAACGTGAGTAGAGGAGAATATGAGTAACCTGGCCCGCTTTCTCGGGCGTTCATGTAGCGCAAATCCACGCGGTACGGCGGTTAGGCTGGACGAGGCCGAACTTAGTTATCTCGAACTGGAAGAGCAGTCTTCGCGGGTAGCTGGCTGGCTTCGTGAAAGCGGCATCGCTACCGGTGACCGAGTTGCACTGCTCGTGCCGAATGTTCTGGCCTTCCCGATTCTGTACTACGGGATTCTCCGTACCGGCGCTGTAGTAGTGCCGATGAATCCTCTCCTCAAGTCGCGAGAAGTGGCATATCACCTCGCCGACTCTGGGGCAAAGGTGGTGTTCGCCTGGCGCAGCGCTCTTCCGGAAGTTGCTGCCGCGGCAGCAGAAGTCGGCATCGCGGCAGTGGCCATCGATGAGAGCACGCTCGCTGAGATAGCGACCTGGTCGAGCTCGCCCGAGATCGAGGCAAGCCACGATGACGACCCTGCGGTCATCCTCTACACATCGGGTACAACGGGCACGCCGAAGGGCGCGCAACTCACCCATGCGAACTTGCGGAAGAACGCTGAAGTCACGGCCGCGGCGATTCTCGGCCTCACATCCGAGGATGTGATCATGGGATGCCTTCCGTTGTTTCATTCATTCGGGCAGACATGTGGTCTAAACGCCGCAATCAGCGTAGGGGCATGTTTAACCCTCGTGCCGCGATTTGATCCGAATATTGTTCTCAAGGCCATAGAGCGTGACAGTGTCACAGTGTTCGAGGGAGTTCCCACTATGTACGTGGGGATGCTGAGCGCTGGGGCGGGGGTTGCCGATACTTCATCGCTGCGAATCTGCGTGTCCGGCGGTGCTGCTATGCCGGTGGGCGTCTTGCGGGGGTTTACCGAGACCTTCGGAGTGCAGGTTGTGGAGGGGTACGGGTTGTCGGAGACGTCCCCCGTAGCAACATTCAACCGCTTGGAAAGGCAGAAGCCGGGATCGATCGGATACGGAATCGATGGCGTCGATATTGCGATACTTGACGTCAACGACAACCCGGTACCTCATGGCTCTGTCGGAGAACTCGTAATCCGTGGGCACAACGTCATGTTGGGTTATTGGGAGCGCCCGAAGGAAACCGCTCAAGTAATGCGCGGTGGGTGGTTCCATAGCGGAGATCTCGCCAGACAAGACGAGGATGGATACTTTTACATCGTTGACCGGAAAAAGGACATGATTATTCGTGGTGGATACAATATATATCCCCGTGAGATTGAAGAAGTGTTCTACGAGCATCCAGACGTTCTCGAAGCGGCAGTCATCGGTTATCCGCACTCGGTCCACGGAGAGGAAATCGCTGCGGCCGTGGCCTTGAGGCCGGGGGCGTCGGTATCTGTTGAATCCCTGCGCGACTTTGTCAAGGATCGGGTGGCCGCTTATAAATACCCGAGGACAGTTTGGCTTGTCGATTCTCTGCCGAAGGGGCCTTCCGGAAAGATCCTCAAACGTCAGCTAGTTGTACCGAAAGTGGGCGGAGAGTAACGCGCTAGCGCGAGAAAGTCGCATATATTCCGGCCGACGATTGTTGCAGACCTTCACCGAGTGAGCGCTGTGGCAATGTCATCAGGAGGTGGTCTCGACCGGGAACACCCAACAACCCGCGCCCTCCGACATAACTGACGCCACCGGGCACCGGAAGTAATTTCCGTGCAAATGCCCGAATCTGAAGCGCTCCTTCCTTTCAAGGAGTGCCGACCCCAACCGAAGGAATATCATGGCTCTGCCACCATCCATTTCCAACCGCTTAGCTCTGCCTGTTCTGGGCTCGCCATTATTCATTTGTTCCGGTCCCGAATTGGTAATGGCGCAATGTCAGGCGGGGGTCATCGGCTCCTTCCCTGCCCTGAATGCCCGGCCTGCGTCAATGTTGTCCGATTGGCTCGACCGTATCGTAGACGGGAACTCGGCCTACCAGAGCGGCCACCCAGACGCGATTGTTGCCCCCTACGCCGTCAACCAGATCGTGCACCGCTCCAATGATCGACTCGACCAAGACATGCAGGTGATCGTTGACCACAAGGTTCCAATTGTCATCACTTCGTTGGGCGCTCGACCGGAGATCAATGATGCTGTGCACTCGTACGGCGGAATTGTGTTGCACGATGTGATCAGCAACGAGTTCGCCCACAAGGCGATAGACAAGGGTGCCGACGGCATCATCGCTGTCGCTGCGGGTGCCGGCGGCCACGCTGGCACCCAATCTCCATTTGCGCTGGTGCAGGAGATTCGAGCGTGGTTCGACGGCCCGGTCCTGTTGTCGGGTGCGATCGCGCACGGCAGGTCAATCTTGGCCGCCCTTGCCGCCGGCGCGGATCTGGCGTATATCGGTTCCGCGTTCATTTCCACAGCTGAGGCGAATGCGAATCCTGACTACAAGAAAATGATCGTCGAATCGGCTGCCAAGGACATCGTCTACAGCAATCTGTTTACGGGTGTCCACGGCAATTATCTGCGCTCTAGCATCGTGGCGGCGGGTTTGGATCCGGATAACCTGCCCGAGTCGGACCCCTCGGCGATGGACTTCGGGTCCGGCGGGAATATGAAGATCAAAGCATGGAAGGATATCTGGGGTGCTGGTCAGGGAATTGGCGCCATTGGCGAGAATCTGACAGTTGCTGAATTGGTTGCGAATTTTAAGTCACAATACGACGAGGCTCTTGACTCACTGAAAAGAAAGTCACTGGTTGGAACCCTTGTCTAGCATCATAAGACGCCAGGCCTGGTATGGCAAAGAGTGCAATCGTGTGGGTTCCGGAAAGAATGAACAATCGCTCGACGAATTTGCGATGTTACTCAGTTTGTCGGCGTAACCGGTGCCTATCGGATTGGAAGAAGCGTCAGTCTGCGGCGCTTGTATGGAAGCCTCCCTGGGCGGTGCTGCTTCTGGTTCGTCGGCTGTGTGATCATGTCAAACAGAGTAAAGTTTCCCGCCCGCTGCGTGATCTGGCACGTAAGGGCCGACAAACGACCGCATTCGGGACCGTCTATGAAAGGTGGCGGCGACGGATGACGACGTGCCCAGGAAGGCTGTTCGTGTCACTGTGTTGGGCACACGCCGCGCGTTACAAAAGTGAAGTGCTGCAACAGCGCGGATCGGTCCGAGGTGAGAAATCTCGGTGGTCAGACCCAAAGGACGCAATTTTCGTGGCGTCATGTCAATCCCCTCGAAGTGTGGAGGGTCTTTATGCGGCCTCGTCGCGTGACAGGGCTGCTGCGGCCTCCGCTCGGACGGTAGCCATGTGGGTCTCATAGTCGATCGGCGATCTCCCGCCGCATAGCGAGTGGCGGCGGGCCGCGTTGTAGAACCCGGTGACCCAGGTGACGATCTTCAGCCGGGCCTCGGCGCGGGTGCGAAACCGGTGCCGGTGGACGAACTCGACCTTCAGGGTGGAGTTCAACGCCTCGGCAGGGCTGTTGTCCAGGGCACGATCCGACCCGGCCCATCGATTGCACGACGCCCAGCGCACGAGCGAGCCGGTTGAACGCCGCAGCGGTGTATTCGCTGCCCCTGTCGGAGTGGAAGATCACTCCATCGACGTCTCCGCCGCGGGTTGTTGCCGCCATTCGCAGTGCGGCACAGGTCAATTCAGCATCATGATGGGTGCTGGTGGCATACCCGAGCAGCCGGCCGGAGAACCGTTCTTCCACTGACGCCAGATACAGTTTTCCCTCCTCGGTCGGTATTTCGGTTACATCGCCGCACCACACGTCCGGGGCGACCGCGGTGAACTGGCGGCGCACCAGATCCGGCGCCACGGGCCGCTTCCCGGGCCTGGTGGACCCGCGTCTGTGTTTGACTTTTCGTGCAGCCCAGTTGTTTTCGGCCATGATCGCCGCGACGGTGTTGTCGGACACCTGCCAACCGTTCTCGCGCAGCTCGTCGCCGATGCGCGGGCTGCCGTAGGTGTTACCGGAGGCTTCGAAGATCACCCGGATCGCCTCGCTCAGCTGCTCGCGCCGCTGCTGCCGCGGCGTCGGTGGCCGGTCGTGCCACTTGTAGAACCACGACCCGGACACATCCAGGGCGCGGCAGCAAACGGCTTGTGGCACACCGTGTTCGGTCCTCTGGGAAGCGATGAACCGGGCCACGCTCACTTGGTCGCGTCCTTCACCCACAGGACCACCGATCGCTTGAGCACATCGCGCTCCATCGCCAGCTCGGCGGTCTCACGCCGCAACCGCAGCAGCTCCTCACGCTCGGACTCACTCAACCGGTCACCGGCCGCACCGTCACGCTGCTGCCGGTCCCGCGCCATCCAGGTCGTCAGCGTGCCCTCGTTGATCCCCAGCTCGCGGGCGACCTGCGCGACCGGGCGGCCCGTCTCCCGCACGATCCGGACCGCTCCCTCACGGAAATCCGCATCGAACTTGCGTCTCTTCTCCGCCATCTGGCCTTTCCTCTATGGTCCGGCCTCCACGATATGAGGGGAATCGCATGAGTCACCAAGAAACACGGAGGCACGGACCTCATCAACGCAGTCACGCCGGCACCACCTGGCCGGGCCATCCGACGCCGGTATATCCAGGAGCTCCAGAATCGTTTCTACCCGCCCCCGGACGGCCTTCGAATCGAGGTGATCATCAATGTCGAAGGTGACTTCACTCTGATCGAAATCCCAGCGTACCCAGAAGAACTCAAATCCTTCCTCGTGCACGGAGCCGTCATTGGGGCAAGAGGGCGTCGCGGATGTAGAAGCACCCAGCAATCGGCTACTTAACACTGGCGCCAGGGCCTGATCCCGGCCATGTGCGTGTGCGTATGTCCTGACCCACAGGACATTTCGCCACGCCCTGCAGCGCTTGTGGCATCATTGGACGTGTTGCGCCGCAGTCGCTCTCGCTCGCCAACCTCGCAGCTGGGGCATCACCGCCGGGCCGGGCTCGTCGCAGCCCTGCCGGATCTCGTATGTATCCTTCTGCGGCGGGGCCCCTTACGATCGCCTGGTGAGCGCGCCAGAGATGGTTCTGCAGTACATCAACGCACTGAAGTGGCCGGTGGTCGTGGTGCTCGCGATTACACTTTTCCGAAAACCAGCACGCGCCATGCTGGCGCAGGTGCAGAGACTGAGGGTCGCAGCCTTTGGCGCCGAGGCCGAGATGGAGCGCCAAGCCCAGGACTTCGCCCGCGACGTCTCCGCAGTTCCTGCGGACACACCACCACTCCTGGTGGAGTCCCTTGAACTCGACTCGCAAACCTCCAACATCCCCAATTCGGAGCCCCCTGACGCCCGAACAACCGGCCCGGAACGCTCGCGCATCATCCAGGTTGCGCCCCAGGTGGCGGCGGTAGGCAGGATTCCGGCGGCTGAGTTCCTGGAATTCCAAGCGAGTTTGAGTGCGTTGAAAGACTTCTCGTATAGCGGTTCCTCGGTCCTGCGGACGATCGAGTCCGAGCCGGCGGAGACCATGATTCGCATCGCGCACGACCTGAAACGGCTAGTGGGAAGCATCGGTGGGGGAGAGTTGTGGCCAGGCACTCCCTACTCTTTCGAGAGTACGTGGACCGAACTCCTTCGGCTTCGGAACAGAGCCGCCATGGGTGGCGCGAGCGTTGCCGCAGCACACTCGTACAACGTCGGCGCTCGGGATTGGGCACGCCGATACGCCGAGTTCCTCGAGGCGGCGGTTGAGGCGTTTGAGCAGATACCACGCAATGCGTCCGTCGATATGATTGCAGATGCCTCGACGGACGCGCTGACCTGATCGGTGCGGGACGACGACTCCGAGTTCCGTTGATCTCGCGCTGTCATGCGACCGGCGTGTGAGCATCGACCAGGGACGGTCCCGACCGAGGAGTCGACCGGGCGAGCGTTCCGCATAAAGCCCTTCTGATCGGCGTAGCGAGCGGGGCCGCCGTATCCCAGATTGTGAAGGCCGCAACCGACTTCTACAGAGCCGGAAAGACTTCCGTGATATGACTGTCCATGATTCACCGGGCTGACGTGCCGGTTTCTTAGGATTCTCTCAGCTGAACCCGAATTGAACCCCCACAGAGTTCCCCACCTGCGGTTCTGCACTGATTCGGCTCTACGCCGTCACTCGCCCTTTCTGTATAACCGCAGGTAGAACGGGTGACGTAGCGTACTGTCTGTGTCCGGAGGGGGAACTGACCCGTATCCCCAATCTGGTACACGCCGCCGACCTGCAACTTCCTTGAATACCGTGGGCCGTGGTTCCGGGGCAGTGAACTCATTCGTGTCACCATGCCGAGGTTTATTGGTCGGGTTGTTCGCTGGGGCTGCGCGCTGCCGGATCAATTGCTTCGCGCCCCCGATGCCGGTGGCCCGGTGCCGGGCGGCAGACAGCCCGTGTTCGACGCCACCACTTGCGCGACCCCAAGTCCGTCGAGCGAGGCATCAACTTGCTCAAAAATGTGCCGCATCAACCCGGTCGGCATCCGCTACAGCTCGCGCCGCGGATCTGGGACCAGGGCCGGATCATCTTGTACGGGCACGCCACCGCAACCCTGCTGGTCGGCAAGCTGTCGACGTCCGGGCGGCAAAACGCCCTCACTGCGGGCGCTCAAGGGGTACCAGGCGCTGCGCCGCACCGTCTACGCCGCCCGGGAGCTGTCGAATGGCGCCACGGGTCAGGCGGGTTCTCGGCCCAGCAGCGTTGCGCGGCGGTGGAATTCGTAGAGTCCGTCGAACATCGGCCCGGTGAGTTCGAGGATCTGTTTGTCGTCGCAGATCATCGACAGTCCGCGCAATATGGTGTCGAGGCCGGGGGCCTCGGGGGCGTCGTAGCGTTCGTCGTCGAGGTCGGCTTCGTGGACGATGGCGGCGAGTTTCCACAGCACCGGGTCGTGCAGGTCGTAGCGGCGCAGGATGGTTTCGAAGCTGCAGTCCCCGCCGTGGTGGGACAGATCGACCCCGCGCATGTCGAAACCTGTAGCGTCCGAGGGTAATTCGGCGGGATCGGTGTGGAACACGAATTCCGCGTCGGGGTCGAGGTGACGGCGGATCAGCCAGGCGCAGGCGGCGCGGTCGATGTGGATGCCGGCGCGGGTGGCCCACTTCATGAGGAGACCTGCCGCGAGCCGATGTCGGTGGTGGCGAGGGCTTCGACGGCGGCCACAGCGTGCTCTCGTTCGACGGGTGGGAAGTAGTCGCGGCGTTGGATGCGCCGTAGCTCGGCGCGTAGTCGGCGCGCGAGGGACTGGCGCGCTGCGGTGGCGGTCGGTGCGGCGGCGGCTTCGGCGGTGATGGCGGTGTACTCGGCGGCCCGGGCGCGGGCCATGCTCGCGGCGAGTTCGCGTTCGGTGGCGAGGGTGGCGGGGCGGGCGATCCAGATCGAGGCCGTCCCGCCTGCTTCGGTCGCTTCCTCGGCGATCCATTCCAAGTGTTCGCGGGTGCGCGCGTCGGCGGGCAGGGTCACCAGTCCGTCGGAGATCTGCCCGACGCCGAGCGTTTTGAGTTTGCGCCATATCGCGATTCGTCGGGTCGAGGGCTCACGCGGCACTCGATAGGACAGCAAAACCCACTCGCCCGGCGCGCTGGGCCCTCGGTCGAGCATCGAACCTCCCGGGGGTGTGGACTCGGACGCGGTGGAACTCCTATCGTAGGCTCGTAACCACGGTTACATCTCTCTGGAGAGGTGGGCAGGGTGCGGTCTATGCGGGTGGTTGCGGCGCTGGTCGGTATCGCGGTGGTGGTAGCCGGGTGCTCCTCATCGCAAGCTCCGTCGCAGACCGGGGGTGATCTGCCGTTGCGGAAAGTCGGTGAGATGGCACTGACCGGTGGCCCCGTGCGGTTCGACTACACCGGTTTCGACGCCGGGCGGGGGCTGTTGTTCCTGGCGCATATGGGTGCGGGCGAGGTGGTCGAGGTCGATGTGCATGCGCGCACGGTGGTGCGCACCCGGCCCGATACCCCGGACGTGCACGGCGTCATCGTCGTCGCGGACAAGCGTCGTGTGTATGCGACGGCTACCGGCCGCGACCAGCTCGTCGCGTTCGACGAGGACAACGGCGCGGTGCTGTTCACCGCACCGACCGGCACCTACCCCGACGGACTGGCTTACGACCCGGTGCGCAATGCGGTGTGGACGACCAACGAGCACGCGGGCACCGAGACGGTCGTGGACGCCGACGCCGGCAGCGTCCGTGCCACCGTGCCGTTGGGGGGTGAGGTGGGAAATGTCGTGTACGACAGCGCGATCGACCGGATGGTGGTGGCGGTGCAGGGCCGCGGTGACCTCGCCTTGATCGACCCGGAAACCTTCGCGGTCACCGACCGAATCTCCACCCCGGGGTGCGACGCCCCGCACGGGCAGGCACTCGACAATGCCGCTCAGCTGATGTTCGTCGGCTGTGAGGGCAATGCCACCATGGTCACCGTCGACCTCGCGGCACGCTCGGTCATCGATCGCCACAGCGTCGGCGAGACGCCCGACGTGCTGGTGTACGACGCGGGCGCGCAACGGGTCTACGTGGCGTGCGAAAGCGGTTGGGTCAGTGTGTTCGACCTGCGCGACCGGCGCACCACGGCGGCCGGTGCGAAGCATCTGGCCGACGGTGCGCACACGTTGGCGCTGGATCCGGCGACCCACCACAGCTACTTCCCGATCCCCGATGGCGGCGCCAACTCGCCGGTCCTGTGGGAATTCGAACCCACGACCTAGCCGCGGGGCATTCTCATCCGAGCTTCATGAACTGTCGACACACCTCGGCGTGCAGTCCATCCCGACCAGAGCCCCTCCGACGACAGGACTCTCAATGACCGTGTCAAGCCGCTGTAGCGACCGATGCCGGTGTGTCGACGGTGAATTCGCGTTGGTCGCGCAGCAGGGCCCACAGCACGTCGACTAGGCGCCGGGCCAAGGCTAGAAGGGCTTGGGTATGGATCAGCCGTTCGCTGCGTTTGCGGTCGTAGAAGCGTCGCGAGGGCCCGGCCTCGTAGCGCAGGCTCGACATGGCGGCCATGTAGAACACCCTGCGCATGCGCCGGTTGTAGCGTTTCGGCCGGTGGAGGTTGCCGCTGACGCGGCCCGAGTCCCGGGGAACCGGGACGAGGCCGGCGTAGGAGGCCAAACGCCCCGCGCTGGCGAAGTTGGCCAGGTCACCTCCGGTGCCGACGAGGAACTCCGCCCCGAGCCCGGGCCCCATGCCGGGCAGGGACTCGATGATGCGGGCCCACGGGTGTTCCCGGAACCGGATGGTGATGAGTTTGTCGGTGTCCTTGATCTCCCGGTCCAGGTCGAGCAGTTTGGTGGCGATGCGTTTGACCAGCATCGCGGTGTCCGCCTCGCCCGGCAGTGCCAGGCTCTGCCGGGCGGCAGCGTCGACCGCGGTGGCCGCGGCTTTGGCGATGCCCGGCTTCCAGGCACCGTTTTCGGTGAGATGCTCTGTGACACCGTCGATTCCGGCGGATCGGATCTCGGCGGGGGTGCACATCGCGGCGACCAGGATCAGCGGGGTCCGATTCGAGTAGTCGAACGCGGCCTCCAACGCGGGAAAGATCGACCCGAGCAGGGAACGCAGCCGGTTGATCCCGGCGACCCAATCCGCCATCAGGTCGGTGCGATAGCTGGTCAGCTGGGTCAACCCGACGACGAGTTCGTCGGGCATTACGAGCTGGTTGAGGTCCTCGCGCAGGCGGGCGCTCTGGGCGATCACTCGCGCGTCCTTGGCGTCGGTTTTTCCTTCGCCACGGAAGCTGCCAGTCATAGAATTCACCACCCGGCCGGGCACATACGTCACCGGCTGATCGACGGCGAGCAGCACGGTGATCAGCAGCAACGCCATCGGGCTGGTCAGATCGATCGCCCAGTGCACTTGATCGGCGGCCTGGCCGGCACGGGCGATCAACGCCTCGATCGCGGCCTGGTCGTTGCCGAACTTCTGGCTGAACACCGTTTTACCGGTGTCGTCGACCGCGCATGCGTGATGCGCGGTTTTCCCGACGTCGATCCCGACCCAGATTTCCGGGCGAGTTGTCACCCACGTGCTCCTGACCTCGCAGTTCCAGCCCGTGGACAACCCCGCCGTCAGATCCCTAACCAGCGACGACCGCAACAAGCTCTCAATCAGCAGCCGGAGCGTCCAGCACGGCGGGGCAGCCAGTCCTCTCGAGCCTCGCCAGAGGCAAAACACCATCAGCTACACCCCACCGCCCTAGGCATCCAGGGCACCAACCCCAGACACCTACAAACTTAGGGAATTCACCATGTTCGCTTCTCCTCGCCGATCCGTCCCGCGCACGGTTGTGCTGGCCGCCCTGCTGGCCCTCACCGTGGCGACCGGGTGCTCGGGCAACAGCGGCAACTCCGCTACCTCAACCATGAATATGCCCATGCCGGGCAGTCACAAGCCGGTCGCGACCACCGACGCGGACTGGAAGCCGGTCACCGAGTTGCTCAGGTGCACCGGCAAATTCGGTGACGACAACACCGTCTACCGCATCCCGCTGGTCCGCTCGGATCTGCAGGTGCAGTCCCAGGGTGTGGCGATCAAACCGGGGTTGTCCCTCGGCGGTTACGCGGCTTTCGCGAAATACGACGACACCAGCATGGTGATGGGCGATCTCGTCGTCACCGAGGACGAGTTGCCGAAGGTCACCGATGCCCTGCACGCCAACGGTTTCCAGCAGACCGCCCTGCACAAGCACCTGCTCGAGCAGTCCCCGCCGATCTGGTGGACCCACATCGAGGCCATGGGCGACCCGGCGCAACTGGCCAAGGGCCTGGCCGCCGCACTCGCCGCCACCACCATCGCAGCGCCCGCCGCACCGCCCGCCCAGCAGCCACTGGTCGACATCGACACCGCCGGAGTGAATGCGGCCCTGGGCCGTACGGGCACCGCCGACGGCGGGCTGCTCAAGTTCAACCTCGCCCGCGCCGAAACCATCAGCGACGACGGCCATGTGCTGCCGCCGAGCTTCGGTGTCACCACCGTCGTCAACTTCCAGCCCGTCGGCGGCGGCAAAGCCGCCATCAACGGCGACTTCGCGCTCACCGGACCGGAGGTGAACAAGGTGATCGAGGCGCTGCGCAAGGGCGGCATCTCCGTAGTCGAGGTGCACAACCACATGCTCGCCGACGACCCGCGCCTGTTCTACCTGCACTACTGGGCCGTCGACAATGCCGTCACCCTCGCCAAGGCGCTGCGCCCGGCACTGGAGGCGACCAACCTCGCACCCGTGAAGTGATTTCGGGTCCGACGCAAACGCCGTGGGCCGGTTCGCCTGACAGCCGCTCCGCGCCTCCGCCCCAAGAGATGGCCCATGGCTTTGCGTGATAATGGCGAACCGGGTCGGCACGTTCTGCTCGAGATGATTCCTTTTCAATGCCCTCGCTTGCCCGGTGTTGGTCGCATCCTGCAATGACCTTGCCGGGCAAAGGTTGGCGCCGGGGAAACCGCGGCTGGAGCACGCCCCGAGGGGACCTGTAAGCGACATCATCACCCACCATGTCGATGCAACCGTGGTTACATCTTCGGTGTGAGCGGAGCAGAGACCGAGAAAGCGCTGGGGTTGAACACCGGCTTTGCCGGAGACGATCCGGCGAGTCCCCAACCGACCGTTGACGTCGAGCACGTCGGGCCGGCCCACGATCAAGGCAGTGACCTCATTCCGTTCGGTCAGGCACTGCGTGCCTGGTTCGCGATCTCGCTGCAGACCTTCGGTGGGCCTGCCGGGCAGATCGCGGTGATGCAACGGACACTGGTCGATGAGAAGCGCTGGATCGGGCAGCAGCGGTTCCTGCACGCGTTGAACTACTGCATGCTGCTGCCCGGTCCGGAGGCCCAGCAATTGGCGATCTACACCGGCTGGCTGCTCAACGGCACTCGAGGTGGTATCGCCGCCGGTGTCCTGTTCGTGATCCCCGGGATGCTGGCAATGCTCGGGCTATCGGCCATCTATGTCGGATTCGGTGCCACCACAGTGGTTCTCGCGGTGTTCGCCGGGTTGGCTCCGGCAGTGCTGGCCATCGTCACGCACGCTGTCATTCGTGTTGGCAAGAAGGCGCTGGTGAGTCGGGCGCTGATAGCACTCGCGGCGGCGTCCTTCCTGGCGCTGGCGGTATTCGGGGTGCCCTTTCCCTTGGTCGTCGCGGTTGCCGGGATGGTCAGCTGGTTGCTGCACCGCTTCGCCCCGGATGCGTTGCGGCAGAAGGCTGATCGCGACGTCGAGGATGCCGGACCGGCGCCTCTGATTCCTGACGATGCGCTGCACGCCGAGCGGCCCTCACGCCGTCGCGCGGCAAAAGTGTTGGTGGTGGGGGCGATCCTCTGGAGCCTGCCGCTGGTGGCGGCGATCGTGTTCACCGGCCGCGACAGCGTGTTCACCACCCAGGGCGTGTTCTTCACCGGCACCGCGCTGGTCACCTTCGGAGGCGCGTACGCGGTTCTCGCCTACGTCGCACAGCGTGCGGTCGAGGTGTTTCACTGGCTGGCCCCCGGCGAGATGGTGCGAGGGCTCGCACTGGCCGAGACCACACCGGGTCCGCTGATCATGGTGGTCCAGTTCGTCGCGTTCGTCGGTGCCTACCGCAATCCCGGCGGCCTGGATCCATGGGTCGCCGGTCTCTTCGGAGCGTTACTGACCACCTGGGTGACGTTCGTACCGTGCTTCGTTTTCGTCTTTCTGGGCGCACCCTATGTCGAACGGCTGCGCCACAATCGGGGCTTGTCGGCAGCGCTGACCGGGATCACAGCCGCCGTGGTCGGCGTGATCGCGAACCTGGCCGTCTATTTCGCCATCCACACGTTGTTCGCGGCCACCTTCATCGCCCACTGGGGGCCGATCAGCGTGCAACTGCCCGAACCGGCGAGTTGGCGGCCCGTGTCATCCGTGATCGCGGTCGTCGCCGCGCTGCTGATCTTCGGCCTCAAATGGTCGGTGCTGCGCACCTTGGGAGTGTGTGCTGTGCTCGGCGGCCTGGCCGCGGCGGTGGCGCTACCGATCTTGTGACAGCGCCCTGCCCAGCCAGGACGCGACCGCCGCGCTGCGGTCGCGTCCTGGCTGGTGTGGTTCCGCCACCATCATCGCGGCCAACCATCCCGACGGCGACTCGAACTCACACTCACTCTCTCCAGCGAACCATCGGACCAATGCTCCACCGGAAAGTAGTCGTCCGGCGCCGGACGCGGTGCTCAGCGGCGAGTGCGGCTTTTCGTCGAGCGCAAGACGAATGCGAGGCCGCCCGCAATGATCACGGCGGCGGCGACGGCGAGAATCCATACCGGGAAACCGCGCGAATCATTACTGCTGCTGGCATTTTCGGTAGTCGGCGGCTGGGTTGCGCCGGGTGTGGCCGCGGAGGTCTGGGGTGTGCTCGGTGCCGCGCGAGTGAGTTCGAAGGGGTAGCTGCCCTGGATGGGATGGCCGTCGTCGGAGACGACGCGGAATGCGACCGTGTACTGGCCGGCGGGGCCGAGGCCGTCCAAGTTGACGGACAGGTTCCGGCCTTCGGCGCGTGGTTCGCTGCGCGCGTAGGGCTTTCCATCGGGGCCGGTGACGGTGAGGGCGGTGAAGGATTCCTGGATGGCCTCATTGAAGGTCAGGGTGACCTGTGGCGGTGCGGTGTCGATGCGGGCGCCGTCGGCGGGATCGCTCCCGGCCAAGGCGGCGTGCGCGGCGGCCGGGCCCGCAGTGAGCAGCAGTGTGGTCATGACGGCGGCGAGCACCGTGACGGTGCGCAGGAGGGAAGCGGTCAGCAACCGGAACGAACTTGATCTGAGGCGAGCACGCATTGCGGCAGCGTACCCAGCCGAGGTTGTCCGGCCGAACTCGTCAGGCGTGCGGCGGCTCGCCAGTGATGACGTGATCCGCGTGATTGAGCCCTTCGCGGACCAGTCGAGCGAGGTGACCGTCACGGATGCGATAGATCACGCGACGTCCCTCCTTGCGGCTGTCGACCAGGCCGGTGAAGCGGAGTTTGGCCAGATGCTGGCTGACTGCGGTGCGGGAGGTGTCGCAGGCTTCGGTGAGCGCAGTGACATCGGCTTCGCCCTCGGTGAGGATCCACAGGATGTGCAGCCGGGTCGGATCGGCAAGCATGCGGAAGGTATTGGTGGCGGCGTCCAAATGGGGCTGATCCGGGGTGACCGGATGACTCAAGCTCGCTGCGGGCAGTGCCCGCGCGGCATCCGGTATCGCCGTGTCCGCCACCGTTGTCACCGCCCTCCGGTCACCACCAATTCCGAAGCCGCGCGGATGTTTGCGGGCCATACCCGCGCGGCTGTTGCTGCTCCGAGTGTAGCCAGCGCGGCCAGCGCGAGCGCGGCGGCGAGCTGGCCGAGTGCGGCGCCCACCCATCCGGCGATCGGATAGGTGAGCATGAAGCAGGCATGTGAGAGGGAAAACTGGGCGGTGAATACCGACGGCCGGGTGTCCAGGTCCGACTCGGCTCGCAGCAGCCGGGCCGCGGGCGTGTTGACCATGGAGGTACCCGCACCGAGCGCCACCCAGATCACCGCGAGCATTGCCCAACCCAGGCCGGCGGAGGGCTCGACCGTGAGCAGGGCGAGCACCGCCCCCAGCCCGACCACGATGACAACACAGCCGGTCAACATCAGACTGCGGTCGGCGACACTGGCCAGCAACCGCGGTACCAGCAGGGCCACCAGCATCGATCCGCAGCCGTAGCAGCCGAGGGCCAGCGCCACACCGGTATTCGATCCGTCGAGCAGATCTCGCACGTACACGACCGTGTTCACCACGACGAGGCCGGTGGCCGCCGCTACCACGAGGTTCATCGCCAATAGGCCGCGCAGCACTGGGCGCGACAGCATGATGCGCGCGCCGCGGGTGATGCGCTCTACCAGCGGTATCGACCGGTCCGCGGCCACTAGCCGAGGCAGCGTCGTCGAGACCACCAATGCGGCGGAGGCGACGAACCCGGCGACGGTGCCGAGGAAAAGCAGGTTGTAGCTCATCAGCGTCAGCAGTGCGGCCGCGAGAACCGGGCTGAACAGCGACTCGAGGTCATAGGCCAGTCGCGACAGTGACAGGCCCCTGGTGTATTCCTCCTCCTCGACGAGCACCGAAGGGATGACCGACTGGAAGCTGGGGGTGAAGGTGGCCGATGCCGCCTGCAGCAGGAAGATCAGCACATAGATCTGCCAGGTCTGATCGATGAACGGCAGCAGCAGCGCGATCACCGCCCGCACCGCGTCCGCCGAGACCAGCAGCACCTTGCGTGGAACGCGGTCGGTCACCGCCGTGATCACCGGCGCCACCGCGACATAGGCCACCATCTTGATCGCCAGCGCCGTCCCGAGCACCGCGCCCGCGTCGCTGCCCGCGATGTCATAGGCCAGCAGTCCCAGCGCCACCGTGAGTAGTCCGGTACCGACCAGCGCGACCACCTGCGCAGTGAATAGCCGTCGGTACTGCCTATGCCGCAGCACGCTCAACAACACGGGTCCTCCTGGCTCATCCGACGCTCTTCTGCCGGCAACCATATCCTATGAGTGCGCACTTGCGCACATATAGCCGTATGCTTCCTGTTGAGAAGTGGTCTGTCGGATTCGGCCCGCTACGGCGACCGCCCGCGCTTCGATGTCGATAGCATCGCCGCGCTATCGGATGGCGCTGTTCAACAGAAAAGATTGCCGCGCAAGAACATTTCGCCGCAGCCGAGTGTGCTATCGCCGCGTCCCGATAGCTTCTGCCGTATCGAGCCTCGGTTTTGTGGACGGTCGAATGCTGGTCGCCCACGCCGCAATCGACCGCCGTATCACTTCGCCGTGAATCCACACCAGGACGGGCAGAGCAGCCTCGCCTGGTCCGGCGTCCCAGAGGTTCAGACACTATCTCCGGGGATTCGGTCGCTGCCGATCGATGCGTGGACCGGTGGCGGGTACGGCGCCTGCACGCATGCGGGCCCGCGTGTGAGCGCATCGGGTATTCCCGGCCACCGCGGAACCGGCTGGGTAGTTGGAAGCGTGCAGATCCGACAGGTGCGGCCGCATAAGGGATTCCGAGGAACTCGGTCAAGCCGTCCCTGCTGAGCCTGCGGACCTTGCCACTGGCAATGGAAGCAATGGGTTCCATATGGCTCCTTGTCCGGAGCCGACTGTCCACTGCCGCCAACCACCCGCCAAGCGCTTAGTTCCGGACCTTGCTCATGCGGTAGCCGAGTCGGTATTCATGGGTGCGAATCAATTGGCGCAGGGTTGGATGGATCGATGGCGGTCCTGGCCGGTGACTGTCGATTCCACGGCAACGGTTCCGATGGGCCCGGGCCGCACCGATACCGGTCGTGCCTGGACTATCTGGATCTGGTGCGGTGCAGCAGCCATCGGCCGCCGGGTGCCGCGATGACCAGGTGGGCGGCCAGGCCGATGCCTGCGGCGGCGAGTCCGACCATGCTGCCCAACCACAGGTGCGCGGCGATGCCGAGGATGATCAGCGGTAGCGCGATAACCCGCACCGCACCGACGGCCCGGCCTGTTGGGTGCCTCATCCGACCGTGTCCGGCTTGATGGCGGTGACATAGCGGATCCATGGGTGCAGATCTCCCGAGGTGATCTGCTCGAAGCCCGCGTCGGCGATCAGCGGTTCGAGCAGGTGGATCGGGTTGTGTTCCATGGCCGGGCCGGTCAGCGCGCCGACGAGATGCCTGCCGATCGGATTCGCCGGTGGCCGGAATTCGCCGATCAGTAGCCGTCCGCCCGGGCGCAGCACCCGTCGCATCTCTGTCAACGCCGTCGCCCGCAGATCCTCGGGCAGGTGGTGCAGCATCAGGCAGTTCGCTACCACGTCGAACGAATCGTCCTCGGCGGTCAGCGATTCGGCGACGCCGACGGTGTAGGTGCAGTTCGGTTCAGCGGTGATCCGGCGGGCCCGCTCGAGGACCGCCGCGGATGGATCCAGGCCGACCACTGTTGCGGCGACCGAAGCTAGCCGACGGGTCAAATAGCCGGTGCCGCAACCGATATCGAGGGCCCGATCACCGGGACCGGCACCGCTCAGTTCGGCGAGGCGGCGGTACACGCGGCCACGACGTCCGCCGAAGAACACCGCACCGAAAACGTCATAGCTGCGTCCGTGATCGATGGTGAGTCCGGCGGTGCCGGGGTTGGGATTGTGATGCATCAGATGTCCGAGGCCCATGGCCAACTCCTTAACTTAGTGACGACTAAGATGGTTCTAACTTAGTTGTCACTAAGTTAAAGCGCAAGAGTCGATACGATGAGGTCATGGCTCGCGCATCCTCGACTCCGGCAGATCCGCGGCGCACCCGCCTCAGTGCCGCCGACCGGCGTGCGTCGATCATCGACGCCGCCACTGTGGTGTTCGCCGAATCGGGGTTCCAGCGCAGCACCATGGCTCAGATCGCGGCGCGGCTCGGCGTCACCGAGCCTGTGCTGTTTCAGAACTTCGGCTCCAAAACAGGGCTCTACGCCGCCGTCGTGGCACACGCCTCCGGACAGATGTCGGCAATGATGCGCGCCTTTGCCGCTGAAACGGATTCGATCGCAGGTCTTTTGGCGCACCTGCTCAGTCCCGGCCACATCGACGAACTGCACGCCCCCGGTTCGCTCGGGGTGATCTTCGCCGACGCGATGACCCTGACCGCCGAACCCGCCGTCGAACAAGCCGTCCGCCAGCACATGAGCGAACTCGCCGACGCCCTCGCCGAAATCGTGATCCAAGGGCAGCGGGCAGGCGAACTCCGTTCCGACCTCGACCCGGACGCGGCCGCCTGGCTGATCCTGTCCTTCCTGGCCGCCCATCGCTTCCGCAGCACCGTCATGCCCGACCGGCAACGCCTCGAAGACCACATCGCCACCATGACACTGCGCACATTAGTGGAACCGGGCTCACCGACGCAGCCGTGACCAGGCAACGCCGGAGGCGGGAACCGGCCACTACCCCTGCGGCCTAAAACAACGGAAACTCATATCCACCGAATAGCATTCGAATCTTGCTACCCGGTTCACGCGGCTGTCGAGGGAAGGTGCACTCATGCGTCCCCTCGCTTCTGACCCGTGAGACGTGCCGCGAGGGTCCAGGCCGGGGGCAGTCGGACTCAGGCGTAGACACTCGTTGAATCCGTCGATGCAGTCGAGTGGTATCGGAACCGACATCACTGTCATCCGTTCCACCCAGACCGGCTCGCATGGCCTCGATCGCAGGATAGCGCCGGGCTTGGGTATCAATTCACTTCCAGTGCGTAGTCGTTGAGCTAAAAGCGTTGCAGGAGCGTCGGATCGCACGTCAGGATCGCGACCGGTCCTCACATGGCGCGGCGTATCTCACTCGGACTGGCCTTCAGATCTATCGATTGATCCCACTAAAGATCGTCACCGCGGCATCGAGGCTCGCATCAGGGAATGGCAACTGCTCAGCACTCGCGCCGATCGCCGGTGCGAGGTGGCTCGGTCGCTGGTCCCGCATCGACGCCGACGGTTCGACCGGGTGACTACACGGTCAGTCGGTTCGTAGGCCCCCGCGCCGAAAGCACTCAACGTCGATACCGCCCCCTGGTCACGCGGACGCGCCGGGGCCATCTTGGAGGGCCACTCATCACCCTCGTCGACGAACTCGGGCACGACGATCACCCCGGAGTCGGGCGGTCACACGATCCAAATACGCGTTGATCACCACATGAACCGTGAGGAAGTACACCCACTCGTGAGCTCACTCGGCGGCCCGATGGAAATACTGAAAGCCGCCGACCCCACCGACGAACTTCGTCTACGACTTCGCCAGGTTCGACGGCGGGCGCAGCCTGTGATGGCGACGCCGGCGCAGTGAATCCATGTCGCTGCATGGAATACATTGTCCGGCTGTGTGTTTGCGCTCGATACTCCGACGTCCGCGGTTATTGCGGCCGTGCCGCAGCTTCTTGGATGAGGTGCAGCAGGGCTCGAGCAGCGGCCGGCGTGAGGTCGGGGGATCCTTCGGGACGCTGACTTCGAGTTCCGTTGAGTTCGCGTTGTCGTGCGATAGGTGTGAGTAGGTCGACTGGGCGGTCTCGACCGAGGAGCCGAGCGGGTCAGCGTTGTGCATGAAGCCATCTTCCGATGGGTGTGGTGAGCGGGGCAGCATCCAAGGAAGGGCCTTGACGATATCGATAGGCTGGCGCGACATTCGTGATCTGGCGGTCTACGATCCATCGGGCTGACTGTCGGTTCTCAGGATTCGCTCAGCTGAACCCGTCTTGAACCCCTACAGGCCACTACCTGCGGTTCCACGTTGATTCTGCTCAGCACTATCACCCACCCTCCTGCATATCCGCAGGTAGAACGGGTGAGCTGTCGTAGTTGTTGTGTCCGGAGGGGGACTTGAACCCCCACGCCCGATAAAGGGCACTAGCACCTCAAGCTAGCGCGTCTGCCATTCCGCCACCCGGACCGGTGTTGTTGAGCAAGGGTAACGGATGGGTGGGGAAGTGTTGAAATCGGTCTATCCAGGGGGAGTGGTGCGGACCAGCAGGCATTCCGGTTGCGTCCGAATGGCATTTCGACGAACGCTGGCGCGGGGCGCATCGGTTGCTCGCCCGAACCCGATCGGCGTCGCACCGAGTTCCGAGATCGATGTGGCAGGCTGGCCGCATGCGTGTTGCCGTTGTTGCCGGGCCGGATCCCGGCCATGCTTTTCCGGCGCTGGCGCTGTGCGAACGGTTCCTGGCCGCCGGTGACGATCCGGTGCTGTTCACCGGACCGCGTTGGTTCGACGCCGCCAAGCGGGCGGGCGTCGCGGTGCGCAGACTCAAGGGGCTCGCGCCGCGCACGGTCGACGACGACAGCGATGCCGGTCAGCGCATTCATGAGCGCGCGGCGCATATTTCGACCGAAATCCTGCCCGATTTGAGCGCGATGCTTCCCGAGCTCGTGGTGTCGGATGTGCTGACCGCGGGTGGCGGGATGGCTGCCGAGCGACTCGGGGTGCCGTGGGTCGAGCTATCGCCGCATCCGCTGTATCTACCGTCGAAAGCATTGCCGCCCATCGGAAGTGGCCTCGCGCCTGGGGAGGGGGTGCGCGGCCGCCTGCGTGACGGCATGTTGCGCACCATGACCGCCCGCGCCATTCGCAATGGTGTGCGGCAGCGCGAGCAGGCCCGTGAAAGTGTCGGACTGCCCGCCACCGATCCGGGTCCGGCGGCCCGCCTGATCGCCACCCTGCCCGCCCTCGAGGTGCCGCGCCCCGATTGGCCCGAGCACACCCACGTCGTCGGCCCGCTGCTGTGGGAGCCCACTCCGAAAATCCTCGAACCACCGCCCGGCGACGAGCCGCTGGTCATGGTGGCGCCGTCGACCGCGCATACCGGTGTCGCGGGCATGGTCGAAACCGTGCTGGACGCGCTGGACGGAGCGGGTGTCCGGGTGGCCATTTCCATGCTCGACACTCCGCCTGCCGATCTGCCGCCATGGGCAACCGCTGGACTCGGCCGCCAAGACGAACTGCTCACGCACGCCTCGGTGGTGGTTGGTGGCGGTGGCCACGGTTTGCTCGCGAAATCTCTGCTCGCGGGTGTTGCGATCGTGACGGTCCCCGGCGGTGGCGACCAGTGGGAACTGGCCAATCGCGCTGCCCGCCAAGGCAGTTCGATCCTGGTCCGACCGCTGACCGCTGATGCGGTGCGCTCTGCGGTCCTCGACCTGCTCAATACACCCGGCTATCGGGCGGCCGCGCAACGAGCAGCCGCGGGTATCGCGGATGTCGTCGACCCCATCCGCATCTGTCACGACGTGCTCAGTGTGCGGACCCACTAGCGCCTGTTCGGCCATTTCCGAGCCGATCCCGCCCGCCGATCGAACGGCCCGAGTGAGCGGCCCGAGTGAGCGGCCGCATCGGCGCGAGTATCTTGAATACGGTGCGGTTGACCGAGTTCCAGGAGCTGTTGCACACCGAGTTCGGTGTGGCCCGTGGCGATGCGCTGCTCAGGGACCACACCATCCCGGCATTGGGTGGGCGGACGGGTGCCGCCGCCATCGAGGCGGGCATCGACCCGCGTGACGTGTGGCGTGCGCTCTGCACCGACTTCGACATACCGAGATCACGCTGGTGACTGACCACGGTTACGGCTTCGACGAGCGGCTGCGCATGATCCCCACCGATCATGGGGAGTTGGCCGCTCGCGTCGCGGCGTCGCGGCCGGTCGACTTCGCCGAATTCCGCAAGATCGGCATCGAGCTGATGCTGCTCGGCCGCTATGCCGAGGCCCTCGATCACCTCGATCGCGCCCTCGAACTCGCCGATAGTGACTATCGTCGGATGTCGGTTTGGATCAACCTCGGCGATGTCTACCGCTACTGGGGTGACACCGTCACCGCCGAAACGCTGTATCGCCGAGCTGTGGACCGAGCCAGCGATTCCGAGGTCCTTTCCTTCGCGCTGCAGCACCTGGGTAAGGCTCTCGCCGAACAGGGCAGAATGTCCGAGGCGAGGGCGCGGCTCACCGAGGCGTTGAAACTGCGCGTCGTCGAGGGGGATGCCGAGCTGATCGAATCCACGCGCACCACTCTCGACTTCCTCGACGACCTGCCCACGACCTTGCCGCCGCAGGTCGCCGCAGTGCTGGGTGACAATCCCGCCTGGTCGGATGAACACGAGGGTATGAGCGGCGGTGTTGCGCACGTCAATGGTGCGTATTGGGTCAAGCGGGGGCCGCGGGCCGCGGCCGAATATGCGCGGCTGAATTGGTTGCGGGGCAAGGGGATTCAACTACCGGACATTGCTGTGTTCGAAGCAGATGTCCTGGTTCTCACCGACGCGGGTCGGCCGAGTCTGGCCGCCGAGCCGACAGAATCGGTGGGCGCGGTCATGGGCGAACTGCTGCGGCGTCTGCACGACATTCCCGTCGCCGATTGCCCGTTCGATGGCAGGTTGGATGTCATGCTGGCGCAGGCGCGGCGCCGTGTGCTCGAGGGTTTGGTCGATGTCGACGACTTCGACGACGACAATCGAGGGCTGACGCCGGAACAGATCTACCAACGACTGCTCGCCGATCGTCCACCGGAGGAGGATCTCGTTATCGCGCATGGTGATTTCACTCCGTCCAATGTGCTGGCCGGTGGTCTGTTGATCGACCTCGGTGGCTTGGGCGTTGCGGATCGATACCGCGACCTGGCCCTGGCTCAACGCGATCTGCTCGAGGATTTCGGTTCCGACGAATTGCGCGCGTTCTACGCTGCCTATGGGCTCGCCGAGCCGGACCGGTGGCGACTGGACTACTACCGACTGCTCGACGAACTCTTCTGAGTTCAGCTCTTTTTCGCGTAGTGGCGTGCGGCCTTGGTGCGGTTGCCGCAAGTCGCCATCGAATGCCATCGGCGGGTGCCGTTTTTCGAGGTGTCGTAGAAGAACAGCACACAGTCCGGATGGGCGCACTGGCGGATCCGGTCGGGTGCCTCGGCCAGTAGCCCCAGCAGGTTGTCCGCGGCGAGCCAGCCGGGGAGCCAGGCGGTTTCGGGTACGTCGACGATATCGGTGGGCCCGGTATCGGTCAGGGTGCGTCGGATCCGGCCGTGGTCGAGCACTTCGTTGAGCGCGGTGTGCGAGGCATGTTTCACCACATCGTAGATGGCGGTGCGGGCGGCGAGTACCGCCTGCAGGGTCCGTTCGTCCGCCTTCGCGCGATCGTCGAGCCCGGCCGTGGTGAGCCAGGTGCCGAGGCCCGTGACATCGGTGAGCAGATCTTGTGGTCCGTCCTGGTTCCATCGGGTGTTCAGCAGGTCGAGTGCCAGCGGTTCACCGAGGTGGGGGCGTGGATCGGGCATACCTGAGGGTAACGATCTCCTTTTCGTCTCCAGGGCAAACACCACCGTTCTAACTAGCTAACATGAGTTTAGAGGTTGACGCGCGTATCGCCGCCGGTTATGTTCTAACTGTTAAAACTATCTTGAGAAGTTATAAATTCCGAGGAGAATCACGATGACGACAGCTATCGCGCCCGAGTTGGCTACCGGGCACATCGGCCTGAATGTCTCCGACCTGAACCGATCGGTGGACTTCTATCGCCGCGCATTCGGTCTCGAGCAGCTCGCTGCCAGTGCCGACGACGACAAGCGCTGGGCTTTCCTCGGCGCCAACGGCAAGCTCGTGCTGACCCTCTGGCAGCAGTCCAACGGCACGTTCTCCGCCGAAACCCCTGGCCTGCATCATCTTTCATTCCAGGTCGACACCATCGAACAGGTGCGTTCGATCGAGGCGCTGCTGCGGGAACTCTCGGTGAGTTTTGCCCACAATGGCGTGGTCGCGCACGGCGAGGGCGTCGCCTCGGGCGGCATCTTCTTCACCGATCCCGACGGTATCCGCCTCGAGGTCTACGCACCCACGGGCGCCGAGTCCGCTCCCGCGCCCAGCGGTGCCGCTCCAACCTGTGGATTCTTCTGAGCCCGAACGCTGTTGAACATGCCAGGAGGATCCTGATGAGCCACTTTCATCCGGGCGAGGTCGCCGTGCAGCAGCGAATGGGCCAGGCGCATATCGCCGATCGGGTGGGACGGATGATTCGTGCCGATATCCCCGATATCGCAGCGGGTTTCCTGGCTGAGCAACCAATGGTTGTGATCGGCGCCACAGACCTCGAGGGACGGGTGTGGGCAGGCGCGGTGGTCGGGCCGCCGGGGTTCGTGCATGTCATCGATGCCGGGACGATCGCGATCGATGCCTTTCCGGCCGCTGGAGATCCATTACATGAAGCGCTGACTCGTCCTGCCCGGATCGGCATGATTGCGCTGCAGCCGCAGCGGCGAAGGCGAATGCGCGTCAACGGATCGGCGGTGCCAACCGAGGCGGGGTTGCTGATTACCGTCGATCAGGTGTATTCGAACTGTCCGAAGTACATCTCGCGCAGGCAGATCGAGTCGTATCGCCCCGATATCGACCTACCAGCGCCCCTACATAGCACGGAACTCGATGCGCGACAGCGCGCGCTGATCGCCGCGGCGGATGCCTTCTTCATCGCCACCGCGGATGCCGGTGGCAATGCCGATGCCTCCCATCGCGGCGGGAATCCCAATTTCCTGCAGGTGCTTTCACCTACGCGGCTGAGATGGCCGGACTATCAGGGCAATTCGATGTTCATGACACTCGGGAACATCGCGGTGAACCCACGCTGCGGCATTCTGGTCCCGGACTGGACCACCGGCGCAACCCTTCAACTCAGCGGAACCGCCGAATTGTCCTGGGCACCCGAAACCTTCACTGCCGGAGCACAGTGCTCGATCGACTTCACCATTACGGAAGTGGTCGAAGTCCACGGCGCGGGCCAGCTCCGCTGGGGTCCGGCCGAACTCTCCCCGGTCAACCCCTGACCTCATACCCGAGAAGGGAATCGCAAATGCGACCTCCGCTGCCGCCGTTCGACCTGGAATCTGCCAAGGCCAAGGTGCGTGCCGCCGAGAATGCCTGGAACACCAGGGATCCCGAGCGCGTCGCCGCCGCGTACACCGAGGAATCGGTGTGGCGCAACCGCGACGAGTTCTTCACCGGACGCGCCGCCATCGTCGATTTCCTCACCCGAAAGTGGTCCATCGAAAACGGGTACGCACTGCGCAAGGATCTCTGGGCGTTCGAAGGCAACCGCATCGCGGTCCGCTTCCAGTACGAGTGGTATGACGAATCCGGCCAGTGGTGGCGCAGTTACGGCAATGAGCAGTGGGAGTTCACCCCGGAAGGTCTGATGTCGCGGCGCGAGGCCAGCATCAACGATGTCCGCATCGACGACTCCGATCGCCGCATCTTCGGCCCGCGCCCGGAAGGTGACGAATCCGTTCTGCCGCAGCAGTAATCGATGAGTGCGGCGCGCTCGTACCGGGCACCCCGTGTGGGGTGCCCGGCCTGCCGGGTCTGATGAGGGCGACGCCGGTTCGGTGCTCAGACGACCACGGTCTGCGCCTGAGCCGGGACGTCGGCAACCTGACGTTGACGATGGAACAGCCCGAATGCGATCACGCCGAATACGATTCCGACTCCGGCCGCGACTGCGAACGCCGCATCCAACCCATCCACGAACCGCGACAATGTCATCGGCCGACTGTCATCGGCGACTTCACGGAATACGGTGCCCAGCACCGCCACGCCGAGTGCGAGGCCGAGCTGCCGTGCGGTATTCACCGCACCTGCGGCGATCCCGCCCTGCTGCGGCGGCACCGCCGCCATCCCCACCGCGACAAGGGCGGGCGCGTTGATGCCGATACCCGCGCCGATCACCACGAATCCGGGAACCAATGCGGCCCAAGATGATCCGATATCGATGATGGTCATCAACCCGGTGCCGACGCCGACCAGCACCAGGCCGGCGCCGATCGTCCATTTCGGCGAAACGTCGTGCAGCAGTTTGCCGAATGCACCGGCGACCACGAATGCCATCGCCGCCATCGGCAGCATGGCCAGTCCGGCGCGCATGGGCGATAAATGCAACTGCTGCTGCAGCCAGAGCGAAATCAGGGGAGTGGCGGCGAAGGCCGCGAACGTCTGCCCGAACGCGGAGACAAGGGTGGCCCCGAAGTTGCGATTGCCGAGCAGGGCCAGCGGGAACATCGCTGCAGTACTGCGGGATTCGACGAATACGAAGGCCAGCAGTGCGACCGCGCCGAGCGCCAGTGCGAACAGCGTAGGACCATCGGACCAGCCGTGTTCGCCGCCGCGGATGACACCGTAGGTGACCGCCGTCGCGGCCGTCGCGAACGCCAGCATGCCCGGCACGTCGATGGCCCGATCCGCATGCCGCGGCGACGGCTGGAAAACGATCGCGGTCAAAACGATCGCCAATACCGCTATCGGCAGATTGACGAAGAAGATCCAACGCCACGACAGTGCCTCGGTGAGCACACCGCCGAGCACCACGCCGATTCCAGCCGCCGCACCCGATACCGCACCCCAGACGCCGAAGGCGACACCGCGATCACGGCCGGTGTAGGTGGAGTGCAGCAGCGACAGGGTGGTCGCGAACATCGCGGCCCCGCCGATGCCCTGAAGTGCCCGCGCCGCAATGAGACTCGCCGAGGTATCGGCGATCCCGCAGATCAGCGAGGCGAGCGCGAAAACCACCAGTCCGGCGAGGTAAGCGCGCTTCGCACCGACCCGATCGGCCAGTGAACCGAGCACCAGCAGCAGCGCGGCCAGCGCGAGCGCATACCCGTCCATCACCCACTGCAGTCCGGACAGGCCGGTGCCGAGATCGGCGGCGATGTCGGGAAGCGCGACATTGACGATGGTGACGTCGATGAGCAGCATCAGCGTGCCCAGGCACGCGGCGAATAAGGGCAGCCATTTCCTCACGGGAGCCTCCGAGGCGATTCGAATGATATCGACACTCAGAGTGCGGCAGGCGTTGATATCCACATAGTCACACGGCAATGTGCGTTAGATTCCTCCTGTGCAATTCGAAGATGGCGTGGATTCCTCCATACTCGATGTCCTCGACAAGCAGATCCTGCACGCGCTGGTGACCGATGCGCGCATCCCGTTCGCCAAGCTCGGCGCCATCCTCGAGGTTTCGGAACAGACGGTGGCGCGGCGCTACCGATCGCTGCGGCAGCGCGGCATTTTGCATGTGTCGGGGCAGGTCAACGCGGTGCCGCTCGGGCATGCGCGCTGGGTGATCCGGCTGCGGTCGACTCCGGACAAGGCGGCGCGGCTGGCCGAATCGCTGGCCCGCTTTCCGGATCTGAGCTGGGTGACCCTGCTGTCCACCGGATCCGAGGTGACTTGCGTGAGCAGGCCGCGCTCGGTCGAGCGGCGCGACAAGCTGTTGATGCAGACGTTGCCCCAGGCCAGTCAGGTGATCGGACTGACGGCCCACGAGGTGATCCACCGCTTCCCGCTCGACGAGGAATGGCCGCATTTCGGGCACCTGTTCACCGCGGCGCAACTGCGCGAACTCGGCACGCGGCCACTGTGGCGGGCCGATACGGGACCGGAAGCGCCGGTGGAACTTTCGGCGCAGGACGAGGCGATGCTGGTGCTGCTCGGTCGCGACGGTCGCGCGCCGTACGCCCAGATCGCCGCCGAAATCGGTTGGACCGCAACGCGAGTGGCGCGTCGCATGGCCGAGCTCGTCGAATCTCGTGTGCTGTACTTCGATCTCGATTTCGCGATCGAACGGATGGGGTACGCCGTGCGGGCGGCGCTGTGGCTGCGCGCGCGACCGGCGGATCTCGAGGCGGTGGGCACCGCGATGGCGACCCACCCGGAGATCGTCTTCATTGCCGCGACCACCGGGCCGACCAATCTGATGGCGTCGCTGATGTGTCGCGATACCGCGCACCTCTACCGGTATGTCACGCAGCGGCTGGGTGCACTCGATGGGATCACGGATGTGGAGGTGACGCCCGCGTTGCGGGTGTACAAGCAGGCGCAGACGTTGCTGGACAGTGATCGGATTTCACTGGTGCGGTGAAGATCGGTTCAGCGCTCGGAAAAAGGGCTGCGATCGGCCGCGATCGGCCGTAGCGCGGCGGTTGCCGTGTCGGAGAATTCGGGGCGCGTGTTGTCGGGCGCGTCGCTTGACTCGAACACCTGTTCGTCTAGGCTGGTCGTCAGAACTTGTCGGTGCCGCCCTCTAATGTGGGCGCCAACCACGAACGAGACTTACCCGGCGGAAAAGGGGATCAGGATATGGCACCACAGGCGTACGACCGTGATAAGGCGCTCGAGCTGGCGCTGGCTCAGGTCGAGAAGAGCTTCGGCAAGGGCGCGGTCATGCGTCTCGGTGAGGAGGCGCGCCAGCCCATTTCGGTGATCCCGACCGGATCCATCGCCCTGGACGTGGCGCTCGGCATCGGCGGTCTGCCGCGCGGCCGCATCGTCGAGGTCTACGGTCCGGAGTCCTCGGGTAAGACGACCGTCGCACTGCACGCGGTGGCCAATGCCCAGGCCGCGGGCGGCGTCGCTGCCTTCATCGACGCCGAGCACGCGCTCGATCCCGATTACGCCCGCAAGCTGGGCGTCGACACCGACGCGCTGCTCGTCTCCCAGCCCGATACCGGTGAGCAGGCGCTGGAAATCGCCGACATGCTGGTGCGTTCGGGTGCGATCGACATCATCGTCATCGACTCGGTGGCCGCGCTGGTCCCGCGCGCGGAAATCGAGGGCGAGATGGGTGACAGCCACGTCGGTCTGCAGGCGCGTCTGATGAGCCAGGCGCTGCGCAAGATGACCGGTGCGCTGAACAACTCCGGCACCACCGCCATCTTCATCAACCAGCTGCGCGAGAAGATCGGCGTGATGTTCGGTTCGCCCGAGACCACGACCGGTGGTAAGGCGCTGAAGTTCTACGCCTCGGTGCGCCTGGATGTGCGCCGCATCGAGACGCTCAAGGACGGCAGCGATGCGGTCGGTAACCGTACCCGCGTGAAGGTCGTGAAGAACAAGGTCTCGCCGCCGTTCAAGCAGGCCGAATTCGACATCCTCTACGGCCAGGGCATCTCCAAGGAGGGCTCGCTCATCGATATGGGTGTCGAGCAGGGCTTCATCCGCAAGTCCGGCTCCTGGTACACCTACGAGGGCGACCAGCTCGGCCAGGGCAAAGAGAACGCCCGCAAGTTCCTGCTGGAGAACACCGACATCCGCGACGAGGTCGAGAAGAAGATCAAGGAGAAGCTCGGCATCGGCGCCGACGTGACCGCCGACGGCGCGGCCACCGAGGTCCCCGCCGACTTCTGATCCGATGCCCCCTCGGCACCCAGCCTCGAATCCCACCCGGCCCGCACCAGATCCAACGCGGCCCGACCCCGTAACCGAGGCTCGCCGCCGCCTGAACGAACTACTCTCCGCCTCAGGCCGCCCACCCATCCCGCCCTCTACTGGCTCGGGTGAGCCCGAGCCGGATCGGGTGCGGTGGTCTCAGAGCGATTCGGAGGCCGCCGGTCTCCGGCCGGGTGGTTTCGAGCGGAACCGCAGTCGGCGGTCCGAGATCGACTTGGCGGCCGCCGGTTTCCGTTCGGGGGAGCCGGAGCTAGGGCGTGGCCGGTGGTCCGAGGGTGGCTCGGACGCCGACGGGTTTCGTTCGGATGAATCCGAAGTAGGCCGGGTGCAGTGGTCCGAGGGTGACTCGGTGGATGCCGGTTCTTGGTCTTCCTGGTCGGGCGGTCCTTGGTTGTCCGAGTTCGGTCCGGAGGCTGCTGATTTCCGGTCGGGCGAGTCCGAGTCGGGCCGCGGGCAGTGGTCCGAGGACGATCGAGGGAGCGACGGATTCTCGTCGGGTGAAATCGAGTCGGGTCGAGATCAGGAGCGGTGGAACGCTGCACGGCTCGGTCGTGCCGGGGCGGAGGAATCTGGGGAGGGCGAGTCCGGATCGGGGCGACAGGGGTCCGAGGGTGATTCGGCGGAGGCCGGATCTCGGGTGGCCGGAGGCGATTCAGCGCGGTGGGACGAAGGGGGCTCGGGTTTTCGGGGGAGGGGGCAGGGGGATAGGCGGGTCCGGTTGGCCGAAGGTGGTTTGGCCGATTCGGACATCATGGGAACTCGGTCGAGCGCGCCCGATCCGCAGCGGGCGCGCTCGACTGGGTCCCGGCGCGGTCGCGGGCGCCGGAACGAGTTCCGGCGCAACGACTCCCACTCGGCTGACTTCCAGAAATCTGAAGGCCGATGGGCGGATCCGGTGGCGGCCGGATCCGAGGAGGATGCGCGACGAACAGGTGCCGTTGTTCCCCGTGTAAGCGAGGATGATCCGCGGTCTCGTTCGGAGCGCAGCCCCCAAGGCGGGACGGTCGAGCAGGCAAAGGAGGCGTGTCTTCGCCTGCTCGCCGTCCGCGCCCGCAGCCGTGCCGAACTAGCGCAGCGTCTCGCGGCCAAGGGCTTTACGTCCGAGATCACCGAACGCGCCCTGGACCGCTTCACCGAGGTCGGCCTGATCGACGACGCAGCCTTCGCCGAACAGTGGGTCCACTCGCGTCACACCTTCTCCGGCAAGGGCAAACAAGCTCTCGCCCAAGAACTTCGCCGCAAGGGCGTATCCCAGTCCGACGCCGCCTCCGCCCTTGACGCCATCACCCCCGACGACGAGGAACAACGCGCCACCGAACTGGTCCGACGCAAACTACGCACCATGCCCACAAACCTGGACCGCGACAAAACAATCCGCCGCCTCGTCTCCATGCTCGCCCGTCGCGGCTACAACCAATCCACCGCCTTCACCGTCGTGAAAGCTGAACTCGCACAGGCCCAGTTCGACACGCCGGACCCCGACTGAGCTCTGGCAGCCCGCCCCGCCTGCGTGAGGCCTTGGTCGCCCACATGGCTCTTGCTCTAGGCACACGTGCGACCGGGCGTGTGCGTGGTGAACAGGGGTTGGGCTGCGGACTGGCTCCAATGGTTAGAGCTGAAGGGCGGGGGCGAGAACTTCCTCGCACCATTGGCGGAAGGTGGTGGGGGTTGTGGATTGAGGGGTGCGGGGTTCGGCGTTGTCGAGGCCGTTTTCCTTTGCCTCCAGCATGTCGTACATGCCCTGGGCCATGGCCTCGGACATGCCGGATTCGAGCATTGTGGCTTTGTAGGCTTCGCCGGAGACTTGTTGGAACCGGATCGGGCGGCCCAGCACTTCGGACATGATTCGCGCCATGTCGCTGTTGGACAGGTCTTCTGGGCCGAGTACAGGGACGCTGTCGTATCCGCTCCACGAGTCGTCGAGCAGCAGTTCGGCGGCGACGGCGGCGATATCGCGGGTCGCGCAGGTGGGGCGTTTCAAATCGGGGGAAAGCGGTGCGAAGAATATACCCTCAGCCTTGATTACTTCGACTTGGCGAAGCAGATTATCCATGAACGAGGGCATCGCCAGCGCTCGGTAGCTCACGCCGGTACGCGCAATCAGATCGTCCATGGCCAGCGACGCCGTGACCAGTCCGGCGTTCCCGACCACCGCTGACCCGCGACCGATGGATGAGACTCCGACCACTCGCTCGACACCCTGACTCTTGAATGCCTCGCACGCGGGCCGTGTGAAGTCCAGAACCGCGGCTTCGACGCTCGCGCCGCGATGGACCGGGGGCAGCAACCAGAACACGGCGTCGGCGTCGGCGAACGCCGGGGTGACGACATCGATATCGCTATGCGATCCCGTTACGACTTCGACGTGCTCGCGGATGTGCGCGGGCAGGCGTGCTGGATCACGCGCGATAACGCGGACCGGTGCGCCGCGGTCGAGGAGATGGGGGAGGACCTGACGGCCGATGGCGCCGGTAGGGGTAGTAACAACGATCATGACGACCTCTGCTCGAGTGATTTGGCACTGGCCAGTCAAGTCGGCGCGGCACCGAACCTGAAGGACCGATTCGATAAGCGTTGATACCGTGGGGATATGAGTGATCTGGAGGTTCGGCAACTCCGATACTTCGTGGCCGTCGCGGAGGAACTGCACTTCGGACGGGCGGCCGAGCGACTGGGGATGGCGCAACCACCCCTGTCCAGGGCGATCCGGGAACTGGAACGTCAACTGGGCGTTCAACTTTTCGAGCGCACCACCCGACACGTCGTGCTCACCGCGCCCGGCGAGACCCTGCTCCGCGACGCGCGGACCGCACTCGATGCCGTTGCGGCGGCTGCTCAGCGCGCCCGCCACGTCGGCAAGCCCGCGCCGGGGCTACGGCTCGCGCTCAAAGCTGACTACGATGCCGGACTCCTGCCGCGGATCTTCGAGACATATCACCTCGAGGACGCGGCAGTTCCGGTGGAGTTGATGTTGGGCGGTCGGGGCGAGCAGGTCCCGGCCCTTCGTCAGGGCCGCGCAGATGTCGCCCTCCTGGCCACCCCGTTCCACGACCGGGGTCTGGACGTCGAACCGCTGCTCACCGAACCCCGCTTGGTCGCGCTGGCCGCATCCGATCCGCTCGCCGCCCGGACAACTCTGTGCCTTGCCGACCTGGCCGGTCGAACGCTCCCCGACGGAACTCCCGCCGACCGCGACGGCCTCGCCCCGCCTCCAGAACCCCCGCGCCCGGTCCTGGATCTGGCGCAGCTGTTCAACCTGGTCGAACTCGGCAACATCATCTGGTTCCCGCCCTCCTCGGTCGCTCGCCGTCACCCACGCCCCGGGATCGCCTACCGCCCTGTCACCGACCTCCGACCAACGGCCCTCGCGATAGCCTGGCCGCAAAATTGCCACTCACCCGCGGTAGCGGCCTTCGTCCGTGCAGCCACCGCCGTAGCCGCGGCCACCTACCCTCCCGAATCCGCAATGCCCGCCGAAACTTTCACCGCTGCCCCGCGCTCCGAAACCGAAGAATTCCGCAGCACCGTGCCCTCATCCTGATCACCGACCACCTGATCGACGGCCCCCCGCGCATACGCTGGGCTCCCGCAACCCCCTGTGACGCCGCACAGCCCCGCATACCGGGTGTGCGGCGGTCCCAAAGGGGGTGAAAGCCTCCGCGCCACCAGTGCTCTCGTTCTGATTACCGCGACCGATTGCGCGCCACTCACCCGATCGACGCGACGATAACCCAACCGCTGCACACTGGAATCTGCAGGCGCTTGGTATCAGCCGCACGCCCCCGATACTGCGTCTGCGAAAGCCGAGTCAGCCCGAATGAGTCTGAGCGTGCACGTTCCCGCGAAATCTGGCGATCTCTGCTGGATTCGGGCGAAAGTGCGCGCTCAGACCCGTCAGGCCACGGACTCACGGCTTCTGCGTGATATCCATCCCCGGAGTCGCATCGGCGAGAATCGAGTCGGCCGCCACGACGGCCGCGCCCTTGGTCCGCTTGCGCGAGCGCAAACGCTGCTCCAGTTTGTTGGCCACGATCGTCAACGTGCTGTTGAGCAGAATCATCACTACTGCGACGACCATCAGTGCGGGCACCGTATTGCGTTCGGCAGCACCGAGCTGCGAGCCCTGACGCACGATCTCGAGGTAGGTGATCTGGTAACCGAGCGCCGAATCCTTCAGCGCCACAACCATCTGCGAGATCAAGGCGGGCAGCATGGCGGTAATCGCCTGCGGCAACAGGATCAACCGCATCAGCTGTCCCTTGCGCAGACCCAGCGCCACCGCGGCCTCGGTCTGTCCCTTCGGCAGCGATTTGATGCCCGCCCGCACGATTTCGGCGATGACCGAACCGTTGTAGACAGTCAACGCGATCACCACGGCCCACAGGGCGAGCTGATCGACCTTGAACACCTTGTAGTCGGAGAAGACGTAGAACAGGAAGATCATCAGGATCAGCACCGGAATGGCCCGGGCCACCTCGACGATCGTGCCGGCCACCCAGCGCACCACCCGGTGCTCCGACAGGCGCAGGATGCCGAAGACCATGCCGATCACCAGCGCGAACACGATCGAAAGCAGCGCCGCGACCAGGGTGCCGCGCAGACCGGGCAGCAGATAGGTCTTCCAGACGTCCGCCTCGATGAACGGCTTCCACTTCTCGGCGGTGAATTGTCCCTTATCGGCGAAGCCGCGATAGAACACCCACCCGAGTGCCAGCACCGCGACAATCGCGATGACGGAATAGATTTGGTTTCGAATGCGCGCGCGGGGCCCCGGCGCATCGAAAAGAACCGAAGCTCCACTCACCGGGCCACCTCGAATCGTTTGGCCAGCCAGCCGAACAGCAGACCGGTCGGCAGGGTCAGGATCACGAAGCCGAGTGCGAAGATGAAACCGATGGTGATCAGCGCGGCCTCGTTCTCGTTCATCTTGGCCATCAGGGTCGCGGCCTCGGCGACGCCGATCGCCGAGGCGATCGTGGAGTTCTTGGTGAGCGCGATCAGCACGCTGCCCAGCGGGGCGATAACCGAGCGGAATGCCTGCGGCAGCACCACGATTCGCAGATTCTGCGTAAAGGTGAAGCCCAAAGAGCGGCCCGCCTCGGACTGACCCATCGGCACGGTGTTGATACCCGAGCGCAACGACTCGCACACGAATGCCGCTGTGTAGATGCTGAGTCCGAGTACCGCGTAACGGAAGTTGTTCTGCGCCAGCGAGTTCGGACCCTCAGGCGCGAGCTTCCAGCCCATGGTGGAGTAGAGGCCGAGTGAGCTGAACACGATGATCAGCGTCAGCGGGGTATTGCGGAAGATGGTGACGTAGGCGGCGCCGAGAAAACGGGCGACCGGCACGGGGGACACGCGCATCGCGGCGACGAATGTGCCCAGGATCAGGGCCAGAACCGCCGACGACGCGGTCAGTTTGATGGTCACCCAGAAGGCGCCGAGGACGTCATACCTCGAGATCAGGTCGAACACAGTGGTCGCGTCCCTCCGATCGGATTGTGCGGCGGCCGGAGATCGTCCTTCCGCGCGCGATGTACAGGTTGCTCGTAGCGAAGTGACCGGGTGGCCCGCGCGGGCCACCCGATCACGAATCTCAGTACCGGTTCACCGTCGGGGGCGTGGGCGCCTGGTAGCCGGAGGCGCCGACCGTGGAATCGAACGCCTTCTTCCACGACCCGTCGGCGATCATCGCCTCGATCGCGTCATTGACCTTGTCGCGCAGCTCTTTATCGCCCTTCTTCAGGCCGATGCCGTAGTTCTCCGTGGTGAACGGCTTGCCGACGACCTTGAACGTGCCCGTGCTCTGTGCGGCGTAACCGGCCAGGATGATGTCGTCGGTGGTCACCGCGTCGTACGAACCGGCCTGCAGGCCCTCGAGGCACAGCGAGTAGGTGTCGTTGGTCTGCAGCTGCGTGGCCGGGTAGTTCTTCTCGATGTTCTGGGCCGGGGTGGAGCCCTTCACCGAGCAGACCTTCTTACCCTTCAGATCATCGGGACCATTGATGCTGTTGTTGTCGGCCTTCACCAAAAGCGACTGGCCCGCAACGTAATACGGCCCGGCGAAGTCGACCTTCTGCTTACGTGCGTCGTTGATCGAGTAGGTGGCGACGATGTAGTCGACCTGACCGTTCTCGATCAGCGTCTCGCGCTGACCGGACGGGGACTCCTTGAACGTAATGTTCTCCGGTTTCACACCGAGCTTGCCCGCGACGTATTTGGCGACCTCGACGTCGAAGCCGCTGTAGGAGCCGTCCTTATTGCGCAGGCCGAGGCCCGGCTGGTCGAATTTGATTCCGACGGTGAGCTTTCCGTCCTTGGCGTTGTCGAGTGCGGATTTGTCGCTACCACCGCCACAGGCGGCGGTTGTTGCGGCCAGCGTCAGGGCGATCGCCCCGATGCCGAGTCGAAGCGAACGGTTGATCCTCATCGTGTTCCTTCTCCCTCTGGTGATTTCGGTGGCCGAGGTCTTACGGTTGCGGTGATTACTCGGTTCAGTGGCTCAGAATCTTGCCGAGGAAATCCTTGGCACGGTCGGACTTCGGCGCGGTGAAGAACACCTCGGGTGTGTCGTCCTCGACGATCGACCCGTCCGCCATGAACAGCACCCGATTACCCGCCTTGCGCGCGAAGCCCATCTCGTGGGTGACGACCAGCATCGTCATCCCCTCCTTGGCCAACGACACCATGACGTCGAGCACCTCGTTGACCATCTCCGGATCCAGCGCCGAAGTCGGCTCGTCGAACAGCATCACCTTCGGGCTCATCGCCAGCGCACGGGCGATCGCGACGCGCTGCTGCTGGCCGCCGGACAGTTGCGCCGGATACTTATCGGCCTGATTGGCGATCCCGACGCGCTCGAGCAACTCCATCGCGCGCTTGCGGGCGTTCTCCTTTTTCACCTTGCGAACCTTCAGCGGCGCGAGCATCACGTTCTCGACGATCGTCTTGTGCGCGAAGAGGTTGAATGATTGGAACACCATGCCGACATCGGCGCGCAGTGCGGCAAGCGCGCGGCCCTCGGCGGGCAGTGGCACCCCGTCGATGGCGATATCGCCGGAGTCGATCGGCTCGAGTCGGTTGATGGTGCGGCACAGCGTCGACTTCCCGGACCCCGAGGGGCCCAGAACGATAACAACCTGCCCCTTGGGGACTTCGAGGTTGATATCGCGCAGTACATGCAGGTCACCGAAGTGCTTTTGCACATCGCGCATCGAAATCATCGGCGCGCTTGTGGCGGTACTGCCCTCATCAGAACTAGCTGCCCCGGTTTTGGCCAACCCGATTGTGTCGGGCGTGGTGGCGTCGTCGGTCATGGTCCAAGACCTTAAGCGGAAAACGGCGATTTGCCCGGGTTTCGGCGACACACCGTGACGCCGCGCCGATACGACACAGCGCCGTAACCCTACTGATGCGCCTCGGCCTGGGCCTGGAGCCAGCGCCGATGCGCTGAAAACCCGCGTTGCGCACCCCCGTACCCTGGACGAGTGGATTCGATCGGACAGGCAGTGCTGTCTCCCGCCCCTGCGGCCGCGGACGGCGCACGCAGTTACGAGGTCCGCACCTTCGGCTGCCAGATGAACGTGCACGATTCCGAACGCTTGTCGGGCCTGCTCGAGGGTGCGGGTTATGTGAAGGCCGCGCCGGGTGCGACGGCCGATCTCGTCGTCTTCAATACCTGCGCGGTGCGCGAGAACGCCGACAACAAGCTCTACGGCACCCTCGGCCACCTGGCCCCGATCAAGGCCGACCGGCCGGGCATGCAGATCGCCGTCGGCGGCTGCCTGGCGCAGAAGGACCGCGACACCGTCGTGCGCAAGGCGCCCTGGGTGGACGTGGTGTTCGGCACGCACAACATCGGCTCGTTGCCGGTGTTGCTGGAACGTGCGCGGCACAATGCCGAGGCGCAGGTGGAGATTCTGGAATCGCTGGAGGCGTTTCCGTCGAGCCTGCCCGCCAAGCGTGAATCCGCTTATGCCGGTTGGGTTTCGATCTCGGTCGGTTGCAATAACACCTGCACGTTCTGCATCGTGCCGTCGCTGCGCGGCAAGGAGGTCGACCGCCGTCCGGGAGATGTGCTCGCCGAGGTGCAGGCGCTGGTCGATCAGGGCGTGCTGGAAGTCACGCTACTCGGGCAGAACGTCAACTCCTACGGTGCGTCCTTCGCCGATCCCGATGAGGCGCGCGATCGCGGTGCCTTCGCGAAACTGCTGCGCGCTGCCGGGCGCATCGATGGGCTGGAGCGGGTGCGCTTCACCTCGCCGCATCCGGCCGAATTCACCGATGACGTGATCGAGGCGATGGCCGAGACGTCGAATGTCTGCCCGCAGCTGCATATGCCGCTGCAGTCCGGTTCGGATCGGGTGCTGAAGGCGATGCGCCGGTCCTACCGCAAGGCGCGCTACCTCGGCATCATCGAGAAGGTGCGGGCCGCGATGCCGCATGCCGCGATCACTACCGACATCATCGTCGGCTTCCCCGGCGAGACCGAGGAGGATTTCCAGGAGACTTTGGATGTGGTCCGACAGGCTCGGTTCACCAGCGCCTACACCTTCCAATACTCCAAGCGTCCCGGCACACCTGCCGCGGATATGCCCGATCAGTTGCCGAAGGCGGTAGTGCAGGAGCGCTACGAACGGCTGATCGCGCTGCAGGAGGAGATCTCCCTCGACGCGAACAAGGCGCTCATCGGCACCGAGGTCGAATTGCTGGTCGCCGAGGGTGCTGGCAAGAAAAACGCGGCGACCGCCCGAATGAGCGGCCGCGCCCGCGACGGCCGACTCGTGCACTTCCGTCCCGAAGGCGCTGCGGAAAAGATCCGCCCCGGCGACATCATCACCGTCGACATCACCGATGCGGCCCCGCACCATCTGATCGCTGACGCGACCATCAAAACCCACCGCCGCACCCGTGCCGGGGACGCCCACGAACGTGGCATCACACCCAAAACCGACCCCATCGGGGTCGGCCTCGGCCTTCCACGCATCGGCACCCCCAGCACCGAGCCGGTCGCCTCTGGCTGCTCAACCGGCTGCGGCGCATGAACACTCGGCCGGGTGACGATGACCTGACGCGTGCTGGGGGAGCGGGTCTCACACCCGGTGCGTCTGGAGCGTCGTCCGAGTCGTATTCGACTGGTGCCGAAGGGGATCGTCCGGTGCGTGCTGCCGAGGGGGCGGATCTCGAGTCCGGTCGTGCATCCGATGCGTCTGTCGGCAGTGCGCCTGAACCGGATTCGGGGGCAGGAGAGGCAAGTACTACCGAACGTAGTGGGGTGGTTGCGGGGGAAGAGGGCGGTGATGGCACAGTGGATGCGGGTATGGCAGCCGAGCAGGGATCAGCCGAAGGAGACGAGGGCGCAGTGAACTCGGTCGAGAGCAGTAATGGCTTCGAGCAGTTCAAGGACGATCTCGATGCCGTCGAGCGGCGCATTGCGGGGGAGATAGATCCGGGGGTGCGCGCGATGGTGGTCGCCGGTGCCGTTTTCCTGCTGCTGTTTTCACTCGTGCTGTCGCATGCGGGCGGCGCGCGCGGGTTCGATGTGTTGCTCGGTACCGATGCCGCACGTGCCGAGCACATCGGTCTGCCGTCGCGGATCTTCGTCTGGTTCGCCGTCGTCTTCGGCATCGGCTTCTCGCTGCTCGCTCTGATGACCCGTCGCTGGGTGCTCGCCTGGGTCGCGGTCGCCGGTTCCGCGATCGGCAGCGTGTTCGGCGTCTTCTCGATCTGGCACCGCCAGACACCAGGCCTCGGTAACTACCACGGCGCAGGCCCCGGTGTCGGCCTCATCCTCGGCGTCATCGCCATCATCGTGCTGACCTTCCACTGGATCCGCGTCGTCTGGAGCCGCACCGCGCTGCAACTCGCCGCGGAGGAGCAGCGCCGCACCGCCGCAGCCGCCGCCGAGGAACGCGACCGCCGCCGCCTCACCGGCGACTCCTGACCCCCGGCGCACCCGATTCCGGACCTACCCCTGAGCCCGCACTTTTCGCGACGACGTCGCCGAAACCGAAGTGCGAAGGGGCATTTGGCGATCGACCATATTCCGCGGGTCTCTGATCGGCACCGCGGCTGCGCGACAGCGTGAGCCGGATCCATGCTGCTGGAATTGGGAAGACACCCGCTGGGTGGCGGGCAGTGACGGTCGATCATGGGCGGATAGGCCCCTGTTCGTTCGACCTCAACAGGGCGCCGAGACTACGACCGAACCGGACAGGCTACCTCCGAGGCTGGCATGGCGGTGGGGTCGACCAGCGCGTCGACGAGCGGGGTCAGTCGCCGAAGTTCTTCCAGATGGGTCGCGCTGAGTCGTGCGAGGATTTCTCGACCCGCTTCGGTCAGTGCGAGACGGACGACGCGGCGGTCCTTGCCCTCCTCCCGATTGCGCGCGACGAGGCCGAGTTGCTCCGTGCGATCGATGAGTTGCACCACACTGTGGTGCCGGGTGCACAAATACTCAGCGATTTCTCCGATGCTGGGGCCCGCTGGATCGGAATGTCCTCGAATTGCCAGCAGCAGTTGATGCTGGGTGGCAGTGAGTCCCACGTCGGCTGCCCGTCGTTCGCTCCAATGCAGGAAGCGGCGGAGCCCGGCCCGGAACGTCAGCAGCCTCGAATACTCCTCGTCGCTGAGGTGATCAGCCACCGACATGGACTCATATATCATGTCGTGATATTATCACATAACGCTGCGTGGGCCGGGCGGTCAGGGCTGTGGGCCGTCTCCGCTCGACAGTCTCTATTCACACACTGTGTCTGAAGGTGGTGGAGGACATGACCAGTGAGGCCATGAGCATGAGCCGGCATCCCGACATCCTGGAGTTGCGGGCCAAGCATGAGAAATATGAGCTCGCCTCGGAGGCGCCAGCCGCCCAAGCGGTCGCCGGCCTGATGTTCCTGACCGGGCTCTATATCGCTATCTCGCCCTGGGTTGTCGGATTCAACGGGTTCACGACCTTGACAGGGAACAACCTCATCGTCGGGATCGCCCTGGCTATGCTGGCCGTCGGATTCGCTTCGGTGTACGGCCGAACCCACGGGATCGTCTGGGCCGCTCCACTGATCGGTGTATGGACGATCGTCGCTCCCTGGGTGGTGAGCGGGAACGTCGATACCGCATCAACGATCTGGAGCAACGTAGTCGCCGGCGCGGTCGCGGTACTGCTCGGCCTGGGCTCGATGTTCCTCGGAATGAGCCGAATGAGCCGAACCGGCCGAATGGCAGGCCGGGCGCCTGGTACGGGCGCGGTTCAGAGCTAGGACCGCCCGGGTACTCCCGAGGCAATGACAGCATTCGTCGTGTGGGATACGGATATTCTGGGTGCCACCAGGGCGAGGATGTTGCACGCGCCGACCGAGCATCGGAACCTGCCCGACCTCGTCGGCGCGCTCAACGCCGCCCGCTACGCAACCCAGTCCGGCCTCGTCGCCGCTGGACGGTTGGTGAGGCTGTGGCTGTCGGCCCGTGACGGCGTACCCGCTCCACTCCGCGGAACTACCGCGCGGCCTGCCACGGCACCGCTGCACGTGGCCATGGCGAATTACGCGAGCCGCCGCATCCAGATTCGCCACCTCGTCCCCGCCGCCCGACCACGCCCCGCCGCCGAACTGCTCTCAGGCGCCACCACCGGCGGCCTCACATGATCGCCGCGGATGTGCGGATCGAGGACCCGGTGACGGTCGCCGCCTACAAGTTCCCGACACCCGAGCCCGAGGCGGACGGCACTCTGACCTGGGACGCCACCACGGCAGTCGCGGTCGACCTGACAGCGGGGGGCGAACACGGGCTCGGCTGGACCTATAGCAGCCCCGCGGCTGCCACGGTCATCACGCACGATCTGGCGCCCGTTCTGCGGGGATGCTCACCGCTCGACATTCCCGGCTGCCGCGCGGCCCTGCAACGCGCTTGCCGCAATATCGGCACCACAGCCGTAGTGGCTCATGCGTTGAGCGCGGTCGACATCGCGCTGTGGGATCTAAAGGCCAGGCTGTTGCGAGTACCGCTGTCGAAGCTCTTCGGTTCAGCGCGGCCGGCGACCCCGGTGTACGGGTCGGGCGGCTTCACCAATCTCACCGACGGCGAACTCGCCGAGCAGATAGCGGATTGGCTCGCGGCGGGCTGCTCTGTCGTGAAGATCAAGATCGGTCAGGACCGGGGCGGCGCGACCGACCGCGATCTCGCACGTGTAGAGAAGGCCACCGACCTACTCGGCGGGACCGGTCGCCTGATGGTCGACGCCAACGGCGGGTACAGGGTCGGACAGGCGCGGCGTGTCGGCGCCGAACTCGACCGGCTCGGTGTGATCTGGTTCGAGGAACCGGTCACCAGCGACGACCCAGCCGGGCTGCGGCGAGTGCGCGACGCGGTGCGCTGCGATGTGGCCGCCGGTGAATACGTCTACAGCCGCTACGACGCCGCGCAACTCGTCGGCGCCGTGGATTGCCTGCAGCTCGACGTCACCCGATGCGGCGGCTACAGCGGATTCCTCGAATGCGCCGCCCTCGCCGCCGCCCACGGCTTGGATGTCTCGGCACACTGCGCACCGGCGTTGCACGCACCGATCACCGCAGCGGTGCCCAACCTGCGACACCTCGAATGGTTCGTCGACCACGCCCGCCTGGAACCGATCCTGGTCGAGGGCGTCCCTGTGGTCGCCGACGGTGTCCTGCCACCGCCCATCCGTCCGACCGGACACGGCATGTCTCTCGCCGAAACGGCTGTCCCCTACCAGATTTCATGACGACTACAGCGCGGTAATGCGGTCTCGCAGCACAAGTGAAACCCCGACCGATCCGTTTCGCACCAGCGCCCGGCGCTATCGGATCAGCGGTTGCTGACCGCGCCCTCTGCGGCCTCGGCCCACTCGCGCCACTGCTTGGCCTGCTCGAGCGCCTTCTCCGCATCGCGCTTATTGCCTGCGGCGGTTGCCTTGGCGGCTTGCTCCTCGAATTGAGCGACGCGCTCACGGAATTGGGCGGCGCGGGCCATGGCCTCCGGATCGGTGCGGCGCCATTGGGCGTCGACCGCATCGCGGACGCGCTTTTCGATGGTGCGGAGTTTGCCTTCTAGTTCCTGGATGCGTTCGCGCGGGACCTTGCCGATCGCGTCCCATTTGTCCTGAAGTTCGCGCAGCGCGGCGCGGGCGGTGTCCAGACCGGTGGCCGGATCGATGTGTTCGTAGGCGTGCAGCAATTCTTCCTTGGCTGCGGCGTTGTGCTCGAATTCGGCGTCGCGCTCGGAGACCGCGGCATTGCGTGCGGCGAAGAAGACGTCCTGGGCGCTCTTGAAACGCCGCCAGAGGGCCTCGTCGGCCTCGCGTGGTGCCCGGCCCGCCGCCTTCCATTCAGCGAGCAGATCGCGGAACACACCGGCCGTGCCGACCCAGTCGGTGGAGCCGGACAGTTCCTCGGCGCGCACGCAGAGCTCTTCCTTGCGCGACTTCGCGGCCGCGCGTTCGCGATCGAGTTCGGCGAAGTGTGCACCGCGGCGGCGGTTGAACGCCTCGCGTGCCTTGGAGTAGCGCTTCCACAGTGCGTCGTCGACCTTGCGGTCCACGCCGCGGATGGACTTCCATTCGTCCAGGATTTCGCGCAGTCGATCGCCCGCGGCCTTCCACTGCGTGGATTCGGTGGCGATCTTCTCGGCCTCGGCGCACAGCGCTTCCTTGCGCTCGGTGTGCTCGTGCCTGGCCTTTTCCTTCTCCTCCTTGGCGTGCGCGGCCGCCTCTTCGGAGTGTTCGGTAATGGCCTGCAGTCGTCGCGCCAGCCCGTCGACATCGCCGATGACCGCCGCGGTGGGCAGCGATTCGGCGATGGCGACCGCGGCTGCCTTGGTCTTGCGGGCATCCGCCCCGGCGGCCAGTCGCGCCTCGAGCAGCGCCACCTCGGTGGCCAGATCGTCGAACCGACGGCCGAAATGCGCTAGGCCCTCGGTGGCGTCACCGGCCTGCCAGGATCCGACGACGCGCTCGCCCTCGGCGGTCTTCACCCACGCGGTGCCGTCGTCATCGACGCGACCCCACACACTAGGATCGCTGGCGGTCGGGACGACGAGGGGATGCGGATGCTGCTGCGCGGCCTGCCCCGGAGCCGGTTTGACCGCATGTGGCTTGGGATGGGCCGTCGACCCGCCCGGCTTGGGGGTCGCGGCTGGTTTCGGGGCGGCGGAAGGTTTAGGCACGGCGGCCTTCGGAGAGTCCGAGGGGCGCGGCGTGCTGCCGGGGGTCGCTTTCGCCGTTCCGTTGCTCTCGCTCATTGCTCCTCGTCCCTGCCGCGCGTCACGGCTGCCTGGTTACGCCCTAGCTCACTCCATTGAACCCGGTCCGAGCCCTGTAAACCATCGATCAATGCCCTCCGACTGATGATTCCCAGGGAAATCAACCCGTGATGACCTGGGTTGTAGCACCTCGAACACTATCAATCTCGGCCGAGTTTGCGGCAGAGACACTCGAACCCCGACGTTGCGGACGCCGCGGCGGTGCTGTGGATCGCGCATTCGGCGAACGACTACGGTTACGGCGTGTTCTCCATTGCGGCCCTGGTCCCGTCGCCGCCGATCCTGGTGCCCGAGCTCTGCGGCGCTGTCGCGTACGCGGCCGGGTCGGATTCCGATGACGCGACTGTGGAGTTGCGCGCGGCCGCGCTCACCGCGGTCGGCGCGTTGGCCGCGACGACTCGGCACTGGACCGTCGTCGGTGTGGGCGCGTCAGCGCAGGTCCTCGGACCGGATACGGTCGGCACCTTCCGCGGTTTCGGTGCGGACGTGCAGGTCGGGATGTCGGCGGACGCTCTGTCGCGATCGCGGCACACGCCCGGCGCAGCGGACCCGCAGCAGCCGCTGCCCGCCCTGATCGCCGGGTGGTTGCGCGGCCAGGTCGCACCGGATGCGGTTGCCGCGACGACCCTCGTCGCTGCCGACACGCCCGCCGACGGGTGCGCCCGGGTCGGCGCGCAGTTGCGTACCGCCCTGGACGATTCGCCTGAGCAGGCGGGCGTGCTCGTCGTCGCGGACGGCGCGGCCACACTGACCCTCAAAGCACCGGGATACCTCGACGAGCGCGCGGCCGACGTGCAGCGCGAACTGGACCGTGCACTGGCCGGAGGCGATACCGCCGGATTGCTCGCCCTGGATCCGGACTTGTGCGCCGAACTCGTGCTGTCCGGCCGCGCGGCCTATCAGGTGCTCGCCGGACTGTTCGTCGCCGATCCGGTCGCACCATCTGTCGAAACCCTGTACAGCGATGCCCCTTTCGGCGTCGGATATCAGGTGAGCGTCTGGCGGCCGAGCGCATCGGGAGGCGATCGGTGATAAAGCCGATCGCCGTGGTCGGCCCCACCGCCACCGGCAAATCCGATCTCGGTCTCGACCTCGCCGAACGACTCGGCGGCGAAATCGTGAATATCGACGCGATGCAGCTCTATCGCGGTATGGATGTCGGCACCGCGAAACTCCTGCCCACCGAACGCCGGGATATCCCGCACCACCAACTCGATGTCCTCGAGGTGACCGAAACCGCTACCGTCGCCGCTTACCAGGCCGCGGCCAGTGTGGATGTGCGCGAGACCATGGCGCGTGGCCGCACGCCGATCATCGTCGGCGGTTCGATGATGTATGTCCAAGCGCTGCTCGACGATTGGGAATTTCCGGCCACCGATCCGACGGTCCGCGCGCGCTGGGAGGCATTGCTCGCCGAGCGCGGCGTCGGTGCGGTACACCAGGCATTGAAAGCGGCCGATCCGGCTGCCGCGGCGACCATCCTGCCGACCGATGGCCGTCGCATGGTGCGAGCGCTCGAGGTCGTCGAACTCACCGGCCGCCCGTTCGCGGCCTCGGCGCCGGTCATCGGAAAACCGCGCTGGGACACCGTGATCATCGGTGTGGACCGCGATACCGCCGAACTCGACGCGCGCATCGAACGGCGCACCGCGCTGATGTTCGAGGCCGGTCTGGTCGACGAAGTGCGCGGACTGATCGATATGGGTCTGCGCGAGGGTGTTACGGCGCGCCGGGCGATCGGCTACGCACAAGTCCTGTCGTACCTGGACAACGAATACGACCTGAACCACGCGCAGGAACGTACCCTGATCGGCACCCGGCGCTATGTCCGGCGGCAGCGCTCGTGGTTCCGCCGCGATCCCAGGGTGCGGTGGGTGGACGGCGCCGATCCCGAACTGGTCGCGACCGCGTTGTCCCTGCTCGAGAAGGAACGGATCCCGCAGTGACACGTCGTGTGAGTACCCGCAATGCCTCGGTCCAGGTGTGGCAGGCGTACCTGAACAACCGGACCAAGCGCCACCGCGACGGCCGCTTCCTGGTGCAGGGCGTGCGCCCGATCACCCAGGCGATCGCCAACGACTGGCCGCTGGAGACGATGCTCTACCGCATCGGCGCGCCGGAGCTGTCGAGTTGGGCACGCGAATTACTGGAGACCAGCGGCGTGCAGCAGGTCGGCCTGGTGCCGGAGTTGATGGCCGAACTCGGCGAAAAGTCCAGTGGTATACCGGAATTGGTGGCCGTCGCGATATCCAGGCAACCCGAGCTCGACACCTTCGAACCCGGCGAACCCGGCGACGGCGCGCCACCTGTTGTGGTGGTTTTCGACCGGCCCAACTCACCGGGCAATCTCGGCACGCTCATCCGCTCCGCCGACGCGTTCGGTGCCAGCGCAATCATCGTGACCGGTCACGGTGCCGACCAATACGATCCGCAGGCGGTCCGCGCATCGACGGGTTCGCTGTTCGCCGTGCCCGTCTTCCGGGCGGCCGGAGTCGCGCAGGTACTCGAATTCCGGGACCGGCAGATCCAGCGCGGCATCCCGACCCGCATTGTCGGCACCGATGAGAACGGCGCGGATGCCGTCTTCGACTACGACTTCGCCGAGGCGACGATTTTGGTCGTCGGCAATGAGAGCAGCGGCATGAGCGCGGCCTGGCAGGAGGCCTGTGACGATATGGTCTATATCCCGATGGGCGGAACCGCCAGCTCGCTCGGTGCGCCCTCGGCCGCCGCGGTCGCGCTGTACGAAATTTCGCGGCAGCGCCGTACGTTGGTTCGAGGACGATAAGCAGGGAGAATGCGCGACGTGTCGGATATCGAGTTCACCAAGGGCCACGGCACCGAGAACGACTTCGTGGTGCTGCCCGATCCGGAAGTTCGGCTGGACCTGACGCCGGACCGGGTCGCCGCGCTGTGCGATCGTCGCCGCGGACTCGGTGCGGACGGTGTGCTGCGGGTGGCGCGCGCGGGGGCACTGCGGGACGCGGGTGTGCTCGCCGAGATTCCCGAGGGCATCACCGATACCGACTGGTTCATGGACTACCGCAATGCCGACGGCTCGATCGCCGAGATGTGCGGCAACGGGGTGCGGGTTTTCGCGCACTACCTGGCGGCGAAGGGGCTCGAATCGAGTGCAGAATACGTCGTCGGCAGTCGGGCAGGGGCGCGTCCGGTCACGGTGCATTCCGGCGGCCCTGCCAATGGCGAGGTCACCGTGGGGATGGGCATTGTTCGTGAGCTCGGTTCCTCCACCGCGACCATCGGTGGTTGGGCGCTGCCCGGCATCGGCATCGACGTCGGCAATCCGCACCTGGCCTGCGTCGATGCGAATATGTCGGCGGACGCGCTCGCGAAACTCGATCTCACCGTCGCACCCGGCTTCGACCCGGACCTGTTCCCGCAGGGCGTGAATGTCGAGATCCTGACCGGACTGGAGCACGGTGCGGTCGATATGCGCGTCTACGAACGCGGAGTCGGCGAAACCCGTTCCTGCGGAACCGGAACCGTCGCCGCCGCGGCGGCGGCCTTGGCCGCAAATGGTTTCCGTATCACCACCGATAGCGGCGAGGTGCGCGTACGAGTGCTCGGTGGCGAGGTAACCGTCCGCCTCGTCGAGGGCGTGGCCTGGTTGCGTGGACCGTCGGTGCTGGTCGCGACGGGGCGGATCGCCGAAAACTGGTGGTCGTCGCTTTCGCGGAGCTGAGTGCCGATACCGCGCGCCTGTATAAAGCCAGGATGACCGTCCTCGGCCGTATCCAGGGATAACCGAATGCGCATCGGTTAGTACTCGTGGCAGCATGGATGATGTATGACGAAATCGAAGACTTTTGAATTCACTCCGGCCGACGACGACAATGACCATGTCGAGGCCGTCGAGGACACGACGGAAGACACCGGCGATGTAGTCGCCGAGCACGCCGCGCGGATGCGCCGGTCCGGTTGGACCGCCGATCCCACGGTCGGCGAGATGCAGCTCGACGAGCGCTCCTCGCTGCGGCGTGTCGCGGGTCTGTCCACCGAGCTCACCGATATCACCGAGGTCGAGTACCGGCAGCTGCGACTGGAGCGGGTCGTGCTGGTCGGGGTCTGGACCACGGGCACCGCCACGCAGGCCGAGGCGAGCATGGCCGAACTGGCCGCGCTCGCCGAGACCGCGGGTTCTGAGGTGCTCGAAGGACTGATCCAGCGTCGCGACAAGCCGGATCCGGCCACCTACATCGGTTCGGGCAAGGCCGACGAACTGCGCGCCGTGGTACTGGAAACCGGTGCCGATACCGTGATCTGCGACGGTGAACTGACTCCGGCGCAGCTGACCGCGCTGGAGAAGGTCGTCAAGGTCAAGGTGATCGACCGGACCGCACTGATTCTGGACATCTTCGCCCAGCACGCCACTTCCAGCGAGGGCAAGGCGCAGGTGTCGCTGGCCCAGATGGAATACATGCTGCCGCGATTGCGTGGTTGGGGTGAGTCCATGTCCCGGCAGGCCGGCGGTCGCGCGGGCGGCAACGGCGGCGGTGTGGGTCTGCGTGGTCCCGGTGAGACCAAGATCGAAACCGATCGTCGCCGCATTCGCGAGCGAATGGCCAAGCTGCGCCGCGAGATTCGCGAAATGAAGACCGCACGCGATACCAAACGGTCCCGTCGCACCTCCAGCGGTATCCCGTCGGTCGCCATTGTCGGCTACACCAATGCGGGCAAATCCAGCCTGATGAACGCACTGACCGGGGCGGGCCTGCTTGTCCAGGACGCATTGTTCGCGACCCTGGATCCGACCACCCGTCGCGCCGAACTGGACGACGGCCGCGAGGTCGTCTTCACCGATACCGTCGGATTCGTGCGGCATCTGCCGACCCAGTTGGTCGAGGCCTTCCGGTCCACTCTGGAGGAGGTCACCGGCGCGGATCTGCTGCTGCACGTCGTGGACGGTTCCGACCCGCTGCCCGCCGAACAGATCAAGGCGGTCCGCGAGGTGATCACCGATGTGATCAAGCAATCGGGGTCACCCGCGCCGCCGGAGCTGTTGGTGGTCAACAAGATCGATGCGGTCGACCCGGTCGAGCTCACTCGGCTGCGCGCGATGTTGCCCGACGCCTCCTACGTCTCGGCGCAGAAGGGCACCGGCATCACCGAACTGCGCGAGCGCCTCGCCGAGGTGCTCGGCGGTCTCGATGTCGAAATCAGTGTGCTGCTGCCCTACACCCGTGGCGATCTGCTGGCCCGCATTCATGCGGACGGTCGCATCACCACCTCCGAGCACGAGGAGGGCGGCACTCGGGTGCGCGCCCGCGTCCCGCACGCACTGGCGGCGGCGCTGTCGCCGTTTGCGCATGCCGGTGGGTCGTCCGAGCCGGAGGGGGCAGATTCGCCCGAGGCCGATGGTGTCGCGCACTGAGCTGTGGTCTCGATCGACCGTCGCGTCGTTATCGGGCGTTGCATCGAGTGGGCCAGGTCGGACGCAATGCCGTTGACACAGGGCGCACAGCAATGGTGTGCCGACGGTCCGTTGAATCGTGGGCCGCGAGGATTGGCGAGCGGTCGCCGATCGCGGTTGTGGACTACCTGGCGCACCGGAGTCAGCACGATTCGATCGCGGACCGGCCGGTCGGTAGCGCATGCTGGGCACATCCGGTGCGACGCAGGCGAATTCGTTGCGCTATCGTCATCGAATCGACATCAGGAGGGTTAAATGTCGCATGACCACTCCGGTGCGGCCGATTCGGGTGATCGGCACTCCGGTGATTCGTCGCTCACCGGCCCGGCGCTGAGTGACGGTGCGCCACTGTCGGTTTCGCTCACCGACACCGATATTCGGGTGCTCGACACCCTGCTCGCGCCGTTGCGTGCGTGGACGAGTCCGCGGTTCTACGGTCTGGAGAACATTCCGGCGCATGGGCCGGTGCTGCTGGTCGGCAACCATAATCTGATGGGCGGCATCGACGCCCCGCTGTTGCTGCCCGAGGTGCTGCGCAGGCGTGGTCGGCTGATCCGCGGGCTGGCCGAAAATGTGCTCATCAATGTGCCCGGCATCCGTCAGCTGCTGCACCACTTCGGAACGGTGCGCGGTAACCGTCGCAACTGCTTGGCACTGCTGGCCCGCGGCGAGGCCGTCATCGTATTTCCGGGCGGTGGTCGAGAAGCGGTGCGCCGCAAGAACGAGAAGTACGTCCTCAAGTGGGAGGGGCGTTCCGGCTTCGCGCATATGGCGATCGAGGCGGGTGCGCCGATCGTGCCGGTGGCGATGATCGGCGTCGACGACGCCTACGACATCGTTTTCGACGGCGACCACCCCGTCATGCGACCGCTGCGCTGGGCCGTCGAGGCGCTGGGCTTGAACCGGGACCTCACCCCGCCGCTGATCCGCGGCGTCGGCCCCACCGGCATCCCGCGTCCCGAGCGCTTCTACTTCTCCGCCGGTGCGCCCATCGACCCAACGCCGTGGCGCGATGCGACCGATAAGCACGCCGCCGCGGTGGAATTGCGTGACATAGTGCGTAAGGAGCTGGAGGAAGAACTGAAGTTCCTGTTCAGCGAGCGCGATCGTGATCCTGGTCGCACCCTGTTCGGTCGACTGCGCAGTCTGTTCTGAGTCTGCTCTCAGTTATTTGCCAGTAACTCTCCATACCTTGGCCGAATGGCTGGAACGAGAGTGCGAATGGTGGCGGTAGCGGGTGTAGCGGCAGCTCTGGTGGCGTTTCCGGCCGCTTCGGGTGGTTTTCTGGCGTCGGCGGCCGCTGTCGCCGATCCGGTCATCGCGTCCGGCGAACTGCTCACCTCGTCGCGCTCGTCCGACGGCTCGTATGTCGCCGATGTCGCGGTCGTGGACAACCGCAATCTGACCTTGCAGGTGTACTCGGCTGCCATGGGCAAGAACATCGAGATTCATGTGCAGCGCCCCGCCGACACCTCTGCCCCGCGTCCGACCCTGTATCTACTCAATGGCGCGGGCGGTGGCGAGGATTCGGCGACCTGGCAGGCGCAGACCGATGCCGCGCAATTCTTCGACGACAAGGATGTGAATGTGGTCACACCGGTCGGCGGAAAATGGAGCTACTACACCGACTGGCGCGCCCCCGATCCGGAGCTCGGCGTGAACATGTGGAAGACCTTCCTCACCGAGGAATTGCCTGCGCTCATCAATAGCGGACTCGGCACGAACGGTACCAATGCCATTGCGGGCCTATCGATGTCGGGCACCTCGGTACTGCAACTGCCCATCGCCGCGCCGGGCCTGTACAAATCGGTGGCCGCCTACAGCGGTTGCGCGCAGATTTCCGACCCCATCGGCTACGACTTCGTCAACGCCGTGGTCGCTGCGGGCGGTGGTGATTCGACGAATATGTATGGGCCGCAAGGTGATCCGATGTGGGCCGGTAATGACCCGTACGTGCACGCCGACCAACTACGCGGCCTGGACCTGTTCATCTCCGACGGCACCGGCATTCCCGGCCAATGGGACACCCTGAACGGGTCGCACGCCCTGCCCGGCGTCGGTGGCCTCGCCGATCAGGTCGCCGTCGGCGGCGCACTCGAAGCCGCGACCAACTACTGCACACACAACCTGCAGACCCGCCTGAACCAACTCGGCATCCCCGCCACCTACGACTTCCAACCCACCGGCACCCATTCGTGGGGCTACTGGGAAGACGCCCTGAAGGCCTCCTGGCCCGTCCTCGCCCAGGGACTCGGCCTGCCCGCCTGACCGGACGGGCTCATCATGCGGTGGTGCGGGCACACGTCGACCGAGAGCGAACCTCCATGAGCGCGTTCTCGCCCGCTGCGCGCTTCCTGGGTGGCAGGTGAGGGCGGGATTCTGGGGTTGGAAGTGAACGGGGGTTCTTGTTGCGGGTAACGTGTGGGGGACGACGGGTCGGTGTGGACCGGCCGTGGGGTTACTAGGAGGTTGGCGTGGAGCGCACACTGTTCGAGCCCGAACACGAGCTGTTCCGGGAGTCGTTCCGCAAGTTTCTCGATCAGCATGTCGCGCCGAATCACGCGAAGTGGGAAGAGCAGGGCATTGTCGACCGCGAGGTCTGGCTCGAGGCCGGTAAACAGGGATTCCTCGGCATGGCCATGCCGGAGGAATACGGCGGCGGCGGGGTCAAGGACTTCCGCTATAACGCGATAGTCGCCGAGGAGTCGGTGCGCGGCCAGTACTCCGGCCTCGGCTTCGCCCTGCACAACGATGTGATCGCGCCTTATCTGCTCGAACTCGCCAACGATGAGCAGAAGCAGCGCTGGCTGCCCGGTTTCTGTTCCGGCGAGATCATCACCGCCATCGCGATGACCGAACCGGGCACCGGCTCCGACCTCCAGGGCATCAAGACCCGCGCGGTCCGCGACGGCGACGACTGGATCCTCAACGGCGCCAAGACCTTTATCACCAATGGCATCAACTCCGATATCGTCATCGTGGTCGCCCAGACCGATCCCGCCAAGGGCGCGATGGGCTTCAGCCTGCTCGTCGTGGAGCGCGGCATGCCCGGCTTCGAACGCGGTCGCAACCTCGACAAGCTCGGTCTCAAGGCGCAGGACACCGCGGAGTTGAGCTTCACCGATGTCCGTGTTCCGGGTAAGAATCTGTTGGGTACCGAGGGCATGGGCTTCATCCACCTGATGAACAACCTGCCGCAGGAACGCATGTCGATCGCCGTCATGGCGGCTGCCGCCATGGAAGCCTGCCTGGAGATGACCATCCAGTACGTGCGCGATCGCAAGGCCTTCGGCAAGCCGATCGGAGCCCTGCAGAACACCCGGTTCGTGCTGGCCGAATTGGCCACCAAGACCACTGCCGTCCGTGTCCTGGTCGACCGCTTCATCGAGGACCTCAACGCGGGCAAGCTATCGGTCGAGGACGCCGCAATGGCCAAGTGGTGGAGCACCGAGGAGCAGATCGATCTCATCGACCGCTGCCTGCAGCTGCACGGCGGCTACGGCTACATGAAGGAATATCCGATCGCCAAGGCCTACATGGACGCCCGCGTCCAGACCATCTACGGCGGCACCACCGAGATCATGAAGGAGATCATCGGTCGTTCGCTGAAACTGAGCTGATACCAACCGGTTTCGCGCCGCCCGCCGCAGGCTCCGGTCCGCGGCGGGGAAATCGAGCCTGTTGCGCCGCCGCCCGAAGTTGTCTAGTCCTGTTATCGGGCCACCGCGGCTCGAAGGGCGAGGGAGACGGTAGGTTGGGCACAGTGACGGAGCAGGCCCTCGGGCAGGAGCACACCTTCGGTGCGAGCGCATTCGCGACCACATCCGATGGCCGTCGACTGCACTACATGGTGCGCGGAACTGGTAGGCCGACCGTTGTTTTCGAATCGGGTATGGGTTTCTCCCGCTCGATCTGGGGCTTGGTGCAGCCGGTGGTCGCCGAGCGTATGCGCGCCGTTGTCTACGACCGCGCCGGGACCGGCCGCAGCGATGACGATCCGAACCCACGCACCATCACCCGGATGGCCGACGACCTCGCCGCCGTGCTGGCGGAATTGGGGGATGGTCCCTTCATTCTCGTCGGCCACAGCTGGGGCGGGCCCATCGTACGTGTCGCCGCGACTGCGGATCCGACCCGCATCCAGGGCATCGTGCTGGTCGATCAGAGCGACGAGAACTGCGAATTGTATTTCCTGCCCTCCGCGGAAAAGCGGTACGCGATGACCCGCGTCCTGTTGCCCGAACTCGCCCGCTGCGGCCTCTACCGTCTGCTCGGCAGTCGGATCGGCGGTAAGCAGCCCGCCGATATCGCCGCCGATCACCGGGCCGAGGATTTCACCCCGCGCGCCGCGCGCACCATGATCGCCGAACAGGACCAATTCAGCGCAGGCCTGCGAAGCCTGCGCGACCAGCCGCAGGAACTGGGCGCCTTGGATGTCAGTGTCATCACCGGCACCAAACTTCCCCGACTCGACAAGACCACCCGAACCGCACTGACCGCCGCCCACCGCCGTACCGCCGCCGCCTTTCCCAACGGCCGACTGGTCGAGGCCGAGCGCTCCGGTCACCTCATCATGTTCACCGAACCCGACCTGATCGTCGACGAAATTCTCCGCATCGCGGACAACGTTCGCTAGGGCCGGGGTACCTAGGGCAGCAACGGAATATTCGCGTTCAGGCAGAACGGATGACCGGCCGGATCCAGTAACACACGCCAGCGATCCGGCCCGGCTGCTCATCGGCCAGGCACGCACCGAGTTTCACCGCGCCCGCCGCATCGACAATGAGATCGTCAACGCGCAGATCCAGGCGCGCGGTCGACTCTTGCATGCCGTCGCCAGGTCGGTGGTCGGCAGCGTTTCGCCGGCCGGGGTGGTGACGGCCCTGGAGGCCGCTGCCGCCCCGATCCTCGGCGGCTGAGCCGCGCGACGGTACCCGGCGGTTCTCATGGCGACCGCGTCGTTCGGGACGGCGCGATCGTGTCCGCATCCATGCACGTGGCCTGAGGATCCAGCAGCATGGCGATGGTGTCGGCGGTCCAGCCGAGGTCCGCTCCGGGGCGGGTGGCGATATAGGTGGCGATCTCTTCGACTGTCCAGGTGTGGGATTCGGTGAGGCCTGCGGCGAGGTGGCGTATGTAGGCGGCCGACGGCGGGTTGCCGGGCAGGTCGGTATAGCGCCAAGGCGCGGTGATGGTGAGGACCGGATGTCCTTCGAAAGTACCGGTACAGACCAGGGTCTCGTATCGACCGGGACCGAGCGTCATGCGGCCGTGGGTGATTGCCTCGCACAGGTCGTGGTCGGTGCTGGGTGTTCGGTACATCTCCTGGGCGGCGATATCGCAGAACTGATCGATGGTCACCAGGTGGCCGCGGGCGGCGGTTTCACCGGCGGCGTCGGGATCGTAGAAGGCTCGGCCGCCGGTCCAGGTCAGGGATTCGGTGGCGAAATATTGCAGGCCGGGGAGCGTGAGCGGAACCGAACGCAGCGGTTCGGCCCCGCGACGGCAGCCGGGCAGCGTGATCGCGCCGCCGTCGGGTGTGCCGCCTGCCAGATAGCAGCGTAGGCGGCTCAGATGCATATTCGAGCCGTATGACGCGTACCACACGATCTCGGTCATGGCACTGATCCGGGCATCGCACCCGCCTTCCGGTCGGAAATCGCCTATACGACGAGCATGCCACGGGTGGCGGCATCAGCACTTGCGACCGTCAGCACGTCCGGTACCAGCGCATTCGGCAGTGGCCGATGTACCGCCGCTGTTCAATGACGGTGATTCTCGACCAGTGAACGCATCTGCTCCGGCGACCGAAAGTAGGCGAGTCCCCACGGCAGGCGGCTGTAGGTGCCTCGCCCATCGGCTACGCGGGTTATTGATCACGATCGCGAGCAACTCGCCCGGCACCAGCACCCGATGGAACTCCGCGACCGGCGCAGCATGTTCGAGAAATGGAAGGCGTGTGTGGATACCACGGCGTCAACCGCTCCGTCTGGCAATGCCGAAAATCCTCGGCCTGCCGATTGCGCCGGCGCACCCGATCCGACCGCGACCGTGCCTGCGTCGACATCCCCACCGACACATCGCAGCCGTGGACCATATCCGGGCGCAGCTAGCCTTCGATGCGGGCGGCGAGAATGCCGGTGCCGCAGGCGATATCGGTGCTTCCGACGCGCCGCTGCCGAATCCTGAATGCCTGTTTGACGCCAACATTGCGGCGCATCGAATACAACGCAATCAAATTCAACGCACACCGTTGCGGCGCTAAGAGATTCGCGTGAGCTGGGAAGTCGAATCCGTGGCGGGCGTGCGTGAAATGCGTACACTGGCCCAGCCGGAAGCAAATCTGAAACGGGTGTCCGTCACACGACGTTGGAGGGTAATTGTCAACACGACGCGACGACATTCTCGACGCAGCACGGGATCTGATCGTCCGCGAGGGTTACGCCGGCGCCAGTATGCATGCGATCGCGCGCGCGGCGGGCATCACCCGACCCGGCTTGTACGCCGAATTCGGTGATCGGGACGAACTATTCGAGGCACTGCTCGATCGCGAGGAAGAACGGGTACTGGCCATGGCGGCCGAGGCCACTCCGGTCTTCCAGGAGGGCGCGGACCTGGCCGCGATCGCCGCGGACGTCTCGGCCGATGCCGTCGACATCTTTCTAGACCTCGTCTCGGCCGCACCGCAGAGCTGGCGTTTCGTGCTGATGCCCGGCGACGGGCTGCCCGATACCGCGCACGAACGAGTGGACCGTGGCCGTGCGGCCTTGCGGGCGCGCAGTCGAGCGGTGCTCGCGCTGGTCGCCGCGCTCACCGAGCGAGAGATGGACGAGGAGTTGTTGAGCCACGCGGTAATCAGTGCGAGCGAGACCGGTGCCCGATTGGTCCTCGCCGCGGACGGCGCGCAACGGCGCGAGGCGGTATCCAAGACGTTGCGCTGGCTGGCACGCCGGGCGGTCGTCGCCGCCGGAGTCGGGGAGCAGTAGCGATGGCCGCCGCGAAACAAGCAGCGCCCCAGAAGCAATCGGCACCTCGACCGCCTAAACGCAAGTACGCCAAGCGGCTTCAGCCTGCGGACCGACGTGAGCAATTACTCGACGCGGCATTGCGCCTTGTGGCGCAAGAGGGGTTCACCAGTGTGAACATCGCTGCCGTCGCCGAGCGCGGCGGGGTGACCAGGCCGGTCGTCTACGACTCCTTCGGCAGCCGTGACGAACTGCTCGAGGCGCTCATAGAACGCGAGACCGCCCGCATGGCGGCGGCGGTGGCCCGCTCGGTCGCCGAGACCACCACGGCACCCGACTTCGCTTCCGCCGCACCGGAACAGCTGCCCGCGATGCTCGGGCGCTTCCTCGCCGAGGTCTGCGCGATGCCCGACACCTGGCGGCTGGTGTACTTCCCGATCGACGGTGTGCCGCCGGTACTGCGGGAACGGGTCGCCGCGGCTCGTGACGAATTGCGTGCACCGCTGCGGCAGGCGCTGGGGCTGTGGCTGGTGGAGCAGCCCGATGCCGATGGCGTGGATCCGGATGTCTTGGCCGAGGTCGTACAGGGCACCATCCAAACCGCGGCGCGCCTGGTGCTCGACCAACCCGATGAATTCGGCATCGACCGGATTCTGGCCCTGTTCGACTATCTGTTCTTCCGTGCGGCATAGCGGCTTTCGCCTGTGAAAGGGCTCGGTTCCGTCAGAGTTGTCGCCAGTGCCGCGTGCGACGGAATCAGGGTGCACAGGCTGACACCGCGACTGCCGGCGACAGGCGATTGCCGATATCACCCAGTGGTGGCAAGGAGGTGAAAGTCGGCGTGCACCGGCTCTGCCCGAGGTGGAAACAGCCAGGCTGAATAGCTTCCGCGCCTGAGTTTTTCAGTTCATGGACCAGTTCGGCCATGGTTTCACTGCTGGGCGCATAGGGCTGATAGAAGCACACCCGATCGGAGATTGTCCCGGCACGGTCGCGGATATCGGCGGCGACCGTCGTCGGTTTGCCGCGCGCCGCAATGGTTCCGAGGATGTCGTCGTCGATCAGTTCACCATCTCGGTCCAGCGCCTTCTCGATCTGCGGACGAATCTGGGTGCCCAGCCCCAAGGTGAATCGGCCCTCGGGCAGCAGTTGGAGATCGTTCGTCTGGTGCGCGAGGTGAATCGGGTTGCGCGGGAAGACGACGGGCTGTGATTTGACCCTGACGTTACGTCAGGCTCGACGATGTGGCGGTGAGCGAAACCTACCCAGCATTCGATATCAGTCCGGTTCCCGTACCCGCCCACGATGCCGTGGCGCCGGAACTTTTCCGCGGCATCTACGGGATGCCGATGTTCGTCACGGTGCCGACGGCCGATCTGGCTGTGTCGGTGGACTTCTGGACGCGCGGACTCGGCTTCTTCGACCTGTTCTCTGTCCCCGGCCGACTCACCCATCTGCGGCGCTGGGCATTCCAGGATGTCCTGCTCTTATCCGCTGACCAGTCCGCGGCGGCAACCGAGCTGAGCGTGAGCTTCTCCTGCGTGCTGAGCCAGCTGGCCGAGATCGCGGCCGCATGCGAGCAGTTGCTGCCCGATTGCACGTCGGGGCCGCGTCCGATGCCGTGGAATACCGTCGACCTCGAGATCCGCACGCCGGACAACACACGGGTGATCATGACGGCGGCGCGACCGTACGATCCGGACAGTGCCGAGGCCGAGAATTTGCGGTCCATGGGGATCGGAGGTCCGCCGGCATGAGCGTTCCTGTCAAACTGGGCGGTGTGACTGATCAGGGCGATGCCGGTCTCACCGTCGGTGCGGCCGCCGCGCGCATGGGCGTCACGATCCGCACACTCCACCATTGGGATGCGATCGGGCTCGTGTGCCCGACCGAGCGCACCGACGCCGGGTACCGGCTCTACACGAGTGCGGACCTCGCCCGCATCCATCGCGTACTCATCTACCGTGAGCTGGGCGTACCTCTCGATGAGATCAAAACGGTCCTGGATGCGCCTGCCACCGATGCGACGGTGTCGCTGCGTCGGCAGCGCGACGAACTCCGCGAGCGCGCCGTCCGCCTGCAAAAGATGGCGGATGGGATGGACCGCATGATCGAGGCCAGAGAGTCCGGAATCCTGCTCTCCGCCGAGGAACAGGTGGCGATCTTCGGCGAGCACTGGCAACCCACCTGGACCGCGCAGGCCCACGACCGCTGGGGTGACACCGTGCAGTGGGCCCAGTACGCCGAACGCGCCGCGAACCGAACCGCCGAGGACTGGCAGCAGATCGCCGAATCCGTCGACGCACTCAACGCCGACCTGGTCGCGGCCTACCGCGCCGGAGTGCTGCCCGGCAGCGACGAAGCCAACGACCTCGCCGAACGCCACCGCGCCTCCATCGACACCTACTTCGACTGCACCCCCGCCATGCAGATCTGCATCGCCCATACCTACCTCACCGACCCGGGCTACACCGCCTTCTACGACACCCTCGCCCCCGGCCTGACCCCCTGGCTATCCGCCATCATCCAAACCAATGCTGGTCAGCCGAGAACGCACTGACGCAATTCCTCTCGGCATTTGCGGCGACCAGCGCATGGTCGAGGGTTCAGCTGGTGCCGACGAGAGTGCCGCGGGCTCGGAATTCCTGGGGTGGGCAGCCTTGCCAGCGGCGGAATGCGCGGATGAAGGATGCGGCCTCGGCATAGCCGAGGCGGGCGGCGACCTGTTCGGTGGTCATATCGGTGTGGCTGAGCAGTTCCTCCGACATCATTTGACGGACTTCGTCCAAGAGGTCGCGGAAGGACGTGCGCTCTTCGCGCAGGCGACGAGATAGTGTGCGCGGGCTCATGAAAAGCGCTGCGGCGACGGCGATTTGGTCCGGAATCTCGCCCGGATTGCGGACCAGCAGATCACGCACCGCAGCGGCAACGCCGGTGCGGGCCCGGCGCGCGGTGAGCAGATCGCGGCACAGTTGTTCGCATGTCCCGCGCGCCCATTCGTTGGCCTGGGGCAGTGCGACATCGAGATACGCACTGTCGAAGGCTAATTCGTTGACCGGCGCGTCGAATTCCGGCTCGATACCGAAGACGGTGCGGTAGCGCGTCGTATCCGCCGGAGCCCGATGACGGAAGCTGATCCGGGTGGCGGGCACACCGGCGGAGAACCGCTCGCGGCCGATGGACTGGATACCGGTGATGACGCGCTCGGTCAGGAAGGCGCGCACATCCTCCGGAATCTGCGAATCGTCGAAGATGACCCGCGACTCGGCCGGTCCCTCCTCGAAGATCAGCCGGCCGAACACGAAGGCCAGATCGACATAGCGCAACGAAACCTCGATCACCTCGCGCACCGTGCGACTGCTCAGCAGCGCCAGCCCCCACGGCCCGTACAGCGATAAGTGGTAGCGGTTCCCGGCCTCGACACCCAATCCTGGTTCACCGCCGAATCGCGCAAGCAGATTCCGCACGACGCGTACCTCTTGACGTGCCGTGACCTCGGCATCGGGATCGCTCACCGCCTCGGGCCTCAGTTTCGTGCCCTCGAGACAGTCCTGCGGCGACATGCCACGTTCCTGCGCCAATTCCATCAGCACATGCACGCTGGAGGTGCTACGCAGTAGATCCCAATCGAACACTAACTGCATCCTCGTCGAAGCCGGTCCCGTCTTGCTATTGGCGGAACGTATCAATCCTTTCTTCTCCATCGCAGGAAAATCGGAACACCCGGTGCCAGACCGACGGAAATGCCACGCTGGAGGGCGGGGGCACAGCGCAGGAGGTGAGCCGGATGAGTACGGCGCAACAGCAGGTCGAGATCGAGGTACACAATCCGGCCGACGGCAGCGTCACCGGCCGGGTGCCCGAGGAATCGAGTGCTGCGGTCGCCGCGGCGGTCCGCCAATTGCGCCTTCTCCAGCCGGAATGGGAGGCGATCGGCTCGAACAAGCGCGCCGAATGGCTGTTTCGGCTGCAGGATTGGCTGATCGATAATTCCGACGAGCTCACCGATGTGGTCCAGTCCGAAACCGGTAAGACCCGCTACGATGCGGAGATCGAGGTACCCGCCGCGGTCAATCTGATCAAGTACTGGGCGCGCAATGCCGCGAAATTCCTGCTCGATGAGCATCCGGCTCCGCACAGTCCGCTCGGCCGGACCAAGCGCCTGGTCAAGACCTATCGGCCGCATCCGGTCGTCGGGATCATTACGCCGTGGAACTTTCCGCTGCTCAATGTGTGCTTCGATGCGCTGCCTGCGCTGATGGCTGGTGCCGCGGTGCTGGTCAAGCCGTCGGAAGTAACGCCGTTGAGTGCGGTCGCGCTGGCGCGAGGGTGGGCCGAGATCGGTGCGCCACCGGTATTCGCGGTGTCGACCGGGCGTGGAGATACCGGACGCGCAGTCGTCGAGGCGGTCGACTACGTCCAGTTCACCGGGTCCACCAAGACCGGTAAGGCGATCGCGGCCGCCTGCGCAGCGACGCTGACCCCGTACAGTCTGGAACTCGGCGGCAAGGATCCAGCGATCGTGCTCGCGGACGCCGACATCGAGCGGGCCGCGGCGGGCATCGCCTATGGCGGACTGTTCAATTCCGGTCAGGTCTGTGTGTCGATCGAGCGGGTGTATGTCGAGGCGCCGGTCTACGACGAGTTCGTGACCAGCCTGACCGAACAGGTGCGCAAGCTGCGGCAGGGACACGATGGGCGCGGGTTCGCCTTCGATATCGGCGCGATGGCAACCGAGGCGCAGCGCGATATCGTGGCCCGCCATGTCGAACAGGCCGTAGCCGCGGGCGCGCGGATCACCACCGGCGGCAAGGCGAGCGGGGTCGGGACCTTCTTCGAACCGACCGTGCTGGTGGATGTGGATCATTCGATGGCTTGCATCAGCGAGGAGACATTCGGCCCGACCATTCCGGTGCTGAAGGTCGCCGACGAGGATGAGGCGGTGCGCTTGGCCAACGATTCGGTCTATGGGCTCTCGGCCACGGTGTGGACCGGTGACCGCAAGCGCGGCGAGCGGGTGGCGCGGCGGCTGGAAGCGGGTGCGGTCAATATCAACGATGCCTTCGCGAATCTGTTCAGCTTCGCGCTGCCGATGGGTGGGTGGAAAGATTCCGGGGTGGGCGCGCGATGGGGCGGCCCCGCCGGAATCCGGAAATACTGTCGCCAGCAAGCGATTACGGTGCCACGCGGGCCGGCGATGAGGCGTGAGCTGGCGTGGTACCCGGCCTCGCGGGCGCGGTTGCGAGTGGTGACCGGACTGATGCGCGCACTGGATGGGCGTGGCAAGCGCAAGCTGCCGAAGTTCTGGAGCGGCAAGCGATAAGGCGCGGGCTCAGACGAGAATCGAACGCGCTATCCGGAAGCCGACATCATCGATCCGGTAGGTCGGATGGCTGCGCCGTCGCACCGAGGCCCGGCAGCTCCACTTCTCATCGGACCACCCACCCCCGCGCAGCACCCGATATGAGTCGTACACCTCGGCGTCGTAAATGTCCCAGCACCAATCCCATACGTTGCCGAGCATGTCGTACAGGCCCCAGGCGTTGGGTAGCTTGCCGCCGACCTCGTGCACGTGCTCCGCGGAATTGCCTCGATACCAGGCGATTTCGTCGAGCTCGCCATATCGTGGGCCCGAAGTGCCCGCCCGGCACGCATACTCCCATTCGGCCTCGGTCGGCAGCCGGTACCCGTCGCTATCGGCATCCCACTCGACCTCGTCGTCGTGCACGCGATATGCGGGCGGCAAACCCGTACCCAGCGACAGGCCATTGCAGAACCGGATCGCATCGAGCCACGAAACACCCTCGACCGGCAGCCGATCACCCCGAGACGCACTCGGCGCCCCACCGGTGACCTGTTCATACTGCGACTGGGTAATCGAAAACGCCGCCAGCCCGAAACCCGCCACTTCGACCGCCCAACTCCGCTGGGTTCGCCGATCCGACAGCGTCACCTGCCCCGCGGGCAGCGCGACCATCTCGATTTCCGCACGCACAGCTAGCCGATCGTAATGCATGTGTATCGGCTTGCGGCACCGCGACGACCAGGGCGGGGCGTGGAGGTACAGGATCGCCGCAGCGTACGTCTCGTGCCGGTCGTCACGGTGCAGAGCACGAATCCGGTGGTCACCCGGACCGTTGCGGCCGCCGCGTTGCCGCACCTGCCGAGTTGACGAAGCACTGGTCCGTCGAACCCGACCTCAGTGAGTCTCGTCCGAGTCTTCGGTTGGCTGTATGAGTCGGTCGGACATGGTGCTGGTGATGAACTTGGGGATCGCTGGGGCGAATAGTTTGAGGTAGGAGTCTATCCATTCATGGCGGGAACTCAGGAATGGGAAGTCAGTGGGGGCCATATGACGAACGGCGAGCATGGGCAGTGGCGCGTCGAGTGCGGGGAAGGCCGGGTTGTGCAGCCCCGGGACGGTGCACCCCGGATAGAACTGACCCAGCATCAGACCCTTTTCAACGAACCGAGACTTCTGTTCATGTTGAATCGCGTCGATATCGGTGTATTCGGTGAGGTCCGGGAAGACCGCGAGCAGAGCCTTGAGCCTGGACTCGGGTTCGTCCCGGGGCTCCAAGGTGGGGAACAGGCTGAACAGATCGTCGATGACTGCCGTCAGCTGCTCGACATCGATGGAACGACCTTCGATGAATGCGGCCCACAGGAAATTGTTCGAGATGGCGCGGCTGGTGTATGGACAGACCGGGCCGGATCGACCGAGGTCGGGGTGCGGCCGACACAGATATTCGAGAGTCCACCTACGCAATTCGGCAGCACTGGGGTGCGAGCCGATTCGCGACGTCGGTGGATCGGGAGCGAACAGGTTGACTGGCTCGACGCCGGAACGTGTCCCGACGATTCGGTCGGTTCTCATGAGCGGCTTGTCCTTGCAGAGGTGGGGGGCTCTGGCGGGGTTCGGGATGAGCGGAAGTGCTCGGTGAGCACGAATCCGATCGCGCGCAGCGAGTCGGGCTCGATCATCCGTTCGTGTCGGACCGGAATGCGATGTTCGGTGATCCGGCCGGTGATGAGGTTGTTCCAAGCCAGGACCGGGGAGGGGCCGTCCGCTGTGTCGGCGGCAGCGCTGAAGTAGATCAGGTCACCGTCGAAGGGAGTCGGCCGGTGATTCCACGTGAGGTCGACGAGCCGGGCGTAGTCGTCGTGCAGGATCACCAGATGCTCGGGGGTCACCGCGGTGAACAGCCCGCCTTGCCGGTGTAGCAGTTCGGCTGCGGCCGCGGCGGTGATATCAGCCGGGCCCGGTGGCACGTCGAGGCCGGCGAACTCGGCGAGCAGCTCCGCGATCGTAGGAGTGGGCAAGCGGACGGTGCTCGCGGTGACGACGCGGGTATCCATCATGGCCAGGGTGGCGACGGTCTCACCGATGCCACGGAGTCGGACGGCGATCGCATGCGCGATGGTGCCGCCGAGCGAGTAGCCGAGCAGGTGGTACGGGCCGTGCGGTTGGACAGCCCGGATCTCTCGGACGTAGCGGGCGGCCAGCTGGTCGAGCGTCTCGAACTGCGCGGTGGCGTCACTGAATGCCGGGGATTGCAGACCGTACACGGGGTGGTCGAGGTCGAGGTGCTGCACGAGTCCGCTGAAACCCCAAGCCAATCCGATGGCGGGGTGGACGCAGAACAGTGGCGGCGCGTCCCCGGTGGCGCGCAGGGGGAGAACGACGGACAGCGCGTCGCCGGGGTCCTGCTCGTCGAAGCCGTAGCGGCCGAGGTCGATGCGGCGGGCCAGCGACTCGGGCGTCGGGTCGGTGAAGATCCACTGAACCGGCACGTTGACACCGGTCGACTCCGCCAGCCGCGCCACCAGCTCGGCCGCGGCAAGCGAGTTGCCACCGAGGGTGAAGAAGCCGTCGTCGAGGCCGACTCGCTCGAGGCCGAGGGTTCGGGTGAAGGCGTCGCACACGGTGGCCTCGAGTGCGGTGGACGGCGGCCGGAACCGAGCAGGTCGCCAGCGGGGTGTGGGCAGGGCTTTGTAATCGACTTTGCCGGTAGAGGTCAGGGCGATTCGGTCGACGATGAGAATGGCGGTGGGGATCATGTGTGTGGCCAGTCGCGTTGCGAGGTGTGCGGTCAGTGTGGCGGTGTCGGTCGTGGTGCCGGGAGTCGGCACGACATAGCCGACGAGCTGATTGCTGCCGTTGGGCCGGGTGTGGATCGTGACGGCGGCCTGGTCGACATCGGGGTGACCGCGGAGCGCGGCTTCGATATCACCGGGTTCGATGCGGTGGCCGTTGATCTCGAGCTGCAGGTCACTGCGACCCGAGAATCGCAGAGTTCGGTCGGTCGTCCAGCTGACCAGGTCGCCGGTCCGATACATGCGTGTCCCGGCAGGACCGTATGGGTCGGGGACGAATCGGGCTGCCGTGGTTGCGGGCTGCCGGTGGTAGCCGCGGGCGAGGCCCGGTCCGGACACGTACAGTTCGCCGACCACTCCGGCCGGGACCGGACGCAATCTGCGGTCGAGTACGACGGCGGTGAATCCGAGCACGGGCCCGCCGAATGTCGCCGGGCCGCCGCCCGTGGTTGTGGTCAAAGGAGCATGGCCGCAACTGACGATTGTGGTTTCGGTAGCCCCGTATGCGTTGAGCACGGTGCGGCCCGGCGTCCACTGTGCTGCCAGATCGGGCGGACAGGTCTCGCCGCCGAGGATCAGGGTGTCGAGGGTGTCGAGTTCGTCCGGGTGCAGTGATGCGAGCACGGTGGGAGTGACGGCGGCATGGGTCACGTGTTCGGCATTGATCAACTCGGTCAGTTCGGCGCCGGCGGCTACCGACGCGGGGGCGAGCACGAGGGTGGCACCGGCCGTGGTCGCGGTGAGCCATTCGAGGATCGAGACGTCGAAGGTCGGGGAGGCGGCGGCCAGCATCCGAGAGGCAGGGGTCAGGCCGAACCGCTCCCGTATTTCGGTGGCCAGGTTCGCTATCCCGGTATGGGTGACCACGACCCCTTTGGGGGTCCCGGTGGAGCCTGAGGTGTATATCAGGTATGCCGGATGCTCAGGCCGTAACGGGGTCGCGCGCTCGGCGTCATCAATCGCTGTGGGGTCCGCCGCCGCCGTGGTCGCGTCGAAGGTGGGATCGTCGAGGGCGAACCATCCGAGCGCATCCGATAACCGATCCCGGTAGGTCTCGAGGGTCAGGCCCACGGCGGCACCGGAGTCGGTGAGGATGCGCGTGACCCGGTCGCGAGGATGGGCGGGGTCGATCTGAACGAACGCGCCGCCGGTCTTGGCGACCGCCCACACGGCGATGATGGCGTCGATCGAGCGCGGTAGCGCTACCGCGACTATCGCTTCCGGTCCAATCCCCATATCGATCAATGCCCGCGCCCACCGGTTGGAGGTTTCATCGAGTTCGCGGTATGACAGCCTTACACCGTTGCCGACCAGCGCTTCTGTACCCGGCGTCGTCGTGACCGCGTCCGACAACACCTGCGGCAACACCGACATCACCGTGCCGGGCCGACCGCGGACGGGCACCAGCGTGGCCTGCTCGACGGGCGACAGCAGCTGCAGTTCGGTCAGCGGGAGGTCGATATGCGTGGCGATGGCGTCGAGCACCCGCAGCACTCGGTCGGCGAGGGCGTCGATCTGCTGTCGAGTGAACAGTTCAGGCAGGTATTCGAAGCTCAGGTGCAGCCGAGTGTCGTGGTGAACGATCAGGCCGAGCGGATAGTGCGCGGCGTCACGTCCTTGGATGTCGAGGACGTGCATTCCGGCGATGTCGATGTCTTCGGACAGCCCGGTCCGGTCGACCGGGTAGGACTCGAAGACGGTCACGGTGTCGAACATCGCGCCGGGGCCGGCCACCTGCTGGATCCGGGCGAGTCCGAGATGGTGATGGTCGAGTAGCGCCGCTTGTTCGGTTTGGATTCGCCGCAGTAGTCGGGCGAGGCTTTCGCGGTGGTCGAGCCGGACCCGCACGGGCACGGTGTTGACGAACAGGCCGATCATCGATTCGATGCCGGGAAGCTGTGGCGGACGCCCGGAAACGGTCGTGCCGAAGACCACGTCTTCGCGGGTGGTCGCGTTGGCGAGCACGAGCGCCCAGGCCGCCTGGATGACGGTGTTGAGGGTGGCCTCTTGTTGGTTGGCCGCGGCGACCAGGGCCGCGGTGCGGTTCTGGTCGAGCTGCACCCGCACTTCGTGTCCGTCGGCGGTGGGCCGGCGGCCACGGTCCGCAGGGGCCAGCAGAGTCGGCTCGGCCACACCGTCGAGTGCTTGTGCCCACGCGGTTTCGGCACCGGCCCGGTCCTGGTTGTTCAGCCACACCAGGTAATCGCGATAGGGACGCATCGGGGGCAGTGCCGAGGGGACGCTGTCGCCGGCGTAGAGGATCAGCAGTTCCCGAATCAGCAGTGGTGTGGACCAGCCGTCTATCAGGATGTGATGGATGCTCAACACCAGGCGGTACTGCTTGGGGGCGATGCTGATCAGCGTCAGGCGTAGCAGTGGCGCCGAGGCCACGTCGAAATGGCGGTCGCTTTCCATGACCTGTTCGAGTGCGGCAGCGATGTCGTCGCGCTCGGCCAAGTCGACTTCGGCGAACGGCACCTCGACATGCCGGTACACCACCTGGACCGGCTCGTGGGCGCCGTCGCGCACGAATGCGGTCCGTAGGTTCGGGTGCCGTCCGAGGAGAGTTTGCGCGGCGCGGCGCAGCCGGTCCGCGTCGACGTGTCCGCCGAGTTCCACACAGAGTTGCACGATGTAGGCGTCGGGTGCGCCGTCGGCGAGCTGGGCGTGGAACAGCAGCCCCGCCTGCAGCGGCGTGAGCGGCCAGACGTCGTCCAATGCATGATGTCGGGTCTCCAGCCGGTCGATCGCGGCCTGGTCGAGGTCGACGAGGCCGATATCGGAGGGCGTCAGCCCGCCGACACCGGGCCGGGACGCGTGCGCGGCGAGAGCCGTCACGGCGTCGCGCCACAGTTCGGCGAGGTCGGTGACTTCGGCGGAGGTGAGCACGCCGGTCGGGTAATCCCAGGCGGCGGTCAGGGCGGGGCCGTCCGATGTATCCGCGGTGGCCGCGTTGACGCCGAGCACGGCTGCCGCGGACGCGTCGGGATTCTGGCTTCCGCCGCCGTCGGTTGCGGCACCGGCGGGCATCCATCCGCTGTCGCGCAACTGCGCGGGAATGGTGTCGAAACGACCGAGATAGTTGAAGCTCACCTGCGGGGTCGGCAGCGCACGCAGGATGGGGGCGGTATCCGCGTTGAGGTAGCGCAGCAGCCCGTAGCCGATCCCGCGATCGGGGATCGCGCGGAGTTGTTCCTTGACCGATTTGACGACCGCCGCCGCGGCAGCGCCCGCTGCGAACGCGTCGTCGACGTCGATACCGGACAGGTCGAGCCGCACCGGGTAGGTGGTGGTGAACCATCCGACCGTGCGGGTGAGGTCGGCGCCGGGCAGCACCGTGTCGTGCCGACCGTGGCTTTCGAGGGTGAGCAGCGTTTCGGTCACGTTGTCGCCGTGCCGGCGCCGCCATCGCGTCAGTGCCAGAGCGAGTCCGGCTATGAGGGCGTCGTCCACACTGCCGCGGAATATCCGGGGCAGTGTGGTGAGCACGGCGCGGGTCACCGAGGTCGGCAGCGTCACCTCGACAGTGGCGACCGTCGCTTGCACGTCCACCTCCGGGTCGAGCGGGCGGGCACCGATCGCCGGATCAGCGGTACCGAGGGCGGATCGCCACCAGTCGAGTTCATCGAGGCGCTCGGCCGCGGTGCTGAGGCCGTACGCCCAGCGTCGCATCGAGGTGCCGACGGGCGCGAGCCGCGGCCGTTGCCCGGCACTGACCTGGGCCCATGCCGAGGCGAGGTCGGGAATCAGAATTCTCCACGACACACCATCGACGACCAGGTGGTGTGCGACGACGAGCAGGCGTCCCGGCCGTTCGGCCCAGTCGAACCAGACCAGCTGCAGCACGATTCCGCTGCCGGGGTCGAGGCGTTCGGCGGCCGCGTTCGCCTCGGCGGCGGCGATCGCGGCGAAGGCGGCGCTCTCCGGTGCCGCCTGCACCGACACGCGCCGGATCAGCCCGGCGGCGGTCATCGCGGCCGGCCGCACCTGCAATATCCACCCGGACGGGTGCGTGGGTTCCGGACGCACTCGGGCCCGCAGCATGTCGTGGTGATCGATCACCGCTTGAACAGTGGCCCCGATCCCGGTCATGTCTATGCCGCTCGGCAGCGTGAGCATCACCCACTGGCAGAAACGGTCGAACCCGCCACGCTCGAACATCCAACACATGATCGGTGTCAGTGGTACCGGTCCCACGCCTGCTCCTGGGAGTTCCGTCGGGAGGGGGACCGCCTTCGTGCTGTCCCGGCCCGCGACCTGAGCCAGTCCGGCGACCGTCTTCCGCTCGAACACCTCCCGCGTGGAGCACACCAGACCTGCTGCCCGGGCTCGGGTTACCAACTGGATCGACATGATGCTGTCGCCGCCCAGGGCGAAGAACGAGTCATCGAGACCGACCGTGTCGACGCCCAATACCTCGGCGAACAGTCCGGCCAGGGTTGTCTCCACGTCGGTGATCGGCGCTCGGAATTCGGCTCGACCCGTAGTGAAGTCCGGCTCGGGTAGCGCGGCGCGGTCGAGCTTGCCATTCTGGGTCACCGGCAGCGTGTCGAGCACCACGATGGCCGCGGGCACCATGTACGAGGCCAGCCGCTGGCCGGCGAAAGCGAGGACCGCGGCCGGGGCGAGGTCGACGCCGGGCTCGGGTACCACGTACCCCACCAACCGGTCACCGGCGGGGCTCCGGTGGATGGTCGCGGCCGCGCGCGCCACACCGGAGGCCAGCAAACCCGATTCGACCTCGCCGAGCTCGATGCGGAAACCACGGAGCTTGACCTGGAAGTCGGCCCTACCCACGTAGTCGAGCGCCAGATTCCCCTGCGGTAGCCGCAGCCACCGCGCCAGGTCACCGGTCCGATACATGCGCTGTCCCGGCTCCGCGAACGGATCGGCGACGAACCGCGCCGCCGTCAGCCCCATTCGGTTGCGGTAACCACGAGCCAGCGCGGGACCCGTGAGATACAGCTCGCCGACGACTCCGACGGGCACCGGCCGCAACCAGGCGTCCAGCACGACCTGCCCGACCCCGCGGATAGGTTCGCCGACCGTTACCGGCTCGCCTGCCACCAGCGGCGCACTGGCGTCGGTCAGGATGGTGGCCTCTGCCGGACCGTAGGTGTTGAACAATCTCCGGCCCGGCGCCCACCGTGACACCAGGTCCGGTGGTGGCGCTTCACCACCGACCACGACGGTCTCGAGGTTCTCCAGACCGACGGGGTCGACCGTCGCCAAGGCCGTCGGCGTCATCGCGGCGTGGGTCACCCGCTCACTCGACAGGATCCGCGCCAGCTCGTTCCCGCCGTAGACACTCGGCGGTGCGATCACCAGCCGGCCACCCGAGGTGAACGCCCAGAGCATTTCCAGGACCGCCGCATCGAAACTCGGCGACGCGACATGCAGTACCCGCGCGCCGGGCTCGATATCGAACCGCGAACATTGCTCGGCCACCAGATCAGCCAACCCTTGGTGCGAAACCACCACCCCTTTGGGCACACCCGTCGAACCGGAGGTGTAGATCAGGTACGCCGCATGGTCGAGCCGGATCGGCCTTGTTCGCTCCGCATCGGTCACCGGTGCCGCGGACGCCTCGCCTTCGGCCGCAGCCTCGTCGAGGAGCAACCACGGCACCGATCCCGGCAATTGATACCGCCACTGGGACAAGGTGATTCCCACCGCCACGCCCGAATCGATGAGCATGTGTTCGATCCGGCCGGTCGGATACTGCGGGTCTACCGGCACGAATGCCGCCCCTGACTTCGCCACCGCCCATACCGCGAGCACCGACTCGACCGATCGCGGCAGGCCCACCGCGACAGTGGCCTCCGGCCCCACACCCCGAGCGATCAGCAACCGTGCCAACCGATTCGACTGGGCATCGAGCTCGCCGTAGGTCCACCGCCGATCCTCGTACACCACCGCGACCGCTCCGGGATCTCGCTCGGCCGTCGCCGTCAACAGCTCCGGCAACACTCGCCCCGGCACCGCGGGGGAGCCCGACACCGGTGTCAACTCCCGGTATTCCGCGGCGGAGAGCAGGTTCAGGCGGGCCAGCGGTAGATCCGGGTCGGTTGCGACGACGCCGAGCACGCGCTGGACTCGCCGCAGGGTTGCGTTCATAGTTTCGTGGTCGAACAGTTCGGGCAGGTACTTGATCTTCAGGTGCAGTCGGGTATCGACCTGTGCGACCAATCCCAGCGGATAGTGCGCGCCGTCCATGCCCGAGACGTCGACTACTCGCATGCCCGCGATATCGGTGTCCGCCGTCAGCCCGAAACGGTCGATCGGGAACGACTCGAACACTGTCATCGTGTCGAACACCGCCCCAGGCCCGGCCACCCGCTCGATTTCGGTGAGGCCGACGAACTGGTGGTCGAGCAGGGCCGTCTGTTCGGTCTGGATTCGGTCTAGCAGCTGTCCGAGGGTTTCGTCGGGGTTCAGACGGACGTGCACCGGCACCGTGTTGATGAACAGTCCGATCATCGATTCGATGCCCGTGATCCGCGGGGACCGTCCGGAGACCACGGCACCGAACGTCACGTTGTCCCGAGAGGTCAACGTGCCCAACACGATTGCCCATGCCAGCTGGATCACGGTGTTGAGGGTGACGCCACGGGCCCTTGCGAGGCTCGTCAGCGCCGTGGTCTGCTCCTCGGTCAGCTCGCCGAGCACATCGCGGGATTCGGTGTAGCGGCGGGTGGGATCGGCTTGCGCCACCAGGGTCGGCTCCTCGGCACCCTCGAACGCGCGGGCCCAGGCATCGAGCGCCGCGGCCGGGTCCTGCCCGGCGATCCAGGCCAGGAAGTCCCGGTAGGGGCGGACGTCGGGCAGCATCGCGGCATCGCCGTTGGTGGCGTAGAGCACCAGCAACTCCTTCAGGAGCAGCGGCGTCGACCAGCCGTCGAGCAGCAGGTGATGATTGGTCAGGACCAGTCGGTAGCGCTGCGGCCCGGTGGTGACGAGCATCCAGCGCAGCAGGGGGGCGCGAGCGGGATCGAACCTGGTTGCCCGGTCCGCCGCCAAGAGCAGCTCCCACTCGCGATCGCGTGCACTGTCATCGAGCCCGGACAGGTCGAGCTCCGACCAGGCGGCTTCGACATCGTGCTGGATCACCTGCACCGGCCCGACATCGGCGTCGAAGGCGGTGCGCAGATTCGCATGCCGGTCCAGCAGCACTTGTCCGGCTCGGCGCAGCCGCTCCGAATCGACTTGTCCGCGCAGTTCGAGGACCAGCTGGGTCAAGTAGGCGTCCACCGACTCCACCGACACCAACGCGTGGAACAGCAACCCCTCCTGCAACGGCGTCAGTGGCCAGATGTCGCTCAACGCCGGGTACCTGTTCTCGAGTCGCTCGATTTCGGCCTGCCCGAGCCTGACCAGATCGAGATCCGATGGTGTCCGTCCCCCGTCACCGGCAGTGCGGGCATGGTTCGCCAATGCGGTCAATGCCCGGCACCACGACTGCGCCACCGCGGACACCTCGTCCGCGGTGAGCACTTCGGCGGGATAGGACCAGATGGCCCGCAACCGCGGCCCTTCTCCGTCGTCGCGGGTGCAGGCTTCGATGTCGAGCACCGCCGACACCGGCATATCCGGATTCCGCGCACCGACGATTTCGCCGCCGTCCACCGGCAGCCATCCGACCGCCGGAACCCCTTCGGGAATCCCGGTGGAGACGCCGCCGAGGTAGTTGAATCCGATCTGCGGCGTCGGCTGCGCAGCGAGTGTCGAGCGGGTGTCGTCGTTGAGGTACCGGAGCAAGCCGTAGCCGATCCCGTGGTCGGGGATGGCGAGCAGTTGTTCCTTGACGGACTTGACCGCTGCGCCCATGGCCGGACCGCCCGCGCACGCGTCGTCGATATCGATCCCCGCCAGATCCAAACGCACCGGATAACTCGTGGTGAACCAGCCGACCGTCCGGGTCAGGTCCGAGCCCGCGACGACGTCTTCCTGGCGACCGTGCCCTTGGAGACCGATCACCATATCCGTCAGCGCCGCGGTCTCCGGTTCCCGTTCGCGCCGCCACTTCGTCACCGCCACCGCCAGCGCGGCCAGCAGTCCATCGCCCACCCCGCCGTGGAACGTCGCGGGCACCTCGGTCAACAGCGTCTCGGTCATCTCGGGGGACAGCTCGATCTCGACCGTCCGAGCGGTGGCCGCAACGTCGATCGCGGGGTCGAGGGTTCGCGACCCGATCATCGGATCGGGCCCGTCGGCGGTTGCTCGCCACAGTTCGAGCTCAGCGGTGCGTTCCGGCTGTTGTGCCGCCTCGACCAGCCCATAGGACCACCTGCGCATCGACGTCCCGACCGGGGCCAGATCGGGTGGCTCGCCGGATGCGATCCGCGCCCACGCGACCGCGAGGTCGGCCACCAGCACTCGCCAGGAAGCCGTATCGATCACCGAATGATGCACCAGCACCAGGACTCGGCCCGGTTCCGCCGTGTGCACCGGATCGAACCAGACCACCTGCAGCACGATCCCGGCGTACGGATCGAGCCGGTCGGCAGCGGAAGTCGATTCCGCCGCCGCCGATGTCGGGAACTCGGTGCTGGCTTGTATCGGCACCCGGTGGATGACGTCGTCGGCGCGAATCGTTCCTATCGGCAGCACATCCCACGCTCTGCGCCCGTCGTCGTACGAGAGCCGTGCACGCAGCATGTCGTGCCGATCGATTACCGCCTGCACGGTGTTCGCCAGCCGCTGCCGGTCGATTCCCCTCGGCAGATTCAGCATCATCGCCTGCGAGTAGCGGCCGAACTTCGACTCGGTCCGTTCGAGTAGCCGTCGCATGCTCGGTGTCAGCGGTACCGGTCCCACACCTGCGCCGGGCAGTTCCGTCACAAGGGACGTCGCGGTGCCGTCGCGGACCGCGACCTCGGCCAGTTCGGCGACCGTCTTTCGCTCGAACACATCGCGTGCGGAGAACGCCACACCGGCTGCCCTGGCTCGGGCAACCAACTGGATCGACATGATGCTGTCGCCGCCGAGGGCGAAGAAGGAGTCGTCGAGACCGATTGTGTCGATGCCGAGTACGTCGGTGAATGCTTGGGTGATGGTGTGTTCGGTTGGTGTTCGGGGTGCTCGGAAGGGTTTGTGGTCGGTGAAGATTGGTTTGGGTAGTGCTTTTCGGTCGAGTTTGCCGGTTGGTGTCAATGGGATGTGGTCCAGGACCGTGATCGAGGTTGGGACCATGTAGGACGGTAGGTGGTCGGTGAGGTATTGGGTGAGGGTTGTGGTGTCGATGGTGTGGTCGGGTGTGGCGAGGACGTATGAGATGAGTGTTTGGGTTCCGGTGTTGTTGTGGTGGCCGATGGTGGTGGCGTAGGCGACGGTTTCGTGGGTGGTGAGTGTGGTGTCGATTTCGCCGAGTTCGATGCGTAGGCCGCGGATTTTCACTTGGAAGTCGGATCGGCCGAGGTGTTGGATTGTGCGGTTGGTGGTCCAGCGGACGATGTCGCCGGTGCGGTACATGCGTCGGCTGGGTATCCAGGGGCAGGCTACGAATCGTTCGGCCGTCACATTTGTTCGATGGTGGTATCCACGGGCCAGCAAATCGCCGGCGACATACAATTCGCCGGCTACACCAACGGGTACCGGTTGCAGCCGTTGATCCAACACCCATGCCGAGACACCACGGATCGGGTGGCCGATCGTGACCAGCTTTCCGGCCGCCAAGACGGCCCGCGTCGCGGTGACGGTGGTTTCGGTTGGACCGTAGTCGTTGCACAGCTTCCGGTCGCTGCCCCAGCGTTCGACCACCTCACTGCCGTAATTCTCACCGCCGACGATCAGGTGTCCCAGATCCGGTAGTGGCCAGCGGGTGTGGTCGATGGTGGACAGTACCGACGGTGAAATGAGGGCGTGGCTGATGTGTTCGCGTTCGAGCAGTGCGGCGAGTTCATCCCCGCCGTAGACGTCGGTGGGTGCGACGACCATGGCCGCGCCGACGGGCAGGGGCAGCAGCATTTCCAGTACCGATACATCGAAGCTGGGTGATGCCAGATGCAGTGTGCGAGAGCTGCGTTCGATCCCCATCAGGTCTTTGTTCGCGGTGGCGCAGTTGCGGAGTCCGCGGTGGGTGACCGCTACGCCTTTGGGGAGTCCGGTTGAGCCGGAGGTGTAGATGACGTAGGCGATATCGTCGATCCGCACGGGACGAACCCGATCGCTGTCAATGATCGGACTGCGGTCGGTCTCGTCGAGGTCGTCCAGTATCAACCAATCGGTGTCGTCGGGTAACTGCGCCCGTACGGACGCGGTCGTAATGCCGATGGCCGCATTGGAATCGGTCATCATGTGGGTGATGCGCTCAGCCGGATAGGTCGGGTCGATCGGCAGAAAAGCAGCCCCCGACTTCGCGACCGCCCAAACCGAGAGCACCGAGTCCACCGAACGTGGAATACCAATCGCAACAACATCTTCCGGCCCGATACCACACCCGATAAGCCGCCGCGCCAACCAATTGGAGCGTTCGTCGAGCTCCCGATAACTCAAACCCTGACCACCACAAACGATCGCAGTAGCATCCGGATCCAGTGCGACCGCCGCCGTCAACAAATCAGGCAACGTGGCAGGCGATGCCGAAGACGCGCCGGAGCGAGTCAACAGATCAGCCCGCTCGGCAGGTTCGAGGACATCGATCACCCCGACAGCAACGGTCGCATCGGCGGTTACCGATTCCAGAATCCGAATCCACCGACGCACAACAGAATCGATCGTCGCGGGATCGAACAAATCCGTCGCATAAGTGACCGCGACAGTCATATCGCCGCTGTCATGGTTTTCCGACAGGATGAATTGCAGGTCGAACCGGGAGACCTCGTTGGGCAGATCGACCATCGAGAGCTCGAGATCGGGGAGCCGCAGCGCTACCGGTTCCAGGTTCTGGAACGCCAGCATCACCTGGAACAGCGGGTGTCGTGCTTGGGACCGCTGTACGACGAGTTTGTCCACCAGCTGCTCGAACGGAACATCGGCGTGTTCGAAGGCGTCCAGATCGGTTTGTTTGATCCGGCCGAGCAGATCGGTGAAGGATTCGTCGAGATCGATCTCGGTCCGCAGTACCAGGGTGTTGACGAACATGCCGATCATGTCGTCGAGTGCGGCTATTCCGCGCCCGGCGATCGGTGTGCCGATCGGAATGTCGGTGGTGCCGCTCAACCGGGCGAGCAGCACCGCCAATGTGCCGTGGATCGCCATGAACAGTGACGAATTATGCTGCCGCGCAAACCGTTCCAATGCCCGCACCAAACCGGCGGGCACCGAGTAATCGACCGTGGCGCCTCGATTCGACAGCACCACCGGCCGCGGCCGGTCGAACGGCAGACGGAGTTCCTCGGCAACGCCGTCCAGAGCCTCGGTCCAGTATCGGATCTGTTCGGCGCCCAGCGATTCCGGATCGCCGGGCGCGCCGAGGATGGCTCGTTGCCACAGTGCGTAGTCCGCGTACTGGACCGGTAGTGGTGCCCACGCTGGGGCCGCCCCGCGGATCCGGGCGGCATAAGCGGTCGTCACGTCGCGCGCCAGCGGCGTCATGGAGAAGCCATCCGCGGCGATGTGGTGCACCACGACGGCCAGTACGTATTCCGGTTGCGTGCCCCCGACAATGCGGAACAACCGGGCACGCGCGGGCGCCTGGGTGGTCACATCGAAGCCTTCGGCGACGAATTCGGTTACCGTCTCGACCAACTGGCTCGGCGCGACCGGCACCACGATCAGTTCGCGGTCCACGTTCTCGACGGGCTCGATCAGTTGGATCAGCGTTCCGTTGAGATCCGGGTACCGCGTTCGCAACGACTCGTGCCTACCCAGCACGTCGATAACCGCCGAGTGCAGGGCGTCGACGTTCAAGTCGCCACGCAGCCGAATGGCGATCGGCATGTTGTATGCACCCGACGCGGTGTCGTACTGATTGAAGAACCACATCCGTTGTTGGGCTGGCGCCAACGGCACGAGATCGGGGCGCGGCCCGGCGATCAGCGGTGGGCGTCTGCGCCCTGTACCGGCATGCTGCTCTATGCGAGTGGTGAGTTCCGCGACTGTGGAAGCCTCGAACAACAGTCGCACCGGAATCTCGGCATCCAATGCGGCCCCGAGTCGAGCCGCGACGCGGGTCGCGACCAAGCTGTCGCCGCCGAGGGCGAAGAAGGAGTCGTCGAGACCGATTGTGTCGATGCCGAGTACGTCGGTGAATGCTTGGGTGATGGTGTGTTCGGTTGGTGTTCGGGGTGCTCGGAAGGGTTTGTGGTCGGTGAAGATTGGTTTGGGTAGTGCTTTTCGGTCGAGTTTGCCGGTTGGTGTCAATGGGATGTGGTCCAGGACCGTGATCGAGGTTGGGACCATGTAGGACGGTAGGTGGTCGGTGAGGTATTGGGTGAGGGTTGTGGTGTCGATGGTGTGGTCGGGTGTGGCGAGGACGTATGAGATGAGTGTTTGGGTTCCGGTGTTGTTGTGGTGGCCGATGGTGGTGGCGTAGGCGACGGTTTCGTGGGTGGTGAGTGTGGTGTCGATTTCGCCGAGTTCGATGCGTAGGCCGCGGATTTTCACTTGGAAGTCGGATCGGCCGAGGTGTTGGATTGTGCGGTTGGTGGTCCAGCGGACGATGTCGCCGGTGCGGTACATGCGTCGGCTGGGTATCCAGGGGCAGGCTACGAATCGTTCGGCCGTCACATTTGTTCGATGGTGGTATCCACGGGCCAGCAAATCGCCGGCGACATACAATTCGCCGGCTACACCAACGGGTACCGGTTGCAGCCGTTGATCCAACACCCATGCCGAGACACCACGGATCGGCCTACCGATCGTGACCAGCTCGCCCACTGTCAGCGAGGCGCTCAGCGTCGTGGAAATGGTGGTTTCGCTTGGTCCGTATTCGTTGAGCACGACACGGTCACCGCCCCAGCGTTCGACCACCTCACTGCCGTAATCCTCGCCGCCGACCATCAGATACTTCAGATCCGGTAGTGGCCAGCGGGTGTGGTCGATGGTGGACAGTACCGACGGTGAAATGAGGAGGTGGCTGATGTGTTCGCGTTCGAGCAGTGCGGCGAGTTCATCCCCGCCGTAGACGTCGGTGGGTGCGACGACCATGGCCGCGCCGGCAGCCAGCGGCATCAGCAACTCGAGTACTGATACGTCGAAGCTGGGTGATGCCAGATGTAGCGCGCGGGAGCTGGGTTCGATGCCCATGGCAGCCCGGTGAGCCGCGGCGCAGTTGCCGAGTCCGCGGTGGGTGACCGCTACGCCTTTGGGGAGTCCGGTTGAGCCGGAGGTGTAGATGACGTAGGCGATATCGTCGATCCGCAAGGGACGAACACGATCGCTGTCAGTGACGGGCCGGTTGTCATCGGTGTTGGGCCGGTCGCCGGAAGTATCGAGATTGTCCGATATCAGCCAGTCCATATTGTCGGGTAGTTGCGCGTGTACGGATGCGGTTGTAATGCCGATGGCCGCTTTTGAATCGGTCATCATGTGGGTGATGCGTTCGGTCGGGTAGGTCGGGTCGATCGGCAGGAAAGCGGCCCCCGATTTGGCGATGGCCCATACCGCGAGTACCGAGTCCACCGAGCGTGGAATGCCGATGGCGACGATGTCTTCGGGTCCGATGCCGCGCTCGATGAGCTGTCGTGCCAACTGGTTGGAGTGTTCGTCGAGCTCTCGATAGCTCAGTTGTTGTCCGTCGTAGACGATCGCGGTGGCGTCGGGATGGAGTGTGGCTGCTGCCGCCAGCAGATCGGGCAGCGTGGTAGGGGTTGTGGAAGGCGCGCCGGAGCGGGTCAGCAGGTCGGCTCGCTCGACGGGTTCGAGTACGTCGATGACTCCGACGGGAATGGATGGATCGGTCGTTATCGATTCCAGAATCCGAATCCACCGATGCGCAAGAGAATCGATGGTCGCGGCGTCGAACAGAGCCGTGGCGTAGGTGACCGTGACGGTCATATCGCCGCTGTCATGGTTTTCCGACACCAGGAACTGCAGCTCGAAGCGAGACGCCTCTTCGAGAAGATCGATCCCCGACGTCTCGAGAGCGGATTCCGGATTCCGCAACGCCAGCATCACCTGAAGCAGCGACTGCCGGGACCGAGACCGCTGCGGAACGAGTTCGTCCAGCACCTGCTCGAACGGAACATCGGCGTGTTCGAAGGCGTCCAGATCGGTTTGTTCGACACGACCGAGCAGGTCGGTGAACGATTCATCGAGATCAATCTCGGTCCGTAGCACCAGAGTATCGACGAATCCGTCGGCGGCATCGTCGCGCGTGGCGATCGGTGTGCCGATCGGAATGTCGGTGGTGCCGCTCAACCGGGCGAGCAGCACCGCCAATGTGGCGTGGATCGTCGTGAACAGTGACGAATTATGCTGCCGCGCGTACCGTTGCAACGCCGAAACCAGATCGGCACGCAACGGGTACCGCGCGGTGGTGCCTCGCTTCGACAGCGCCGCCCGCCGTGGCCGGTCGAACGGCAGGCGAAGCTCTTCGGGAAGGTCCGCGAGCGCGGCTCGCCAGAACGCCAGATTCTCACGGCGACGCTTGATCCGGGCACCCGCACGGGCGCTGTCGGGGTGAACCTGCTCGAGAGCAGTGTTCGGCGCGGCGGCGAATGCGTCGAGGAACTCCCCGAATCTGGTGCAGTGCGCCGAGAGTTCGGCGTCGGTATAGAGGTTGGGATTAGCAAGGAAGTGCAGGATCGTCCGTGGCGGATCCCCGGTTTGATACAGGTCGATCAGCAAGTCGTCGACCGGCCCCGAGCTGAGGATATGGACTTCCCCGGTCATTGATCCGAACCGGATCTCCTGATAGAAGAACATGACATTCACTACCGGGCCCGCGAAACGCCGCTGCCCGCCGTGGTATCCGGCGGCGGCACGGATATCGGTTAGGCCGAACCGCTGGTGCCGCAACGCCCCCACCAGATCGGACTGCACCCGCCGCGTAACTGTCGCCACGGTGTCGCCCGAATCCAGCAGGAGCGGAAGGGGTGCGACATTGACGAACATCCCGCCGGAGCGCCGCAGTACGGCGTTGGTGCGACCCGAAACGGGAATATTGACCATGACCTCGTCGCGGCCGGTCATCCGGGCCAGGTAGCAGCCGAACGCGGCGATTACCACCGCGGCCGGGCTCGCGTTCAAGGCTTTCGCGGAATGATCGATCCGCTCCACCGTCTCCGGCGAAAGTTCGGCGGTTGTAACCGTGCTGTCCGCGCGGGCAGGTGCGTGCCCGTCGACCAGACTGGACTCGTCCCCGGCGTCGGCGAGTCTGTTCAGCCAGTATTCCTGATCGTCGGCGAACCGCTTGGACTCCCGATAGTCGCGGTCGGCCTGGTACAGGGTGCGTACGTCCGCCGCCCGGTTCGGTTCCGCCGTCCGTCCCCGCCCCGCCGCCGTGTACAGCGCCGCGATGCGGTTCACGATCATCATTCCGGCATAGCCGTCCAACGCGACGTGGTGGATTCTGGTGTACAGCAGGTAATGCCGGTCCCCTACCTGCACAATCGCGGTTCCCACCAACCGGTCCCGCGTCATGTCGAGGGGTGTGGTGTACTCGCGACGCATCCACTCCAAGCCCGCAGCAACGGGATCTGGTGCACCGCGTACATCGATCACAGGCCCCGCGTACTCGAGCGACGGGTCGAAGAACTGATACGGCTCGCCGTCGACCTCTACCAGCCGCAGGTATCCGGACTGGAACTCGTGGCCTGCTCGAATCGACACCTCGCGCAGGAGATCGACATCGAGGTCTCCACGCAAGTCGATGTACTGTGCCTCGGATATCGGCACATCCGGACTCAACTTCTGCGCCAGCCATAACCCGCGCTGCCCAGCGGACAGCGGCACATGCGCTATTGCTGACACGTCCGGCTCGGTAACGCCGCTCGATCCCTCGTCGGGATGTAGCGGTGGTCGCAGAACAGTCATTGAACTTTCCTCTATTCCCGACCACGGCCCAGTCTAAGCTGATTAGTTTGCTATGCAAACCCGGTTTTCGAAATCCGCATCGCGAAATGCTCACCGTATTCATAAGGGTGACAGGGGATGATCTAGATTTTCATCGAGAGCGTTAACCTGGAGGTCGGCCGACCGAATGTATCGCTGTGTGACGCAGGGCCTTCGGTGCTCGATCCGATGACCGAATGCCCTAGCCAGCGATGGTGTATGGCGTATATATAAACGGGCGAAACGTGATTCGAGATGCACAAAACGATATATATTCTGCCGGGGTTGTTAACATAAGGCAGCGGCGTTGCGATGGCCATTTCGTCCGAAATTGGTGATCCGGTCCGTGGAATCGCCGCCCTGATGTCTCACCGGCGCGGCGGTAGTAGCTCATGTGCCACCGCCCGGTTCGCGTCCGGATCTCTATGGCGAGGTGGCTCGGCAGTTCGACCAGCACCGCGGAGCATGTCCGTCGACGGTGATCGAGTCCTGGAAGCTCTTGGCGCGTCGATGAGTATCGGCCTAGCCTGTACTCCCACCGCGCGAAGAGGAGACGACCGTGCCCGACGTCCGGGAAGTGTGGCAGAGCCGAGTCTGGGGGAATCTCGGGGCTCCGGTATACGACTTCGTGCTCGACCATCCGCAGGTGGCCCGGCCTGCGGGACAGGTGATGTGGGGCTGTGATACCCGCCGAATGTATGCGGCGATGGATGTCGTGAATCAGCTGGCGGAGGGTTCGGCGGTGCTGGATCTGCCGGTCGGCGGCGGCGTGACGCTGCGTCGACTCGAGTCCGGTCGCAAGCTCCGCTATGTGGCCGCGGACATTTCCGATGATCAATTGGCGGCGGCGCGCCGCGCGGCCGAGCGCGCCGGGCTGTCCGATATCGACTATGTGCGCGCGGATGTGGTCGACCTGTCCTTCGGCACCGGCGAATTCGATCTGGTAGTGAGTTTCGCGGGCCTGCACTGTATGCCGGATCCAGCCGCCGCGGTCGCCTCGCTCGCCCGGGTGCTCGCGCCGGGTGGACGGCTGGTCGGCAGTTGTGTGGTGCGCGGGGTCCGGCCGCGTTTCGACTTGCACATGCGCGTGATGCGGGCAATGGGCGTATTCGGTCCGTCCGGTACCGCGGCCGAGCTGTCGGGCTGGATCGCCGCGGCGGGTCTGCGCGAGGTCGAGCTGGTGTGCAATGGCGCGCTCGCACAGTTCACGGCCGTGAAGGACTAGCCTCGCGGCTCGTAGCGCGGGCCGACCAGGGCGATGGCCGTATCAACCGCGACGTCGACGATGTCACGGATATCCTTGCCCTCTTCGACCGTGGAGGCGATGAGCTCGCGGAAACCGCCGTAGAGGATGGTCGCCATCTGACGGGTCGGTGGATGTAGTCCGGGAGCTTCGAACCCCGGTGTGGCGGTGAGGCTTTGAATCAGATTGATAAAGGCCTCGCCGACGTCGTGGTGGAGCTGCTGAGCCGCCTCGCCGAGCGCGGGGATGTCCCGAATCCAGGCCAGAGTGATCGTCGGATCCTGATTGGATACGTCGATCCAGGCCTCGATGGCCTGCCGGACCTGGGTGCGCCAGGGTGTGGCCGGATCGACGGCATCGTAGATTTGCTGGATGGTCTCATTGTTGCGCTCGGCCAGCAGCGCGATGAAGCAGTCCTGCTTGCTGTCGAAATGTTCGTAGAAGGTACGGCGGGAGGTGCGCGCATGGCGGACCACATCGGCCACGGTTGTTTCGCGATAACCTCGATCGCGCACGGCCTCGGCCATCGCGTCGAGGAGGCGACGCCGGAATGCGGATTCCGGCGTGCTCTCCGCGGCGATGCTGGCGGCGGGCTCGGCACGGGTCACGAGAATCAGGTTAGTGCGCCCCGCCGCCACGGCGATCATGACCTCACATGTATCGGAATATGGCCGGGTGCGGTGGCCCGGCTCGCGAACCGAATGGTGCCGTCCTCGATCCGCCCGTGGCGCAGTGCGAGCACATCATGCGCGTAGTTCATCCCCAATCGCCAGGGCCGTCGCGATCCGGCTCGCGGAAAGTGGTCGATGGAACGCTGGACGTAGCCGGATTGGAAATTCAGCAGGGGCTCCGTGGCGATACTCGGATCCGGCCACGGCGTGCACTGGTCATAGCCGTTGTCGTCCATATGCCGCAGCAATCGGCACACGAATTCGCCCACCAGATCGGCCTTCAACGTCCAGGACGCATTGGTGTAGCCGACGGTGAAGGCGAAGTTGGGGACGCCGCTCAGCATCATTCCCTTATAGGCCATGGTGTCCGGCAGTGGGATGGCCCGGCCGTCGACGCTGAATTCGATCCCGCCGAAGGCGAGCAATTGCAGACCGGTGGCCGTCACCACGATATCGGCGGGGAGGTCGGCGCCCGAGGCCAGACGCAGGCCGTCGGCGGTGAACTTCTCGACGCGGTCGGTGACCACGGCGGCTCGCCCGGCCCGGATCGCCTGGAACAGATCTCCGTCCGGCACCAGGCAGAGCCGTTGGTCCCACGGGTTGTAGGTCGGTTTGAAGTGGACGTCCACCTCGTATCCGGTCGGCAATTGCGCGGCCGTCTGCTTGCGGATGAAGTTGCGCATCATGCGGGGACGGCGCTGGCTGAGTTGGTAGATGAGCGTGCCGATCAGCACGTTCTTCCAGCGGGTGATCGTATAGGCCCGGCGGGGTCCGAGCCGTTCGCGCAGGCGGATCGCCACCGCGTCTTCAGTGGGCACGGACATGATGTAGGTAGGGGAGCGCTGCAGCATGGTCACCTGCGCCGCCGTCTCGGCCATGGCCGGAACCAGGGTCACCGCGGTGGCCCCGCTGCCGATCACCACGACCCGCTTACCCGCATAGTCCAGGTCGGTGGGCCACTGCTGCGGATGCACGAGTTGGCCACGGAAATCCTCGATTCCGGCGAATTCGGGGGTATAGCCGTGGTCGTAGCGGTAGTAGCCGCTGCACACATAAAGGAAGCCGCAGGTGAATGTCGAGGTGGTGCCCTCGTGTTCGGCGGTCACCGTCCACTGTGCTGCTTCGGTCGACCAGGATGCGCCGATAACCTCGTGCCCGAACCGGATTCGACGATCGATACCGGCTTCGGCCGCGGTGTCACGGATGTAGTCGAGGATGGACGTCCCGTCGGCGATGGCCGCGGCCTGTGTCCACGGGCGGAAACGGTAGCCGAGGGTGTGCATATCGGAATCCGAACGCACCCCCGGATAGCGGAACAGATCCCAGGTGCCGCCGATTGTCGTGCGCGCCTCCAGAATTGCGTAGGTACGCTTCGGGAAGGCCGTCTGGAGGTGGTGCGCCGCGCCGATGCCGGACAGGCCGGCGCCGACGATCAGCACATCGAAATGCTCGGGTCCACCTGTCTCCCGGCCACCACCCATCATCGAATCGCTGCGCGATGCTCTCATGCTGTCACCTCCGCCTTCGCGCGTGCCCGCAGACGCCGCTCCAGCACCGCGAATATGTCGTAGTAGTGCGTTGGTGCAACGCGTGCGAGTGCGTCGAAAACGTAGGCATCCGGCCCGACCAGAATCCGCGACTTCCCGCGTTCGACTCCGCGACAGATGATTTCGGCCGCCTTGTCCGGTGAGGTCAAGGTCATCGCCTCGAACTCAGCCGCTATCTGCTCGCGCGAACGGCCGCGTCCCTCGGGATCCTTGCGCACCCGGGCATTGCGCGCGATGTTGGTGGTGATACCACCCGGATGCACATTCACCGCCGACACTCCCGTGCCGCGAAGTTCCTGGCGCAGTGAATCGGTGAAGCCGCGCACGGCGAATTTCGCCGCGCAGTAAGCACTTTGATTGGGCATTCCGAGCAGCCCGAATACGCTAGAGGTATTCACGATGACACCCTGGTTCTGTTCGACCAGAATGGGCAGGAACGCGCGAGTGCCATTGACCACGCCGTCGAAGTTGATCTGCCGCAGCCATTCATCGTCTTCGGGAACCGCGTCGAGCACCGACGAGCCCACCGCCACGCCGGCATTGTTGAATACCGCCGCCAATGGCTCGGTCAGCCAATCCTCGACCTCGGCGGCGAAGGCGAGTTGGTCGGCGGCATCGCGCACATCGAGAACGCGGACGAGCATCGGACCGGTCAGCGTGGCGGCCGTCTGCTTCAAGCCGACCTCGTCGATATCGGCAATGGCCACGGGTGACCCGCGGCGCGAAAGCAATTGGGCGAGACTGCGGCCGATGCCGGAGGCGGCGCCGGTGATCATGGCGGGACGGCCGGACAGCGGCCTAGCGGTGCGGGGCATCGGTGCTCCTGGCGGTGCGGATGTGGGTGTCGATGAGATCGGTGAGCGTCGGCCGGACGCCGACGGGCAGGTCGTGGCCCATGCCCGGCAGGGTGTGCAGGCGCGCACCTGCGATGGCGCTTGCCGTGACGGTGCCGCCGGTGGGATGCACCATGAGGTCGCGGTCACCGTGCAGGATCAGCGTCGGGGCGACGACGGTGCTGAGTTCCGTGGTGCGGTCACCGGATTTGAGGATGCCGGCGAGCTGACGGCCGACGCCCGGTGCCGGATGGGGATCGCGGTCCCAGGTCGTCGCCGCGGCGGCGCGCACCGCCTGTTCGTCGAACGGATAGCCGTGCGAGCCGATGTGGCGGAACATGCGCACCGAGCGTTCGATGTGTTCGGTGCGTGTGCGAGCAGGTCGGCCGAACATCAACCGCCATGTCGACAGGGCCGGTCGCCCGACCCGTGCCGCACCGGTGGTCGACATGATCGAGGTCAGCGAGGCGACTCGGGCCGGATAGCGGGCGGCCACGGTCTGCGCGATCATCCCGCCGAGCGACATTCCGACCACATGCGCGCAGCTCAGTTCCAGCGCGTCGAGTAGCCCCACGGTGTCGGCGGCCATATCCGAAAGATCGTATTGCGCTGTGTGCCAACGCTTTCGCAAGAAATTGAGCGGACTCGGAGGTGGGAAGCCGAAGTGTGTCGACGCGCCGACATCGCGATTGTCGAAGCGGATGACATCGTAGCCGCGGGCGACGAGGAGTTCACAGAGACCATCGGGCCAGTCGTGCAGTTGCTGACCCAGTCCGGCGACGAGTAGCACCGGAGTCCCGCCATCACCGAGGCGTTCGTAGGCGAGGGTGACGCCGTGGCCCACGTCGGCGAATTGCTGGGTCATGCCGTCACCTGTTCGGCTTTGGCCACGGTCGTGCTGGGCCGGGGCGCGCGGCGATACACCACGGCGCGGCCCTTCTTGGCGGGCACCAGCGCGACACCGCGGAAGTGCGTTCGCTCATCGGCCGCGTCGGTCGGCTCGAGCGTGAAATCCCTTAGCAGCGTGCGCAATACGACATTCATCTCCATGGTGGCGAAGGCCGCACCGATGCAGCGCCGGGCGCCGCCGCCGAACGGAATCCAGCTGAAGGTGCCGGGCCGGACATCGACGAAACGATCCGGATCGAAGGCGCGGGCATTCGGGAACAGCTCCTCGTTGTCGTGCATGAGCCGAATGCTGACCAGCACGTTCTGCCCCTCGGGCAGGGTCCACCGACCCAATTGCATCGACTCCGCGCGGACCTTGCGGAACGTCGAGTCGATGACCGGACGTACCCGTTGCACCTCCAGCAGGGTGGCCTCGCGCAGTGCCGAACCGCCTTCGTCGACCTCGTCGACCAAGCGCCGCAACACTTCCGGATGCCTGCGCAACCGCTCAATGGTCCATGACAGTGTGGTCGCCGTGGTCTCGTGGCCAGCGGTGAGCAGAGTTAGCAGTTCGTCGGCGATCTCGCCGCGGGTCATCGCGGTGCCGTCGTCATAGCGAGCTTGCAGCATCATTGCCAGCACATCGTCGCGGTCGGCAAGCCGCTCGTCGGCGGCGGCGCGGTCGATAAGCCTGCCGACGATCTCGTCGTAGTCGCGGCGGTATGCGGCGAAGCGGGCCCACGGACCATACTGCCCCAAGAACTTTCGCGGCACCGGCAGTGCCGCGAGCGCCGAACCGACCAGCACCAGTCTGGGCAGCAGCTCGCGCAGTTCGTCGAATTCCTTACCTTCGGCGCCGAATACGGCGCGCAGGATCACGTTCATGGTGATCCGCATCATCGAATCCATCGTCGCGAACTCCCGGCCCTGCGGCCAGGTGGCCAGCTCGCGCACCGCCTCTTCCTCGATCAGCGTCTCGTACACCGCGAGGCGACGACCGTGGAACGGCGGAGTGAGCAATTTGCGCTGCTTACGGTGTTCGGCGCCGCGCAGCGAAAAAAGTGAGCCGGGGCCGAGGAACTGCCCGAGATTGAGATCGACATTATCGACCACGTCGGAGCTCGCGGTGAACAGCGCCTTCACCTCGGCCGGTTCGGATAGCACCACGATCCGCCCGAAGCGGGGTAGGTAGGCCGTGAACGCCGAGCCGTACCGCTGATGCAATCTGCGCCACGCGCGGGTGCGGCCCGCCAGCACTTCGATGGCCTGTACGAAGGCCGGAGTCGTCGGCCCGTCGGGCAATTTCACCGTGGTCATGCGGCACCTCCCAGCGCGGTACATCTACGTACCATCTGCACGGTACGCTCACGTACCGGGGTGTGGCAAGGGTCACTTTCGGGATTGCCGCCCGCTTCCGCGGTGCGTGTGGCTAGCGTGAGCGCGTGCGCAAGCATCGTTGGGGCTGGTTCGCCATCCTGGCGTCGGTCATCGTGCTGATCGGCGTCGCCGGACCCGCTCCCGCCCAGCCGGCCGCCGCCGATCTCGTCACCGTCGAGACCGGTCAGTTGCGCGGCATCGTGGCCGCGCAGCATCGACTGTTCGAGGGCGTTCCCTACGCCGCCCCGCCGGTCGGCGAATTGCGCTGGCGGCCACCGGCTCCAGCCGCACCGTGGCCCGGTATTCGAGATGCCGCGGTGACCGGGCCGAGCTGCCCGCAGGACAACGACTTTTACGGGATAGTCGGTGCGAACCCGACGAAATCGGAAGACTGTCTTTATCTGAATGTTTCGACCCCGCGCAACCTGCCCGCCGACGGTGGGGGGCTCCCGGTGCTGGTCTGGATCCACGGCGGCAGTTTCGTTACCGGCTCCGGCGACGTTTACGGCGCCGAGCCGCTGATCGCGCACGGTGACGGTGACCTGATCGTGGTCACGATCAACTACCGGCTCGGCACCCTCGGCTACCTCGCCGCCTCGGCGCTGGACGACGGTTCCGGGCCCGGCAATTACGGCTACCTGGATCAGCAGGCCGCATTGCGCTGGGTGCGGCGCAATATCGCGGCATTCGGTGGTGATCCGGAACGCGTGACGCTGGCCGGCGAGTCGGCCGGCGCGACATCGGTATGCACTCAGATGGTCGCGCCGAGCTCGCGTGGGCTGTTCCGGGCAGCGATCATGGAGAGCGGGCCGTGCAGCCCCGGTGTGCCGGCCGCGACGGCACTGGCAGATGGTGACGCATACGCGGCACGTCTCGGATGCACCGGGCCCGGTACCGCGGCGTGCCTGCGCGCGCTGCCGGTCGATACGTTGGTGGCTGATTCCATCACCCCAACTGTGTACGGGGGCCAGTTCCTACCGTCCGCGCCACAGGTGGCCGTGCGCAACGGCGGCTTCGCCGATGTGCCCACGCTGGTCGGTGCGAACAACGACGAGATGTCGCTGTGGGTTTACATGAAATACGGTGTGCCCCTTGGCAGGCCGCTGACCGCCGCCGGATACCGCGACGCACTGGCCGCCGCCATGCCCGACCTCACGCAGGAGCAACTCGACCGCGTCGAACAGACCTATCCGGCCGCCGACTACCCGGAGCCCGCACTCGCACTGTCACGTGCCTGGACTGATCGCATCCTCACCATGCTGGTTGTCGAATACGAAGGGCTCGGCCCGCGAACCCCCACCTATACCTATTCCTTCGACGACCCGGCGCCGCTCGGCCCACCGAATATCTTCCCGCTGGGCGCGTACCATGCCAGCGAACTGGCATCGCTGTGGAGCCTGCGCGACCTCGGCTGGCTATACGGCGCCGTCCAGACACCGGACCAGCAGCGCCTCGCCGCCGAAATGCGAAGGTACTGGACCCGATTCGCCATTGATGCCCGCCCGGATCCGGCCGGTCTCGAACCGATGCCGGCCTACGACCCGGCTGCGCCGCTCGTCATGTCCTTCCGGCCCAGCGGAAATCGGCTCATCGACTCCTACGCCGCCGACCATCGGGCCGATTTCTGGACGCCCATGCTGCCGCACTGAACTGGGTCGGATCGTGCTGAACCGGGTCAGATCTTGCGGATGACCGTGACGACCTTGCCGAGGATCTGCGCGTCATTACCCGGAATCGGTTCGAACAGCGGATTGTGGGGCATGAGCCAGACATCCTTACCGGTGCGCTTGAACGTCTTCACCGTCGCCTCGCCCTCGATCATCGCGGCCACGATATCGCCGTTGTCGGCGACATTCTGCTGGCGCACGACCACCCAGTCGCCATCGCAGATCGCGGCGTCGACCATCGATTCACCGACGACCTTGAGCAGGAACAGCGAGCCGTCACCGACCAGTTCCCGCGGCAGCGGGAAGACATCCTCCACCGCCTGCTCGGCCAGGATCGGGCCACCGGCGGCGATTCGACCCAGCACGGGCACGAAGGTCGGGACGGGCCGCCCGGTCTCGACATCCTCGTTGGTCGACAGGCTGGTCACCGCGCGCACCGCCTCGTCGAGACCGCGAACGTCAACGGCGCGTGGGCGATTCGGGTCGCGGCGCAGATAGCCCTTGCGTTCGAGGGTCCGCAGCTGATGGGCGACCGACGAGGTGGAGGTGAGTCCGACCGCATCGCCGATCTCGCGGATGCTCGGCGGGTAGCCGCGCTCGCTCACCGAGGTGCGGATGACCTCCAGGACTCTGCGCTGACGCACGGTGAGATCCGCCCCGATACCGGACGGGTCGTTGCCGACCCCGCTCTCGTCGCCCGTGTCGTCTGTGTGGCTCACCGCAACCGCCCTTCTGTGTCCATTGATTTCGTTTAACGAATCTAGTCCGGTCGCGCCGATGTATCAAACATCTGTTCGAGGCATGTCGGCGTTTTCTGCTGACTTTGTCGGCGCAGCGTGGTAGAAATCGAACACAAGTTCTTCGAACATTTGATCGAACAGCTACTCCCATCGTCTCGCGACATACCTGAGCACTCCACTAACACCCCTTCACGGAGGTTTGTCCGATGAGCACAGCGATCAGCGCCCTGAGCACCGACCTCGAGGACGAGGCCGACGTCGATCTCGGCTTCGAATCCGTTCCGCGCGTACAGCGCCCGCATCGCGGTGGCGTTCGCGCCCTCGAGGCCGCGCGCGCCGCGACGGATCGGCGGCCGCGCGACAGTCGGCCCGGCGGTGCTGTGGTGCGCTACGGCCGCGGTCCCATTCGAACGCCCGCGCTACGTCAGGCGCAGGCGCCGCATCCGATGGCGCTGGTCGAACAGGCGCAGGTCGGCTTCGCGGTGCTCGCTGTGGCCGCGCTGTTGAGCGCGTTGGTGGTGACGGCTTTGATCGGCATGGCGCATTGGCGCGCAGGAACTTTCGGCGGCGAGACCCCGACAACGGTGCCCGCCGTGGTCGAGCAGCAGTCGGTTCCGGATGGTGTAGGAGTGGGTTTGCCGCGGTAGCTCGTCAAAAGCCGGTGTGGCGGATCGCGACCGGCCGAGCCGCCGCGAAGCGTGGCCGAAATTGTCGATTACAAAGTAGAACATGTTGCTACTGTGCCTGAAAACGTGACCTAGGCAACTCTTGCCGACGAACGATTTCGGGACACCACGCAATGACGCATCGCTCCACCGCTGCCCACGCCGTCCGTCTACTCGCCCGGATCGCCGGGCTGCTGGCCTGTCTTATCTTCGGGCTCACCATGATTCCGGCCGCACAGGCGGCATCCGCATACGAGGCGTACCTGGACCTACCCGCGCTCAACGGGGACGGTGCCGGTGGAGGTGGACTGAATCCCGCACTGCCTCTGGACGAATCGACCTTGCGTGCGGCGCTCGACGAGGCCAGGACCGACGGGGTCGCTCCGAGCCGCTATGCCACACTGCTGCAGCAGTATTGGCTGGTGGTCTCTACCCACAATGCCGATATCGACCTCGCGGCCTGGGATCCGGCGCTCGGTGTGCGTGCCAACCAGCGCACCTTCAGCCAGGTGTACGTCAACTACTTCCGACTGGCGAGTCAGCATCAGGAGTACTGGTGGGCGGGTCTGGCCGGAATCGCGGGCGGCTCCTTCGCCTCGGGCTTCTTCGATCTCAGCGATGTCGGCCTGGTGCTCGACGTGCCCGGTGTCCATCAGCTCGGCAGTGCGGTCGCCGACCTGTTGCGGAACACCCCACCGGAATTGGTAGCCAAGGTGCCCGCCGATATCCGGCTGCTCGCCACCGAGGGTTCGCGGCTGAGCGCCGAGGATGTCGCCTGGTACCAGACCCGGCTGATGATCATGCAGAAGCACATCTTCACCGATCTGGTCCCGATGCACGAGGCCTACGCCGCGCAGGGGATGGCCGGAATCGACGAAATGTACGCGGCCGGGGTGATCGATGCCGATATCCGCACCGCCTGGCGATCGATCGATTCGCATACCCGCGACGGATATGTGGACGCACTCATCCGCATGACCGATCGTGAGCAGAACCGCGTCATCGCCGACCAGTGGGACCTCACCTCGGCGGGCCGCGGCTCGATGGGGCGGGTAATGACCTACGTGAGTACGGTGGCCGGTAAGCCCGCCGTCCCCGGCGTTCGCGCACCCGGTGTTTTCGCACCCGCCACAGTCAGTGCGGATATTGCGGGCCGCACCGTCTCGCTGCGCACCCCACTGCCGGACTTCAACTGGGCCGACCGCGATACCCGCTGGACCTACATCACCGGCGATCTGGTGCCGCGGCATATCGATATGGAGAGCAATCGGCCGTTCGCCGAGGTGGTGCTCGGTGAATCCTTCTGGAACAAGCTCGCGCACGGCCGGATGATCGCGCGCATTCCGGATCTGATCGCCGATCTGGCGACGCAATGGCAACTCGACTGAGCGTCGGTCGACGGGGTAGTTGGGACGTATGAGACGGTTGGTGACCCCTCCCGGGTATCCTGGACCCGATATGGACGTATCGGTCTAGACCCCTGTACACGTGCTCGCCGGATCGGGACTGGCGAACCGGAGCCGATTCGGACGCGGGCGCGCGCATCGACGAAGGATCTCTCGGATGCATTGCCCCTACTGCCGACACCCCGACTCACGGGTCGTCGACTCGCGTGAGGCCGAGGAAGGCGCGGCCATCCGCCGCCGGCGTTCCTGCCCGCAGTGTGGGAGACGATTCACCACCGTAGAGACCGCGATCCTATCCGTGGTCAAGCGCAGCGGCGTCACCGAACCATTCAGTCGGGAAAAGGTGATCCGCGGTGTGCGCCGCGCCTGCCAGGGCCGCGAGGTGGCCGAGGACGCGCTGAACCTGCTGGCTCAGCAGGTGGAGGACGCGGTGCGTGCCAAGGGTTCCCCCGAGGTGCCCAGCCATGAGGTCGGTCTGGCCATCCTCGGCCCGCTGCGCGATCTGGACGAGGTGGCCTACCTACGTTTCGCCTCGGTCTACCGCTCTTTCACCTCCGCCGACGATTTCGAACGCGAAATCGCCGACCTGCGCAAGCACCGCGAGGAAGCGACCGTCGCCGCCTCCGCCGACTGATCCGGCGGTCAGAGGCAAATCCCCGGCGGGCATGAGCAGCCGAAGCTGCCCATCGCCTGCCCGGGACAGATGCTGACCGAACCGGTATCGAGCAGCCGAACCAGCTGTCGCAACACATCGGTATCGGCGCGCACCGGCGCGGGCTGTATCGGTGTGTCTGCCGAAGCGGTCGCCATCGGGGCGAGTGCGACGGCACAAGCGGTGAGGATCGGCGCGAGGAATTTCCGCATGGGTGAACACCTCTTTCGAGAATTCGCGTCGGACTGCCGAACCGACGCGCGGTACGGGACTGCCAGCGGCCGCAATACGCTCGCGTGCCACCATGTCTGGCGACTGTATCGCCGCACCTGAGGCCGGTCGCGCCCCCAGAACTACCGTTGCGAGCTCGGCCAGCACCTCCAACTGCCCGCCCCTTACTCGGGCGCGAGGGGGCTCGGATCGGGCACGGTGGCAGCCGCCGCGGTGGCAGTGTCAGCGGCGGATGGCGGCGATGGCCTTTTCGATGCGCTTGGTGGAGACCGGGTAGGGGGTACCCAGTTTCTGGGCGAAGAGGCTGACACGGAATTCCTCGATCATCCACCAGATTTCGGTGACATCGTGGCCGTGCTTGCGGGCTTCGGGCAGGGCATTGACAAGGCGGTCGTAGGCGGCGAGGGCGCGGTCGATTTCGACCATGCCCTGTCGGTCGCGGACCGCGGAGCCGGGTAGCGACTCCAGGCGGATGCACGCGGCTTCCAGGTAGCGGGGGAGTTCGAGCAGGCGAGCGCTGCCCCACTCCGAGATGAAACCGGCGAAGATCAGGTCGTCGAGTTGGTGGCGGACATCATCGGCGATATCGCGTTCGGAAGTATCGGCGAGTGCGGACGAAACCTGGTGCGCCCCAGCCAATACCGGCACCACCAGGCGCACGATGCGGGCCACGGCGGAGACGAACTCGGGACGGATCTTCGCGACCAAGGCGTCGAACTGCTTCGGACTGCGCACCGGCCCACCGGCGGCGGCGATCAGTTCGTCCGCGGCGGCGGCACGGCAGTCCTCGATGAGCGCGTCGAGCGAACCGTACGGATTCTGGCTCAGCGCAAGCCGATCCCGCGGTGGCAGGCTCGCGGTGACGGTGCGGACCGAGGTGGGAATTGCGCTCAGCACCAGTGCGCGCGTGCCCGCCCGCATGGCGGCGGCCTGCTCGGCGGGGGAGCTCAGCACGCGCACCGCGACACCCTCGCCCTCGGGGACCAGCGCCGGGTAACCGGTGACCGTCTGTCCGGCCACCTCGCTGCGCACAGTCGGCTCGACCGTTCCCAGCGATTCCGAGGTCCACACGGTGGCGGGCGCACGTTCCGCACCTGCGGTCGCACGGGCCACCGAGGCCGAAACCTGCTCGGACAGTCGCGTTTTCAACTGCGCGAGGTTCTTCCCGCGCGCCAGCACCTGGCCGCGGGCATCGATTGCGGCGAAGGTCATGCGCAGATGGTCCGGTAGCGCGGCGGGGTCGAGGTCGCTCGGTGCGATGGCGACTGACCCGAGCCGCGACAGTTCCCTGGCCAGGCCGATGCGCAGGGGTTCGGCGCGCGCAGTGAGCGCGGTGAGTGCGGCGGCGGCGAAGTCCGGTGCGGGAACGACGGTGCGGCGCAGGGCCTTCGGCAGCGTCTTGATCAGCGTGGTGACCAACTCTACGCGCATACCGGGCACCAGCCAGTCGAAACCGACGGCGCGCACATGCGCCAACTGCTCGACCGGGATCCGCACGGTGACGCCGTCATCGTCATTGCCCGGCTCGAATTGGTAGGTGAGTGGGAAGCTCAACTCGCCCTGACGCCAGGCGTCCGGGAAATCGGTCGGGTCGAGCGTCGCCGCAGCTTCATTGACCACGGTATCGGTCGAGAAGTCCAGCAGCGCGGGATCTTTGCGCTTCGCGGTGCGCCACCAACTGTCGAAGTGGCGCACCGAAACGATATCGGCGGGGATGCGCTTGTCGTAGAACTCGAACAGCACCTCATCGTCGACGAGAATGTCGCGGCGACGGGCGCGATGCTCCAAATCGGCGACATCGTCGAGCAGTTCGCGATTGCGGTGGAAGAACTCGTGGCGGGTCTGCCACTCACCCTGTACGAGGGCATGCCGGATGAACAGCTCACGCGACAGTTCCGGATCGATTCGGCCGTAATCGACCGCGCGGCTGACCACCAGCGGTACGCCGTACAGCGTGACCCGCTCGTACGCGCGCGCCGCGCCGCGCTTGGAGGACCAATGCGGTTCGGAGTAGGTGCGTTTCACCAGATCTCCGGCCAGGCGCTCGGCCCATTCCGGCTCCACCCGGGCAGCCATCCGGCCCCAGAGTCGGGAGGTTTCGACCAGTTCGGCCGCCATCACCCAGCGGGGCGGCTTCTTCGCCAGCGATGATCCGGGGAAGATCATGAATTTGGCATTGCGCGCACCGAGGAATTCGCGGCTCTCGGCTTCGCGGACGCCGATGTGGGAGAGCATCCCCGCAAGAAGTGCCTGGTGGATGGCGGTCGAATCCCATGGGGTGCCATCGGTTTCGGGCGTGGTTGCCGGTGATGCGGCAGCATGTCCGCGTCGCGTCGCGCGCGCGTTATCGCCCGCGCGGCCGCCACCGCGACGCCTCCCTCCAGCTGATTCAGTGCCTGATGAGTCCATGTCGCGTGTCGCGCGCTGTCCACCGCTCGAATCTGCGCCGTTCGACCGAGCCGGGGCCGAACTATCTCGTCCGCCGGAAGGTCCACGGCGCGAGCTGGTTTCGTCCCGATCCGAGCCATCGCCGTGTGCTGACCAGCCGAGCCCGCGCGTGATTGTCCGCAACTGCCCGTGCAGATCCTGCCACTCCCGGATCCGCAGATAGTGCAGGAACTCGTCACGGCACATGCGCCGGAACTGATTGGACGACAGCGACTTGCGCTGTTCGGTCAGATACTCCCACAACCGCAGGTAGGCCAGGAAATCCGAGCCCTCGACCACGAATCGGGCATGTTTGGTGTCCGCGGCCTGCTGATGATCCGCGGGACGCTCGCGCACATCCTGGATGGACAGTGCCGCGACGATGATCAGCACATCCGCGAGCACGCCGTTGCGGTGCGCCTGCACCAGCATGCGCGCCATCCGCGGATCCACCGGTATCTGCGCCATTTCGCGCCCCGTGGGGGTGAGCGTCAGCGTCGCATCGGACACCGTTTCCGCTTGGATCGGTTCGGCCGCGGTGCCTTCGGTGGCCTGGTCCGAGGATGTAGTCGAATCAGCCGCCCGCCGAGCGGGTTTCGCGGTCACGCGCGGTGCGAGCGCCCCCAATTCCTCCAGCAGCGCGATACCGTCGCGAATGGCCCTGCGGTCGGGCGCCTCCACGAAGGGGAACTTCTCGATTTCGCCGAGTCCGAGCGCGGTCATCTGCAGGATGACGGCGGCCAGATTGGTCCGCAGGATCTCCGGTTCGGTGAAGGCGGGCCGGGATTCGAAGTCTTGCTCGGAGTACAGGCGGATGCAGATGCCATCGGCGACGCGGCCGCAGCGTCCCGCGCGCTGACGGGCCGAGGCCTGCGAGACCTCTTCGATGGGCAGGCGCTGCACCTTGGTGCGCATCGAATAGCGGGAGATACGGGCGGTGCCGGGATCAATGACGTAACGGATGCCGGGGACGGTCAGCGAGGTCTCGGCGACATTGGTGGCCAGCACGACTCGTCGCCCCGGATGCGGGGCGAAGACGCGATGCTGTTCGGCCGTGGACAGGCGCGCGTAGAGCGGCAGGATCTCGGTGCGCGGAATCTGTAAGTCGCGCAGCGCATCCGCGGCATCGCGGATCTCGCGTTCGCCGGATAGGAAGACCAGCACGTCACCGTCGCCCTCGGCGAAGAGCTCGCGCACCGCCTCACCGATGGCGTCCACCGGGTCGCGGTCCACGATCCGGGTGTCCTCGTCGTCGTCATCGGTGGCGACGGGTAGCTCCAGCGATAGCGGCCGGTACCGGATTTCGACCGGATAGGAACGGCCGGACACTTCGACAATCGGTGCGGGAGTGCCTGATTCGTCGGCGAAGTGGCTGGCGAACAATTCCGGATCGATGGTCGCGGAGGTGATGATCACCTTGAGATCCGGTCGACGCGGCAGCAATTGCTTCAGGTAGCCGAGCAGGAAGTCGATATTGAGGCTGCGTTCGTGCGCCTCGTCGATGATGATGGTGTCGTAGCGGCGCAGCAGCCGGTCGCGCTGGATTTCGGCGAGCAGAATGCCGTCGGTCATCAACTTGACCAGGGTGCGATCCGAGGCCTGATCGGTGAAACGCACGGTGTAGCCGACTACATCGCCCAGTTCGGTGCCCAACTCCTCGGCGATGCGCTCGGCGACGGTGCGCGCGGCCAGCCGGCGCGGCTGGGTGTGCCCGATGGTGCCGCGGATGCCACGGCCGAGTTCCAGGCAGATCTTCGGAATCTGGGTGGTCTTACCCGAACCGGTCTCACCGGCGACGATGACGACCTGGTTGTCCAGGATCGCCTTGGCGATATCGTCGCGGCGGGCGGAGACGGGTAGCTGCTCCGGATAGCGGATTTCGGGTACCGCGGCGCGGCGGGCCTCGACGCGCTGCTCGGCCGCCGCGATCTCGGCCGTGATGCCGGTGAGATCGCCGCCGCGAGCCCGGTCCAGGTTGCGGCGCAACCGGTGTTCATCGCGGAGGGTTACGGCGGCCAGGCGGGTCCGAAGCTCGCGGAGATTCACGTCGGCTGTCCTGGTCATTGCGTTCACCAGGGTAGCGAAACCGGCGCGTCGAATCCGACTCGGGCGTGGACATCCGGTGAGCACACCGGTGGTGCGGCCGCCGACAGTGTGCTGACGTGCGGCCATCGAAGCGATGTGCTCAGCGTCATAGTGCTACTGATCGGGACGGTCCGCGACCCGCGTGACCGGTGCTGGCGGGTGATCCGCGGCGCCGCCGCGCGCTACCTGCTGATCACCGGCGTCGTCTACGCCGTCCTGCTCGCCGAGGCCGACGTCGTGCTCACAGACCGCTTGATCAACGCCGTCGCGCTCCGCATCCTGCCGATTGTCATGGTCCTGGATCGGAGCCTGATTCCGGTGCCCCTCGGCATCACCCGCACATTGATCGTCGGATGGCTCATCCGGCGTCTTCGCCCTGTTAACCGCGGCCCGCGCCGCTCTCGGCGCACTGGTCGACCGGCGATGCGAGCCAACCCCGCCGCCTGAACGCCAGCGGAGTTGTGGAGTCGAGTAGATCGGCCGTTGACCTCCGAAGTCGGCTGCAATCAGATCAGTGGACTGCGCGACCGGCTGGAGTAGACCAGATCCCCTGCAGTCGTGCGGCTTCCACGTCCGCTTGCGCGAATCCGGCTCGGAAGGACGGTATCCAGTGTTCGCGGTCGTGTAGGTCGGCCCCGAAGGCGTTGATCGTTCGCTTGTCAGGGCTGATCAGCAACGACGTCGCCGGTCGCAGTTCAGCGTCGAGGTCGGCTGTCGGAAACAGGTGTGCCAGTGGATGAATGGTGAGGACAACCTCCGCTCCGCGCGCTAGATCCGCGTTCACCGCGGAGTACATGCCACCGTCCATGAAGCGCCGGTCGCCGATGGTCATCGGCGAGTAGACGCCGGGCATGGCGCGGCTCGCGACGACGGCATCGGGCAGCGGCGCGCGGCCGTGCTTGTCGAAGATCGTGCGCTCGCCGGAGGCCGCATCGACAGTGACCACCAGCAGCCGGTCGGGCCAGTCCGATGTGCCGATCAGCCTCCGCATCCGATCGACGTGCACCGATTCGTGCTCGGCGCGCATTGCGAGGGCAATCTGCCCGACGCGTCGACGGCGCTCGCTCGGCTCGAGGTTTTCATCGCCGAGTACGGCGAAGACTTCGCCGATCAGGCGTGGGTCGGGTTGCGGCAGTTGGATGTCGGTAGCGGTGGGGCGGGTGGGTTCGGCGAGTCCGGCCGGATTCCGGCCGGAGGCGAGCACCGCGCCGACAATCGCGCCCGCGGATGTTCCGATGATCAGGTCGGCGGCAGCGAGATCGATACCGTACTCACGCAATCCGGCGGCCAGACCGGCCATCCATGCGGTGCCGACCACGCCTCCCGCCCCCAGTACCAACGCGCGGCTCGGAAACTGTTCCACCGCATCGACATTACTGCCACAGCGATGGTGCGGATGGTCTGCGGCAGAGACCGGTCCCGCAACGTAAGCGTGTGCGACAATCGCAGCGTGCGCGCCGTCGCGGTTTCTCCTTGGTGGATACGGTGGCTTCGGCTCGCGTTCGCGGTGCTCGGTCTGGTGGCACTGATCGTCGGACAGTTGCGATCAGCCTCGATCGAGGCCGGTGATCTGATCTTGTTCACCCACCAGGCGAATGTCCTCGGTGTACTCGTGCTGCTGGTCGGGGCGCTGTTCGATCCGCGTGATAGACGCTGGCAGTTGGTACGCGGTGCGGTGACGCTGTATCTGCTCGTCACCGGCATCGTGTACGCGGTGCTGCTGGCGCACATCTCCGTGCGAGATGAACCGGGGTGGGCGGATGACGTGCTGCAGCGCATCATGCCTATCGTGATGATTGTGGACTGGGTGCTGGCGCCGGTCGCGCTGGGGATTTCCGGGCGGCTGATCGCGGGCTGGCTGGTCTACCCGCTCGGCTACGGCGCGTACACCCTCATCCGTGGGCCGATCGTCGACTGGTATCCGTACCCGTTTCTCGATCCACGGCATCAGGGCTATGTGTCGATGACGATGGACCTGGTGGTCCTGGTCATCGGATTCGCGCTGCTCGCCGTCGCGGTGGCCGCGCTCGGTGCGCCTTGCGGCCGTCGGCGCGGTGCGGACCAGCCGGGGAGCGAAGTGACGTGGTTGTCGAGTAGAGGTGGTTGATATGGGTGCGCTATGGCACGGGTTCGCCGATATGGGTGCCGTGGAACGCGACGGCGCGTTCGTCGTGGCGCGCGGTGAGGGTGCCTACATCTACGACCAGGCGGGTACCAGGTATCTGGACGCGACGGCCGGGCTGTGGTTCACCAATGTCGGGCACGGACGCGCCGAGATCGCCGATGCGGTCGCGGCACAGCTGCGCACAGTCGCGCACTATTCGAACTTCGGTGATTTCGCCGAGCCCGCCACCCAGGAGTTGGCGGAGAAGTTGGCGAGCATCGCACCGGTGCCGGGCAGCAAGATCTTCTTCACCTCCGGCGGCTCGGATTCGGTGGATACCGCGGCCAAGCTCGCCCGCCGCTACTGGCACGAGCTCGGGCAGCCGGATAAGACCATCGTGGTCGGAAGGCAGCGCGCGTATCACGGAATGCATGTCGCGGGAACGGCTTTGGCGGGGATTCCGGTCAACCGCGAGGGCTATGGCGAGCTGATGGCCGATGCCCGCACCGTCGGATGGGACGATGCGAAGGCGCTGCTCGCGCTCATCGAGGAGATCGGCGCGGAGCGTGTCGCCGCCTTCTTCTGCGAACCCATAATCGGCGCGGGCGGAATCTACTTGCCGCCGGACGGTTACCTCACCGAGGTGCGCCGCATCTGCCGCGACCACGACATCCTCTTCGTCGTCGACGAGGTCGTCACCGGTTTCGGGCGCATCGGCGGATCCTGGTTCGCCGCAAGCCGTTTCGAGCTCGAACCCGACCTCATGACCACCGCCAAGGGACTCACCTCCGGCTATATCCCCATGGGTGCGGTCTTCATCGCCCCGCATATCGCCGACCCCTTCTTCCGCGGCGGCGTCTGGTGGCGCCACGGCTACACCTACGGCGGCCACGCCGGCGCCGCCGCCGCAGCGCTCGCCAACCTCGCCATCATCGAACGTGAAAACCTCCTCACCGAAGCGAAGCGCCTGGAATCCACCCTCCACGAAAAGCTCGCGCCCCTCGCGGATCACCCCCGCGTCGCCGAGGTCCGCAGCGGCCTCGGCGCTGTGGCCGCGATCCAACTGGCCGATCCCGCCGAAGGTCTCCCGCTGGTCAAAACGCTACGAGCCCACGGTATTTCGGGACGTGCAGCAGGTCAGGGCGCGATGCAGATCTCCCCGTCCTTCGTCATGACCGACGCCCAAGTCGACGAACTCGTCGAGGGCTTCACCCGTGCCCTGGGATGAGCCGGCACGCGCCCGGGCTGCCGATCTGCCGAGCGCATACCTGTACCAATTCGGACAGGTCGTCACCATACTGGTGTTATCAGTCTCTCGGCCTATGCCGCGAACAACGCATGGCGATCGCCTGACCAGCTAGGCGATCGCACTGGTGGGGTACGTTCCCGACCTGGTGTCGCCGACGAGTGGCACACCGGCCACTCGTCGGCGGGGATCGTCTAGACGGTGGTCACGACCTCGTCGTAGGTGAGGCGGGGGGAGCGGGGGAACCAGGCGTCGGTGCCCGGGATGCCGACGTTGACGACGACCAGCGCGCTGTGGGTGCCGTCGGGGAAGAAGTCGTTGTCGAGACCCTCGGCATCGAAACCGTTCATGGGACCTGCGGCGAGACCGGCCGCGCGGATGCCGAGGATGAAGTAACCGGTTTGGATGAGGGCGTTGAAGCGGGCCGATTCGGCGCGGTAGCCGGGGTCGGCGAAGTAGTCCTTGGCTTCGGGGGCGTGCGGGAAGACCTTCGGCAGGTTTTCGTGGAAGTTCAAGTCGGCGGCCAGGATTGCGGTCAGGGGTGCGGCCGCGGTCTTGGGCTTGTTGTTGTCGATCATGTGGGTGACCAGGCGGGCCCGTGCCTCCGGGCTGCGAACCAGGACGATGCGCAGCGGCTGCTGATTCATCGATGTCGGGGCGTATTTGATCAGTTCGTAGATATCGCGGATCTGGTCGTCGGTGACCGGTGCGTCGGTGAAGGTGTTCGCGGTGCGCGCCTCCCGGAACAACAGGTCCTGGGCTTCGGCGGCAAGGGTCAATAGGGTTTCTGGCTGCACGGTGTTCACGTGGTACTCCTCGAAATATGGTCGGGGACAGCGGAATCAGTCATGGGCGACGCGCCGGGACCGGGTCAGCAGATTGCCCTCCACCCGGACGAGCACGTCGTGTACGACGCAGCTCGGCGCGATTTCGGGTTTGCTGTTCGGCCGGATCTTGACCACGAGGCAGTAGGCGGTGGAGACGATGGTTCCGTCGTCCTGTGGCTGCAGGTTGATCATGTTGAACCAGTGCCTGCGCTGCATCGGATCGGCCTCGAAACGCTTGTGGAATTCGACCAGGTCCGAGACGATGCCCGCCCTGGTCCGGGCCGGTGGCCGACCCGGTGTGTGTTCGAATTCCGCGTCCTCGGTGAAGGTTTCGGCGTAACCCGGGATGTCGCGGTTGTCCAGCCGCTGCATCTGGTCGGCATAGAACTGCTGGACCTCGGCGTACAACTCGGTGCGGCTGGCGACGGTGGTCATGGTGGCTCCTTGGTTGCGGCGGGGCGCGGCTGCACGCAACGGTCGCCGATGCCGCTAGAGACTGGCTCGAGCCGCGCGCGGGTTGACCGGGGCTATAGGACCCGCGACGAGTCTGGAGGTCGAAAAGCCCGGCGAGTACGGAAAGACCGATGGAGGAGTCATGGCGGAAAGTCAGCGCGTCGCGCTGGTCACCGGAGCGACCAGCGGTATGGGCCTGGAGATCACCAAAAGCCTGGCGGCCCAGGGAATCGCGGTGTTCATCTGCGCTCGCGATCAGCAGAAGTTGACCGATGCGGTCAAGAGCCTGCAGGACGACGGTCACGAGGTCGACGGCACGGTCTGCGATGTCGTCGATGCCGTGCAGATCCGTGAATACGTCGACGCGGGGGTGCGGCGCTACGGCCCGATCGACATCCTGGTCAACAATGCGGGCCGTAGCGGCGGCGGCGTCACCGCGGAAGTCACCGACGAGCTGTGGTTCGACGTGATCAATACCAACCTCAACAGCGTCTTCCTGATGACCAAGGCAGCGCTGACCGCGGGCGGCATGCTCGAGCGCGGCAGCGGCCGCATCGTGAATATCGCCTCCACCGGCGGCAAACAGGGTGTCGTACACGGTGCGCCGTATTCGGCCTCCAAACACGGCGTGGTCGGCTTCACCAAGGCGCTCGGACTGGAACTGGCCAAGACCGGGATCACGGTGAATGCGGTCTGCCCGGGTTTCGTGGAGACCCCGATGGCCGAACGGGTTCGGGAGGTCTACTCCGGTCTGTGGGGTGTGGATACCGACGAGGTGCACGCCCGGGTGAGCGCACGTGTGCCGATCGGACGCTACGTGCAGCCGTTCGAGGTGGCGGCGATGGTCGACTATCTGATCGGCCCCGGCGCGGGCGCGGTCACCGCGCAGGCGCTGAATGTCTGTGGTGGACTTGGCAATTACTGAGAGGCCTGAGCAATGACCGCAGTGGAGGAGAACACATCGGGTGCGCTCGACGGCGCAACCGGGCACGACGAGTATCTGCGGATCCTCGAGGCGATCCAGACGGGTGCGCTGCAACTGCTCGCGGGTTTCCCGCAGCAGCCGAGCGCGCTGCGTGTCCAGGTGGGTGAGGTGACGATCGAGGCCGAATGGCAGGTCTCGGCGGCGCAGCTCGTCGTGGCCCCCGAAGTGGCAGGGGGAGCGGTGGAAACTCCGGCCGCACCCGATAAGCCGGCACTCGGTGCGGTCTTCCGCGCACCGAGTGTCGGGGTGTTCTATCGCAGCCAGGAACCGGGCGCGGACCCCTTCGTGGAGGTGGGCGACCGGGTGACGGCCGGACAGCAGATCGCCATCGTGGAGGCGATGAAGTTGATGATCCCGGTCACCGCTCAGGCCGGCGGTGTGATCACCGAGATACTCAAGGAAGACAACGAACCGGTCCAATTCGATGAGCCCTTATTCTCGTATTCGACTGAATAACAGGCGATTTCAGGACGGCGGGCAGGAGCGGCGCCAGGTCAGCACCCGGCGCTGCATCCGCCCGTCGACCCGTGCGGCTCCGATGAGCGTGAGGATGTCGCCGTTCAGCGACATCTGGCGCACCTGTTCGGTGTCGGCCCAGGCGGGGTTTGAGCACACGGTGATCGCGTGCACTATCTCCGTGTCGCGCCTGCGCCAGGTTCCCGCATAACCCATGAAGGGCGGTGTGTCCGTCGCTGCGTCGGTGCGCATCATGCTCACCGACATATAGCCGTGCGCGCCGTAGATCAGCAGGCCGCGCGGTGCCTCACCCAGTGGCCCGGTGCTGGTCGCATCGTGTTCGTCGATATCGAAGTAGGACAGCAATTCCCAGGTTCCGACGAGATCGGTGGCGTTCATGACTCCCACGATGGCGGCTGCCGCTCTAATCACGCTGTAGCCGCCCCACGCGCGAAACCGTGGCTGATCCGCACCAGCCGCCAGACCACCTCGAGTTCGTCGAGATCGCGTGGCCCGTAGACCATTACCAGCGTCTGCGGCAGAAAATGCTGCCGCGCCATGGGATGCAATTCCGCCCACCCCTGCGTGATCGCCTCGGCCGCAATATCTTTCGGCAGGCACATGTGCAGGCTGCCGTCGTCGTATCCGTGCAGATGGGCGAATTCGGTGCCGACCAGATACGCCTCGCCCGGTCCCTTGGCGATCGTCGGGCGCAGATGCAGCGCCCGGGTGTCGGGCAGCGAGACGCCGCTGCGGCCGAGCAGCACGCCGTTCAGTGTGGTCATCCGCGACCACAGGGTTTCCTGCAGATCCGGTGGCGCCAGCTGGTTGAGCTGCTGATGTGGATTGTGTGCCCGGGTGCGCGGCCGGTCGCCGGAGCGGCGCGGCAGATCGATGCGTCCGTCCACGGATGTCGTTGTCATGACTGTGTTCCCTTCGGTTTTCGTTCGCGGTGGTACTCGCTCACGACCCCTGGCTTCACAGTACTTTCCAAAGTATAGTACTTACCAAGTGGAAAGTGAGGGCCAATGAGGCAGGCAACGCGTAGCGATTCGATGAGGGGTGGTCGGGCGGGGGGTGGGCCGGCCACCGTCGATCCGTGTCCGATCACCCCGGTGATCGACCTGGTTTTCGGCCGTTGGTCCACCCAGGTGCTCTGGGTGCTGACCCATGACGGCCGCCTGCGCTTCACCGAACTCGAGCAGCGCATCCCTGGCCTCACCCCCAAGGTGCTGACCCAGCGCCTGCGCCAGCTGGAACGCGACGGACTGGTGTCCCGTACCTACCACGCCGAGGTGCCACCCCGCGTCGAGTACGAAGCAACCCCGCTCGCGGTCACCCTGACCCCGGTCTTCGCGAGCATCGTCGACTGGTCGAGCGCACATCTCAGCGAAGTACTCGCCGCCCGCGCCGCGTACGACGCGGCCGAATCCTGACCCGATCCGGCTGGGCGGCAAACTGATTCGTCATCGAGATGCAATGGCTATCGCGCGGATTCACCGCTAACGTCATGGGGTTCCGTCGGATGACGACCAAGGAGGCGCATCGTGTTCGATCGCTCGCAGCTGTTCGCTCTGTCGACCCTCGTACCACTCGCCATTGCCGCCGTGGCGACCGCCGCCGGCCCGGCAGCCGCCGACCCCAATGGGCTCGATCAGCTGACACCGGTGGACGAGACCGGATATCTGGTCGACGACCCGCACTACAGGGGCGCCGTCTTCTTCCGGTCGCCCGACGGCCGCAACTGCGGATTCTTCCTGGACGGCCCGGCCGGATGCGATGCGGTGCCGATCGATGCACCGCCGGGCACGAACCAGGTGCGTTCGTCGACTGTGGAAGCGGCCCACTTCCTGACGGCCGACCAACCCACCTTCACCTACCCGGGTGGCGCGCAGGTGCTGCCGGAGGGGCAGAAGGTCGCCGTCGGTGGCACCACCTGCGGCATCGGCTACCAGGGCACGGTGACCTGCGAGACCGGAGCGCACGGGTTCACCATTGCGGCGACCTACGGTGTCCTGCATTAGGCAAGCGTTGTCCGCGGTGCCAATGCCAGGAGGTGCCCGGCCAATTCGCGCGGCATGGTGATCATGCAGTCGTGCCCGGTCGGCAGCACGTGCAGACGGCCGGGCGGCAGGTCGGCGGGCGGCAGGGTGCGCGGCATGGCGGCGCGCATGGCCTTGTAGGCTTCGCCGCCCTCGCTGCAATACACGTGTGTCACCGGAATATCCGCCAGCGCAACGGGATTCGTGAGGACCATGCGCTGTTGGAAAGTCTCCAGCGACTGGGCGGTCATCATCGAGGCGGCCCAGCCCACATCGGGTTCCTCGGTGATGCCGTACAGGCCGCCGTCGCCCATCGGCTCGGTCTGCGGCGGTACGCGCCAGCCATCGCCGTATTCGGTGGCCGCGGCGGCGAAGGCATCGACCATACCGGGCATGATGTCGGCGACCGCCTCACCGTCGCGCGGGACGAAGGTGTCGATATAGACGAGTTCAGCGATGCGGTCGGAGACGGCGTCGGCGACCGCGGTCACCACGATGCTCGCGTAGCTGTGCCCGACCAGGACGACGTCGGTGAGATCCGCGGAGGTGAGCAGGCCGACCAGATCCTCGACGTGGGTATCCAGGCCGACATCCGGGGTCAAGAGATCGGCGCGGTCGCCGAGGCCGACAAGCGACGGGGCCAGCACACGATGTCCGGCGTCCTCGAGCAGCGGCAGCACCCGCTGCCAGGCCCAGCCGCCGTGAAATGCGCCATGGACGAGCAGATATGTCGACACGATCAGTTCTCCCTGAATTTCGTTAGGGCAGTGACGGTTCCGGCGATATCGGCCACCGGTGGCACGTGTTCGGGCTGGATGCCGAGCCCGATCACCCGGGCCACCAAACGGGGTAGACAGGGAAAGCGCCGCAGCAGACGTACCAGCAGTGGCCTGTCGGTGCCTGGTCGTCCGGCATTCGGATAGAGATCCGATAGCAGCCGCAGTTGCGCGAATTGGACTACGCGCATGGGGAATTCACGCCTGCTCTGCACGGCGCGCAATTGTGCGACGCTCGGTCGAGCACCCGTGCCGAGGATGGGCGCGAGCAGCCGGGCGGTCGCGATCGCGTCCTGTACCGCGAGATTGATGCCGACTCCGCCCGCGGGCGACATGGCATGGGCCGCATCGCCGATCGCGAGCAGGCCCGGCCGGTACCAGCGCCGTAGCCGATCCACCCGCACATCAAGGGGTTTCACGTCATCCCAGGTGCGGATCTCGGCCGCCAGATGCTCGGTGAGGCTCGGATAGATCGCGGCGAGGTCGGCACGGAAGTCGGCGAGTCCGGCGGCCTTGACGGTCGCGAATCCGCCCTTCGGGATCATGTAGGCGACCTGCAGGTAGTCGCCGCGGTCGATGCAGACGATAAAGAAGCCATTGCCGCTGCGCACGGTCGGCAGCCGCTCGCCGTCGGGTTTGCTGACCCGGAACCACAGCACGTCCATCGGCGCCGCACTGGCCGCGACCTCCAGCAGGCCGCCGCGCACAATCGAATTGCGTCCATCCGCGGCGATCACCAACTGGGACCGGACCTCGAGAGGTCCCTCGGGTGTGCGTACCCGAGCGCCGACCACGGTGTCGTGCTCGTGGATGAGTTCGGTGACCTCGGCCCGCCGGATCAAGCGGAAGCCCGGATACCGCCCACCGGCCTCGGCCAGGAAGTTCAGCACATCCCACTGCGGCATGAATGCCACGAACGGGAAACCGCCTGGGAGCGAGCGGAAGTCGGCGAAGATCACCGGCCCACTCGCGGTGGCCATCGGCAGCTGTGGCAGTTCGACGTGCGGTAGCGCGAGGAATTCGGTGGCCAGCCCGAGTTCGTCGATCGCCCGGAGAGTGGATGGGTGCACGGTGTCACCGCGGAAGTCGCGCAGGAAGTCCGGATGCTTTTCCAACACAAGCACTTCCACGCCCGATCGGGCGAGCAGTAGACCGGTCATCAGCCCGGCCGGTCCGCCACCGACCACGCAGACCCGCACCGATTCGGTTGTCACGCCAGACATGTCGGCACCTGCCCGTGGTTGTACACGATCATCTCGCCGAAAATCGACAGCACATCCAGCGGCTCGCCGATCGGACCGCCCGCCCACTCCGCATCGGCGCGGTACAGATTGCCGACTATGCGCTCTTCGTCGACCAGATCGGCGAATTCACCGTGATCGGCCTCGAGCGCGATGGCCAGCGGGGTGAGTCCGAGGGAGCGGCCCTCGGCGGCCAGCTCCTGCACCCACCGCAGATATCGCAATGTCTGCTCGAAGATCTCGGGTCCGGTCACCGGACCGTGCCCGGACACCACAGTTTCCGCGCCCAGTTCGGCGAGCCTGCTGATCGCGTTTATCGTCCCGCTGACCGATCCCATCAGGCAGAACGGCGCGGCCCCCGACATCACCAGATCTCCGGCGAAGAGCACCTTCTCCTCGGGCAGCCACGCCACCACATCATTGGTGGTGTGCGCGGCCGGTCCGAGGTGGAATAGTTCGACGCGCCGTTCGCCGATATGCAGGGTCACGCGGCTGCTGAAGGTGATGCTGGGCAGGGTTACTCGCACATCGCCCCACTGCACCTGCGGCCACAGTTCGGTCAGCGCGAGTCCGGTCTCGATCATCTCCGGCCGGATCCGATCGTGGCCGATGACGACCGCGGTGGGCCCGAAGATGTGATTGCCGAAATTGTGGTCGCCGTGATGGTGGGTGTTGACAATCGTTCTGGCCGGACCGATATCGAGGCCGTCGACGAATTCGACCAGCGCGCGGGTGCGTCCCTCGGTCGCCAGCGTATCGATCACCACCGCCCCGTCCGGCCCCGCCAGCACGCCCGCATTGCTGACACACCAGCCGCCTCGACTGTGCGTGTACGCGTAGACCCCGTCGGCGATTTCGCGCACGACCGGCCCCCCGGCGACACTCGGTAGTTCGGTGGCGGTCATGTCGGTGACTTCATGGACTCGGCATACCGCACCGCGCACAGCAGGGTATTGCGGCTGTTGGTCGACAGCGCTTCGGTGAGATATGCGCGCGCATCGGCGAGATCGGTATCGGCCCCGAGGATTTCGCGGGCGGCGACCGGATTGATCGCAACTGTGTGCCGTGCCGTGACCACCGCACCGTCCGGACCGTCCGCGAATTCCCATGCGCCGCTGTGCCCGAAGAGCATGGCAGGCGGCAGCAGTTGCTTGTAATCGATGCGCTCGTCGGTGACGCAGACGCGCACCGATTTGGTGGTGTGCGGAATACCGCCCACGGTGACGGTATCCATCTCCATCAGCTGCACACCGTCGGCGTCCTCGTCGAGTTCGATCCTGCCGACGTGCGGGACGTGTTCGGGCCAGCGCTCGCTGTGGTAGATGAAGTCGTACGCCTCGGCCGCCGCGATATCGAGCGGGACGGCGTCTTCGAAGGTGTGCACCACCTCGTCAACCGGATGTCCCAGCTCTGCGATACGAGCCAACGCGGCCAACTCTGTCTCGCTATTGCGATCCACCGCGCCCGCCACCAGATCCGGATCGGCGCCGTCCACCACGGTGAAGCGGTGGTCGAGGGTGACCTTCGTTGTGCCGGGATCGATTTCGCGGAACGACCAGCCGCCGCCCATGGACGCGATCGGTGCCTGACTGCGCTCCTGTTCGAAGACGATGCGCCGTTGCGCCGCGTCGAGCACCCGCCGGGAGGTCCAATTCTTCACCTCACCATTGACGGTGGCCCACAGCCGGAACCGCTCCTCATCGGGTCCGCGGTGCAGATGACGCACCAGCACGCTCGGTGCGAAGATCACCGGCCATTTGGTCACATCCGCGACCAGGGCGTAGACGACCTCTGGCGGCGCCTGCACCACCTTGGTGTGGCTCATCACCTGTGTATTCATGCCGCACCGCGCAATTGGCTGTTGACGATATCGACCAGCTCCTGCGGCGTCTTGACATCGATGAGCTGTTCCTCCGGGATCAGCACGCCGAAATCGCGTTGGATCCGCGAGGCCGTTTCGATGAGCGCCAAGGAGTCGTAGCCGAGCTGGTCGAAGTCGAGTCCGGCGATATCTTCGGCGATATCGTCGCCGCCCGCGCATTCCACGAGGATCCGGCGTAATTCGGTCATGGTCATGGTCATGATCGGCTCCCTAGGTTTGGTCGACAGCGCGCACGACGACCGCGGAGTTGAAACCCCAACGGCCACGGGCCAGGACGAGGGCGCCGCCGACGGTGGCGGGCCGCGGTGCGCCGAGTACCAGATCGATCCGGTAGTCCTCGGCGAGGGTGGTGGTGTAGGCGGTCGGCGGAATCACCGAATCGCGAATGGACAGCAGTGCGGTCACGATGTCGAGCGGGCCCGCGCCCGAGAACAGCCGTCCGGTCAGCGGTTTCGACGCCGTGACCGGGACGCCGCCGGCACCGAAGATGGCCTCGATGGCCGCCGCCTCGTCCCGATCGCGGTCCGGCACGCCCGCCGCATCGGCGAAGACGATATCGATATCGCCCGGTCCCATACCGGCGTCGGCGAGTGCGAGTTCCGCGGCGCGGCGCAGACCCGAGGGTCTTCCCGAATCCGGTGCGGGATCGAATGTCGAAGCGTACCCGGCGATTTCGCCATGCACCTTCGGAACGCCGCGGGCACGGGCCGCCGTGGCATCCTCGACCACCAGCATCGCACCGCCTTCACCCGGCACATATCCGGCGGCGGCGGTGTCGAAGGGCAGATAGGCACGCTCCGGCGCGTCCGACGTGCTGACCTCGCCGCTGGCCAGATGTGAGGCCCAGCCCCAGGGATCGAGGGCGGAATCCACCCCGCCGGTGACCACCAGCGGGGTGCCGCGGTTGACCGTCCGCCGGGCGTGCCCGACCGCGTCCAAACCGCCCGCCTGTTCGGCGACCAGCGCACTGCTCGGCCCGCGCATGCCGTGCCGGATCGAGATCTGCCCGGTATTCACCGCGTAGAACCAGGCGAACGACTCGTAGACGCTCACATGCTCGGAACCGCGCGACCACAGCTTATTGAACTCGCGATGGGTGAATTCGAAACCGCCGGAGGCATTTCCGGTGACCACGCCCATGTCGTAGTCGGTCAGTGCCGCCGTATCGACCTTGGCGTCGTCCAGGGCCCACTGCGCGGCCACCAATGCCATCCGTGTCGAAATATCGGTCTGCGGCAGCAATCGGCTCGGCAGATGTTCGGCCGCATCGAAATCGGCGACCTGTCCGGCCAATCGCGCGGTGTTGCGGCTGGTGTCGAACCGGGTCAGCGGTGCGATACCACTGCGGCCATCCAACACCGCATCCCAGAAGCGCTCGACGCCGAGGCCGTTCGGCGCGAGCACGCCCATACCGGTAACCAGGATCATGCCGCCACCGCCTCGGGTTTACGCAACACCATCGCGCTCTGGAAGCCACCGAATCCGCTACCGACGGTGAGCACGGTGTCCATCCGGTGCTGGCGCGCGGTGAGCGGCACGTAGTCCAGATCGCACTCCGGGTCGGCTTCGTGCAGATTCGCAGTCGGCGGCACCACCTGGTATTCCAGCGCAAGCAGGGAGGCGGCGATCTCGACCGAACCGATGGCGCCCAGCGAGTGGCCGACCATCGATTTTATGGAGCTCATCGGCGTCGCGTAGGCGTGCTGGCCGAGACTGCGCTTTACGGCGGCGGTCTCGTGCCGATCGTTCTGCCGGGTGCCCGAACCGTGCGCGTTGATGTAATCCACGCCGGTGGGGTCGATGCGCGACTCGTCCAGTGCGACCCGTATCGCCTCGGCCATCTCCCGGCCGTCGGCCTTGAGGCCGGTCATGTGGTAGGCGTTGCAGCGTGTGGCGTAGCCGCTGATCTCGGCATAGATACGCGCGCCCCGCTTGCGCGCGCTCTCGTATTCCTCCAGTACGAACATCGCCGCCCCCTCCGCGAGCACGAAGCCGTTGCGCGAGTTGTCGAACGGTCGGGAGGCGTGTTCGGCATCGTCATTGCGGGAGGTGGTGGCCTTGATCGCATCGAAGCAGGCCACCACGATCGGCGTGATCGGGGTATCCGCCGCGCCGGCCAGCATCACATCGGCCGAACCCTCGCGGATCAACTGCACGGCGTGGCCGACCGAATCCAACCCGGAGGTGCAGCCGTTGGAGACCATGGCGACCGGCCCTTCCGCGCCTATACTCCAGGCCACTTCGGCGGGCATTACGCTCGGCACCATGTAGTCGAACATGTGCGGGGACAGGTAGGTCTGGTCGACCAGCCAGTTCTTACCGGAATCCGACAGCACGAGATATTCCTGCTCCAGGCTGGTCGCCGCGGCGACCGCGCTGCCGAGGCTGACGCCGAGCCGGTGCGGATCCAGCGATCCGATATCGATGCCGCTATCGACCACCGCCTCCCGTCCGCACACCACGGCGAACTGCACCGCGCGGTCCATACGGCGAATTTCCCTGGGCGACAACCCTTCCTGAATCGGGTCGAAATCGGCCTCGCCCGCCACCTGGGACCGGTAGGGCGTGGGGTCGAAGAATGAAATCCGGCGCGTCGCGGTACGGCCCTCGGACAGCAGTTTCCAGAACTCGTCCTTACCCGAACCGCCGGGCGCGCGGACACCTAGTCCGGTGACGACAACGCGGCGGCTCATACCGCACCACCGGATGCGTTGGGGTTCATGGCGTTATCTCCCTTCGATCGTGGGGTCCAGCATCGAAGGCGGTCCTCGAACCTGACTCGAGCGCCGGAGTCGAGCTGTTCTCTAGCGGGTGCGCGCAGGCTGGGTCGCACCTTCCCCGAGCACAGGAGACACGCGTGATGAAGTCAGCACACGGCCTGGACGGTGCCGCGGACTGGGTGCTCTGCCCGGCCTGTCTGATTCCGCTGTACGGCAAGCGATTCGCCCGCGACCTCGGTGTCTGCGGCGAATGCGGCAGACATACCCCGATCACGGCCGAGCAGCGCATCGCCCAGCTCGCCGACGAGGGCCGCTTCGAACCGCTCGCCGTCATCCCCACCGACGACGATCCGCTGACCTTCACCGATACCAAGCCCTATCCGGACCGGCTCGCCGCCGCACGGGCACGTACCGGCATGCACGATGCCGTGCTGTGCGCGGTCGCGACAATCGACGGCAATCCGGTGATCATCGCCGCCATGGATTTCCGGTTCCTCGGTGGCAGTCTGGGCACCGCGGTCGGCGAGGTGATCACCGCGGCCGCGGAAACCGCGCTCGCCGAGCGGATTCCGCTGCTAGTCGTCACCGCCTCGGGTGGCGCGCGGATGCAGGAGGGACCGTTGTCGCTGATGCAGATGGCGAAAACCAGTGCGGCGCTGGAGCAGTTGGACCGCGCGGGCATTCTCACCATCACACTGATCACCGATCCGACCTACGGTGGGGTCGCGGCGTCGTTCGCCACGCTGTCGGATGTGCTGATCGCCGAACCGGGGGCGCGGCTGGGCTTCGCTGGTCGCCGGGTGATCGAACAGACGATCCGTCAGGAGCTGCCGCCGAAGTTCCAGACCGCCGAATTCCTGTTGGAGCGTGGGCTGATCGATATGATCGTGCCGCGCGCCGGATTGCGCCAGGCACTCGGGTCCCTGCTGCGAGTGGCCGGTCCGGTCGATCCGACCGGCGATGCGGTGACCGAATTGGACGCGGGAACCGTCACCGACCCGGCTCGCGTTCCCGACAGCGATCCCTGGGCGCAGGTTCGGCGGGCGCGTACGCCGAGTAGACCGACCGCGCTCGATTACTTCGCCCTGGCCTTCGACGGCTTCCAGGAGTTGCGCGGGGACCGTATCTCGGGGGACTGCCCGGCCATCGTCGGCGGTACCGCCTGGCTCGGTGACCGGCCGGTCGTGGTGATCGGACATCAGAAGGGGCATGAGCCGAAGGAGTTGATGGCGCGCAACTTCGGTATGCCGACCCCGGCGGGATACCGAAAGTCCGCACGGCTCATGCGTTTCGCCGAAAAGCTCGGGCTGCCGGTGATCACGTTGATCGACACTCCCGGCGCCTATCCCGGCGCGACCGCCGAGGAGCAGGGGCAGGCGGTGGTGATCGCGGAGAATATCCGGCTGATGTCCGCGCTGCGGGTGCCGGTGATCAGCGTGGTGATCGGGGAGGGCGGCAGCGGTGGCGCATTGGCGCTTGGCGTCGCCAATCGGGTGCTGATGTTCGCCAACGGTACATATTCGGTGATCAGTCCGGAAGGATGCGCGGCCATCATATGGAACGATCCGGCCGCGGCACCGAAAGCCGCTGCCGCGCTGTCACTTACGGCCGGTGACCTACTGCGGCTCGGCATCGTGGATGCGGTGCTGCCCGAACCCGGCGACGATGTGGGTGCGGCGCCGCTGGCGGCGGCGAACCAACTGCACCGTGCGCTGGCGGCGAGTCTGCGCGAGTTGACCGGTCGCGGCGGCGAAGACCTCGCCGCCGACCGGCGCGCCCGGTTCCGCCGATTCGGTGCGCGGCGGCAGGTTCCGGTTCGGTCGGTGGCGTAGGAGAGTGCGGGACACCATGTTCGAGAAGATTCTTATCGCCAATCGCGGCGAGATCGCGCTGCGAGTCGCGCGCACCTGCCGGGAGCTCGGAGTGCGCACCGTAGCGGTACATTCGGTCGCCGACGCGGAGTCGGCCGTCGTGCAGTTTGCCGACGAATCGGTGCAGATCGGGCCGGCCGCGGCCAAACGCAGCTATCTCAATGCGGCCGCCGTACTCGCCGCGGCCGAGACAACCGGCGCCGATGCGATCCACCCCGGCTACGGATTCCTTTCGGAGTCACCGGATTTCGCGGATGCCTGCCGCGCGGCGGGTGTCATCCTGATCGGTCCGCCCGCCGATGTGATGGCCCAACTCGGCGACAAGCAGTCGGCACGCACCCTGATGGCCAAGGCGGGGCTACCGCTGCTGCCAGGCAGTCTGGATCCGCTCGAACCCGAGGATGCGCACGCGCTGGCCGACTCGATCGGGTACCCGGTGATCATCAAGGCCGCCGCGGGTGGCGGCGGGCGCGGGATGCAGGTGGTACGCGACAGTGCGGCGTTCCCGCGTGCCTATCAGGAGACGCGGGCGACCGCGCGAATGTTGTTCGGGGACAGTCGAGTCTATCTGGAGAAGTACCTCGAGGGCGCCCGGCACGTCGAGATCCAGGTGTTGTGCGATGGCTACGGCAACGGTGTGTACCTCGGTGAGCGCGACTGCTCGGTGCAGCGCAGGCACCAGAAGCTCATCGAGGAGTCGCCCGCGCCGCGGCTGCCGGAGGGGCTCGCGGCGCGGATGGGCAAATCCGCGGTGGACGGGGTGCTGGAAGCCGGGTACGTCGGCGCCGGAACCGTGGAATTTCTGGTGGATCGGCAGGGGAATTATTATTTTATGGAGGTGAACTGCCGAATCCAGGTCGAACATCCGGTGACCGAAATGGTTACCGGTATCGATTTGGTCGCCGAGCAGATCCATATCGCGGCAGGGCAATCGCTCAGCATCGCGCAGCGCGATATTTTCCTGCGCGGTGCTGCAATTGAATGCCGCATCAATGCCGAGGACCCGGCTGCCGAATTCGCACCGGCACCCGGAGTTGTGGCCGAATTCACACCGCCTGGTGGTCCGTTTGTCCGTGTCGATACGCATGTGCACGCCGGATATTCGATCCCACCGCACTATGATTCGCTACTTGCCAAACTGATCGTATGGGCGCCGGACCGGGACCAGGCGCTCGCGCGCATGCGGCGAGCCCTGGCCGAATTCCGGATTTCGGGTGCGCGCGTCGAGACGACCCGGGATTTTCTGCGGGAAGTACTCGACAACCCGGCCATGCGGTCGGCGACGCATTCGACCGCGCTGGTGGACGAGTTATTGCGGGCGGATTAGGCGGGTTCTGCTCGAGCCGCGCGGAATTCGGGGGAGTACCAGCCGATAAGGTATCCCGCGTGACGGCTGTTGAGCATGGCACTGACCGATACATCGGAGGCGGCGAGGATATCCTGATGCAATTTCTGCAGCTTTTGGCAGGGGTCGAGGCCGAGTTCGTGCTGCATCGACCTGCTGAACTGCTGGTAGGACTCCAGCGCGCGGACGCGCTGGCCCGCACGACTCAGTGCGAACATGTAATACGCCTGCAGCCGCTCGTGCAGTGGGTGCTGCATGGTGAGTCGGGCCAGGTCAGGGCAGACTTCGCGATATCGACCGAGCCGCAGCTCGGCCTCGACGCGCAGCTCGATATTGGTCAGCCGGAGGTGATCCAGATGCGAGATCTCCGCGGCGAGCGGGATACCGCCCTCCACATCGACCAGCGCCGGACCACTCCACAGCGCCTCCGCGGCGGTGAACAGATCTACCGCGCGATAGTCGTCGCCTGCCTTGGCGGCGCAGCGCGCGGCCTCGGACATGCTCTGATAGTCGCGCAAATCGAAGACGCAGTCCTTGACGTCGAACGAATACCCCTTACTGCGTGTCCGGAGAAATCGTTCGGCCACTTCGGCTTGCCCGATGCCGAGCTGCTCGGCCATCTTCTTTCGAATTCCCAGTACATAGGTCTGCACGACGGTGACGGCGCTGCGTGGTGGATCGTCGTTCCACAACTCTTCGACCAGCGTTGTTACCGGAACTACGGTGTCGTGTCTGACGAGTAGTAAGGCGAGCAGTTGGCGTTGTTTCTGTGCTGTCGGCGTTGCGTTGTGATTATTGAGAGCAAGCGTCAATGGACCTAACACGCGAGCGCACACTGAATACTTCACCTGGAGTTCTCCTACGAGCGTTGCCCCCCGACCGATGTGAGTTCTCGAAATCCCACCTCGCTGTAGGCAGTATCAACACTATCCAAAATTCAGTATCAAGTCGATTAATCTTGAGTTATATCGGAGTTAACTCGGCTCGTAGTGTGCGCTAATTGTCCTTCCTGCCAAGGAGATTCGCACATCGGGCTAATTCGCGGGACGAGGCTCGCTCGGGTTGCGCGAAGCCGGCGATTCGCTTCCGAATGGACAGCGGATTGTTCGCGCTCGGAGCTGTCCGGGCCGGGGTCTCTCGGCTGCTAGTCGTATGCGCTCAAACTTGCAGTTTCTGAAAAATTGCAGTTTGTGCTACTTTGTCGGACATGTCCAAGGACGAGCGCCCGATCGGGTTGCGGGAGCAGAAGAAACGCCAGACCGAGCTCGATCTCTGTCTTGCCGCGCGACGGCTTGCGGTCGAGCGCGGACTGGACGCGACGACCGTCGAGGACATCGCCAGAGCGGTCGGGGTCTCGCCCCGCACGTTCTTCAACTACTACGAGACGAAAATGGATGCGGTAGTCGGGCCGGTCGGCGAGATCGGTACGCCGGAGTTGCGCGAGCAGTTCATCGCGGGTGGCCCGAGCGGTGTGCTGATGGACGACCTCACTTGGTTGTTCATGCACGGCTTCGAATCCGAAAGCGAGATGCGCGAGGGCATCACGCTGGTTACCGAGATCGTCAAGACCGAGCCGCGGGTGCTCGCGGCCTTCGTCGCCTCGGGCGCTCGCTTGCAGAGCGTGTTCGTAGATCTGCTGTCGGCTCGGCTCGGCAGTGCGGTCTCGCCCGAATTCGCCGGTCTGGCAGCGGGATTCGTGACGAACATCACCACGCGGGCTGCGATGACGACGGTCGGAGATCCGAACGTGTCGCTGGCGGCGGCAGTAAGCGAACACTGTGCGATGGCCGCGCAGCTGTTCGAACAGCATGACGGCAAGAAAGAGAGACGCAAGAGATGACTATCACTGCCGAATCGCCACCGGCGCCGATTGTCCTGACACAGAAGCGGATCTGGCTCATCTTCGGCGCGCTGATCGCGGGGATGTTCCTGGCCAGCCTGGACCAGACCATCGTCGGCACCGCGATGCCGACCATCGTCGGCGATCTGGGCGGCATCTCCCATATGGCTTGGACCGCAACGTCATATCTACTCGCGACCACCATCATGATGCCGATCTACGGCAAATTCGGCGATCTGTTCGGGCGGCGCTGGCCGTTCCTGTTCGCCATCACGATCTTCACAGTGGCCTCCATCGGCGCCGCCGCGTCGACGAGTTTCTGGGAGTTCATCACCTTCCGCGGCCTGCAGGGCGTCGGCGGTGGTGGTCTGATGATTCTGGCGCAGGCCATCATCGCCGATGTGGTGCCCGCCAAGGATCGTGGCAAATATATGGCCCCGATGGGCGCGGTCTTCGGCATCACCTCGGTCGCGGGGCCGCTGCTCGGCGGCTTCTTCGCCGACCATCTCGGCTGGCGCTGGTGCTTCTGGATCAATGTGCCGATCGGAATTGCCGCACTGTTCATCGCCTTCCGCTACTTGAGCATCCCCAGCCACCGGCCCAAGACCCGGCCCGACTATCTCGGTGTGGTGTTGATGTCGGCCGCTACCACGCTGCTTATCCTGATCACCGATTGGGGCGGCAAGCAATATGCTTGGGGCTCAACGGTTATGGTCACCATGATCGCGGCGTTCGTCGTGGTGGTCGCTGCCTTCGTGCTGGTGGAGGCGCGCGCTGAGGAGCCGATGCTGCCGCTGTGGTTGTTCCGCAACCGCACCTTCGTGCTGACCTCCGCGATCGGCTTCGTGGTCGGTCTGGTGATGTTCGCTGCCCTCGCCTTCATCCCGACCTATCTCCAAATGGCAACGGGCGCTTCGGCTTCGGTCTCGGGTCTGCTGCTGATTCCGATGATGGTCGGTCTGATGATCGCGTTGATCGCCTCGATGACGATGATCACCAAAACCGGCCGCTACAAACTCTATCCGCCCCTCGGCGCGGTCCTGATGTTCGCGGACATGCTCTGGTTGACCCGCCTGGGCGCGGACACTCCGATGTGGGTCGTCTCCGCCATGCTGTTCGTCATGGGTGCGGGCCTCGGTCTGATCATGCAGATCATCGTGCTAGTCGTCCAGAATGCCGTGGCCCCCGACCAAATCGGCACCGCCACCAGCGCCAACAACTACTTCCGTGAAATGGGCGGCGCACTGGGCGTGGCGATTTTCGGCTCCATCTTCACCAACCGTTTGACCGAGGGCCTCACCGATGTCTTCGTCTCGCACGGCCCCGAAGCCGCTGCCGCGAAGCTGGATCCGGGCGCCCTGGTGCCCTCGGTGGTCAAGCATCTACCGGACGGGCTACACGACGCCATCGTCGGCGCCTACGTGGACGCGTTGGTCCCCGGCTTCTGGTACCTGATCCCGGGCGCGGTAATCGCCTTCGTGCTCGCCCTGTTCATTCCCCATATGAAACTCGCGGATGAGGCTGGCATGGTCGCTCGCGGCGAGGCGGTCATGGCCGAAGACGGGGACCGGTAGCTCGTCGGCGAACACTGAGGCAGGCGGGGATATGCGAAGGGTCCGGGCGGATTCCGCCCGGACGCTTTCGCATACGCAAATCCGGTATCAGCGAACGACTTCGACCACGTCACCGGGGTTGAGATAGCGGTAGGTCGCTTCGGCGCCCTCTGGGGTCATGCGGATGCAGCCGTGCGACTGTTCCTCGATGGGCCCGATATGGGTGGCGATATCGCCGTTGAAGAAGACCGCCCACTTCATCGGAGCGTTGTGCATGGTGCTCCAGAAGTCTTCCCGCTTGAAGGCGACCTTGAAGACGCCGGGCGGCGTCTCATATCCGGGCCGACCGTGCGAGATCGGAGTCGGACCGTAGGTGACCTTGCCGTTGTCCATCAGCCAGGCCTCGTTCGTCGACAGCCGCATGCACATACGCGCGGTCTCGCCACACGGTGCGTGAACGGGAGCCGGCGGAATCGGTGGGATGATCGCCGGTGTACCGATATCCGGACCACCGGGCCACAACGGTTCGGCCTGGGCCGTTCCGGCTAGCAGCAGCCCTGCGGAAACGGCACCGATGAGCGCCGCGGATCTGACCGACAACTTTCGAAAACGTCTGCTGTTCTTCACGCTTCTGACCCCTCCAACCGTGCCGGCACCCTGGGCGTGGATCGCCAGGGTGGTGATGGGACCAACTTCGTCGCGACAAGCATAGAACCGGCACGAGGTGAAAGTGATCATTTTCGTTTTCGACCTCGGTGTCTGTGGAACCGGAGCGGCGTCGCATAAGCGATGGATCCGGCGGCATAGACTCCAGCGGAACGAAAGGATCCGCGCGCGCTTTGCCTGGGTCCCAAGTACGCTCGGAGTGTCGAAATGTGACGCGACAGATTGGTTTCCGTATTAAGGGGGAACAGTGGACGCGCTGAAGCTCGACCCGGCGGCGATGGCCGCCTACACCACGATCGCGAATACGGTGTCGCAACAGCTGGCCTCGGCGTCGGCGGTCGCGGGTGGCGCGGTGAATCCCGATCGGCTCGTCGCCGATCTCGGTCAGGTCGGCGCCGGATTCGTGGCCCGGTTCACCGAGAAGGTGAACGAACACGTGCAGGCGCTCTCGACCGCAGGGCAATTGGTCGCCGCCTACGGGCAGGTGCTGCATGATTACAGCGCGGACATGCAGGGTATCGATGTCGATTCCGCGGGCGCTCTCGCCCGGCAAGGAGAGGCGCTGCCATGAGAAGACTGCTTCGACGGCGGCCCGTGAACAACGCCTCCGATACCCCCGCAAGCACACCTGTCGATCCGAATGTGGATCCGCCGATCGTGGCGGCGCTGGTCGAGCCGATGCTGCAATTGCGCGCCTCGCTCGGCAGCGGCGTCGCGACTCCGGACCCGTCCGTGGTCAACGCGCTGTCCGCCGCGTCCACGCAGGCCGCCGACACCGAGGGCCCGCACCGTGCGGGCCTGCACGCCCTCGAATCGACCTGGACCTCCCGCGCCGCCGACGATGCCGTTCCGGCATTGCGCACTACCCAAACGCAGATCGGTGACATCACCGACCGCGGACCCGAGTATCTGTCGGTGCTCGGCGACGCCCATGCCACCAGCGCCCGGGCCGCACAGAAGGTCGACCAGATCATCGCGGCCTTCCGCCGCGACGCCAAGCAGATCTTGAGTACCGCGAGCGCGTCCTCGGATACCGATGCGGTGATCGCGCGGGCGACCCAGGCGTTGCGCGATGCGGTCACCGCGGTGAGCACGGCGCAGTCGGAAATGGACGGCCACACCGCGCGGCTGGATGCGATGGGACCGCTCACGGTCACCACACCGCAGGGTGTCGGCAGCACTACCCAGCAGACGGTCGTGCCGGGTACCACGAACGGCACGACCACCGCGGGCGTGACGACAACGACGCCACTGGATCCGGTGCAGGCGGCCCAACTCCAGTTGCAGCAGTATCTGATCAATGCGGGCGTTTCGGTCGGCACCGCCGCCATCGACGCCGGGGTCAATATCGGCACCCACCTCATCGACAAGATCGCCGAGGTCGGCACGCATGCCATGGATACCGTGGCCGCGTCCGCTGACAAGGCCATCGATAAGGCGATTCCCGAACTAATCCATCCTGGCAGCACCACGAATTCGCCCACCGGCGGTGACAGCGCGAGCAAGCCAACCAATGTCATCGACTTCGGTGGTGGATCGGGGCAGTCGTCCAAGCCCGCGCCGAATATCGGAACCAACTCGGTGATCCCGCCGAGCCTGGACGGCCCGACCGCGACCAAGCCCGCGCCCGCTCCCGCGCCGCAGGCACCGGCCGCGACCGCGGACACCCCGCCGTCGCGCCCGTCCGGGCCGGAACCGACGAATCAGCCCGGCACCACCGGTGGTCTGGCGATGCCGCCGTCGTCGCAGTCCGATGAGGATCGCCGACCGCGCGACGGTCAACTCGGCGTCACCGTGCCGACCGTCTTGGCGACCGTCCCGCCTGCGGTGATCGGCGAATTCGACGATGACGAGCTCTGATTCCGGCTCTTCGAGCCAGAACCAGGGCAATCCGTTCGACATCGGGCTGCCCATGGTCCGGCCCGCCGCTGCGACCCCGAAGCGGCGCCGCCGCCCGAACGCACGCCGCGGTTCGGGCCAGCGCCGGACACCGCTGGCCGATGCGCTCGATCCGCCCGAGCGGCCGCGCCGCCCCCGCCCGGCCGGGGATTGGCAGGAGTGGCTCGAACCTCGACACCCAGCGGCGGCGCCACCGGAGGCGGATCGCAGTCGGCCTCGGACGCGTGCGGTAGAAGCCGAGGCCGAGCTACCGGCCGAGACCAGTTCCGTTGTGCCCACGATCATCGATCGGTCCGGTGGCAATCCCGGTCCGGCACTGCGGCATCCGCCGCGCCGTCGCGATACCCAGCCGACCGGTGGCGGGAACCGAGTCGTCGTGGTGCTGATCGTGCTCGGTGTGGTTTTGGCGGTCGTCTCGGTGCTGATGTTCGTCTTCGGCGGTTCGGGCGAACACAAGCGACCGGCCGCAGCGACGACCCAGGTGGCCGCCCAGGGCGGCACGGCTGGGCGTGCCCAGGCAACTACGGCACCGAGCGACCAACCGTCGGCGATCGCCACCCCGGGCTGCGAACAACGGCGCACCGGTGATGTCATCTCCGGCACCGATCCCGGCGGCACCAGCGATGGGCCATCGGCGATCCTCGCATTCGAACGTGCCTACTATGTGCAGCGTTCCGGATTCGCCGCGCGCGGCGTAGTCGCCAACGACGCGAATGTGCCTGCCGCCGACCAGATCCAGCGCGGGATCAACCAGATACCGAGCGGCACCCTCTACTGCGTGCAGATCACTCGCGCGGGCAGCGATGCGGGGGAGGCGCATTGGGAGGTCCAGCTGACCCAGCAGCGGCCGGGTGAGCAGCCGCAGACCTTCACGCAGATCATCACGACGCGAACGGCGGGCAATCGCACGCTGATCACCGCGATCGACGCGGCGTGACCGATCCTCCAGGCGTCACCTATCCGCATGACCGCGCGCTGAAGGCCATCGATGTCCGTTGATGCGCGGCATCAGAGGATGCGCGTCATCAATTGACCAACCATGCGCCGAAGGCCGATAACACTCGCCGGGGGTGCGGCGTCAGAGGATGCGCGTCATGAAGACGCTGTGCGGATCCTCGACGTAGTCGGCAAAGGGGGCGCAGATCTCGAAGCCGTGGCGGGCGTAGAGCCGCTGCGCGGGGGCAAAGTAGTCGCAGGCTCCGGTCTCCAGGCTGAGGCGCTGGTAGTCGCGTGCGCGGGCCTCGGCGATCAGGTGGTTGAGCAGGGCCGAGGCGATGCCGCGGCCGGTGCGATCGGTGGCGGTGCGCATCGACTTGATCTCGCCATGGGTAACGTCGAGTTGTTTGAGTGCGCCGCAACCAGCTAGTTCGTCGTCCTCCCAGGCGCTCCAGAAGGTGACGTTCGGTCCACGGAGCGCGTCCAGATCCAGGGCGTGCACGCTGTCTTCGGGCGAGTTGTCGTACATCTCGGCCAGATGCTGGGTGAGCAGGGCAGCGACCTCGGGACCGGACAGATCATCGAGGACGATCCGCAGCGCGGTGGCTGGTGCGGTCGGGCTCGGAAGATGTTCGCCGATATCGCTGGACATTCGTCCATCATGGATCGTGGCTGCTGGGCACTGCTGTCTGGGTCGGTACTCGACGAACCCGCCGATGACGCTTTACTGTGAGGGCACTCGCCCTCACCTAGGTGGACAACGATGCCGTTATTCGAGAAGTTCGCACCGCGCACGGATAGTGCGCTGATCGAGCCGTCTGCCGCAACCGCCGGTCGAGCAGAGCGCGCCGTCCTGACCGTCAGCGCGTCCAGCCCAATGGGCTGTACCGCCGCAGTGACCGAATCGGCTGCGGCCGAAGGGATTCGGGTCGACGAGCGATTATGCGAGATTGGCGTCAGGATCGAATCATGAAGTTTGCGAACAAGGTCGGGGCGCTGGCCACGGCTGCGGCGCGTCGGGCCGCCGATGAGACCTATTACGCCGCCCTGACCGTGCGTGCCGGACTCGCGACCCCTGAACGCCCGGATCGACTCGCCCTCATGGGTGCCGCGGTGCTGCGCTCCGGACTGCTCGGCGGGCTGACAACCGTTGCCGCCCTGCGCTATCGCGACCGCACCGCCATCCTCGATGAACTCGGCCGCGTCAGCTTCCGGGAACTCGATGAGCGCAGCACCGCGCTCGCGAATGCCTGGCGGGCGCGCGGACTGCGCGACGGCGAGGGTGTGGCGATCCTGGCGCGCAACCACCGCGGCTTCCATTACGCGGTCTTCGCCGCCGCGAAATGCGGTGCGCGAATCATCCTGCTCAATACCGATTTCGCGGCACCGCAACTGCGCGAGGTGGTGACCCGCGAGGGCGCCGATCTGCTGATCTTCGACGACGAATACGCAAGTATGCTCGGTGACTTCACACCGCGCCGTGGCCGCTACCGTGCCTGGGCCGATAAACCGGGCGTCGACACCATCGACAATCTCATCGCGGGCGCGGCGCGCACACCACCGCGCAAGCCGCGTACCCCCGCCCGCATCATCCTGCTTACCAGCGGGACCACCGGCACCCCGAAAGGTGCGCCACGCGGCAGCGAGCCGACCTCACTCGCACCGCTGGGCGCCATTCTCGGCAAGGTGCCCTTCCGCGCCCGTGAAATCACCGAATGCCCTGCGCCGCTGTTCCATACGCTCGGCTTCGCGCACGCCGTCCTCGCCATCGGCTTCGGATCCACGCTGGTGATCCGGCGGCGCTTCGATGCCCAGGCGGTGCTGGACAGTCTGGACCGGCACGGGGCGACGGCCATGATCGCGGTGCCGGCAATGCTGCGACGTCTCGTCGATGCCGGACCGAAAGCCTTTGCCGGACGTGATCTTTCGCGGTTGCGGATTATCTTCGTCGCGGGCTCGCAGCTCGGTGCGGACCTGTGCATCCGAGTGACCGAGGCATTCGGGCCGGTGGTGTACAACGTGTACGGGTCCACCGAGGTGGCCTACGCGACCATTGCCACGCCAGCTGATCTGGCGGTCGAGCCGGGCTGTGTCGGCTCTCCGGTGCCCAGCACCACGGTGAAGATCTTCGACGACAACGACCGGGAGGTAACCCCCGGCACTACCGGACGCATCTTCGTCGGCAACAACTACCAATTCGAGGGCTACACCGGCGGTGGTGACAAGGCGCGCATCGGACGGTTGATGTCCACCGGCGATGTCGGCCATTTCGACAGTGCCGGCAGACTTTTCATCGACGGACGCGATGACGACATGATCGTCTCCGGCGGTGAGAATGTCTTTCCGGGCGAGGTGGAGGAATTGCTCGCCGCGCATCCGGCAGTGGCGGAGGTCAGCGCATTCGGGGTGCAGGACGATCGTTACGGTCAGCGCCTGCGTGTGGTAGTGGTTGTCCGCGAAGGGCATTCGCTCACTGCAGATGAGGTGCGCGAGCACGTGAAGACGCATCTCGCCCGCTTCAAGGTCCCGCGCGATGTGCTGTTCGTCGACGAACTCCCGCGCAACCCCACCGGAAAGGTGCTCAAACGGGTCCTGCGAGAGCTCCCGGCCTGACGATTCACGTGCTGCCGAGCATCCGCCGCTTCGCCCGCGCCGCCACCGATCGCCTCCGTCCCACAGTCGCCTGCTGACCCCGGATTCGATGGCCGCTAAGCCATTTCAGCGTGGGCGATCGAGATCAGGTGGAGCTGGTGGTGAGGGCTTCTCGTGTTCGCCGCCATGGATTCCAGGTGATCACCGCCTCCATCGAGTGCCTTTTGGATTACCGACTGTTGGTCGGGCTCGTCCCGTTGTGGGAGTGTGCGCCTGAGAAAGGGTGCGGCTGTGGGGTGTTGGTGGGGAAAGGGCGGCGGATGGGACGTCAGGGTGCGAGCATGGAGGGGAGAAATTGGGTCGGGAGGTGGATGTGGTGGAGTTCGCGCAGGAGTATGCCGCCTTGCGGTGGTCGGTGGTGGTGGCGTTTCTTTTCGCGGCCACGGTGGTGCTCGGGCGGCTGACGGCACGGGATGGCGTCGGTAGGGCCGAACCTGTTCGCCTCGAAGCAGATTTGCCCGGCGCGGCGGCATGTCACGAGTCCGATGCAGCCCATCTGATCATGTGCATGGTCATGCTTGCGATGCTGGTCTTTCCGATGACAGCGGATCCGGTCGTGCTGCGCGGTGTGCTGATCGCGCTCATCATCGTATTCGCGGCCTTGTTGGTAGATCGAATTGTGCAGTGGCGCAATATGACTCGCGCGCTGCCCGATGATCGAATCATCGCCATCGGATATCACATCGCCGTCGCGGCCGCTATGCTGTACTCGATCGCGGGACACGATGGGGGCATGCACGTCAACGGGCCATCCCCTGGACCAGCGCTGACACTGGCCGCGCTGTTCACCGCCGATGCGCTCGCCCTGATCGTCGCGGCGACTACCGGTCGTTGCCAGCGCTGGCTCGGCCACCCGATCGGCATCCGAACCGACTCGCAGCAGTCGGCTTCTTTCATCGGCCGTGCACTGACAACGGCACTTGTACCCCACATCGTCATGGACCTGGGAACGGCCTACATGCTCGTCGCCGCGGTCTCCGGATAAACCCCGGCGTCTTTGTCCGATCAGGCCGGGATAGATCGCCCCACCCGCAGTCCGAAGAGCTCGCGCGGTGTCCCAGTCGATGCCCGGTCGGCAGCCCGAATCTATCGTCGGATACTCGCGGTCTAGAGGTGGACGACCGAGTCGGCGACGACGCGGCCGCCGAGTCGGACCCAACCGTCGGAGTCCCATTCGGTGAAGATCTGTGAGCCCTTGCCCTGGGTGATGATCAGGCTGCGGCGCAGCAGGGCGGTGAGGGCGACGGCGGCGGCTCCGGTGGCTTCGTCCTCGGGGACGCCCATGGCCGGGGCGAACATGCGGGAGCGCAGGGCGCCGCGGTGCTCGTCGGTCCAGGTCCAGAGGTAATGCGAGCCGGTGGTGAAATCGTCGGGGCGCAGATTCGCCAGCGCGTCGAGATCATCGAGCTGGTGGAAGGCGAATTCCGGAGCCCATTCGCCGCGTGCCTTGATCCAGACGAGGCCGTCGGTGAGTTCGACCGCGACCGGACCCGCCGCCACCTGCAGAATCCGCACCGGCTGGCCCCGCTCGGCGAACCACCACGCGGTACCCACCGACGGATGCCCGGCGAAGGGTAGCTCCACCGCGGGGGTGTAGATCCGCACCTTGGCGATCTCGTCCACGGGGTCCTCGACAAAAACGGTCTCGCTGTATCCCGCCTTGGCCGCCAGCGCCTGGTGGTCGACCTCGGCGACATCGGCGGCGCGAGCGATGCCGAGTTCGTTGCCGCCCCGTCCGGTCGGGTCCGTGAAAACGCGCACGACCTCGACCCGCGTACCGATGGCCTCTGGTTCACCCTGTGTGCCCATGTTCGCGAGCCTACCGGCCGTCGAAGATGGTTTATGCGCTGGCGCGGAATTTTCCGCCTGGCACGAACCCACATCCGACATGCCGATTTGCCCGTTATGTCTGTCTCGGAACTGCTGTCAATGCGGGCCGCGGAGCCACGCGAGATCACGCAGGATCTCCGAAATGGTGACAGGGCTGAGGTCGGCGAAGGTGGAGCCATTGTTGCCCGCAAGCGCGGCATATCTGAGCTCGTGCACGGGAGCGACCGATTCGAACGGCTCCATGCCCGGATCGATCCCGATGCTGAAAACCCGGTCGTCCGGAAGCCGTTTGTCGAAGGTATCGATGCGACCGTCATCGCCGCGTTCGGGTGGATTCCAGCCGCGGTCGGTCAGGCCGTGGATACGGCCGACGGGCACAGTGGCGTTTGCCGGAATCGGCACGGAGGAACCGGCGAGCAGCTCCGGATCCGGATGGTGCACCTCCCGGCCGAGCTGTGAAAATGGTTGCAGGAGTTCGTAGTCGGCGAGCACATCGGCCCAAGCAGTGGTCAGTTCGGTGCCGAGGTGGAGGGGATGGGCAATACCGACAACGGCGTCCTCGGCGACTTCGAGGGTGGCGTTGCCGGCGTCGGTGAAGGAGTTGTCCTCGGCGATGCGGAACGAGGCGAGCACCTGGTCGTCGCGATAGGTCGCCCAGATCAGTCGGCGAGTCACGTTGATGCGCACCGGATGTGCGATGAACAGGGTGCGTAGTTCGTCGAGGGTGAAGCGGCGTTCGGTGACCATGGCGCGCTCGAGTCGTCGGATCTGGTCGGCGGCGAACTTCTTGACGGACTTGAGGATCGAGCGATACGTCGCGGTCGCATCGGCGGCGCAGTATGCGTCGTCGTGAACTCCAGCCTTGGGCAGCGCCTTGTAGCGGGTGCCGTCGGTACCGGTAATGGTGGGGCGCAACTGTTCATCGAAGCCAAGCATGAACTGGCGCGGCCCGAAGTCGAGCAGTGCCGTGCCGTCGGGGCGCAGTCCGAGATCCGGAACCAGGCGGTCGGCGAGTTGATCCTCGCTCAAACCCAATTCGTCCGCGACATCGGTGACCCGGGTCTGCGCCGCATCCCGGACCGCCGCGTTTCGGCCCTTCTCGCTCAACGTGATCAATGCCGACAAGGCGTGCTCGGTACCGATTGCGGCGAGAGTGTCGAGCGCATTGTCCTTGGCCCCGCTCCAGAGGATATTCGGCAGCAGCTCCTCGACCGTCTCATCATTTCCGAAGGCGGCCAACACTTCCCAGACCCAGGTGTCCTTCGACGGCGCGCCCGCCCTGTTCCACTGGCTGTGGATCGCACCGGCCGCGGCGGCTGAACTCGCCGCGTCGCAGTCTTCGCGAACTCGTGCCAGCGCCGCATGCGGCGCACCGGGTTCGGACAACATCATGAACGTAACGAGATTGGCGACCGCATCGGGCGGAAGCACATGGCCGCCGGTCAACCCGATCGCGGGCAGCTCGGAAATCGACAACCATTGTGGCAGAACGGGCATCCGCGCGGGCACGATCTCGGCGGGATCGGTATCGAGCAACTCGCGCACCGCCGCGGTGGCGTCGTATGCGGCCGCGGCGGCAATGATGGCATCGGTGTGGCCGAGTGTGACCAGGGTACGCAGCGCCGCGGCATGCGTGCGTCTTGCCTTGCGCGCCTTGCCGATCGCGCCCGGAATGAACGCGGTCGCGGCGTAGGCGGGATGGCGGCGCAACCAGTCCAGTGCGATGCGGCGGCGTGAGCGCAGGCGCAGCCAGTCCACGACCAGTTCGGCGACGGCCGGACTTTCGAAGGGGGCGATCGCCGCAGCGTGGTCGCGTGGTCGCCGTACGACAGTGTCGATGATCAGATCGTGCGTCGCGGCACCGTGTGCGGCGGTGAGTGCGAGCAGTGGAGTGGCCGACCAGAGACCCCAGCCCACGGTGCTGGTGCGCAGATACGGTTCCGCGATCGCGAAGTCGACCTGGGTTAGTGCCTGCAATGTCCAGTCATTGAGAAAGTCATTGCCCGGCGGAATGCGCTCCAGCCGCTCGTGTATCTCGTCCTCGGACAGCGTGCCGACGGTGTCGAGCCATTTCTCCCGTTCGCCAGCGCGCCACGAAACAGCAACGCCCGCAGGAACTTCGAGCGCCATAGCGGCAACCGGCTTACGGCGCGGTCGTTGCCATGGCGGTGTGCTCAGGATCGCGGGAACCAGTCGGGCGGGAGCCTCTTCGACCGTCTGCTCTGCGGGCCGATTCTCGGTGATCAACTGCTGTGCGGCTTCGGGTAGTTCGTATCGCATGGCGACGGCGAGTTCGGGATGGCGGCGGACATGCTGGCAGAAGTCGACGACGCTCTCCTGCCGGGCGGTCCGTGCGCCGAGCACACGCATGGCACGTGCCGGAAACCGTTCGGTCGAGGCGAGCAGCGCCGCAGCGGTCACGTTGCGCCACGAGTGCCCGGCCAGGAAGTCCATCGCTTCGTCAGCGGGGAGGTGGGCGAGGATGCGCGACAGGGTTTCCGGTCCCGGTGCGGAGCTATTGCCCTGACCCGCCTCCCATAGTCGAGTGAGGACCGAGGCGGCGTCGGCGCCGAGATGTGCCGCGACACTGTAGATCAGCGATTTGTTGTCGCGCAGCAGGTGCCAGTGCCAGCCGAGCAGATCGAGGATGCGGTGCGCGTGTGCCGAATCGGTCACCGAAGCGAGCAGGAAGATCGATCCGAATCCGTCGGTGAGTTTCGGATCGGCGAGATCGTGTGTGACCCAGTCCTGTTCGGTGGGGAACAGGTACGAGGTGAGCAACCGGATCGAGAGCGGTTCGCGGCGCAGCTGCCGTGCCTGGTCCAAGGCGTCGGCGTAATCCATCTCCCTTGCGGCGGCCAGCAAAGTGCGCAATCGGCGGACCAGGGTGGCGGGCGGATCGCAGGGACGTGAAACCACCAAGCGATTCGATTGCCCGCCCCAGGTATCCGAAGCTTCCGCGCAGATGCCGCTGAGTGCGGCCACGGTCGCCACGGCACAGCCGAGACCATGGGTGGCGACCAGATAATCGGCCAGATCCGCGTGGTCGTCGTAGTAGCGGCCGAGGGCGCTGTCACCCCACAGCTTCGTGTCCATGCCGATCGCGGCGCATACGGCCGCGCCGAGTGGGTCGGCCTGCCGATCAGTCAGATACCGCGCACCCCGTTCGGCGAGCACCTTGTGCGAGCCGGAATGGCTCAGGATAGCGCGGATCCGATCCGTGGACTGCGCCAGCTTGTCGGAGACCGTCTGTGCCGCAGCCACATTCACCGAGACCCTGCGCGCGGGCCACCGGCCGCGGAACGGATCGGTTTTCGACCACCAGGCGGCGGGTACCACCCAGATGTCCTCATCGGTCGGCGGCGTGCGGATAGCCATCGGCCTGCTCCCTTGTTCGCGAGGTGCGTATCGCGGACAGGCTAGCGAGGCGCTCCGACACGTGCCGGTCGGCGCGGAAACGCGCAACGGCCCCGTCCTATTCGGACGGGGCCGTTGCGCGTTTCCGGCGAAATATCAGACCGCGGCGGTGGCCAGCGTCTCCGTGGATTGCACGGCCTGGCCGACACCGGCGACGATCGCGGCCGCACGCAGCGATTCGAAGATCACCTCACGCGAGACGCCCGCCTCGCGCAGTGTCTTCTCATGCGCCTCCAGGCAGTGCGCGCAGCCGTTGATCGAGGAGACAGCGAACGACCACAGCTCGAAATCGGCCTTGTCGACACCCGGGTTGCCGATGATATTCATCCGCAGACCGGCACGCAGATCGTCGTAGCGTCCTTCCAGAAACGCTTTGCCCCGGTAGAACACATTGTTCATGCCCATGATCGAGGCGGCGCCGAGTGCGGCGTTGTAGGCCTCCGCGGACAGATTGTCCGCGGCTTCCTCGGCGATTTCGCGCAGCGTCGTCGCAGACCGGGTCGCGGCCGCCGACGCGAGCAGCGTGCCCCACAGTTGCTGTTCGTTCAGCACGGTGGTGCGTGTGATGGACGACAGATTGAGCTTGAGGTCCTTTGCGTACTCGGGAAGGGAGTTCTTCAGGGTCTCAATGCTCATTCGGCGAATCCTCTTCTCGTTCGGGGGTTTTCAGGTGGTGCGGATAGTGCTCAGACGCTCGCGGCGAGCAGTTCGCCCGCGTTGATGGTCGGGTCGCCCTTCTTCCAGTTGCAGGCGCACAGCTCGTCGGATTGCAGCGCGTCCAGCACGCGCAGCACTTCGTCGACATTGCGGCCGACCGAACCGGCGGTCACCGAGACGAACTGGATCTCGTTGTTCGGGTCGATGATGAAGGTGGCGCGGTCGGCGACGCCGTCGACATTGAGAACGCCGGTGGCGGTGGCCAATTCACGCTTGAGGTCGCTCAGCATCGGGAACGGGAGGGTCTTGAGATCCTCGTGCTGGGCGCGCCACTGGAAATGCACGAACTCGTTGTCGACCGAGGCGCCGAGCACCTGCGCGTCGCGATCGGCGAACTCCTCGTTGAGCTTGCCGAAGGCGGCGATCTCGGTCGGGCACACGAAGGTGAAGTCCTTGGGCCAGAAGAAGACGATGCGCCACTTGCCGGCGTGATCGTCGGAGGTGATGCGGGTGAAGTAGTCGTCAGGCTGCTGAGCGTCGACCTTCGACAGGTCACCGCCGATCACCGCGGTGAGGTTGTATGCCGGGAACTGGTCGCCGATGGTCAGCAAAGCCATGCTTGTCTCCTCGTCAGTCGGTTTGCTAGAGCGAGTGGATCGAAAAGCTCACAACGATCTTGCCCAAAGGCCGGTGAAAGGTAAACGTGATCAGTCGCACTACACTGATAGGCGTGACTGATCAGACTTATCAGCCGACCCTGTCGCAGCTGCGTGCGTTCGTGGCCGTCGCGGAGTACCGCCACTTCGGCACCGCAGCCGCGCGGCTCAGTGTGAGCCAGCCCACGTTATCGCAGGCTCTTGCCGCATTGGAACACGGGCTCGGCCTGCAGCTGATCGAGCGCAGCACCCGACGGGTGCTCGTCACCGCCGCGGGTATGCGGCTGCTTCCGCAGGCTACGGCGACACTCGAGGCGGCCGATCGATTCGTCGCCTCGGCGACCGGTGACAGCCTGGGCGGCACCCTGCGGATCGGCATCATTCCGACGGTTGCCCCGTATGTGCTGCCGGATCTGCTGCCCGAATTGCGCAAGGTATTGCCCGCCTTGAATCCTCAGGTGATCGAGGATCAGACCGCCCGGCTGCTGGAGGGATTGCGCACCGGCGTCCTTGATGTCGCGCTGCTCGCACTGCCCACCGAGGCGCCGGGGCTGGTCGAGATCCCGTTGTACACCGAAGAATTCGTGCTGGTGACCCCGCGCGGTCACGAACTGGCCGGTCGCACCGATATCGCACCCGACACCCTGGACGCGCTGCCGCTGCTGCTGCTCGATGAGGGCCATTGCCTGCGTGATCAGACCCTGGAGTTCTGCCGCTCCGCCGATGCTCATCCGGGGGCGGTCGGCGATACCCGTGCCGCGTCGCTGGCGACCGTGGTCCAGTGCGTGGCGGGTGGCCTGGGGGTGACATTGATTCCGGAGATGGCGGTGGCCGCCGAAACCGCGCGCGGCACACTGGAAATCGCGCATTTCGCCGCACCCGCGCCGGGGCGCACGCTCGGTCTGGCGTTTCGCGCGTCGACGGCGCGCGCGGACGATTACGAACGGTTGGCGCAGATCATTCGGTCCCAGCGGCCAGGAGTGAACTGAGTCCGCGCGATCAGGGTGCGGCCTCGCCGAGGAGTTCGGTCGCGGTGTCGTGGATTTTGCGCAGGGCGCTCATGAGGTGACGGCGTTCGGTGGGGGTGAGGTCGGCGGTCACCTTGTCCTCCAACGCTTGTCGCTGTGCCTCGATCGGCTGTTGGAGCGCGCGGCCCTTATCGGTGAGCCAGAGGCGGACGAGGCGGTTGTCGTGGTCGTCGCGACGGCGCTCCAGCAGGTCCGTAGCGGTCATACGGGTGGCCATCTTGACGACGGTCGGTGTGGTGACGTTCAGCGCGGCAGCGACCTCGCCCGGGGTGCGACCATCCTGCTCCCACAGCAGTGCCAGTACGTGATTCTGGCCCAGATGTAGTCCATGCGTGCGCATTTCGCGGTCCGCTAGTGCGCGCAGCATCTTCGAACTGCGGCCGTGTAGGTCGAGGAACTCGGGCACTTGTCGGATCTCCTCGGCTGTTGACGAATGGATCGTTAGCCGTCTAACGTTCGACTTCATTAGACGGCTAACGATGTGGAGATCTGATGATAGTGGTCACCGGTGGCACCGGAAATATCGGTCGTGAACTCGTCGGCGAACTCGCTGCCAGAGATGCGGAATTCCGTGTCCTCGTGCGCGATCCGGCGCGCGTCTCGGATCCGGACCGGGGTGAGTTGATCGTCGGCGATTTAGACGATCCGACGACACTCGCGCCCGCATTCGACGGTGCCGACGCGCTGTTCCTGCTGGTGCCCGGCATCGGCCTGGAGCACACGGTCGATGCGGTGAACGCGGCGCGAGCGGCCGGAGTGCGGCATATCGTGCAGTTGTCGTCGTTCAACGCGATGGGCGATCCGGTACCGGCCATGGGGCGTTGGCATCGCGAGCGCGAGCAGGTCGCCGCCGAATCCGGCATACCGGTGACCGTGCTGCGGCCCGGTGGGTTCATGACGAATGCGCTGGCGTGGGCGCCGGCGATCGGCTCCGGCGGCGCGGTCCTCGACCCGACCGGACCCGGCCGCTACGCCCCGATCGACCCTGCCGATATCGCCGCGGTGGCGGCCGAGGTCCTCACCGGTGACGGTCACCACGGCATGACCTATACCCTCACGGGTTCGCAAACCTACACTGTCGCAGAACAAGTCGCGACCATCGCCCGCACGATCGGCCGCGCCATCGAGGTGCACGAGGCGGCCACACCGCAGGAGGCGTTGGAATCCCGCTACCCGGGCGGCGCGCCACCAGCGCTGGCGGCGGCGATCATCGAGGGGTTCGAGTTGATGCGCGCCGATACGGTGGGGTTTCGCACCGACACAGTGCCTGAGCTGCTCGGCAGGAGTCCGCGTACGTTCGCCGACTGGTGTGCGCGCAATGTCGACGCGTTCTTGTAGGCACACCGTGCCAGGTGACCCCGCCCACCATCGACGACAAGGCGCCCACCCACGCCTGGTTCAACTACTGCGCAAAAGGTGCCACATGAAGACGCTAATTGCAGGTTTCGAATTCGGTGCGGAGTCGACGCTGCAGGGCTATGGCCTCGGGGGTGAGGTAGTGCTCGGGGTGGGCGTCGGCGGCGGTGGTCTGATCGGAGCATCCGGCGACCTGGACGCTTCCGGTGAATTGTTTGTCGGGCGAGTAGCTACCCCAGTTCCAACGTAGGTCCATCGGATGGTCTGGTGTCGGCCGGGTTTCGGCGATGACCGCGGTCAGGTCCTGATAAGCGGTATCCGGGCTGTGGACTCCGACAGAGAGATTCGCGATATGCCCGTTGATGATGCGGACGAAAGTGACGGGTATGGGGAGCCCGGTCAGCAGGGTCTGGATGTCCTGTTCCTGCTGGGTGCCGAATGGTAAGTCGACGGTCCAGACCGGCTGCCGGTCGGCGGGCCGGATGGTGACCTGCGTCGGATCGTTGCCGAGGACGGTGCGCACGGCTGCCAGGGAATCCGTTGTGGGCGGAGACTTTTCGATCTCGAAACCGGAGGTGGTCCAGGTGATGGCGGCACCGGGGAGGCTCGTGTCGAGTTGGCGGAGCTCGTGGGTGCGGGCAGCGATTCGATGCGGGTCCAACTCGGCGCCCAGCTTCAACTCGAGTCGATCGCCGACGATGATCTCGGTCGACTGCTGGTAGGAGTCGAAGTCGCGCTGCTTGATGGTATTGATCCGGTCGACAACCTCCGCGACCTGGGCTTCGGAAGCCGCACGCATCGATAGGTCCAAGTCCAGGTAGGTGCCCCGGGTGAAGTCGTTGGAGTAGTCGACGGAAATGTTTTCCACGCCCGGCATGGCGCCGAGCTCATCCCGCAGCCGATCTGCCTGCGGCCGACCGTCGGGTGCGGTCGTGCACCCGGCAAGGGCAACCGAAACGATGGCGACGGCAATACCCGCCGCGAGCGTGCGCCGGATCATGGGTGCCTTCCTGTAGCGGCGTGCGGGCGGTCGCGGCTCCGCGGGCGTATCGGCTCCAGTGGCACGGTACGCGTTCGCACGCCGAATTCCCGGTAGCAGGCGTCGGTGTCGGGCCGATTGCGCGAGCTCGTCGGGCGTAATCTCCGCTGGTGGGCAGTTCGAAAGGGTTCGTGGTGGATAACTCGGGTGGCACCGAGCGGCTGGGTCGCGCTATCGCGAACGGTGATCAGCTGTTCGTCTACGGGACATTGCAGTTTCCGGAAGTATTGGTCGAGTTGATCGGGCGGTGTCCGGAATTGGTGGCGGCGGAGCTGACCGGGTGGCGGGTGGCGGCACTGCCGGGGCGGGTGTATCCCGGGTTGGTGCCCGCCGCGGGTGGGGTTGCGCGAGGTGTCGTGCTGTCGGGGCTCGACGCGGGGGAGTGGGCGGTGCTGGATGCGTTCGAGGATGACGAGTACGAGTTGCGACGGGTTCAGCCGGGTCCGGCCACGTCGGCGTGGACGTATGTGTGGACTTCCGTTGTCGCGCAGGATAATTGGTATGCCGAGCGCTTTGCCGCCGAGCATTTGGGCGCGTTCGTGGCTCGGTGCGCCGAGTGGCGCAGACTGCTCTGAAGCAAGGCAAGATTTGCCATTCCAAGACGACCGGTCATATATTAATGCGATGGCGCGACCCCGACGCAGCGATGACACTCGGCAGCTTCTGGTGGAGCACGGTGCTGCCGGCTTCCTGACGAACGGCTATCACGGGACAGGTATCAAGCAGATCCTGGATGCGGTCGGAGTGCCGAAGGGGTCGTTCTACAACTACTTCGATAGCAAAGAGAGTTTCGGGCAGGCCATAATCGACCACCATTCGCTGTGTGTGCAGCGGAATCTGGCCGAGGCGCTCGGGAGTTCGCCGGATCCGGTCGCCGGATTGCGAGCGTTCTTCGGACGGCTCATGGATGACTTCGTGCGGGCGGAGTTCACCGGTGGATGCCTGATCGCGAACCTCGGCGGGGAACTCGAGGGCAGCGCGGTCCTGCGCGAATCCTTGGCGGTGGCCTGGCATTCCTGGCGGGACGGGGTGGCGGCGGCGCTACGGCGGGCGCAGGAGCTCGGGATGATTCGCGACGATATCGACGCCACAGAACTGGCCGATCTGCTACTGGAGTCCTGGGAGGGTGCGGTACTCAGGATGAAGATCGAGCGCTCGCTCGAACCGTTGCACAAGTGTTTGCGTCGACTGCTGGATGACTACTTTCGGGTCTGACCCGTAGGTATTGCCGTCCTGCGTGGCCGTGTATCTATTCCAAGACGACCGGTCGTATCGGTGAGTATCGCGAGGAAGAGAGAAGAATATGGTCAAGACGGTCATCATCACCGGATCCTCCAGTGGGATCGGGCGCGATATAGCTCGGGCCTTCGTGGAGCGTGGCGACAATGTCGTGCTCAACGGACGGGATGCGGACAAGCTCGCGACGGTGGCGGATTCGTTGGGCGCGCCCTCACAGTTGGCGGCATTCGCTGGTGATATCGCTAGGCCTACAACGGGTTCCGAGCTGGTTCGCCTTGCGGTGGAGCGGTTCGGTCGAGTGGATGTGTTGGTGAACAACGCCGGGATCTTCGGCGCGAAGCCGTTCGTCGACGTCACCGAGGCGGATCTGGACGGCTACCTGAACGGGAACCTCAAGGGGACCTACTTCACCACACAGGCCGTCGTGCGTCAGCTGCGAGCGCAGAAAAGTGCTGGCAGCATTGTGAATATCGGGACAGTGCTGATCAACCACGCGCTCGCGGGGCTGCCCGCATCGGCGGCGCTGGTCAGCAAGGGTGGCGTTCACGCACTGACGACGAGCTTGGCTGCGGAACTCGCCGCCGACGGCATCCGAGTCAATGCCGTCGCACCCGGCATCATCCGCACTCCGCTGTTCGGTGACGGCGACGAAAGTGCCTCGGGCCGACTGGCTTTGCTCAATCGAATCGGTGAGGTGAGCGAAACAACCGCAGCGGTGCTGTATCTCGCGGACGCAGCCTTCACCACCGGCCACATCCTCCCCGTCGACGGCGGGTTCATCTCGGGAAGGTCCGCGTAATGCCTCACGGTCGCAACCGTTAAGGATTCCGCAAGCCATATTGCGCAGGCTGTGCTCATGAAAGCTCTTGTTGCGCTGGGGATTCTCGGATTCGGATTGATTGCCGGCGCTGGTCCCGCCACAGCGGGGGCCGGTGCGCACGCCGGTTCCTGTGCGGGCACGGTGAACGGGTGGGGGTCGTTCACCGCGATCACGAATCAGGTCGCGATCGTGCAAGACGGCAGGATCTCGAGCGAGAATCACACGCACTCCTTCAGCGGTTTCCTCGCCGGTATGGAGGATGCGCAGATCGTCTCGGTCGATGACCGTCATGTGATCTACCGGCGCGCGAAGATTGATCTCGCTATTCCGTATGTGAAGGACGCCGGGCTGTACTTCCGCAATAATGCTGCTGTCGCCACGCCCACCCGTTCGGGCAACTGGTATCAGCTCTGCACTTACTGACCACCCGGCACGCTGACAATCGCTCAGCTTGCGGCCGCGGCGATCAGCCCCGGCAGCGCGCCGGAGAGCGGGGCGGGCAGTATTCGGTCGAATCGCACCGGCTCACGGGAAATCCTTTGGGAGCCGGTGCGATTCGAGGCTACCGCTAAACCCGCAGCGCGTGCGGTTCGATCGCGCCACGCACCAGCGCCCGCGCATCGATCGTTTCGGCGCGGTAGGGCAGCGTGCCCAGCCGATCGGTCATCGCCTGCACCGGGTCATCGATCCGGTCATTCAACCCGAACAGGAATGTCCACTCGTGCTCATCGCTGCCGTACTGCACCACGGTATCGAACTGCTCGTGGAAGCGCTTCCAGGACCGCTTCAGCGTCTCGTTGCGCCACATCGTCGCGCATCCGGCCTGTGCGCTGAGTACGCCGCCGGGCGCGAGCAGTGCCTGACATCGCGACAGGAACTCCGACTCGTAGAGCCGGTTGTGCTGCGCGTCCTCGACCCGCTCATCGGGCAGATCGATGACGATCACGTCGTAGCGGGTACCCGCCTCGGTCGCGTTGGCCAGGAAGTCCCAGCCGTCGGCGTAGTGCACCTTGACCGGGCCCGCACCCTTCACCGCGGCGGCCAGTTCATCGCTGGTGTAGCCGTAGGGCAGGTGCTCGGCGCACAATTCGACCTCGCGCTGGTCGATATCGACGTGATCCACCAGCGTCGCACCCGCGGCGACCGACATCTGGCTGGCCACACCCTCACCCGAACCGATGATCAGCACCTTGTCCAGCTTCGCGGCCAGCGCGAAGGCTGGGACCATCATCGCCTCGTGGTAGGTCAGCTGGGAGAACTCCGTGGACTGGCGATCGTCGTCGGAGAACAGGCTGATGCCCTGTTCGGTGCGTGCGATCACCATGTGCTGGAACGGAGTGTGGGTATCGACGATGACCTCGTGCAGATCCCAGATGCGGGTCAGGCCATTGCCCACCGGTTCCTCGATCCGCGTCGAGCCGTGCCCGCGCTGGATGACCTGCATGCGAACATTCTTGGGAGACAACTTATCTCGCAGTAGTTCGACAGCCTTCGACGCGCCGGCGCCGATACTTCCGCAGGTGAATACGTCGACAAAGATGTCGCCGGACTCCGGATAAGTGTGAATCGAGGCGTGAGACTCCGACAACAGCGCGAGGACAGTCACCCCCTGCGGATCGAACTTCTTGTGTACGACATCGCAGATGGTGACGCCCGCGGCGATCAGAGACTCGCGCAACGCCGATTCGAGTCGTTCGAGGTCGTCGCAGAGGGTCGCGTCGACACCACCGAACTCGGCCAGCACATGCCAGCCGGTGAATTCCGCCGTCATGGGCAAACTCACTCTCGCTCAGCGCCCGAGACATGAACGGTCAAGGGCGGAAAACCATTGAAGGACACCGACGAATAACTCGCGGTATAGGCGCCGGTATCGAGGATCTGGATGCGATCACCGGCTCGCAACGAGGTCGGAAGAAGGACCTTCGTGCGTTGATACAGTACATCGTCGCCATCGCAGGTCGGTCCGGCCACCACCGCCTCGTCCACGGGATCTCCGTCACGTTCGGTGACGAAGCGGTATGCGATGTACTCGTTCTCGGTCTCGGCCATGCCGTTGTAGCGGCCGATGTCGAGATACACCCAGCGCCGTCCGTCCGGCGCTATGCGCACGCTGATGACCTCGGCGTGAATGGTGCCAGCCGAACCGACGAGCGCGCGGCCGGGCTCGATGACGAGTCCGGCGGTCTCGGGTAGGAATTCGGCGGTGGCGGCCGCGATGACGGCGCCGATATCGTCGAGTGCGGGCGCCGCCTCGACGTACGAAATGGGCAGGCCGCCACCGATATTCACCGACCGCACCGGAATATCCTTGTCCGCCAACGCTGCCACGATGCGGCCCGCCTGTTCGATACCGACGCGCCAGGCCCTCGGGTCGGTCTGCTGGGAGCCGACATGGAAGTAGGGACCGCCGACGATCAATCCGAGATCGCGTGCGCGCACCAGTAGGCGCAGCGCCTCGGTGGGGGAGCAGCCGAATTTGGTACCGAAGGGCGTCGTCGACTGCGGCGCCGAGGACAGGAACCGGCACTCGACCTCCGAGCCCGGCGCGTGCTCGACGATGCGCAGCAGATCATCCTCGGTGTCGAAGGCGTAGCGGCGCACGCCCGCGGCGTAGGCGGCGGCGATATGGGCGGCTTTCTTGATCGGGTTCCCGTAGCACATACGGGCCGGGTCGACGCTCTCGCGCAGGCACAGTTCGATCTCACCGACGCTGGCGACGTCGAACTCCGCGCCGTGACGGTCGAGCAGACCGATGAGTTCCGGGACCGGACTCGCCTTGACCGCGAAGCGAATTCGGGCTCCGGGTACCGCGGCCTGGAGCGCGCGGTAGTTCTCGCGCACCCGCTCTGGGTGGATGGCCAGATAGGGCGATTCGGGCAGGTTTGAACCGGTCAATCTAAGGGAACTCTCCGTCGTTTGGGGGTTGGCCGTCGTTCGGGCACCGCGCGAGAGAGTATCAGCGCGATGCCCCTGGTAACCAACTCGTTGACGACACCTTGATCATGATCACCCCGCGACTACCGTGACCTCGTCGAATACGACCTCGCCCGCGGCATCGGACTCGGCCAGATCGACCACCGCCGCGAGTGCCCAGCCGTGGTCCCCGGCGGGATCGTCGAGCACCTGGCGCACCTGCCAGAAACCGGTGCGTTGTTCCACCTGGAACAGTTGCGGACCGCGAGCGTCCGGGCCTGTGCCGATGCGCTCGTACTCGTCGAAGTAGGGCGTCAATTCGGCCGCCCAGTCCGGGCCTGTGCCCAACTCGGCGAGGGCCTCCCAGCGGCGCAGCGCGGCGAGTTCGACGCGACGGAACATGGCATTGCGGATCATCACCTTGAACGCACGTTCATTGGCCGAGATCGGCCGCACCGATTCCGCGCCGAAGGCGAGCTGATCCGCATCGGTCTCCGCGCCTGGATTGGTGAGCTGCTCCCATTCGTCGAGCAGACTCGAATCCACTTGGCGCACAAGCTCGCCCAGCCATTCGGTCATATCGTCGAGATCCTCGGTGCGCGCCGATTCCGGGACGGTACGCCGTAGCGCGCGGTAGGCGTCGGCGAGATAGCGCAGCACCACCCCCTCGGAGCGGGCCAGTTCGTAATGCGAGATCAGCTCGGCGAAGGTCATCGAGCGTTCGATCATGTCGCGGACAACCGATTTGGGGGACGGGGCGAATTCCGACATCCAGGGATGCCCGGCTCGGTAGGTCTCGAAAGCGGGCTCGATCAGCTCGGCCAGCGGTTTGGGCCAGGTGACCTCTTCCAGCAGCTCCATGCGTTCGTCGTATTCGATGCCGTCGGCCTTCATCTCGTTGATCGCCTGACCGCGGGCCTTGTGCTGCTGGGCCATGAGCAGCTGGCGCGGATCCTCGAGTGTCGATTCGATGAGGGAGATGACGTCGAGGGTGTAGCCGGGGGCGTCCTTGTCGAGCAGCTCGAGTGCGGCGAGAGCGAAGGGAGACAGGGGTTGGTCGAGGGCGAAATCGCGCTGCAGGTCGACGGTGAGTCTGGCGCGGCGGCCCTGTGCGTCGGGCTCGGGAAGCTGTTGCACCACACCCGCGTCGCGCAGCGCGCGGTACAGCCGGATGGCGCGCAGGATATGGCGACGTTGTGCGGGGCGCGGCTCGTGATTGTCCTCGAGCAGATGGCGCATGGCGTCGAAGCAATTGCCCGGGCGGGCGATCACATTGAGCAGCATGGAGTTCGTCACGTTGAAGCGCGACACCATCGGTTCGGGGCTGGCGGCGACGAGTCGGTCGAAGGTCTCCTCGCTCCAGGAGACGAAGCCCTCCGGCGGCTTGCGGCGCACCACCTTGCGCTGCTTCTTCGGATCGTCGCCCGCCTTGGCCAGCAGTCGGGTGTTCTCCACCTCGTGGTCGGGCGCCTGCACGACGACGGTGCCCATGGTGTCGTAGCCGGCCCGGCCCGCGCGGCCCGCGATCTGATGGAATTCGCGGGCCTTGAGCCTGCGGGTGCGCACACCGTCGAATTTGGTGAGGCCGGTGAGCAATACCGTGCGGATCGGCACGTTGATGCCGACACCGAGGGTGTCGGTGCCGCACACCACCTTCAGCAGACCGTCCTGGGCCAGGCGTTCCACCAGTCGGCGGTACTTGGGCAGCATGCCCGCGTGATGTACGCCGATACCGTGGCGGATCAGCCGGGACAGGGTCTTGCCGAAGCCGGAGGAGAAGCGGAAATCGCCCAGCGCCGTTGCGATGGCGTCCTTTTCGGCGCGGGTGGCGAAGTTGACGCTGGTCAGCGCCTGGGCGCGTTCCAATGCGGCGGCCTGGGTGAAATGCACGACGTACACCGGTGACTGGTTGGTCGTGACGAGATCTTCCAGGGTTTCGGTGATCGGGGTGCGCGCGTAAGAAAAGCTCAACGGGACAGGACGTTCGGTGCCCGCGACAATGGCGGTCGAATTGCCGGTGCGACGTTCCAAATCGGCGGCGAAGAAATCGACCTCGCCGAGAGTGGCCGACATCAGCAGGAATTGGGCGCCCGGAAGTTCCAGCAGCGGTACCTGCCAGGCCCAGCCGCGGTCCGGATCGGCGTAGAAATGGAATTCGTCCATCACGACCTGGCCGACATCGGCGGCAGCGCCCTCGCGCAGCGCCATATTCGCCAGGATCTCGGCGGTGGCGCAGATGATCGGCGCCTCCGGATTCACTGCCGCGTCACCGGTCACCATGCCGACCCGGTCCGCGCCGAAAACGTCGCACAGGGCGAAGAATTTCTCGCTGACCAGGGCTTTGATGGGCGCGGTGTAGTACGTGCGCAGGCCGCGCGTCAGCGCGAACAGATGCGCGCCGACCGCGACAAGAGATTTACCGGACCCGGTGGGGGTGGCCAAGATGACATTGGATCCGGACGCCAATTCCAGCAGCGCCTCGTCCTGTGCCGGATAAAGCGGGGTGCCCTGCTCGGCCGCCCACGCCCCGAAGGATTCGTAGAGTGCGTCGGCGTCGGTTCCCGGTATATCGAGCAGTTCGGTCAGATCCACTCCGACCACCCTACGGGCAGCCATCTACGGCTCCGTCAGGGTGATCGGGTCAGTTGGACTGTTCGCCCTCGTCGCCCTTGTCACCCTCGTAGCCGCCCTGCTCGGCCAGGAAGCGCTCGAATTCGGCGCCCAATTCGTCGCCGCTGGGCAGTTCACCGTCGCCGACCAGCAGGCTCGACTGACGTTCCTGAGCGGTGACGAAGCTGTCGTACTGGCGCTCGAGCGCGTGCACCACGGTCTCGACCTCGGAGTTGCCGGCGATGTGCTCGTTGACCTGTTCGCGCACCCGCGCGGCGGCCTCACCGAGCGCGGCCAGCGGGAATTCCAGTCCCGCGTTGTCGGCGACATGCTCGAGCAGAGTCTGCGCGGCCTCCGGGTAGGCGGTCTGCGCGAGGTAGTGCGGCACGTGCACCGAGAAACCGACGGATTCGTGGCCGTGCTGGGCCATGCGGTACTCCAGCAGAGAGGAAGCGCTGCCTGGCACCTGTAGTTCGCCCGGCCAGCGCTGATGGTCGGCGATGAGATCGCGGTCGGAGGAGTGCGCGGTGATGCCGAGCGGGCGGGTATGCGGGATCGCCATCGGGATGGCGCTCAGACCGATGCTGCGCCGCACACCGAGCTGTTCGGCGAGCAGCCGCACCGCGGTAGTGAATTTCTCCCAGCGCAGATCCGGTTCCAGGCCGGACAGCAGCAGGAACGGGGTGCCCGCGGTATCGCGCAGCGCCCACAGATTCAGCTCGGGTTCTGCGTACTCCGAGAAGTGGTCTGTCTTGAACGTCATCAGCGGACGACGCGAGCGGTAGTCCAGCAGCTCGTCCACATCGAACGAGGCGACCAGCTCGCTCTCGAGGCTCTCGCGCAGGTGCGTCGTGGCCAGCCGCACCGCATGTCCGGCATCGGTGAAGCCCTCCAGTCCGTGTACCAGGACCGGACCCAAGCCATCGTCGTTCGACAGCTGCGGAGCGGGGAACTCCAACTCGTACATTCGCGACTCGTGCTCCATCGCATCTCCTTCCTGCGCGGTTCACCGATGCGAGCTTCCAGGTTCACAGGCCTGTTGGGCAATTCGCGGCGGTCAACCACTGTCCATTGTCCCCCATGGCTCCGACACACGTTGCCACGGGCGACACCGACCCATAAGACAGGGCAACATCGGCGGTACCCCGCACATTCCCGGTCACTCCGAGAATCGGCGTGGCATCGCGGGCGGGTGCGGGGAGTTTGGCACAGTGAAGCGGTGACTGTGCCGAATTCGACGCGCAGGGGACCACGCGGATTCGGGGTATCGGGTTGGGTGCCCCTGGCCGCGACTATGGTGCTGCTCGCCGGCTGCGCGTCGACGGTGACCGGACATCCGGTTGGGTCCGAGCCGAATACCGTGACCCAGCATGTGGCGGCACAGCTTTCGACGCTGCTGCCCGATCCCGGGCAGTTCCCGGTCGACTACGATGCCGTGGTGCTTCCGGCGGAGGCGGCCGCGCAGGCGGCGGGGGATCTGACCGGGGTCGGGCGCGGTTCGACGGTGCAACCCGATGGGTGTGTCCCGCCCGCTCAGCTATTCGGTCCGAATCAGACGGCCATCGTGGTGGGTACCGACAATCAGACGCGCGCCACGATGACCGTGGAATTGACCAGAACCGGACAGCCGTTGTCGGTGTTGCGTGAGCAGTTGAAGCGGTGTCAGCAGGTGCACGTGAGCCGGGCGGGTGCGATAACGACAGTGACCACCGAATTGCAGCAGCCGCCCCCGATCGATGCTGACGACACGCTCGCGTTGCGTCGCACAGTGGCGCCACAGGTGAGTGCGGCGCGGGTGACGCAGTCGATGCGGACGCTGACCGGGCAGGTCGCCGATGTGCGAATCACGGTGACGTACATGACATTCGGCGATGCGAAGCCCGATACCGCGGCGTTGGACGAGCTGTTCACGACGGCGGTGCGGAAGGTCAAGCGGGGGTGAATGCCGTGGGTTCTACCGAATGGCAGCTGGAGCTCGCAGCCGGACGGTAGCAGATGGCACCGACATGGTCCCCGCCGTTCTGGTCCCCGATTCCCGATTCGTCCACAATCCAAGTGTTTTCCACAGAGTAATTCGGTCCCGCGATATCCCCAGGTCAGCGTCCCGGGCTTCGCGGTGGGTAAGCGCACCCTCGATGCATGACGACTTCTACGAACGCCGCTCCCGCCCTCGGAGATCCAGGTGATGGTGCATCGCAGCGCACCGGTTTTTGCCCGAGCCCCGCCGTTCACCTCCGCAAATCCGCGCACCCGCCGCGTTTCGGCGACTCGGGTCTACGCGACGTCGCGCATCCGCGTGACGATGCGGATACAGGCCGCGGTGCGCGAATCGGCCAGCCATCGGAAAGTCCACAAGTCGACGAGCCGAATGACATCACGGATTCGAGTGACATTGCCTGTGCGTCGCGTTTCGCTGAACCAGCGGGCGATAGCGTTGGGGCGCATGCATATCGCACATGGCCCGTGGATGAGGTCTCGGCCCGATTCGATTCGATGTCCTTCTTCGACCCGGATGTCGACGACGAATCGCCGGAGTGCACACGTGGTTTCGGGAAAGAGTTGCGCCCGGGTATCTGTGCGGAACCGCCGCCGGAATTCGGGGATCGGATTCCGGGGGATTCGCTGCATGTCGACGATCCCGGTGAATTGATTGTAGCGGTGCCCGCCATGGTCGGATTCGTGCCGGAGCGGTCGCTGGTGGTGGCGGTGCTGCGCGGCGCCACCGATGCGGAGCAGAGTCCGATCATCGATGCGGTGGTGCGGTTCGATTTGGATCAGGAGGGTGGAAGTCGGCGCGGCCTCGCAGCGGCGTATGCCGAGTGTGTTTCGCATATCTGTGCCGCGGAGGGGGCGACGGAAGTACTCGCGGTAGTCGTCGATGACCGGGCGCGCGAACCGCGACGCACGCGCCGAAACGGTGTGGGGAGTACCGGGCCGTGGGGCACGCTCATCGCGGCGTTCGCGCGGCGACTGGCGCGGGCCGAGGTATACCTCGAGGGTGCCTGGGCGGTGCGCGCCATCGAGGCGGAGCAGCGGTGGTGGAGTCTGCTCGATGTGAATCACCGTGGGACGCTGCCGGATCCGGCGACATCGATGGTGACGGTGGCGCATGTGCTCGAAGGGCGACCGATCCGGGGCACCCGCTCGGAGCTGACCGATCTGGTCGCACCCGACGAGGAGCTGGCGCAACAGGTCGCGGTCCATCTCGACAGCGCCCGGGCACTCGCGCACGAGCGGTACGCGGCCGCCGTCCGGCGCGGTGATCCCGACGGATATCACCGGCGGGCGCTCGAACATATGCTGTGGCAGATCGCCAACATCGACTCCGGTGTGGCCCTCGCCGCCCAGGAGTACGCGGAACTGGCCGCGGCACTGCGCGATCGGACAGTGCGCGACTCACTGTTCGGGTTGGCGGTCGGAGCCCACGCGGCCCCAGCCGAAACCCTGTGGGTGGTACTGACACATGCGCTGTCGGGCAGCGACCGTGCCGACGCCGCAACACTTCTCGGCTACAGCGCCTATATCCGCGGTGACGGGCCGCTCGCAGGCATCGCGCTGCAAGCGGCTCTCGAAGCCGATCCCGCCCATTCCATGGCGAGTCTGCTCGAGATCTCCCTACGCACCGGGATGCGCCCGGATACGCTGCGCCGCCTTGCCTACTGCGGGCTCGGTATTGCCGCGGACCTCGGCATCGACCTGGGGCCGGTTGTCCGGTGAGCCCGTACTCGGGCGGTCAGAGGTGAGCCGGCGAGTCACATGGTGGTTGCGGCAAGTACAGCACCACCATGTGACCGCGCTCGATAGTGAGCTGGCTTACTTCGCGCTGTGTGCCAGCGGACCGAGGTCGCGCAGGAATTCCCAGGCATCGGAGACGATTTCGTCGAGGTCGTTGTGCTTGGGCTGCCAACCGAGATCGGTGATGGCGCGATCGCTGGACGCGATCAGCGTGGCCGGGTCGCCGGCACGGCGCGGTGCGTCCTCGGCGGCGATGGGCAGGCCGGTGACGCGCTCGCAGGCCGAAATCACCTCACGGACCGAAAAACCGGTGCCGCTGCCGAGATTGAAGATGCGATGGGTGCCGGATTCCGCGGAGCCGAGGGCCAGCAGGTGGGCGTCGGCGAGGTCGCGGATGTGGATGTAATCACGGACCGCGGTGCCGTCGGGGGTGGGCCAGTCGGTGCCGAAGACCGAGATCGCCTTGCGATGACCGAGGGCGACCTGCAGCACCAGGGGGATGAGATGGGTTTCCACCACCCGGTTTTCGCCGAGGCCGCCGTAGGCGCCCGCGACGTTGAAATAGCGCAGGCTGGTCGCGGCCAAGCCGTGTGCGATCGAGTAGGAGGTGATGGCGTGGTCGATGGCCAGCTTGGAGGCACCGTAGGGGTTGGTCGGCCGGGTCGGCGCATCCTCGGTGATCGGCACTTGTTCGGGTTCGCCGTATACGGCTGCGGTCGAGGAGAAGACCAGCCTCGGCGTTTCGGTACGCCGCATCGCCTCCAGCAGTTCGAGCGTCTTCACCACATTGCCGTGCCAGTACTTCTCCGGCTGCAGCACCGACTCACCGACCAGCGACTGCGCCGCGAAATGCAGGACACCGTCGAAGGATTCGGCCTCGAGCAGTGCGGGCGCGGCGACCGCGACATCACCCTCGACGAACCGCGCCTCGGTGGGCACACCCTCGGCATTGCCGGTCGACAGATCGTCGACCACCACGACCTCGTGCCCCGATTCGAGCAGAACCTGCGCGCAGACGCCACCGACATAGCCCGCGCCACCCGTGACCAGAAGTTTCACGCCTCAGACCAACTTCACCTGGACGGCGTGGGCCATTTCGTCCGAGAGCTCGAAACCCTCGTGGCCGGGCACGGTGATGACTACCGAACCGGGCTTGGTCTCGACCGTCACACGGGCGTCGGGCACCACACCCGCCTCCCGCAGCTGGCCGATGACCTCAGGATCGGTCTGGATGTGCTCGGCCAGGCGACGCACCACGACGGCATGCACCTGTCCGTGCGGCAGATCCGACAGCCGCACCAGGGTTTCGTCGGCGCCGCTCGACGGGATGATGCCCAGCTCGTCCAGCCCCGGAATCGGGTTGCCATAGGGGGAGGTCGTCGGGTGGTTGAGCACCTCGACCAGTCGCCGCTCGACATCCTCGCTCATGACGTGTTCCCAGCGGCACGCCTCGGCGTGCACGTTCTGCCAGTCGAGCCCGATGATGTCCACGAGCAGCCGCTCGGCGAGGCGATGCTTGCGCATGACCGCGACCGCCATGCTGCGGCCCTTGTCGGTCAGTTCGAGATGGCGATCACCGGCGACCAGCAGCAGACCATCGCGTTCCATCCGCGCGACGGTCTGGCTGACCGTCGGGCCACTCTGCTCGAGGCGCTCGGCGATGCGCGCACGCAGGGGCACCACGCCCTCTTCCTCGAGGTCGTAGATGGTACGGAGGTACATCTCCGTGGTGTCGACCAGATCCTTCACCTGTTACCCCTTCGTCGGCACGAATTCTACCCACGCACGTCGGCACCCCCGCGTGCCGCGTGGTTTCGCGCTACACCCGTGACTGCGCTGTGGGAATTCTGTCGGCGCACGGCCTGTCACCGTGTTCGCTCTTGCTTGTATTTCTACTGCATACGAACGTCCAACGGGGCCGTTACCTTCCCGCGTAGCGTTGCGAGCATGGCCACTGCACCGCACGGCGAACAGTCCGCGCCGCTCGACGAAGGTGATCTCGAGGCGCGATCCGGGACCGTCGTCTGGACCGACCGTTTCCTCGACTACGCGTGGACGCCGGAGCATCCCATGAAACCGGCGCGCCTGCAGTTCACCATGGCCTTGGCGGAAAGTCTCGGATTACTCGACGGTGTCGAGCGATTGGTGCCCGAGCGGGCCGAAGTGTCCGATTTGCTGCGCATCCACACCGCGGACTACATCGAAGCCGTCGAACACGCCACACCGCCCGCGGGTGCGCCGCTCGCACCTCCGTATGGCCTCGGCTCACCGGACAATCCGGTATTCCCGCGGATGCATCAGGCGGCCTCGGTGATCGTCGGCGGCACATTGACCGCCGCGCGCGAGATCGCCCACGGGCGGACCCGGCGCGCGGTGAGCATCGGCGGCGGCATGCACCACGCGATGCCGGATTCGGCGGCGGGATTCTGTATCTACAACGATGCGGCCGTGGCCATCTCCTGGCTGCTGGACAACGGATTCGACCGGATCGCCTACCTTGATGTCGACGTGCATCACGGCGACGGTGTGCAGCGCGCCTTTTACGGCGACCCCCGGGTACTGACGATCTCGATTCATCAGCATCCGGCCACCCTGTGGCCCAATACCGGTTGGCCGGAGGAGACCGGCCACGGTGCTGCCGAGGGCACCGCGATCAATCTGGCGGTCCTGCCGGGCACCCGAGATCCCCAGTGGCTGCGCGGCTTTCACGCGATCGTGCCCGGTGCGCTCGCGGCCTTCCGTCCGCAGATCGTGGTGAGCCAATGCGGTGTCGACACTCATCGCGAGGACCCGCTGGCCGATATGGAACTGACCGTCGACGGGCAACGCGCCGCCTTCATCGCCATGCGCGATCTGGCCGACGAATACGCCGAAGGCCGTTGGCTCGCCGTCGGTGGCGGTGGCTACGGCCTGGTGCGGGTGGTGCCGCGCGCCTGGACGCATCTGCTGGCGACTGCGCTGGACCGCACCATCGCACCGGAAACCGCGGTGCCGCAGGACTGGATCGATATGATCCGATCCGCGGCGCCGACCGTCGATCCGCCGCGCACCATGGGTGACGGTGGTAACACCGCCTACCACCCATGGGATGGTCCCGGCGGCACCGGGGAAACTGGGGACGCGCGCACCGACCGTGCGCAACGCGCAATCGATATGGCCGTATTGGCCACGCGCCGAGCCACCTTCGGGTTGCTCGGCCTGGATCCGGAGGACCCCCGTGACTGAGAACCCACCCGTCCCGGACTCCCCGAGCACGCCCGCGGTGCCGCCACCGCCGCCGCAGCACTGGTTCGCCGATGTACTGGCCTCCGACGGCGGCGTGGTGCGACTGTGCCCGATCACGCCCGATGATGCCGAGCGGCTGCAGGAATTCCACGCGGCGCTGTCGGATCGTTCCCGATATCTGCGCTACTTCGGTCCGTACCCGCGCATTTCGCCCAAGGATCTGTACCGCTCCACCCACGTCGACCACCACGACCGGGTCGGACTGCTGCTGGTCCTCGGTGAGGCGATCATCGCGGTCGGCCGCTATGAACTGCTGACCGACCGCATCGGACCACGCGCCGCCGAAGTCGCATTCGTGGTGGCAGACGAACACCAGGGACGCGGACTCGGATCGATTCTGCTCGAACATCTGGCGGGCGCGGCCGCGGAGAACAAGATCGAGACGTTCGTCGCGGAGGTGCTCGCGGAGAACACTGTGATGGTCACCGTATTCCGTGACGCGGGCTACCAGGTGGAGCGCGCCAGGGACGGTTCGGTGCTGCATCTGGAATTCGCCATCGATCCCACCGAAGCTCTGCTCTCGGTGCGGGATTCGCGTGAGCGCGCCTCGGAGGCGCGCAGTGTCGGCAATCTGCTCGCGCCGCGTTCGGTCGCGGTGATCGGCGCCACCATGGGCCCGGCCCGGGTCGGTGGAGTGATCCTGGCCAATTTGCTGTCCGGAATGTTCCAGGGGCCGGTTTTCCCGGTCAATCCGAATCGGCGATCGGTGCGCGGGGTACGGGCGTACCCGACGGTGCGCGATATTCCCGATGAGGTGGATCTCGCGGTGGTCGCCGTGCCACCCGAGGCGATCAGTTCGGTTCTGGACGACTGTATGGCCAAGGGCGTCAAGGGATTGGTGGTGCTCACCGCGGGCTTCGCGGAAACCGGCGAAGATGGTGTGGTCGCCGAACACGAGCTGGTAGCCGCGGTGCGCGGGCACGGGATGCGGGTGGTCGGGCCGAGTGCGCTCGGCATCGCCAATACCGATGCCTCGGTTTCCTTGAACGCGACCCTGGCCTCGGTGCTGCCCGGGCGCGGGCGCATCGGATTCTTCTGTCAGTCCGGTCCATTGGGTGCGGCCATCCTCGGTGAAGCTGCCGCACGCAATCTGGGGTTGTCGACCTTCGTTTCGGCGGGCAATCGCGCCGATGTGTCCGGCAACGACCTGCTGCAGTACTGGGACACCGACTCCGCCACCGATGTGATCCTGCTGTATCTGGAGAGCTTCGGTAATCCGCGCAAATTCTCCCGGATCGCGCGTCGGGTCGCGCGGAGTAAACCGATCGTCGCGGTGAGCAGTGGACGTTTGGCAGCGCGGTCCCAGCCGACCGGGGATATGGATCGATCCATCGTGCGCGACCTGTTCGTGCAGTCGGGAATCGTTCAGGTCGACTCTATTTCGGAACTGTTCGACTGTGCGGCGCTGCTGGGTTATCAGCCGCTGCCCGCGGGTCCGCGGGTCGCTGTGATCGGCAATAGTGCGGCGTTGAACTGGTTGGCCGTCGATGCCGCGCGCGGTGAGGGGCTCGAGGTTCGACGTCCCGCCACGGTGCCGTACGACGGCGTTCGACGCCCGCGCCCGACCGAGCGTGTGGTGGACGAGCAGTCGATCGGCGATCCAGTGAGCCTGGGACCGGACGCGACGCCGGGTGCCTACTTGGATGCGGTGGTCGCCGCGTTGCGCTCGGACGAGATCGATTCGGTGATCGTGGTTTTCGCGCCGCCGGTGCCGCTGCGGATGGCCGGATTCGCCGATGCCATTCGCGAGGCCGCGGCGGCCGTACCCGATGCGGCGAAACCTATTCTCACCACTTTCGTCGCCGAGCAGGGGATTCCGAACCTGCTGGCCATGCGTGGTCCGGCCGGTACAGCGGTGCGCGGCTCGATACCGTCCTATCCGGATCCGGAGCGCGCCGCACGGGCGCTGGCCAGGGCACATCGGTACGCGCAGTGGCGCACGAAACCGGTGTCGACGGTAGTGCGTCCGGCCGGTATCGACGCGGAACAGGCCAAGCGGCTGGTCGCGGGCTGGATGGCCGAATCCGACGGGCGTTGGCTCACCGACCTGGAAGCCGTCGATCTATTGGACTGCTACGGGATTCACGTCGTCGAATTCCGCGAGGTCCGCAGCGCCGACGAGGCGGTGGCGGCGGCCGAGGAACTCGGCTATCCGGTCGCGGCCAAGGCGACCGGCGAAATGTGGCGGCGCCGACCGGATCTCAGCGGGGTTCGTTTGGACCTGTGGCGCCCGGAGGCCGTTCGCCAAGCCTATGCGCATCTGGTGGAACTGTGCGGTGATCCGGCCGTGCACATCCAGAAGATGGCCTCCCCCGGTGTTGGCTGTGTGCTGCGGGTGCAGGACGACCCGTCCTTCGGTTCGGTCATCGAATTCGGCCTCTCCGGCATGATCATCGAACTCCTCGGCGACCGCGCCTACCGCGCCCTCCCACTCACGGCCGACGAAGCGAGCGCCCTCATCGACGCCCCTCGCGCCGCCCCTCTCCTCTCCGGCACCCCCGCCAGCCCCCGCGTCGACAAACCCGCCCTTGTCGAACTCGTCCAACGCGTCTCGGCCCTCTTCGACGACCTCCCCGAAATGCGAGAACTGTCCTTCGACCCCGTCCTCGCCTCCGCCAACGCCGCCGCGATCCTCTACGCCCGAGCCCGCTTCGGCCGCCAACCCAGCCGCTTCGACTCCGGCCCCCGCCGCCTCGGCTGAGCCCCGCTGCCCCGGACCGTGCGAGCCCGCCGCCACCCAATTCGCCGATCTGCTGTTCTCGCACGCATCGAAATCCCACGTCAGCGGTGCGAATCGCCGCCGGGCGTTGGCCGGTTCGATCGGGGCGCGCAGTGCACCCGCACCCGCGGCGGCGCCGGGGAGTATCGGGCGCTCGTCGACCACCGCGGAGTTGCGCGGGCTGCTGGTGCTGTCCGGTCAACGCGGCGGCGGCCTGCTGCACTCGCGAGCGTAGGGGTCTCGCGTTGGCTGGTGCGAAGCGCCGTCGGGTAGCGCATATACCGATTCGCTCGGTGGTTAGCGGTGCAGAGGACCGTGGCTGCGGCCGAGGAATCTGTGGGGTTGCGGTTGCGGTCGGATCGGTCAGCGCGGAGGCCCGGAGCAGGTAGTTCGCATCGCCGCTGCGTAGCGCACGGACCCAGTTCGATCGGTGGTGAGTATGCAGGGACTGTGGCCTGTGCGCGGGAGCACGCGTAGTAACCGCGGGATACATCAGCGGTGCGGTGGGGCGGTGGAGCTGCGTACGACGAGGGACGGGGGGAGGAGAACGGAGCGGTGGGTTCGGGTGGGTTCGGCGATGGATTCCAGGAGCATGCGCGCGCCTTCGCGGCCGATGTCGCGGTGCGGGATGGCGATGGTGGTCAGCGGGGGACTGAGCTTGTCGAGATAGGGCATGCCGTTGAAGCCGGTCACGCTGATGTCGGTGGGGCAGCTGATGTTTCGTTCGGCGAAGACGTCGTAGCAGCCGAGGGCGATGAGGTCGTTTCCGGCGACAATCGCGGTGAAATCGTCGGCGGAGTTCAGTGCGGTGTGCAGCGCTCGGGCTCCGGCGTCTTCGGTCCACCTGTCGCACACCATGATTCGATCGGAGTCGTCAAGACCGTGTTCGTGAGCGGCGGTCCGGAAGGCACGCAGACGCTCGACACCGGTGGAGGTGGTTTGTGGGCCTGCGAGGTGCAGGATCCGGCGGTGGCCCAGTTCGACGAGATGCTTGACGGCGAGCCCGATGCCAGCCGCGTCATCGGCGGCGACAGATCCGACAGCGAGACCCTGGGTGCGGCAATTGACCAGCACCATCGGCACGCGCTGCTCATGCAACTGCTGCAGCAGTGGATGTTCCAGCAGTGCGGTGGCGATTATCAAACCCTCGGCCTGGCGCGAGCGCAGCGAGGTGATCTGCGCCTGCTCGCGATCGGGCCGGTGGTCGGTGTCGACGATGAGGCTGCTGTACCCGGCGGCGGCCAGTACATCCTCGATGCCGCGCACGATCGACGGAAACAACGGGTTGGTGAGATCGGGGATGACCAGCCCGATCGTCCCTGACTTTCCGGTCTTCAAACCCCTGGCAATCGGATTCGGCCGATAACCGAGCGTTTCCGCCGCCCGCAACACCCGCCGCGCGGTCTCCGGATTCACCAAGGCGCGGGCATTGGGATTCAAAGCGCGCGACGCCGTTGCCGTGTGCACACCAGCCGCGTTGGCCACATCCCGGAGCGTGGGTCCCTGCATCGCAGAAATACTAAGCGGCCGCCGCACCACCCCACCTCCCGTCATCCCTACTCCAAGCGCCGGATTCAGATCCGGGAGCAGCCTGCCCGCCATGGCGTGCAGATATCAGCAGCGCGGCAGGCGTCCCTCCGTTGTCCTCCGATAACGACTACAGCCACCATCTGGCGCGGTTCGGGCGTTCAGCTGAGTCGAATTGTTTACGCCGGCGGCGGGTGATCAGTGGCGACGGGTATCGGATATCGGCGCAAGCGCGATAGACGGCAGCGTGCGGTGGACAGGCGGCGGCGCGCGATAACGATGGGCCGCGGCGTCCGATAGGCGGTGCGCCCGATAGGCGGTGCGCCCGATAGGCGGTGCGCCCGATAGGCGATGCGCCCGATAGGCGATGCGCCCGATGGGCGGCAGGCGGGATGGATGGCAGGCGGGATGGGCGGCAACTCGATGTGCCTGCCGCTCGCGCCGGCCACCGCACGACCTGTCCAGGCCAGCGTCGGAATCGGCCGAGTGCAGGAGGATTTGGCGATTCGGTTCGATCTGCAGGCCGAGAACTCCGCACTCGCACTGAAACCGGAGAACGTCACGGTCAACGACGAACTCGGCGGGGATTGAATGAGGTTCGCCGACCGGCTCGCGCGAACCCGGAGGGGGCGGGACGCGCGGTCACCGGCCGGCGTTCGAGGTGACCGCCCGGGTCACCAAGCCGGACGCCGGAGCGGCCTCGGAGGGGTCCGGCGTCATGGGCACGTGCCGGGATCACCGGCACGGGTTATTGCGAAATCAGCTGGCGTAGGCGCGCAGGCGGTCGGCCCGCTCACCCTTGCGCAGCTTCGACATGACCTCACGCTCTATCTGACGAACACGCTCGCGGGAGAGTCCGAAGAGCTTGCCGATCTGATCGAGGGTGCGCGGCTGGCCGTCATCCAGGCCGAAGCGCAGCCGGATGACCTGCTGCTCGCGCTCGTCCAGGGTGGCGAGCACGCTGCGCACATCGTGGTGCAGGAGCCCGGCGATCACGGCGGATTCGGCCGAGGTGGCCTCGGAGTCCTCGATGAAATCGCCCAGCGGTGCCTCTTCGTCATTGCCGACCGGCATATCCAGGCTTACCGGGTCGCGGCTGTGGTCGAGCAGATCGGAGATCTTGTCGACCGGAATGCCGGACTCCTTGGCGAGTTCGGCATCGGTGGCCTCGCGACCGAGCTGCTGATGCAGTTCGCGCTTGATCCTGGCCAGCTTGTTGACCTGCTCGACCAGATGCACGGGCAGGCGGATGGTGCGGCTCTGATCGGCCATACCGCGCGTGATGGCCTGTCGAATCCACCAGGTGGCATAGGTGGAGAACTTGAATCCCTTGGAGTAGTCGAACTTCTCCATTGCCCTGATCAGGCCGAGGTTGCCCTCCTGGATCAGGTCCAGCAGCGGCATACCGCGGCCGGTGTAGCGCTTGGCGAGGGAGACCACGAGCCGGAGGTTGGCTTCGAGTAGATGCGAGCGTGCCGACTGGCCTTCGCGAACGATGATGGCCAGATCGCGCTTGCGGGTGGCCGACAATCGCTTGCCGGTCTCCAGCAGATGCTGCGCATAGAGGCCCGCCTCGATGCGCTTGGCCAGCTCGACCTCATCGGCTGCCGTGAGCAGTGCGGTACGGCCGATCCCGTTCAGGTACACGCGTACCAGGTCGGCTGCAGGGCTCTGGGCGTCGAGGTCCGAATCGCTGGTGCGCACACGAGTGGTGGCGGGGCTTGTCATGACTTGCCTCCTGTCGGTGGTGTCTCACTCCGAACAACGGACCCGACAAGTAGAAAGTTCCCCGCTATAGCTCCGATAAACCGCTCTGAACTGCGGTTTCCATCACTTGCGTCTGAGAAGTTCCTGAGAACCCCACCCTGTCGGAACCACCCGTGCGCGAAGCGTCCGGCGGGACGGGAATGGTTGCCGCTTCGTTACACGGGCCGCACCAAACCGTGGCGAACCAACCCGGCCACCACGGATAATGCGTCCGCCGTGAACTCCTCGGTGACTTCGCCCGATCCGTGGGCGAGCGCGAGCAGTTCTATCAGCTGTTGTAACGGCAAACCGTCGGCGCGCATTCCCGCGACGAGTGCGATGGTGGACTCGTCCACCTCGTGCTGCCAGCGCGGACCGTCGTCGCGGTGCAGCCGCGCGACCTGTTGCTCCCAACCGAATTCGCCGTGCAGATAGACCCGTTCCAGTGCGGTCGCGGGATCGACCACGAAACGTGTTGACCAGGCGAGGTTTTCCTCGGCGGCGGCACGGCGCAACCAGGCCGAGCGCTCGAAATACGCAGTGGCTTCGGCGCCGAGCGGATCGTCGAAGCCGTGCGTCAGATCCTCGGCAAGCAGTTCGGTCGGACCATCGATGGCATGCAGATAGACGAAGCCGAAGCCGATGCCCTCGACATCCGCGGCGGTGAAGGCGTCCAGCCACTGTTCGGCGCGGGCCTGTGCGGCCGGGTCGCGCGGATCCAAACCCGCGTCGCGTAGCCATGTTCCGACATAGAGGGCCGGATCGGCGATATCGCGTTGGACCACCCAGGCATCGACGCCGTGCGGCGGCAGCCAGGACGAGACGCGCTGGCGCCAGTCCTCGCCGTCCAGATGCACCCACGCGGCCAGCATCGCGGCGGTGCCACCGGCGGCGAGCACACTAGGAACCTGCGAGATCACCAATTCGCTTGCGCCGTCGAGTGCTAGGCCGGAGTCGCGGTAGGTGTGCTCTATGCGTGCCGGCCCGACGACGAACGGCGGATTGGCCACCACCTGGTCGAAGCGCCGACCGGCCACCGGCTCGAACCAGGAACCAGGTAGAAGTTCGATATCGAGTCCGTTGAGTGCGGCCGTCGCCTCGGCCAACCACAGGGCACGCGGGTTCACGTCGGTCGCGGTCACCCGGTCCGCATACGCGGCGGCGTGGACGGCCTGAACGCCGCAGCCGGTGCCCAGGTCGAGGACCGAACCGACGCGGCGGGTAGGAGTGGCGCGCAGCAGCGAGAGGGAGGCGTGGCCGACGCCGAGCACATGATCCTCGGTCAGGGTGCGCCGCAACATCGAGTCGTCGAGGTCGGACAGAATCCAGCGAGTGCCTTCGCCCGCATCGAGCGGACGCAGGTCGAGGGCCGCGCGCACATCATCGCCGTCGCACGCGAGCAGGCCAGCGGCCACCGCGCGGTCGATACCCACCGGTGCCAGAGCGGCCGCGACCTCGCGTTCGGGCAGTGCGTCACCGAGCAGCAACAGGCGGATCAGTGTGCCGAGCGTGCCAGCCTGGCGAGCGGCCCGTCGCACCGGTACCGGTTCGGAGCGGCCCAGTGCGGCGTGCACGTCGGGGCCGAGCACTTCCAGCAGGGTGTCGGCGGTGTAACCGACGCGGGTCAGCGCGGCCCGCAGATCTGGACACAGCGCGGTGAGCAGCGATCCGGTGGTCGTCTGGTTGGTAGGCACACCGGTACTCTGCCACCGCGACACGCCAGCAACCGAAACGTGCTCGTCGTGTCACATGGACAGCGCGCGACCTCAGACGCCGTTCGGATCGCGGCCGGTAATGCAATAGGGCGCGTCGGCCGGATCGGACATGACGATCCAGTGCTCGTGCCGCTCGACCAGCGTCGCGCCGAGGGACTCGTGCCACGCTGCGGTGGCGTCGATATCCGCGGAGGCAAGGTCGATGTGTGCGCTGGCGGGCCGGTCCTCGCCGAGGCGCTGCAGCAGAAGCTGGATGGGCATCGGCTCCTTCGCGCGTAGCCGGGTGAATTCGGGCAGGCGGCCCTGCGTCAGGTCCCAGTTGGTGAGGGTGGTCCAGAACCGGGTTTCGGCGGCGTAGTCGGTCGGGCCGATATCGAGGCAGACCTGATCGAGGCGAGTGAGCGGGCCGTCCGGAGCACGCACGGCCGGAGCGGGGGTGCCCTTCGCGCGGCCGCTGGGAGTGAAGCAGAAGATCTGACCGCCCGGCGAGCGCAGCACGGCGTAGCTCTTGTGGTTGGCGACCAGTTCCGCGTCGAGATCGAGTGCGATGCGGACCGCGGCGGTGACATCCTCGACGTCGAGATCCAGGTGTACCCGGCCGAGTCCGGTCACCGCCTGCATCTTGACCCCCGCATCGGCGAAGAGTGCGGGATCCGGTAGGAGCGTTAGGAATTCGTCGTTCTCACCGCGTCGCGGCGAGAGTTCGGTGTCGGTGATCGTCGACCAGAATGTCGCGCATTCGTCGAAACGTTGCGTCGGGCGGTCGAGGAAGGCCCAGACCCACCGAATCATGCTTTCTCCTGTTTCCTGGCGGGAGTTCCCGCGCCGCCACCAGCGTGCAGTTGTCGCATCTTCCGGCGATTCGGAGCCGCCCGCGCCGTGTTGACGCGGATGTGTCGCACTTCACTGATGCTGAGAGAGTTCCCGTCTCTTACCCCCGCCACAGAGTAAGTGTTCGCCCGCGATGCTGTCGAGCCGGTTTCGGATGGGGCCGAAACTGGCACGATCTTGGCGGTTTATGGCATTCCGGCCACTCGTTCGATGAGCGAAATTCCGGCACGCTCAGCGGGTGACTGAACTGCAGACGCCTCCGGTACCTGTCGATTCCGTGCCGAGGCGGCTGCATCCCGCCTGGATCGTCGCCGGTGTGGGATTTATCGCGCTGTTGGGCGCGGCGGCGTTCCGGTCGGTGCCGGGTGTGCTGCTGGATCCGCTGCACGAGGAGTTCGGCTGGTCGCACGGCACCATCGGGGCCGCGGTCTCGCTGAATCTGCTGTTGTACGGGCTGATTTCGCCGTTCGCCGCGGCACTGATGGACCGATTCGGTATCCGCCGGGTGGTGGCGTGCGCCCTGGTACTCGTCGCGGCGGGTAGCGGGCTCACCGTATTCATGACCCAGCCTTGGCATTTGGTGGCGACCTGGGGCCTGTTGGTCGGGGTCGGGGTCGGATCGATGTCCATGCCGTTCGTGGCGACGATCACCGGCCGTTGGTTCGTGCGCCAGCGCGGACTGGTGACCGGCGTACTCACCGCGGCGGGTGCGACCGGGCAGTTGATCTTCCTGCCGCTGGTATCCGCGGTGGCACATGCGCACGGTTGGCGGGTGCCCTCGCTGATCGTCGCGGGAGTCGCGCTCGCCGTGGTGCCGCTGGTCCTGCTGTTCATCCGTGACTTCCCCAGTGATGCAGGCGTTTCGGCGTATGGTGCCGAACCCGGCAGCACCGTGGGACTGCGCGTGCAGGCGACCGACGGTGCGACCCGCGCGCTGACGGTCCTGGCCACGATCGCACGCAGTCCCGGATTCTGGCTGCTCGCGGGCGGATTCGCGATCTGCGGCGCATCGACCAACGGCCTGGTCGGCACCCACTTCGTCAGCGCCGCACACGATCACGGCATGCCACCCACGACCGCCGCGGGTCTGCTGGCACTGGTCGGCATCTTCGATGTGGCGGGCACCATCTTCTCCGGCTGGCTCACCGACCGCGCCGATCCCCGCTACCTGCTGGTCGGCTACTACACACTGCGCGGGCTGTCGCTGCTGATCCTGCCGTCGCTGTTCGCGCCGGACACCCAGCCGAGCATGTGGGTATTCATCGTCTTCTACGGCCTGGACTGGATCGCCACCGTCCCGCCGACGGTCATGCTCTGCCGTGAACTCTTCGGCGCGAACGGCCCCGTCGCCTTCGGCTGGGTCTTCGCCTCACATCAGATCGGCTCCGCCGTAGCTGCCACCGGCGCCGGCATCATCCGCGACGTCCACGGCTCCTACAACCTCGCCTGGTACATCGCCGGCGCCCTCTGCGCCGCCGCAGCCCTCATGTCCGCAGGCATCCGCCGCCACCCCTGAACGCCGCCACCCCTGAACTCAGCCCTGAGAATGCGCTGACGTCTGCATGCACCAGCGCATGATGATTGATCGCTCGTCCAGCTGAGTATCGGCGGGTCGGTGCCCGTGTGGTGGCATTTCTCGTGCTTGTTTCCCTTGCCAGGCCTTCGGCTCGTGGCTCGCCTTCCCCCATCGGCCGCCGGAACCTCGCCCCGAGACCGCCCTCAGGAATCGATGGCCCGGTGCGGCCGCGATTCGATCGCAGTACGCGGCCGGTCCCACCGACTCGGTTCGTCCTTGCGGCGCGGCGGCCGGTCATTCGCGATCAGGACCGCGATCCAAGGCAACGGAATCGAGGCGGCGATGATCAGGATCGACAGCAGCGCATTGCTGAAGGCGCTGTAGGCGATCGCTGCCAAGATCAGGCAGGGAATGCGGAACGCCATGATGATGGTGTAGCGGCGGACCCTGGTTCGGTGCTGATCCTCGAGTGACGGCGCGGCCTCGGTGATCAGCACAGGGTGCTTCTCGTCATTGCCGGGGAAGTAGCCGCTGGACTTGTGAGGTGGCGTCGGCTTTGTCACGTCCGGGCGATCACCGCTGCCGATGTCGTCGGCGTCGGGGGTGTCGCCGTACTGCTGCATACCCTGAGTCTTCCACTGTCGATGGCACACCGCACATGGCCTGGTCAGCTGGATGAACACCGACCGTCATCAGCCGAGCCCGCGAGTATGCGGCATCATGGAATCCGTGAGTACCGACACTCTGGTTCGCCCGGATACGACCACCGACGAGACGACGGGCGACGACACCCCGAAGTTCTTCCACTACGTGAAGAAGGACAAGATCGCCGAGAGCGCCGTCATGGGCACCCATGTGGTTGCCCTCTGCGGTGAGGTCTTCCCGGTCACGCGCTCGGCGAAGCCCGGCTCGCCGGTCTGCCCGGAGTGCAAGAAGGTCTACGACGGCTTGCGCAAGGGCGACTGAGCCGACGCCGGTGATGGATCGCCGGGCGCGCTGAGTCGTGCCCGGTCGGCATCGGCGCCGTTGTCGTCTGTCCGCTCGATCGGCCCCTGAGCCTCCGGTGGGTTCGGGGGCTTCGCTGTGCCCGGATCATCCTGGTCGGTGTCGGTGTCGGTGTCGGTGTCGTCCCCGCCCAACTGATTGGACAACCATTCCTTCACCTGGTCGATGCGGGTGCTGCGGGCGGGCCAGAATTCTTGCACCGCAGCATTGAATTCGGCGCCGAGGATGACCGCGAAGCCGAGGAAGAACGTGAACAGCAGGAACGCGATCGGCGTCGCGAGCGCGCCGTAGCTGACGCCGGTCCTGGTGACCCAGGCCAGATAGCGGCGCAGCCCCTCGCTGGCGGCCATGAAGAACACGCCCGCGACCAGCGCCCCGCCGAACAAGCGATGCCACGGCAGCGATTTGTGTAGCGCCAGCTTGTACAGGGTGGTGAGCCCGATGATCAGCAATAGGCCGACGCCCGGGTAGTAGAACGAGTCGATCAACCGCAGCCCGGGTTCGCGCCACGAATCCGGCAGCACCCGACCGATCAAAGTCGGCCCCAGCGCGATCAGCGGCAGTAGGAACACCGCGACCACCAGGAACAGCACATACAGCAGCAAGGCGAACAGGCGCTGCCACACCGGATGCCGGGCATCCTGCTGCCCGTGCGCCTCGACGATCGAATCCACGAAGGTCGACATAGCCGAGGATCCGGCCCACAGCGACATGACGAAACCCACCGAGACGAAGGCGGCGCGTCCACGACTGAGCACATCGCTGACGGTCGGTTCGATCAGGTCGCTCACCACACTGGTGCTGAACAGATCCCGGCTGAACGCGATGATCTTCTGCTGGACGATCTGCACGGTGTCGGGTCCGAACCATTCACCGACGTAACCGAGGCTGCCCAGGACCCCGAGCAGCAGCGGTGCCAGCGACATCGTCTGCCAGAACGCCGCGGCCGCGGATTTGGCGAAAATCGAATCGTTCCACGACTTCACCGCCACCCGCACGAGGAGTTTGCCACCCTGTCGCGCAACCCGCGTTGCGACGTCGCGGACATAGGTCGCCGCGGTGGGTTCCGTGCCGCCTCCGCCGCTGTGGATCGGCTGGTCGCCGGTCCCCTGGGTGTTGCGCGGTAGCGCACTTTCGTCGGTCATGATGCTTAACAGCATCGCGCATCCGGGCATATTGTTCCGGTTTGCCATGGCATCGAGTCGATGGGAACCAGGTGAACACAGCGTGGCGCACGGTTCGGCGTGTGATGCCCGTCGCCCACACCGCGTCGGTTTGGCGACACGCCATGGGGGGCAGCTAGGGTCGTCTTCGTGACTGTGTCGGGTGGCGCCGCTGTGGCGGGAGAAGCGGAAACACCGGGCGATTCGCAAAAATCGAGCGCCGCGGGTTCCACAGGTGGTTCGCTCCGAGCCTGGCAGCGCCGGGCCCTGATGAAGTACTTGTCCACCAAGCCCAGGGACTTCCTCGCGGTGGCGACGCCGGGCGCGGGTAAGACCACCTTCGCACTGCGGGTCGCGGCCGAACTGCTGGCCGACCGCACCGTCGACCAGGTCACCGTGGTCGCCCCGACCGAACACCTCAAACATCAGTGGGCCCAATCCGCGGCCCGCGTGGGCATTCAGCTGGATTCGCGCTTCTCCAACGCGACCGGTGCGACCTCCGGCGACTATCACGGCGTCGTGGTCACCTACGCGCAGATCGCCTCGCATCCCGCGCGGCACCGCGTCCGTACCGAAAGACGCAGAACGCTGGTGATTCTCGACGAGATCCACCATGCGGGCGATGCGAAGTCCTGGGGTGAGGCGACCGCCGAGGCTTTCGGTGATGCCACCCGCCGACTCGCGCTGACCGGTACCCCGTTCCGCAGCGATGACAGCCAGATCCCGTTCGTCACCTACGAACCCGATGAGGCCGGTTTCCCGCGCTCTCGCGCCGACCACACCTACGGCTACGCGGCGGCATTGGCCGACGGCGTGGTCCGGCCCGTGGTCTTCCTGGCGTATTCCGGCGAGGCGCACTGGCGCGATAGTGCGGGCGAGGAGTATTCGGCCCGCCTCGGTGAGCCGCTGAGCGCCGAACACACCGCCCGTGCCTGGCGCACCGCATTGGATCCGGCCGGCGACTGGATGTCGAAGGTGCTGGTCGCCGCGGACACTCGGCTGCGGCAGTTGCGCGCGACCGGCATGCCCGATGCCGGTGGGCTGGTGATCGCCACCGATCAAGAGCGGGCCCGCGATTACGCCGAACTGCTGGAACACATCTCGGGCGAGCGGCCCGCGGTGGTGCTGTCGGATGATCCGTCCTCCTCGAACCGGATCGCCGAATTCAGCAAGAACACCCAGCCTTGGATGGTCGCGGTGCGCATGGTGTCGGAGGGCGTCGACGTGCCGCGTCTCGCGGTCGGCGTCTACGCGACCAGTGCCTCGACACCGCTGTACTTCGCCCAGGCCATCGGCCGGTTCGTGCGTGCGCGCAGGCCCGGTGAGACCGCGAGTGTGTTCCTGCCGTCGGTGCCGGTGCTGCTCGATCTGGCCGCGCAGCTGGAGCTGCAGCGCGATCACGTCATCGGCAAGCCGCACCGCGAGCAGAACGGCCTCGAAGACGAACTGCTGATCGATGCGAACAAACAGAAGGACGAGCCGGGCGAGGACGAGAAGCCCTTCGTCGCACTCGCCGCCGACGCCGAACTCGACCAGGTGATCTACGACGGATCCTCCTTCGGCACAGCCACTTTCGCGGGCAGCGCCGAGGAGGCGGACTACCTCGGGATTCCCGGACTATTGGATGCGGAGCAGATGCGGGCGCTGCTGCGTGAACGTCAGTCGAAGCAGCTCGCTGAACGCGGTTCGACGGCGACGCCCGACCCTGGTCCGCAGGTCGCCTCGGCCGCCGAGCGGGTGGCGACCGCGGATAAGCTCGGTGAGCTGCGTCGCGAGCTCAACAGCCTGGTCGCCATGCATCACCATCGCACCGGCAAGCCGCACGGTGTGATCCACGGTGAGTTGCGCCGCGAGTGCGGTGGTCCGCCAACGGCATTGGCCACCGCGGACCAACTCGGTGAGCGCATCGCAGCCCTGCGCGGGAAGTGATCGCGGCGCCGTCGAGTACGGCACAATGGCTTCGGTGACCGCGCAAGTGCGATCGCTGCGGCCAACAGCGCTACGCGGTCGGGTAGCGATAGATATCAGCGCGCGATGGCCGATGCGGGCCACGCCGCCATGGCGCAGTCGATGGATTGGGTGAGTTCGGCGTGTGATGCCCCGTCGCGGGCTCGGATCGACAGTCCGTACAGCACCGTGGTGTAGAAGCTGGCGAGGGCCGCGGTATCGGTTTCCGGCGGTATATCACCTTCCGCGACACCGCGCTCGAGGCGTTCGCGGATGTCTTCGGTTGTCTGGCGGCGCTTTTCGACCAGGAAGTCGCGGATGGTTTCGCTGCGGGTGGTATAGGTGGAACCCGCCAGCACGACCATGCAGCCGTGCGGTTTGTCCTCGTGGACGTAGGCCATGGCGTTGTCGCGCAGCATGGCTTCGATGCTCGCACGGGCTGTGGGTTCCTCGCGCATGGCGCGTGCGGTGTAGCCGCCTTCGGTCTCGCCGTACAGCTCCACAGCCGCGCGGAATAGTTCTTCCTTCCCGCCGAAGGCGGCATAAAGGCTCGGTGAGTTGATGCCCATCGCCGCGGTGAGATCGCTCATCGACGAGCCCTCGTAGCCGTGCTCCCAGAACACCTCCATGGCGCGACGTAGCGCGACGTCGCGATCGAACGCGCGTGGGCGTCCCCGTTCGGCCATGGCCCGATCCTTTCTGTGTCGATCGTTAAATATACCCCTTGACGGCATCGCCGCCCATGCGCTTAGCTATTTATGTACTGATCGACACAGAATTAGGAGGAGTTGCGATGTCGGATCTGACGGGCAAGGTGGCACTGGTGACCGGGGGCAGTCGGGGGATCGGAGCGGCTATCGTCCGGCACCTGGCCGCCGCGGGCGCGGATGTGGCGCTGACCTACCAGCACAACGAGTTGCAGGCGAAATCGGTGGTAGCCGAGGCGGAAGCGTTGGGGCGGCGCGCGATCGCCATCCAGGCGGACAGCGCCGACGCGGGCGCGGTCGTCGCGGCGGTGCATCGGGCCGCGGTCGAACTCGGCAGGCTTGATGTGCTGGTCAATAACGCGGGTATCTTCCCGGCCAAGCCGTTCGAGGAATTCACCGTCGAGGAGATCGACCGCGCGCTGAATATCCACGCGCGGGCGGCATTCGTCGGTGCGCAGGCAGCGGTCGAACATATGACCGAGGGCGGGCGGATCATCAGCATCGGCAGCAACCTGTCCGAGCGCGCCGCATTCGGCGGACTCGCGCTGTACAACCTGAGTAAATCCGCACTCAACGGATTCACGAAAGCCCTTGCGCGCGAACTCGGCCCGCGCAGCATCACGGTCAACCTGGTGCAGCCCGGCTCCACCGACACGGATATGAACCCCGCCGACGGCGACCACGCCCCGCACCAAATCGACCTGACCGCCCTCGGTCGCTTCGGCACCACCGACGACATCGCCGCCACCGTAACCTTCCTCGCCGGCCCCTCCGGCCGCAGCATCACCGGCGCGACCTTCACCGTCGATGGCGGCACCAACGCCTGATTCCGTCGCGATTACCCGGCGAAGTAGCGGCCGGGAGAGACGCCGACGGTGCGGCGAAAGGCGGCGACGTAGGCGCTGGGGGTGGCGTAGCCGACCCGGCCCGCGATGCGGGCGACCGGCAGGCCCTCGGCGAGCAGGGGGAGCGAGGCGGCCAGGCGGATCTGGGTTCGCCACTGGCCGAAGCAGATCCCGGTTTCGGTGAGGAACAGTCGGGCCAGGGTGCGGGGGCTGGTGGCGGCGTAGGCGGCGAATTCGGCGAGGGTGCGGGGGTCGGCGGGGTTTCGGGTCAGGGCGTCGGCGACCTGTCCGGCTCGGCCATCCACCGGTCGGCGGGCGCCGACGGGAATCACCTCGACCGGCTCGAGAAGGTCGAAGACGACTGCCTCCGCGCGTTCGCGTCGTGCGGACGCTATGTCATCGGTGAGATTGCGGGTCGGCGCCGCGGACCCTTCGGCATGAGTGCCCTCGGGCGGGCGGGCGCTGAGCGGAGTTTCGTCGACGCGCTCGAA
>NZ_JBITIL010000002.1:416639-507820 GCF_044458905.1 Nocardia sp. NPDC050408 | reverse complement strand
ATCGAACTGCTTCCGCGCGTTCGCGTCGTTCGGTGGCGACGTTGTCGGCGGGGTTGCGGGTCGGCGCCGCGGACCCTTCGGCATGAGTGCCCTCGGGCGGGCGGGCGCTGAGCGGAGTTTCGTCGACGCGCTCGAATCGAACTGCTTCCGCGCGTTCGCGTCGTTCGGTGGCGACGTTGTCGGCGGGGTTGCGGGTCGGCGCCGCGGACCCTTCGGCATGAGTGCCCTCGAGCGGGTGGGCGCTGCGAGTGGGCTCGTCGACGTGCTCGAGCCGCTTCGCATCCGCTGCTCGCGCGAGGGCGGTGTCCGGTCCGGTGAGATGGTCGAACAATTCGCGCAGCAATGGCGATACTCGCAGCATCGTCGGGGTGGTCAATGAGACCGGGCATCGATCGGGTGCTACGAAGATGCCACGCATGATCGCGCCCTGGGTGGTGCCGGTTCGGTGTCGGGTGCCGCCGGGGATCCACAGTGCGCGTGTCGGTGGCAGCACCCAGTACCCGTCGCCGATTTCGACGGCGATGACACCCCTTGCTGCCCAGGCTATTTGGTGCTGCGGATGTTCATGGGTGTCGAACCAGTGGCCTGCGGACATGACGCCCGCGCCGAAGACCATGGCGGTATCACCGATCGCGGCGGGTAATACCACGGATCCGTCGTTCGGCTGGGGTGTCCCGGGCTGGCCGGGTACCAGGGATTGGCCGTTTCGCGACACAACTTGTCACCGTAGCCTGTCGCGGTCACTGTCGGTCGCTCCTAGCGTGAGTCGCATGGCGATGAACTACCTCCACAAATTGATGTGCCGATCGGCGGCGTGGGAGCGTACGAGTACGACGCGGATCGTGCCGTGGGCGCTGTCAGGCCTCGACCTCGGTGCGTCCGCACTCGAGATCGGCCCCGGCTACGGTGCCAATATCCGCGCCTTGCGAGAGCGCACCGGCAAACTGACCGGTATCGAGATCGATCCGGTGCTCGTCGATCGGCTGCGTACCCGACACGGTGCCGCGATGACGGTGATCCAGGGCGACGGCGCGGATATGCCCTTGCCGCCAGGGCAATTCGATTCCGTTGTGTGCCTCACGATGCTGCACCACGTACCCGCCGTCGGCGCACAGGACGCTCTGTTCGCCGAAGCCCTACGCGTCCTGCGTCCCGGCGGTGTATTTGCGGGCAGCGACGGTCTCGACGGCCGGGTATTCCGTCTGCTGCACCTCGGCGACACCTGCGTGCCGGTTCCGCCGGAGCATGCCGCCGACCGGCTCACCCGAGTCGGCTTCACCGATGTCGAGATCGAATCCGGCGAACGCAGTTTCCGCTTCCGCGCCCGCTGTCCCGAGTGAGGAGGTCGAGCGTTCTGGCGTGCACTTTCCGTCGAATCCGGCAGCTATCGCCACATCAGCGCGAATAGTGCACGTCAGACCAGTCACCGACAAGCGCGTGGCCGTTCGCGACCTGCTCGTGTTCGATGTCGAACTGATCATCGGTGGCTCGCCCCAGGGCGTCCGCCGGAATCGTTTCAGCGCATCGTTATTGCGGCCTCGAAGTATTCCGCAGGGTCGAGTGCATTTATCGGCGTCCAGCGGGGTGACTCGACCGGTGACGCCGAATCTTCAGGTGCCGCTTGGAAATAGCCCTGGATTTCCAGGGCTAGTCGAGGGTTCTCGTCCACGCGCCGGGCTATGTCGTAGTACACCGCGAGGACGTGCACGCACCGCGCGGTGCGAGCCGAACAGGAGCAGTCCGTCCCGGCCGGATTCGGCGCCGGAGTGGTGCCGGCGTTGACCAACGCACGGTGCATCTCGTCGGTGAGGACTGTTGTGTCCGGAATGATTTCGGCGATCGCGGTGATCGCTGAGCGGGGCAGCGGCGCGACTTCCAGGTGGGTTACCGAGGCTTGCCCACCGCGGTGGATGGCGGCGCGCACGATGCGGCCCTCGATGCTCGCCTGGACACCGTGGTTGCGGGCGATGCTGCGGGCACGGGGGAGCAGCGAGTCCGGTCGGGTCTGGCGCAGCGGTTCGGCGAGCCGGACCCAGTCCATGCCCCATGCCGTGTATCCGAATTCGTTGTCCGCCATCAGTTCTCCCTCTTGCGGCGCAGGATCTCGATGAGCTGGTCGTCATCGAGGCGGGCCAGTGCGGCGATGCCCGCCGAATCGTTGAGGTCCGCGAGCGCGGATTTGCGGTCGTGCATGCCCGCGATGTGTTCCTCGACGGTGGTGCCCGAGGTCAGGGTGGTGATGGTCACGGTGCGGGTCTGCCCGATGCGGTGCACCCGGTCGGAGGCCTGGGCTTCCACGGCCGGATTCCACCACCGATCGAAGTGGATGACATCGGCGGCACGTGTCAGGGTGAGCCCGGTGCCCGCGGCCCGCAGACTCAGGATCAGCACGGGCGGACCGTCTTCGGCCTGGAAGCCCGAAACGATCTCGGCGCGCTCGGCCTGGTCGAGTCCGCCGTGGAAGAACGGTGCCCGCACTCCGAGTTGTTCGTGCAGGTGGCGGACCAGCAGGTCGCCGGTGGCACGATACTGGGTGAATATCAGTGTCGGGTCACCGGTTTCGAGATTGTTGGCCACGATATCGGTGCACAGGTCCAGCTTTCCGGATCGGCCCGCCAATTCGCCCAGCTCACCGGTGATCAGTCCCGGATGGTTGCAGACCTGCTTGAGGGCGGTCAGCGCCGCGAGCACTCGGCTCTGTCGTTGCACGCCGTGGCCGAAGCCGTCATCGATTGCCTTGTCGAGCAGTTGGTCGTACAGCCGTTCCTGCTCATTTGTCAGATCGCAGAGCAGATCGCTGTGGATCTTCGCGGGCAGCGAGGCGGCGACCTGCGCCTTCTTACGCGCCAACAGCACCGGTTCGAGTGCATCCCGCAGCCGGGAAGCCGCGGCCGTCGAACCCTCGTGGATCGGCCGGACGAACCTACGCCGGAACTGCGTGCGATGTCCGAACAGCCGCGGCGCCACCAGATTCAGCAGCGCCCACAGCTCCTCGAGATGGTTCTCCACCGGCGTACCCGTCAGCGCGACCTTCGCCTCCGCCGTCAACGCCCGCGCCGCCTTGGACACCTGGGTGCGCGGATTCTTCAACGCCTGCGCCTCATCGAAAACTACTGTCGCCCAGGACTGATCGGCCAACACGCCACCGTGCAACCGCAACATCGGATACCCGGTCACCACAATGGTCCCGGCCTCATCCGCGACCTCACCCCCACGCCACAGCACCGGCCGCAGTCCCGGTGCGAACCGTGTCATCTCATGCGCCCAGTTCCCGACCAGGGACGTCGGGCAGACCACGAGCTGCGTCCCACGCTCGGCCCGCCCGAGCAGAAACCCGATGGTCTGCACCGTCTTCCCGAGCCCCATCTCGTCGGCCAATACCGCCCCGCCGTGCGCCGCGACGGTCTCGTGCAACCACCCCGCGCCCCGCACTTGATAGGGCCGCAGCTCCGCCTTCAGCCCCGCCCGCAATTCCGCCCCGACGCACCGTGTTTCACGCAACACCCGCGCCGCTCGCGCGGCGGACACGATCGACGTCCCGGCGGCGTCAGGGACAGCGTGCGCCGCAATGGGCAGCAGTACCGAATCGTCCAGACGACCCTCCGCCTCGGATCGCAGCGGCGATATGCCGCCCGCCTGATCAGACGCGGCCGGGCAGCCGGATGGTGCCGCGGCTTCGCGACGAGACGTGTTGTGGGCTGGGGTGTGCTGGGTCGGTGTGGCAATCCCTGAATCCGGCTGTGTAGCGCATGGTTCGAGTCCATCCAGCAGCACCGCGCGCCAAGCATGTACGGATGGGCCCGCGTTACCGAGGTCCAGCTTCAACAGTTCGTCGGGATCAACGAGTGCGCACTCGACATCGATGACCGCGATCGCGCCCCGAGTTCCCGTGGGCACCGCTAAAGAGAGCGTTTCTCGATCGCCATCGGGCGCGCGGCCGGGCGTGGAGCCGGTCCAAGTCCACAGCGCGAACATATGGCGGTCGGGTAGGTAGGTGGCCTGTGTGCTGGGCAGAGCGGTCCCCTAAATCGTCGTATTGCGTACGGAGTATTATAACAACGTACAGCGTACCGAATTAATTCCGAGAGGATCACGTGACCGACCAGGCGAAACAGCTGATATGCCTGCTCTGGCGGCATGCTGTGCCGCCGCGACCGGGAGGGCGAGGCCCGAAGCAGACGGTGAGTGTCGATGCGGTCATCGCCGCCGCGATCGCCCTCGCCGATCGGGAGGGGTACGAGAAGGTGTCGATCCGCGCGGTCGCCGCCGAACTCGGCCTGCGCCCGATGAGCCTCTACACCTATGTGCCGAGCAAAGAGGCTTTGACCGTTTTGATGGTCGATACGGTCGCATTGGAGGACGTACCCATCCCGACCGATATCCCGGTCCGTGACCGCATGTCCGCGATCGCCGAGCAGGTCCGTGCGGAACTGATGGCGCATCCGTGGCTGCTCGAGGTGCCACCGTGGCGGCTGGTGCTCGGTCCGGGCCGGATGCGCCGCTATGAACAACAGCTGGCCGCGATCGAAGGGATCGGGTTATCCGATCTGGCTATGGATCGGGTGATCGCGGTGCTGTCGGAATTCGCGACCGGCAACGCGCGGATGGCGATCGCCGGAATCCGCAGTACTGCGGAGCTGACCGACGCGCAGTGGTGGGAGCAGCACGGCCCGCTGTTGACCGAGGTCATGTCGGCCGAGGAGTTTCCGATCGCCTCACGGGTAGGTGCGGCGGTAGGCGAACGCTATCAAGCGCCGTCGGACCCGGAGGGCGACTTCGCCTTCGGCCTCGGAAAACTGCTCGACGGCATCCTGTCCGGAGTAGCGGGACCGGACACGTCGACAGCGGGCGACCTGTAGGTCGCCCGCTGTCGTCTATCAGCGCTGTTCTGTTGTTCGATGCTGTTGTGTCGGGACGCGAGGATAGGTCAGAGCGCGGGAGCCGATTCCGTATCGATCACGGCTTCGAGCTCACGCAAGCGATCCATGTGTTCATTCGCGTGGTGCTGGCAGAAGAGCAACTCGCCACCTGCGGGCAATACAGCACGAACTCGTGCGGCAGCACCGCAGCGGTCGCAACGATCGACCGCGGTCAGTGGGGTGCTTGTCAGGGTTCCTGGCATGACTCCTCCGTCCTGGCTCCCGGCACTACAGTCCGTTCACCTGGTGTGGGGCCCGTGGTCACTCCGCGGGCTCGCTACCGCTACTTCCCAGCAGGGGTATGACTACTCTGTCAGACGTTCGGGACGGGGGCTTTGTTCCCGGAAGTGATTCTGTGTGTTTTCGATAACACCACCTGGGATTTCGCTACTGGCGAACATCGCTGGTTTGGTATCGAACTCCACTCGACCACGATCACGAACAGGCCTATCCAGTTGTCTACCGGGAGATTACCCGTGATCCATGACACTCACACGCTCGTTCACATTTGCACTCTCGCCGAATGGCTGACCGCCCGGCAAACCGGCGAGTACCGCCCGGAGTCGTTCGAGGAGATCGGATTCATCCATCTCTCCACCCCACAGCAGGCGCACCTGCCCGCCAACCGACTTTTCGGCGGAAGGCGTGACATGGTGCTGCTGCGCATCGATCCGGCCCGCGTCGGCGCGCCGGTGAAATGGGAACCGGGCGTGCCCACCGATCCCGACTCGATGCTGTTCCCCCATCTGTACGGTCCGCTGCCGGTCGGCGCGGTCATCGCCGTGGTCGAGTACCAGCCCGGCCCGGACGGCACCTTCGCCGCACTCGATCCGAAGTTTCCGGCGTCCTGATGACCTACCGGTCCCTGACCTCGCGCGCCACGATGGCGGCCTGAACGCGGGACCGCACACCGAGTTTGGTGAGTACCCGCGAGACATGCGTTTTGACTGTTGTCTCGCCGATGAACAGCCGCGCGGCGATCTGCGCATTGGACAGACCGTCGCCGAGACAGTCGAGCACCTCGCGTTCGCGTTCGGTCAGCTCGTCCAGACCGTCCGGTGCGGGCCGGCTCGATTCGCCATCGGTCGAGGCGAACGCATTGATCACCGCGGCGGTCACCTCGGGGGCGAGTACGCCGTCACCCGCGGCCACCGCGCGCACCGCATCGACAATTGCTTGTCCCGACGCGGATTTCAGCACGAAGCCGGATGCGCCGGCGCGCAGCGTCCGGAAGACGTACTCGTCCAGATCGAAGGTAGTCAGGATGAGCACCCTGGCCAGGCCGTCGTCGGTGATGCGGCCGGTGGCGGTGATGCCGTCGACGCCCGGCATGCGCACATCCATCAGCACCACATCCGGGCGCAGCGCTCTGGCCTGTGCCACCGCGATATCGCCGTCGGCGGCCTCGCCGACCACCTCGATGCCATCGGCGGTCTCCAGGATCATCCGCAGTCCGGCCCGGATCGCGCCGTGGTCGTCGGCGATCAGTACCCGGATCATCGCGCCTCCGTCGTCGAGATCGGCAGCCGAGCAAGGACTTCCCAGCCGTCGGCGCCGGGTCCGGCGGTGAAGGTGCCGCCCAACGCCACCGCCCGTTCCCGCATATTCATCAGGCCGCTGTGGCGCGCGTCGTCGGTCGGTCGGTTGCGCACAAGTATGGGATTGCGCACCGAGAGGGCCAAATCCGCTGCCTCCGTGCGCACGTCGATCTCGACCTCCTGTCCCGGTGCGTGTTTCATGGCATTCGTCAATGCTTCCTGGACGATTCGGTACGCGGCCTGGTCGACCGCGCTCGGCAGCGCCGTCCCGTTCAGTGCATCCCGCACACGCACGGTGATTCCGGCCGCGCGGGCGGCATCGACGAGAATCCGCAGCTGTGCCAGTTTGCGCGGTGCGGCCGCATCGTCCTCGGCGCCGTCGTCACGGCGCAGCAGACCGATCATGGTGCGCATTTCCTGCAGCGCGCTGACACTATTGGACCGGATCGACGAAATGATCCCGGCGACAGTGGGATCGGTGTCCTGCCGGGCCAGCACCCCCAGCGCCGCTTCGGACTGGATGGCGATGGCCGAGAGATGTCCTGCGATCACATCGTGCAGATCGCGCGCCATCGTCTTGCGTTCATCGGTGATGGCGGCACGTCGGTCCAATTCGGCGACCAATGTCATCGCCTGTGCGCGTTTGCGTTCGGCTTCGGCGATCTCCTTGTGCCCGCGCACCGCCAGGGCCCACCACAGCGGGGTCGCGACGAAGGCGAACAGCGCGGCGATGGTGATCACCGCGACCCGCCAGTCGCCGAGCACCAGTGCCAGCACGGTCAGTACCGCCGAGACCACCCCACACACCGTGACCAGCGAGCGCGAACGCGCGGGTGCGGCATACAGCACGCCGGCATAGATGAGATCCGAATAGATGAGCCAGACCGGCACCGTCGGGCCGAGTGCGAAATCGATGGCGAAGGGGATCAGCCCGATAGCGAGAGCCGACATCGGCGCGCGCCGCCGCAGGAAGGTCGTCACGCAGATCAGCGCGAGCACCCCGAACCGCACCGGCAGTGACGGGTGGCGGCTCAGGTCACTGGCCATCTCGGACAGCCCGGTCAGATAGAGCGCGGCGCCGAGTACGAGCGCGAAGGCGGCGACCAGCGCGTCCTGCGCGGTCGCCGACAAAGCTTCCCACTGCCGTCGCATCGCCCCATCACAGCACATGCCCCGCGTTCCGGGGTCCGCCGAAGGAATGAGTTCCGGTCGATCCGACGACCGACCTGATCGGACCCGCTCGGGCGGTCAGCCCTTTTTGCCGGTTAGGGTGGAGGGTGTGAACGTCGATGTCACCGCCCTACCCGGGATCGGGGTACGCAAAGACTTCCAGCTGCGGTCGGGTCGCCGGATCGGTGTGGTCGATCACCGCGACGGCGGCATCGATCTGATCGTCTCCAAACCCGATGACCCGGACTCCTGCGCCGCGCAAGTGCCGCTGACTCCCGACGAGGCCTCGGTACTCGCCAACCTACTCGGCTCGCCGCAGCTGGTGGCGAAGCTACGCGAGGACCACCGCGACCTACCCGGGATCACCACCCGCCAGCTACCCATCGGCGAGGATTCGCCGTACGAGGGCCGCACCCTCGGCGAGACCGGAATGCGCACGCGCACCAAGGCTTCCATTGTCGCGGTGATGCGCGCGGGGCAGCTGCATCCCTCGCCGGGACCGGATTTCACCTTCACCACCGATGACATACTCGTGGTCGTCGGAACCCCCGACGGTCTGGACGCGGCCGCGAAGATCCTGACGCACGGGTGAGAGCGTGAACGCAACCGCGCTCGCCCTCATCGAGCTCGGGGCGGTGTTATTCGCCCTAGGAATGCTCGGGAGAGTGGCGGCACGATTCGGCATGTCCCCGATTCCGCTCTACCTGCTCGGTGGGCTGGCCTTCGGCCAGGGCGGTTTCATCGAACTGGGCGCCGCGAACGAATTCGGCCATATCGCAGGCGAAATCGGTGTGGTGCTGCTGTTGCTATTGCTCGGCCTCGAGTACACCGCGGTCGAGTTGGTGACCGGATTGCGTCGCTCCTGGGCCGCAGGTCTGGTCGATCTCGTCGCGAACGCGACACCTGGCGTGGTAGTCGCCCTGCTGCTCGGCTGGGGAATGACCGGAGCCATCACCATGGCCGGAGTCACCTACATCTCGTCCTCGGGCATCGTCGCGAAGGTGCTCAACGACCTCGGACGCCTCGGTAACCGGGAAACCCCGGTGATCTTGTCGATTCTGGTCTTCGAGGATCTCGCGATGGCGATGTATCTGCCGATCCTCACCGCGGTGCTGGCCGGTACGAGCTTGCTGAGTGGGCTGACCGTGCTCGGTCTGGCCTTGGCCAGCGTGACCGTCGTTTTGGTCGTCGCGCTGCGGTACGGCCGGTACGTCTCGGCGATCGTGGACAGCGCCGACCGCGAGGTCTTCCTATTGAAGCTGCTGGGCGCGGCGCTGCTGGTCGCCGGGCTGGCGTCGGCGCTGAATGTCTCGGCGGCGGTCGGCGCATTCCTACTCGGCATCGCTATTTCCGGTTCGACCGCCCACGAGGCGACGAAACTATTGGAACCGATCCGGGACCTGTTCGCGGCGATCTTCTTCGTGGCCTTCGGACTCAGCACCGATCCCGGTGCCATTCCGCCCGTGCTCGGTTGGGCGATCCTGCTCGCGGTCGTCACCGTGGTGACCAAGATCGCGACCGGCTGGTGGGCGGCGAGTCGACAGGGCATCCGCCGGATGGGTCGGGCACGCGCGGGCGCGGCGCTGGTCGCGCATGGTGAATTCTCCATCGTCATCGCGGGTCTGGCGGTGAGCGTGGGTGGGGTAGACGCCCAAATCGCCGGACTGGCCTCGGCCTATGTGCTACTGATGGCGGTGCTCGGCCCGATCGCGGCCCGCGTCGTCGAACCGGTCATCGGCGTGGTGCAGCGCCGCTTCAACCCCGCCGTCAGCACCGGATAGCGGTTGCGCCGCGACGGAACTCGGCTCGGAATCGCCACCGGCCGCGGGAATCCGGGCGGCCGCAAGCGGATTCGTCGCCGTAACCGGTATCGGCGCGGCGGAAGTCGCCTCGCGTTCGGCACGCAGGCGTTCGATCCGTCGCCAGAAGGTCGATGCGACGAGTCCGACCGCCAAACCGATCAGGGCCGCGCACATATGCCCGTAGTCGGTGAAGGTCGGTCCGATCAAGAGCGCCGAGGCGAGGAAGACGACGATGACGCCGGCCCACAGCGCGCGGACCACACCGCGGAAGTGGAAGGCCATCGCCGCCAGCACTGCGGTGAATCCGTAGCTGGTGCCGACATCCGCCGCGTACTGCACGCGCACCGGGATGACGTGATGATCGATGGCATGGTCGATCGCCGTGACGGTGAGCAGCGTCGCGCCGATATGCCCGGTCGCGAACAGCAGAATCCAGCGGCTGGTGCCGAGCCAACGTTCGGCGAAGCCCATCACCACCAGGATCTCGGCGATGGTGACCCAGGGAAATTGGCCCTGGGTCCAGAACGCCGAGGCCACCAGCACCTGGATCGGGTTGTGCTGCATGTTGTAGAGATTGGTGGAGGCCGAGAAGATCAGCCTGCGCTCCACCGAATCGCCGACCCCGCGCAGCGTCCACCAGGTGACGAACAGAGTGAACGCGTAGGCCGTGCTGGCCGGTGCGCCGGACAGGTGCTGGCGCAGTTCGGGCAGCAGTCGGCGCAGCAACCGGGGTCGACGTGCCCACGACCAGACCGCGCGTGACTCGTCACCGAGGTCTACGGTCTGCGTCCAGGGGGAGTGGATTCGGCGCAAAGTGGGGGCAACCACATACACAAGTCTGCCGGTTCCAGGGCTCTTCTGCCCGTAGACCCGCCCGGTCTGTGTCCTGGCTCACCTGAGCTGGTCTTTTCGGACCTGTTGGCGATTCATGTCCGGCTCCGCAGAGTCGGTCCGCCGACCAAGGGGGTGACCGAGTAGTTCCTGTTGGACCGTTGTCCTCGCCGCTGCGCGCATTAGCGGTCGCACTGGCCTCGGCTGCTGCACGATCAGCAACCGGCGAGACGCTGCCCGCCCGATCCGACGGCGCCCGCTCGTTCGGCGACATGCGATCGGCCTTCTATGCCGGGTATGACGATTCCGACCGCGAATACATCCTGCTCGGTGACCCCGGGCGACGGATCGTCGAAGGCACGCCCCTGATGTCCACCACCTTTGGCAACCTCTGCTAGTTCGCACGCGAATACTGCCGACGGGTGCCGAGCACACGACGCCGGTCAAGTCCGGTTGGCGACTGAGGCTGATCCGGCTCGGCGGTCCTGGGGCGCAATGAGAGTCGGCATGTGTACCGAAATTGCTGCGATGTTCTTGCAGATGTGCGAACGCCCGCCGTGGACTGTCGTATTCGCGAGATGCATTGTGTCCCAGCAATATCGGTGCTGATCGATTGCCGGAAGCGGCAATCTACAAGATTCGGGGGCGAGGAACCGTGCGGTATGTATGGTCACCGCCGAGTAGCGGGCGCCGTCTTACTGACCGGATTCATCCCATGACAAATTTAGCGGACGGTAGTACTGTAAATCGCCTACCTGCTGGTTTGTACAAGCGGGCGGGCTCGCGCTGTCGAGATAGTGGCCGAGGTCTGCCCAACGAGGGAGTTCGCGTGCTGGAAATCAACCACTTCAGCCACGGGTTGCTCACGCCGGTTGTGGCCTATCTGATGTCATTCACCGGATCATTGCTAGGGCTGCGGTGCGTGGTCCGAGCGCGGGCCGGTAGCGGACACGCCGGATGGCTCGTCGCCGCGGCGGTCGCCATCGGCGGCACCGGTATCTGGGTCATGCATTTCATTGCCATGCTGGGCTTTTCGATCCACGGCGCCTCGATCCGCTACGACGTGCCGATCACCCTGCTCAGCGCGGTGATCGCGATGGTGGTGGTGTGGATCGGCTTACGGGTCGCGCAGATGCCGGGCTTGGCGCCGGTGGCGCTGTACATCGGCGGTGCGATCACCGGTGTAGGCGTCGGCGCCATGCACTATTCCGGCATGTATGCGATGAAATCCGATGCGGTCATCGAATACGACGGACGAATCGTGTTGCTGTCCATGGTGATCGCGGTGATCGCCGCGACGGCGGCACTGTGGTTCGCGCTGCATATTCGCGGCACCCTCGCCACCATCGGCGCGGCACTGGTCATGGGCGTCGCGGTCTGCGGCATGCACTACACCGGCATGTTCGCGATGCATGTGCAGGACGGCCACCATATGCACTCGCCCACGGGCGCGGGCGCGACCCAATTGCTGACTCCGCTGACGGTCGGCGTCGGCATGGTAACCATGATGCTGCTATTGCATATCGGCATCACCGATGTCGACGATCCGGCATACGACGGTGCGCGCGGACCGCGCTCGACGCGCTACTGGCCGACCAGGGACTGAGTCCGCTCAGCCCGGAGGGCATGTCGCACAGGCGATTTCGATAGGCTCAGTGGCGCGGCACCTCGGTCCGCGTCGGCCAGTACGCGGTCGCCGACGGCATTATCTCCGACTCCACCGGCGGCAGCGGCGGTAGCGGATCGAGTTTGGCGCGCGGTGCGATGCGCAGCGGCGGCAGTTCGATATTACGGTCGATCTCGGTCAGGCTGACGCTGATAAGCAGCAGCATGGTCACCACACTGGCCACCACGATCAGCGGTGCGATCAGGTCCATGGCGCCGGCTCCATCGGGCGTCTGGGTATTTCCGGTGTGCGCGTGCATCGCCGACATCCCGGTGTAGTGCATACCGCAGACCGCCACGCCCATGATCAGTCCGGCGCCGACGGTCGCGGGAAATCCCTTGACCCGCAACGTGAACCAGAGCGCAACTGTCGCCGCGGCCACCGCGATGACCACCGACAACCCGACGCGGCGCATGTCATAGCTGATCATCGCATTCGACTTCATCGCGTACATGCCCATGTAATGCATAGCCGCGACGCCGAATCCGGTGACCGCACCGCCGGCCAGCAGGCCGAGCAGCGACGGTTCGGGTTTGACGACGATGAAAAGTCCGATGCCGACCACGGCGACCGCGGTGATCGCGCTCAGCAGAGTGAGTGGAATGTCGAACCGTATTTCGCTGCCGCGGATCGAAAAGCCCAGCATCGCAATGAAATGCATAACCCAGATGCCGGTGCCGCCGATGGCGACGGCCGCGCCGAGCAGCCAGCCGATCCGGTCCTTGCCGGTGCGGCCGCGCGCGGCGCACTGCAAGCCGAGCAGGCATCCGGTCACCGACATGGTGTAGGCCAGCAGCGGGGTCAGCAGACCGTAACTGAAATGGTAGATATCGAGCACGCACGCCCCCACTGCCGAAGAACAACATCGGCGATTGAAACAACAGAGGGTCAGACGATACGACAGCGATCGAACCAACGGGGGCCGAAATTTGGGTTAGCAGAAGTGGTTTCGGTCACTTTTAGGTTTGATTGAAACCCGAATTGGTTAGCGGAACGGACGCTGTCTCGGTTGCCGCTACATGGCTGATCGATTGCCCCGCAGAACGCCGAAAGATTCTGTGGCAGAAGCAGTTCGGCTCAATAGTGTGGAAAACCGCAATGGGCACAGTCTGATTCGACGGTAGCCGGGTCGCAGGCGGGTTGAATGCGGGCAGAGTTGCCGGTCGATACGACGACAAGGAGGCCGGGTGCGAAAAGCAAAGCGCCCGCGCTGTGGGGCGCGGGCGCTTGGCGAAAATCGAGCAGAACGAACTAGTCGAGGTAGTCGCGCAGGACTTGTGAGCGGCTCGGGTGGCGCAGCTTGCTCATGGTCTTCGACTCGATCTGCCGGATGCGCTCACGGGTGACCCCGTACACCTGGCCGATCTCGTCGAGGGTGCGCGGCTGACCGTCGGTCAGGCCGAAGCGCAGCCGGACCACGCCCGCCTCGCGCTCGGACAGCGTCTCCAGCACCGACTGCAGCTGATCCTGCAGCAGCGTGAAGCTCACCGCGTCCACCGCGACGACGGCCTCGGAGTCCTCGATGAAGTCGCCGAGCTGGCTGTCGCCCTCATCGCCGATGGTCTGATCCAGCGAGATGGGCTCACGCGCGTATTGCTGGATCTCGAGGACCTTCTCCGGCGTGATGTCCATTTCCTTGGCCAGCTCCTCCGGGGTGGGCTCGCGGCCCAGATCCTGAAGCAGCTCGCGCTGGATGCGGCCGAGCTTATTGATGACCTCGACCATATGCACCGGGATGCGGATGGTGCGGGCCTGATCGGCCATGGCGCGGGTGATGGCCTGCCGGATCCACCAGGTGGCGTACGTGGAGAATTTGTAGCCCTTGGTGTAGTCGAACTTCTCCACCGCGCGGATCAGACCGAGGTTGCCCTCCTGGATCAGGTCCAGGAATGCCATACCGCGACCGGTGTAGCGCTTGGCCAACGAGACCACCAGACGCAGGTTGGCTTCCAGCAGGTGGTTTTTCGCACGGTTGCCGTCGCGCACGATCCAGGTGTAGTCGCGGCGCATAGCGACCGGCAGCTTTTCACCCTGCTCGGCGAATTCGCGCACCTTCTCCGCCGCATAGAGTCCGGCCTCGATCCGCTTGGCGAGTTCGACCTCCTCTTCGGCGTTGAGCAGTGCGACCTTGCCGATCTGCTTGAGGTAGGCACGCACGGAGTCGGCCGATGCGGTGAGCTCGGCATCCTTGCGGGCCTGGCGCAGCGCCTCGGATTCCTCCTCGTCCCAGACGAAGTCGCCGGAGGCCTTGTCCGCGGCGGACGGTTCGTCGGCCTCGCCCTCCTCGACCCCCTCGGCGACTTCCTCGACGAGTTCCTCGGCCTCATCGGCGAGATCGTCCTCGGACACCTCGAGATCGCCGAGATCCTCCAGATCCAGATCCTCGGTCTCGGCGTTCTCGTCGCCGGGTTCGCCCTCCGGACCGGCCTTCTTCGGTCCGGCTTTCTTGGCTGGGCCCTTCGTCGCCTTCGCGGCGGCGGCCTTCTTGGCCGGGGCCTTCTTGGCGGCGGCCTTCTTGGCCGGAGCCTTCTTCGCGGCAGCCTTGCGGACCGGCCGTGCTTCGGTTACATCTGCGGAGTCGGCGTCGGCCGATTCGGCGGTCTGACGGGTCGTGGCTACCACGTACGCCCTTTCGTGACGGTCTCGTGCGGCGTCACGCCAGAGTGGTGTTCCGGCGGAGCGGTCTGTCGGGTTTCACCGGCTGAGCGCCGGGTCTGGGGTTTCCGGCTCGCGGCCGGAGTACGTTCCATTGTAACGATCGAACCAGGGTACCTACGGCACGATCCCGGCAACGGCTAATGCCATACCCTCCGCGCGTCTACGGCGCGATGCCGGCATCGATCGCCATGGCCGCGCCGACGATGCCCGCGGTGTTCTCCAGCCGCGCGGGAATCACGGGGGTTCGGTTGGTGAGCAACGGAATCCATTGCTCGGCATCTCGACTGATGCCCCCACCTGCGACGAAGACCTTCGGCCAGAACAAATTCTCCAGCCCGCTGAGCACAATGCTGACCTGTGCGGCCCACTGCTCGTAGGTCAGGCCGTCGCGATCCTTGATCGAGGCGGCGGCGCGATGTTCGGTCTCCATACCGCCGATCTCCAGATGGCCGAGTTCGGTATTGGGCACCAGCGTGCCGTGGAACAGCAGCGCCGAGCCGATGCCGGTGCCGAAGGTCAGCAGCAGCACCAGGCCGTCGAAATCCTTTGCCGCGCCGTAGTGATCTTCGGCCAGACCGGCCGCGTCGGCGTCGTTGAGCACGGTGACGGCACGACCGTCGAGCGCGGTGGAGAACAGCGCCCGCGCGTCGGTACCGATCCACGCCTTATCGATATTGGCGGCCGTCTGCGCGACGCCCCCTAGCACGACCGAGGGCAGTGTGATGCCGACCGGGCCCTCCCAATCGGCCTGGGCGACCAGTTTGGCGACAGCGTCGGCGACCGCCTGCGGTGTCGAGGGATGCGGTGTCAGAATCTTTATCCGCTCGTGGACCAATGCTCCGGTGGTCAGATCCACCGCGGCGCCCTTGACGCCGCTGCCACCGATATCGATACCGAATGCGTGCCCCCGAGCGGACATGACGTTCCCTCGTTCCCTGTGCTGGCCGATGTGATGAACGCGCCGCCGCACAGGAGCTCACCACCGGCTGGTCGCGGAGCATGCGGCGATGTGCCCGACGACGGCGTTGTGTCGTGCACGACAAGAGTAATGGGCGGGTATCGGTTCCCGTTCGCCGAGGATCTGTGATGGCATGGGGGCATGCCGGAGACCAGAGCGTCAGTTACCGACCGACCGACCGCGACGCCATCCGAGGATGTTGCCGAATTGCGTCGGATCGCGGTCCAACTCGCCGAAACCGCGGCCGCGCATGTGCGCTCGCGCCGCCCCGAGATATTCGGTCCGGAGGGTGCGCGCGACGGTGCCGTGCAGACCAAAGGCCACCCTACCGACCCGGTGACCATCGTCGATACCGAGACCGAGGAGCTGATCCGGCGCCTGCTCGCCGAAGCGCGCCCCGGTGATCCGATCCTCGGTGAGGAGGGCGGCGGCAGCCTGGCCGGCGGTGACGAGGACACCGTGCACTGGGTGGTCGACCCGATCGACGGCACCGTGAACTTCCTGTACGGCATTCCGGGCTACGCGATTTCGGTGGCCGCGGTGCGCGCCGGACAGCCCATCGCCGGTGCGGTGGTCGATGTCGCGCGGGCCGCGACCTATAGCGCCGCGGTGCGGATGGGAGCCACGAAGGTGACCGGTGACGGCGCGGTGGAACATCTGCGCTGCACACCGGTGCGATCGGCGTCGATGGCCTTGGTGGCCACCGGATTCGCCTACGGCAAGCACCGCAGGGCCAAGCAGGCGGAACTGGTCGCGCAGATCCTGCCGCAGATCCGCGATATCCGTCGCCTCGGCGCGGCGGCACTGGATCTGTGCTTCGTCGCCGAGGGTCGCATAGACGCGTACTACGAACACGGACTCAACGCCTGGGACTGGGCCGCGGGCGCGTTGATCGCCGCCGAGGCGGGTGCGCAGCTGCGCTTGCCCGCGGCGACCAGCCCGGGTACGGCAGGTGAGTTGGTCGTCGCCGCCGCACCGGGTGTCGCGAACGAATTGACCGAACTGCTCGAACGCGTCGGCGCGACAACCGCGATTCCGGACGCCTGAAACGGATCGCCCCGGTCTGCCGAAGCGGCACACCGGGGCGATGAAGGTCGGTCAGGCGAGGTCAGCAGCGTGCCGTGCGTGCCGCGGACAGCAGTTTGGGATCGATGGACGTCGATCCGCCCGGGGCAGGATTCTTCAGCGATTTCAGCACTTCCTCGGCGTCCGGGCTCGGCCGCAGCGACTCGCCGAATACCGAACCGAGCACCAGGTCCACCGTGTCGTCGTTGCGCTGATCCTCGATCAGCTCGGCGCACGGCGCGACCAGCTGAACCGAGGCGGCGGCCGGTCGGCCGTTCACACCGAAGCGGATCTGGCCAGTGCAGTTCAGGTCGCCGTTGACATAGACCGGATCGTTACCGAACTGCTGCCCCGGCCCGCTCGCGAAGCCGAGGTCGCCGAGCGCCGAGGCGATGTGCGAGGCCTGCCCGCTCTTGTTGTTCGCGTTCAGCACGCGGACCTTCGACGAGGCCAGCGCAGCCGGTTCGACGTCGGTCAGCCGCGACTGGCCGACCCGCTGCCCCATCGGGGCGGGTTGGGGCGACTTCGCGTCGGTAGCCGGGCTCGGCGAATTGCACGCCATCGCGGTTCCGCTGCTGTCCTCGGTGGTCAGGGCCTTGATCCACACCACGGTGCAGATCAGGAGTAGGACGCCGACCAAGATCAACCATGGCTGGTTGCGTCGCCGGAGGAAGGGTTGACCCGTTCGATCCGTTGCGCTGCCTTCGGTGATGAGTGAAACCACGGGCATACTCTACGAAAATGTGTCCGCGCCAGGGCGACGGCGGGCCGGGCGAGCTGGGTGTGAATGCGGTGCGTAAGGTCTCGGCGAGTTCACGGTTGATGTCGATTACCCCTCAGTTTCGAATCGTCTGTGTTTTGATTGCGACTTTTGCTCTGGCGTCCGCTATTGTCTGGCGGCCCAGATCGAAACATCGCAGCCCAAATCGGTGGTCGGTCGCGGGAACAAGAAGGGCATGTCCTGCGTTTACCGAGCGCTATCAAAGGTGGGTCCGCATGATCCGCCCTGATAGGGGACCGGTGTACGTGTGACGTGCACCACCGGCGGGGCGGTGCTGGTCATTCCGATTCGAGGGAATCGGTGTGAGTGGCCCGGTCCGGGATATACGGAGTAAGGACGAGGGGAAGACGACATGGCAACCGACTATGACGCACCGAGGCGCACTGAATCCGACGAAGTGTCGGAAGATTCGCTGGAGGAGCTGAAGGCTCGTCGCAACGAGGCACAGTCCGCCGTCGTGGATATCGACGAATCCGATACCGCGGAGTCGTTCGAGCTTCCCGGCGCGGACTTGTCCGAGGAAGTCCTGACAGTTCGGGTGATCCCGAAGCAGGCCGACGAGTTCACCTGTTCCAGCTGTTTCCTGGTCCATCACCGGAGCAGGCTGGCCAGTGAGAGTGGCGGTCAGCTGATCTGCATGGACTGCGCAGCCTGATCTGCGGCGCGAGATCTGATCTCCAGCCGAGATCAATGGTCAGCCCGCGCTCGGCACGCCCGGCTTCAGCCAGGTATGCCAAGCGCGGCCAAGACCCGGTCCGGCCGTCGCGTACTGATCAGCCAGTACGGCGTCGGATCGTCCGGGTCGTCGAGTACAAGTAGCACCATCGGCCCCACCCAAGGCCGATGTTGGACATAGGCGGCGGGGTCGAGTTGGCGGCCCAGCGCCGCACTCTTGGCGGTGGGGGCCACCGTGGCCGATCTGGCCACGAAGTTCACCGGCAGATGCGCGCGATCGGCGCGGAGTTCGCGGATACCGGAGGCTTCCCGGGCGACTTCCACCCGATGGCGGCTCAGCCACAACAGCACCCACACCGGCACCGGAAACAGCAACGCGTAGGGCAACCAGGCGCGCAGGCCCGGTGCGCCCATATGGATTTCGGCGGCCAGCAACCCGGCGATGGCGAACGCGATCGGCCACCACCACAGCGGCACCCAGAGGCGCTCGCGATAGGGCTCGAAGCTCCGCTGTTGTTCGTCCATAGGCACTGGGTTGGGCTGGTCCGACACGACTCAACACTAATTCACGGAGGTCGAGGGCTTACGCGTAGGCTCGGACAACGTGAGCGAGCGCAGCGAGCGAATATTGAACACCGCAGCCCGGGCGGTCATGACGGAGCCGAGCGTCAGCGAGGCGCGGTCATGAGCGCCCTTTCACCCATACCTTTGCTGCGGCTTGATCCCGGCATCCCCGTGCCAACGCGTGCTCACCACGGAGACGCGGGCGTGGACCTGTGCACTACGGAGGACGTCATCATCGAGCCGGGGGAGCGTGTGCTGGTCGGCACCGGTGTCGCGGTGGCGCTGCCGGTCGGCACGGTCGGCCTGATCCATCCCAGGTCCGGACTCGCCGCGAAAACCGGTCTGTCCGTGGTGAATACGCCGGGCACCGTAGATGCGGGCTATCGAGGTGAAATCAAGGTGTGCCTGATCAATCACGATCCGCGCACCCCGATCGAACTGCGTCGCGGTGATCGGATCGCGCAGCTGCTGGTGCAGCGGGTGGAACTGGTCGATTTCGTGGAGGTCGAGGCACTCGATGACACCACGCGGGGTGCGGGCGGTTACGGGTCGAGCGGTGGCCACGCGAGTCTGGCCGCGTCGGCCGACGAGGCGGGCACTCTCGGCAAGGAGGCATGACGAGAATGTTCGGAAAGAGACGCAAGTCCGGCGGACGTGACGAATACGTCGAGGACCGCTACAACGACGAATACGCCGATGAGTACCGCGCCTACGGCGACGCGGATTACGACGATGAGCCGATCACCGATGAGAATCCCATCATCGATCCGATCACCGACGAGAATCCGATCGTCCCGGCCGAGTACGTCGCAGCGCACTACCACGACGAACCCGAGTACGGCGAGCCCGAGTACGACGAGGCCGACTACGACGAGGCCGACTACGACGAGGCCGACTACGACGATGACGACGTCGTGGAAATGCCCAAATCCGGCCCCTACGACTACGACGAAGTGGCCGAGCTGTTGGACAATGTCACCGATCAGCGCCTCGATCTGGGTTCGGTGATCCTGCCGGTGCCGCCGGGCGGCCAATTGCAGGTCGAGATGACCCCGGACGGCACGCCGCAGGCGGTGCACCTGGCGACCGAACACGGTCGGATCACCGTCGCGGCCTACGCCGCACCCAAGTCAGCGGGCCAATGGCGTTCGGTGGCAGCCGATCTCGCCGAGTCGCTACGCAAGGACGGCGCCAGGGTCGCCGTGGAGACCGGACCGTGGGGCCGGGAACTGCTCGCCATCACCGAGGGCGCGGATCTGCGCTTCATCGGGGTGGACGGTCCGCGGTGGATGGTGCGGCTGGTGGCCGCGGGGCCGCAGGGCGCCGCCGATGACGGTGCGCCGCTGGTGCGGGCCGCGCGAGCGATCTTGACCGAAACCGTGATTCGGCGTGGCGACGAGCCGATGCCGGTGCGCGAGCCGTTGGCCGTCGTGCTGCCACCGGAGCTGGCCGAGCAGCTGGCCGCCGCGCATCAGGCGCAGGTGGAGGCCCAGCAGCAGGCAATGGCCGCACAGCAGGCCGCGGTCCAGCCCACACCACAGCCGCTGGTCCCGCCGCGCATGCCGAATGAACCGCGCCGCGGCGCGGACGGCTCGGCCATGCAGCAGCTCGGACTGAACTAGAACGCCGCGAGTCCCGCGTTTCCGAGGATCGCGGGATTCGCGCCGAGTTCATCGAGGGTGATCCGGATCAATTCGGCGTGCGGGATCAGCTCGGCCCATTCTTCGGCGACCGACAGCGGATGCACCGGATCGTCGACGGCGGTGACGATGGCGACGGGTACCTCGACAGTGCCGAGCCGTTCCGCGTCGGGCCACTTGTAGTCGGCGGCCTCTTGCAGCGCCTCGGGCAGCCGCGGCCACTGCGAATGCCAGGACTGAGTGAGCGCGTCGGCGAGCCAACGCGGGCTGCTCGCGCGCATGCGTTCGACCACCGCGTCGAGCCCGTCCGTACGCAACTGGGCCGCGGTGGCGGCGGCGCTGAGCGCGGCCGGGCACGCGGCGGTATCGGGGCCGGTCCAGGCCGGTAGCGCCGCCACTACGCCGCTTGCTGCCTCGGGATGTTCAGCCGCCCATTCGAGCGCGACCGCCGCGCCGAGGGAGATCCCGGTGGCCAGAATCGGCCCGCGCATGGCGGCCTGATCGAGCGCCGCACGGTACCCGGCAACCACGCCGGACGGGTCGGGTTCGACGGCGATGAATTCGATTCCGCGTGCCGCACAAGCCAGTCCGAAGGCGCGGCGGGCGAAGTCGGCATCCGATCCGGTTCCCGGCAACGCCACGGCGATCGGGGCGGGGCCGCTGCGGTCCGGCGCGAAATGTGGGGAGTCGAACACCGGTCCGAGCGTAGCGGGGGGAGGGTTGCCCATCTACAGTGGCGGGTATACGGCCTTAAGCCGGTCGTCACCGGAACAACCACGATGGCGTGTGACCCACGTCGTCTTGCTCCATGCAGGAGAGCGTCAAATGTCATCAGCCGCCTCAGGTTATTTTCGCCGTCTGAGCCGCAGGCTGACCGAGGATATCGATCAGTTGGACGCCGAGGAACTCGCCGAATCGGCCGATGCGTCGGGTGCCTGCCGGGCCTCGGACTGTCAGCGCGGTGACGAGGCGACCATGCTCGGCCGACTACGCAGCGTCGAGGCGTGTCCGAAGTCCGTCGGTGCCAGTGTTCAGGCAGAATTCTTCGATGGCACCGATGCCATCAGTCTGGTGTGGATCGGCCGCCGCCGCATTCCCGGTATCGAACCGGGCCGCAAGATCCTCGTCCGCGGTCGAGTGGGTGACCGGGATGGTCGTAAGGTGATCTACAACCCCTACTACGAATTGCGTGAGAACAGCTGACGTATGCCATCGAGCAACGAGAACGCCGCCGAGATCCACACCGCAGGTCGTGAGCCGATCGACAAGGGCCCGTCCGACGTCGTAGATCGCTCCGTAGACGCCGAAACCGAAGAGGCCGAACAAACCCTCCTCGAGCAGCTGGGCGGCTTCAGCGGCCTGATCTACTCGACCTTGCCGGTGCTGGTCTTCGTGCCCGTGAACACCTTCGCCGGGCTCACTGCGGCGATCTGGTCCGCACTCGGCGTGGCCGCCGCGATTCTGGTGTGGCGGCTGGTGCGGCGCAGTCCGATCCAGCCGGCGATCTCAGGCTTCCTCGGGGTCGGCATCTGCGCGTTGATCGCCTACCGCATGGGTGAGGCGAAAGGCTTCTTCCTGTTCGGCATCTACACCAGCCTGGTGTACGCCGGGGTGTTCCTGGTTTCGATGCTGGTGCGCTGGCCGCTGGTCGGCGTGATCTGGGGGGTGCTCAACGGCCACGGCACCGAATGGCGGTCCGACCGCCGCATCGTGCGCCTCTACGACCTCGCGACCACCACCTGGGTGATCGTATTCGGCGCGCGCTACCTGGTGCAGTCCCAGCTCTACGACACCGATCGCACCGGCTGGCTGGCCTTCGCGCGCATCGCGATGGGCTGGCCGCTGACCGCCGTCGCGCTGGCCGTCACGGTGTGGGCTGTGCGCCGGGCCGGACATCTGCCGGTGAGCCGGGGTGCGGCCGCCGAAACGGCCTAGGAATTCCGGCCCCAATTTCGCTGGGGTGTTAACGAATCGCAGCCGGAGGTGGGGGAGTACGCACCCTGGGGTGCCTGGTTGGGCGACCGAGTTCATCAGACGATCAGTGCAAGCAAAAAATGCACGATCGGCGAGGAAGGACTCGGACGTTGGCTACCGAGCACAACATTGCGACACTGTCGAAGAACCAAGCCCACCACAACCCGGCCCTGTCGGAGAGCCGTCGGGTATCGGGTGAACTGGAAAAGTTGATCGCTCCGGCGGCCGCGGGCGACCGTTCGGCGGTCTCCGAGATCATCCGGCTGGTCCACCCGCTCGTGCGCCGGTATTGCGGTGCGCGCCTTGGCAATACCGCGCATCTGCACGTCACGGCCGACGATGTGGTGCAGGAGATCCTGTTGGCCACCGTCAACGCCATCCCGCGCTATCGTGATCAGGGCAAGTCGTTTCTGGCCTTCGTCTACGGCATCGCGGCCAATAAGGTAGCCGACGCGTTCCGGCGTTCGCAGCTGCACCCGATGTACCCGGTCGACCACGTGCCCGATAGGGCGTCGACCGCAGCCGGTCCGGAGGAGTGGGCGATCGCGTCCGAACGTCGTGAGGCCACCCGGGAATTGATGAAGATCCTGGCGCCCGCGCATCGTGAGGTCCTGGTGATGCGGATCGTGCTCGGCTGGACCGCGGCGCAGACCGCCGAGGCCATTGGCACCAGTCCCGGCGTGGTTCGAGTGATGCAGCATCGCGCGCTCAACAAGCTGCGCGCGGAGCTCGCGGCCGCAGCCTGAGGTCGGTAAAGGCGCTGATCGTGTCAGCCTTGTCGGGGAGTCAGGGTTTGATGCCGTGCGTGGCCAGCGCCACCCGCAGGTCTTCCTCGGCCTCCACGGAGGTCACGAACAACAGCTCGTCATCGCCCTCGAAGGGGTCGTCGGGCTGCGGCACGATCACTCGGCCGCCACGCAGAATCGTCACCAGGGCGGCGTCGCGCGGCAGGGTGAGCGTGCGGACCGGCTTGCCCGCCAAGGCGGTATCGCTGGGCAGGGTGATCTCGACCAGATTGGCTTGCCCCTGCCGCAGCGTCATCAACCGGACCAGATCGCCGACCGATACCGCCTCTTCCACCAGCGAGGCCAGCAGCCGCGGTGTCGACACCGCGACATCGATGCCCCAGGACGCGTCGAAGAGCCATTCGTTGCGCGGATCGTTGACCCGCGCCACCACCCGGCGCACGCCGAATTCGGTCTTGGCGAGCAGGCTGTGCACCAGATTCGCCTTATCGTCGCCGGTGGCGGCGATGACCACTTCGTAGGTCTGCAGACCGGCGTCCTCCAGTAGTGCGAGTTCGCACGCGTCGGCATGGACCCAGACGGCATCCGGGATGGCGGCGGGGTCGATGTGGTCGAGCTGGCGCTCGAGCAGCATCACCCGATGGCCGCCGCGCAATAGCTCCCTGGCTATCGATCGGCCGACGGCGCCGGCTCCGGCGATCGCCACTTTCATGTTCAGTCCTCGCTTGCTGGGGGCTTACCGGCCAAGGCGACGGCCTCGCCGACGGAGCCGGAGGTGGCTGCGACATAGACGATGTCGTCGGCTTGGACCACGGTCTTGCTCTCGGGGAGCAGGCCCTGACCGAACCGGATGATGAAGGCCACCCTGGCGCCCACATTGCTCTCCAGATCGCGCACGGTGCGCCCGTACCACTCCTCGTGCAGCGGCAACTGGGCTACCGCCACGGTGCCCGTCGGATCGCGCCAGGTGGTAGTGCCGCCGTCGCCGATCAGCGTGGTGAGGAAGCGGTCGGTGGTCCACGGCACGGTGGCGATGGTCGGGATGCCCAGGCGCTCGTAGACGGCGGCGCGTTTGGCATCGTAGATGCGCGCGACCACGCGCTGCACGCCGAACATTTCCCGGGCCACCCGCGCGGAGATGATGTTGGAGTTGTCGCCGGAGGAGACCGCGGCGAAGGCGTCGGCCCGCTCGATTCCCGCGCGGGTCAGCACATCCCGGTCGAAACCGACGCCGACCACCCGCTCGCCAGGAAAGTCTTCGCCGAGGCGCAGGAAGGCGCTGGGGTCCCGATCGATCACGGTGACCTCGTGGCCGACCCGGACCAGGGCGCGTGCCAGCGATGAGCCGACCCGTCCGCAACCCATGATCACTACGTACACCGCAACCTCGTTCCTGGAAACTGTGTTCAATTGGCGGCGCTCGCGGGCCCTACGTGGTTACGCAAGCTTCCTCCTCCGGCCCTGAGCTCACGCCGCAGGGCGTTCGGTTTGCTTACCTCGGCATCGAACCGTACCCGCCAGATGTTTCCATGGCCCAATTTCCCCTCCGCCCGTCAACCAAACATACGACGCGAACCGGCCGAGGGAGCGCTCCATCCTGCGGGGATCTATGCTCGCTCCAGTGTCCAAGTTGACGACGGCAGCCAAACGTGTGCTGCTGGGCAGGCCTTTCCGTAGCGATGCGCTGGGCCATACCCTGCTGCCGAAGCGAATCGCGCTTCCGGTGTTCGCCTCCGATGCGATGTCCTCGGTGGCCTACGCTCCGGAGGAAATCTTCCTCGTCCTTTCGGTGGCAGGTATTTCTGCCTACGTCTATGCGCCCTGGGTGGGTCTGGCCGTCGCATTCGTGATGGCGGTGGTGGTGGCCAGCTATCGGCAGAATGTGCACGCCTATCCCTCCGGCGGCGGTGACTACGAGGTCGCCACCACCAATCTCGGGCCCAATGCCGGGCTTACCGTCGGCAGTGCGCTGCTGGTCGATTATGTGCTCACGGTGGCGGTATCGATCTCCTCGGCGGCGTCGAATATCGGGTCGGCGATTCCGTTCGTCGCCACGCACAAGGTGTTGTTCGCGGTGGTCGCCATCGTGGTGCTGACATCGATCAATCTGCGCGGCATCCGGGAATCGGGTGTTGCCTTCGCGATTCCGACCTACGCCTTCATCGTCGGCATGTTCGCGATGCTCGGCTGGGGCCTGTTCCGCATCTTCGTACTCGGCGACGACCTGCGCGCCGAATCGGCCGGCTTCCAGCTCAATGCCGAGGACGAGCACCTATACGGACTCGCGTTCACATTCCTGATCGCGCGGGCGTTCTCCTCCGGCTGTGCCGCGCTGACCGGCGTGGAGGCGATCAGCAATGGCGTGCCCGCATTCCGGAAACCCAAGTCGCGCAATGCCGCGACCACGCTGCTGATGCTCGGCAGCATCGCGATCGCACTGCTGCTGGGCATTATCGTGCTGGCCCAGAAGATCGGGATCGTGTACGCGCACAACGAATCCGAGTTGATCGGCGCGCCCGCGGACTACCACCAGAAGACGCTGATCGCACAGCTGGCAGAGACCGTATTCCACGGCTTCCCGCTCGGCTTCTTCTTCATCACCACGGTGACCGCGCTGATCCTCGTGCTCGCGGCGAATACCGCGTTCAACGGCTTCCCGGTGCTGGGTTCGATTCTGGCGCAGGATCGTTACCTGCCGCGGCAGTTGCATACTCGCGGCGACCGGTTGGCGTTCAGCAACGGCATTCTGTTCCTCTCGGGCGCGGCCGTCGCATTCGTCGTGGTGTTCGGTGCCGAGGTGACCAAGCTCATCCAGCTCTACATCGTCGGGGTGTTCGTCTCGTTCGTGCTCAGCCAGACCGGCATGCTGCGACACTGGACCCGGCTGTTGCGCACCGAAACCGATCCCGCGCAGCGGGCGCGGATGAAGCGGTCCCGAGTGATCAACGCGATCGGGCTCAGCGCCACCGGGACGGTGCTGGTCATCGTGTTGATCACCAAGTTCTTCGCCGGTGCCTGGATCGCGATCTGCACCATGGTGTCGATCTTTATTGTGATGAAACTCATTCGGCGGCACTATGATTCGGTTTCCCGCGAACTCGATGAGCAGGAGTGGGACGGCGTGCTGCCGAGTCGGTCGCATTCGATTGTGCTGGTGTCCAAACTGCATCTGCCGACGCGCCGGGCGCTGGCCTACGCGCGCGCGACCCGCCCCGATACCTTGGAGGCGGTGACGGTGAACGTCGACGAGGCCGATACCAGGTCGCTGGTGCGGGAATGGGAGCGCAGCGATATCACGGTGCCGCTCAAGGTGATCGAATCGCCCTATCGCGAAATCACCAAGCCGGTATTGGATTACGTCAAGCGGGTGCGGCGCGATTCGCCGCGCGATGTGGTGACCGTATTCATTCCGGAATACGTTGTCGGACACTGGTGGGAGCAGATTCTGCACAACCAGAGCGCGTTGCGGCTCAAGGGCCGATTGCTGTTCGAGCCCGGAGTCATGGTGACGAGTGTGCCGTGGCAGTTGACGTCGTCCGCGAAGGCCAGGCAGGCGGGCGTGGTGAACGCCCCGGGTGCGGTGCGGCGTGGGTACGAGGACCGAGGGTGACCGACTGGCGTTCGAACACCTTCGAGGTCCGGCTCGGACCACCCGGGCACGGCGGGTTCTGTGTCGCCCGGCACGAGGGCCGGGTTGTGTTCGTACGACACGGGCTGCCTGATGAACTGGTTCGAGTGCGGGTCACCGAGGATCGCGGGGGTTCGTTCTGCCGGGCCGATGCGATCGAGATTCTGCAGGCATCCCCGGATCGCGTCCCCGCTACCTGCCCCGTCTCCGGTCCCGGTGGCGCGGGCTGCTGCGATTTTTCCTTCGCCACCCCCGCCGCGCAGCGGGCGCTGAAGGCGGCGGTGGTCGCGGAGCAGTTGCGCCGCATCGCCGGAATCGAACGCGATATCACCGTGGAGCCGATCGCCGGATATACGGCCGACGCCACCGGCGGTTGGCGCAGCCGCGTCCGGCTGGCCGTCGACGCCGCGGGCCGAGCCGGAGTGCACGGGTATCGCAGTACCGAGGTGATCGCCGATCTGCGCTGCCCCCAACCGGTTTCGGGCGCGATGGACGGTATCGCGGACCGAATGTGGACGCCCGGTGCGGATCTGGTGGTCGCGGTGGACGGCGACGGGATGCGGCACATCGTCGAGTTGGCTCCGTCGGCGGTTGCGGGACCAGCTGAGCATGGGGGTGAACGGCCCTCGGCGCGCGGTGAGGATCGGCGTGGCAGGCGGGAGACAGATCGGCGCGCGGGGAAACGTCGTACCGCCGAGCGGGGACCTGGGCCGCGTGCCGGTGCACGTGGACTCGGCGACGAACGGCGGCGGGCGGCGGCGCGGCGGGCGGCGACGCATGCGGCCCGGGACGAGTGGGTGATGGGAGGTAGCGGTCGGACGGTCGAATACGTGGCCGGGCGTCGGTGGGAGCTGGCGGCGACCGGGTTCTGGCAGGCGCATCGTGGTGCGGCGCAATGTTATTCGGATGTGGTCGCCGGGTGGGCCGGGCTCGGTCCCGGGGAGCGGGCGTGGGATCTGTACAGCGGCGTCGGGGTTTTCGCGGCCCGGTTGGCCGGACAGGTCGGTCGGACCGGTTCGGTGCTCGCGGTGGAATCGACGCGGTCCGCGGTCGCCGACGGCAATGCCGCGCTGCGCGATCTGTCCTGGTTGGACCTGCGCGCCCAGCGCGTCGAACACTGGCTGGCCGAACATGCCAGCAGCGCCGCCCCGGAGGTGGTCGTCCTGGATCCACCTCGCGCGGGCGCGGGCAAGGAGGTCGTCACCGCCGTGACCACCAGCGGCCCGTCGCGCATCATCCACATCGGTTGCGATCCGGCCTCATTCGCCCGCGACCTCGGCCTCTACCAATCGGCGGGCTACCACCTCGCCGATCTGCGCGCCTTCGATGCGTTCCCCGCCACCCATCATGTCGAATGCCTCGCCCTATTGGAGCGTTGAGACCTGTAACGCGCGCGGCTTAGAGTCGCACCATGACCGTGTACGTCGTCGCACAGCTGACGTTCACCGATCGCGCCGCCTACGATCGCTACCGTGCACGCTTCCTCGAGGTGTTCACCCGCTACTCCGGCACCCTGCTTGCCTCCGACGAATCCCCGCAGGTGATCGAGGGCGATTCGGATCGCGAGAAGGTCGTGCTGATGTCGTTCCCGGACGAGCCGTCGTTTCGTGAGTGGGCGGATTCCCCTGAGTACCAGGAGATCTCGAAGGACCGACATGCGGGCTCGGATACGGTGACGCTGCTGGTCAAGGGCATCGATCGGCGCTCGTGAAGGTCAGTCTTCGTACACCGGTGGCCGACGGTCGCGCCGCGCCCGGATGGCCTCGTCGAAATTCTCGGTGGTGAGGCGGACATAGAGCTGGGACATGCCCTCGTGCTGCATATGGGATTCGAAACCGCCTGCCTCCATACCGCTCCACAGCATGCGTTTGGTGAGCTCGGTGCCGACCCGGCTGAAACTGATGATCCGCTCGGCCAGGTCATAGCAGGTGTCGAGAAGTTCGGCGGTGGGCACGACGCGCGAGACGAGACCGATGCGTTCGGCCTCGACCGCGTCGACATCTCGCCCGGACAGCATGATTTCGAAGGCACGGGATGCGCCGATAGCGCGCGGCAGCAGATAGCTGATGCCCAATTCCGCTGAGGTGAGGCCGTTATTGATGCCCGCCGCACGAAAGTAGGCGTCCTCGCCCGCGATTCGGATATCGGCGGCGACGCTGAGACAGAATCCGCCGCCGATCGCCGCGCCGTTGATCGCGCCGATGACCGGTTGGTTCATTCGTCGCAGCGTGATCATCACATCGTTGAGCAGATCCATCGAGCGCCGCGCGACGCTCGTCTTGGTCAGGCCCTCGGTATTGGGAATCCGGCCCGCGTTCTGCAGATCCGCGCCGGAGCAGAAGCCGTCGCCCGCGCCGGTGAGCACCACGACTCGTACCTCGTTATCGGCGCTGACCGCTTCGAGGGCCTCGCGCAGCGGGATCATCACATCGAAGGCCATCGCGTTCATCCGTTCCGGCCGGTTGAGTGTGACCAGCGCGACCTGCGGTCGCGGTTTCTCGATGAGCACGAACGACATGCGGGACCCTAATCAGACGCGATGAGGTCCTCACTATACCCAAGCAAGCGTTAGGTTAGCTGCAATCAGTCGAGCTGCCAGGTCGCGCGGATGGTCGCCGAGATTTCGGATTCGCCGAGTTCGACCGGAACGGGAGCGCCGCCGTACGACTCGTTCATCGGGGCCGACATGGCCATGAGTCGGGGTGTGGTGGGCGGGGTAGCGGTGGCGTTCTCGGTGATTTCGAGAACCGCGCCGAGGCTGCGCCGTGCGCGGCCCGCATACTGCTCGGCCTTGGCGAGCGCGTTGTCCCATGCGGCATCGCGGGCCCGGATGAGCAGGTTCTCCTGATCGGCGAAACCGAGATTGAGGCCGCCGAGACGGACATCGTCACCACCGGCCTCGACACAGTTGGCGATGATCGTGGCGGGGCCCGGATCAGCCGTTTCGCCGATTTCACGCAGCACGACGGTGAGGTCGGTGGTCGCGACGTAACCGGTGATCTTGGAGCCGCCGCCTTCGAGCCAGACGGTTTCGGTGCGCACCGACAGTCCGCTGGTGGCGATATCGGTGCCGGGAACGCCATCGGAGCGCAGTGAATCGGTGACGGCGGCGACGCGCTCGCCGGCCTGGCCGTAGGCGAGCGCGACCTTGCTGGCCCGGGTCTCGATGGAGATCGTGACGCGCATCAGATCCGCAGTAGCGCGGGCGCTGCCGGATCCGAAGGTGGTGACCATGCCAGCGGTGTCGTCGGACTTCTTCTTGCTCACGGCGCTCTCCTGACTTCCTCGGTTGCAGATGCAACGGTCGATGCTTCGGAAATGTCCCTCGGGACGGGTGAAACCGGTCGATAGCCGCCGCCGCGCACGGCGCTCGCGCGTACCGCCGCATCCATCTGCGCATACGCACCCGCGGCGAGGCGCTCGAGCACAGCGAGTTCCAGTTGCGGTGCCTGCTGGGTGAGCACGTCGAATCGTTCCGGCAGACACGCACAGAGTCGGGGCAGTACCGGAACGTGGTGTGGCGGCTCATCACCGGCGAGTGTGACACCGGCCACCGACAGCAACGGCGAACCCCGGGTGACCGACTGTGCCACACGATTCCGTCCCGCGTCCTCGGATACGCTCTAAGGTGACAGGCGAACTCGTCCGCCCGAGCGTGTCTGCGGATGGGCTGGCGATTCGTGTGGAGGCTCACACTTCCGCGCGAAGTCGGCTGGTGGCGGGGCAATGTCGTGCGGAGCCACTGGCGCGGCTCCGTAGACTGATCGGATCAGATGCGCTTTCCGGAGGGAGCGAGTTCAGGTGGGAGTGCTTTCCCGGGTCGATACGCCCGAAGACCTGCGACGGCTAGCCGTTGCCGAATTGGGTGAACTGGCAGAGGAGATTCGCCAGTTCCTGGTGCAGAAGGTCGCCGTCACCGGCGGGCACCTCGGCCCCAATCTCGGCGTGGTCGAGCTGACGATCGCACTACACCGGATCTTCGACTCGCCGGCCGATCCGTTGATCTTCGACACCGGGCATCAGGCCTACGTGCACAAGATCCTGACCGGTCGCAAGGATCAGTTCGACACGCTGCGCAAGCAGGGTGGGTTGTCCGGCTACCCGAGCCGGTCCGAGAGCGCCCACGACTGGGTCGAGTCCTCGCACGCCTCGGCCTCGCTGTCCTATGCCGACGGTCTGGCGAAGGCCTTCGCGCTGACCGGGCAGAACCGGCATGTGGTCGCGGTGGTCGGCGACGGCGCGCTCACCGGAGGTATGTGCTGGGAGGCGCTGAACAATATCGCCGCCGCACCGGACCGGCCCGTCGTCGTGGTGGTCAACGACAACGGGCGCTCCTACGCCCCGACCATCGGCGGTCTCGCCGACCGGTTGACCGCGCTGCGCACCCAGCCCGCCTATGAGCACGCGTTGGATGCGGGTAAGCGGATCCTCAAGAGCATTCCGCGCGTCGGTGAATCCGCGTACTCGATGGTGCATGCGGTGAAGGCCGGGATCAAGGATGCGGTGAGCCCGCAGGAGCTGTTCAGTGATCTCGGGCTGAAGTATGTCGGACCGGTGGACGGTCACGACACCGTCGCGTTGGAGGCGGCGCTGCGTCGGGCGAAGGATTTCGGCGGGCCCGTGGTCGTGCATGTGGTGACGCAGAAGGGGCGCGGCTACTCGCACGCCGAGAACCACGTCGCCGATCAGATGCACGCCTGCGATCCGATCGACCCGCTGACCGGACGCCCGCTGGGCGGCCCGAAGGCGCTCGGGTGGACGTCGGTGTTCTCGGAGGAGCTGATCGCGCAGGCGGAGAAGCGCGACGATATCGTCGCGATCACCGCGGCCATGCCCGGACCGACCGGTCTAGCGGCATTCGGGGAGCGCTTCCCGGAACGGATGTTCGATGTCGGCATCGCCGAACAGCACGCGATGGCCTCGGCGGCCGGACTCGCTCTCGGTGGCATGCATCCGGTGGTGGCGATCTACTCGACATTCCTCAACCGTGCGTTCGACCAGTTGCTGATGGATGTCGCGCTGCTGAAGCAGCCGGTTACCGTGGTGCTCGATCGTGCCGGGATCACCGGTCCGGACGGTGCCTCGCACAATGGTATGTGGGATCTGTCGGTGCTCGGCATCATTCCCGGCATGCGCGTCGCGGCCCCGCGTGATGCGGCGACGTTGCGTGAGGAGTTGGCCGAGGCGCTCGCGGTGAGCGACGGGCCGACCGCCATCCGCTTCCCGAAGGGCAGTGTGGCCGAGGATATTTCGGCCGTCGAGCGGCTCGATGGGGTCGATGTGCTGCGGCTGCCCGAGCGCGAGGGCGGCTCTGCTCGAGCTCAGCGCGGCGATGTGCTGCTGGTCGCGGTCGGGCCCTTCGCGTCGACCGCGGTCGCGATCGCGGATTTATTGGAACCGGAAGGTATTTCGGTCACTGTCATCGATCCGCGTTGGGTGCTGCCGGTTTCCGATACCGTCGTCAAGCTCGCCGAAAACTACCGTCTCGTGGTGACTTTGGAAGACGGCGGACTGCACGGCGGGATCGGGTCCACCGTTTCCGCTCGGTTGCGCGGTGCGGGTTTGGATGTGCCTACCCGTGATCTCGGTGTGCCGCAGCACTTCCTCGACCATGCGTCGCGCAATGAGGTGCACGAGGAGCTCGGTCTGACGGCTCCCGATATCGCCCGCCGCATCTCGGGCTGGCTCGACGCACGCTGAGCGCGCACGCCGCCCGGGGCCTGGGGCCGGGCGGCATGATTCGGTGCTTCGGCTGGTGATTGCGGATCGCACGACGGGTCCTCGGTGCCGTTCCGTTTCGGCACGCTCTGGTCGCCATTTCATCGGCGATTGTCTGTCTGCGTCTGTGCGCGGGCGACTAACGCGTGGCGTTACGGCGATGGGATGCACGGACTTTCACGCGATTGCCGCAGACGTCCATGGAGCACCAGGTACGGCCGCGGTTGCGGGAATGGTCGTAGAAGGCCCAGCGGCAGCTCGGTTCTCGGCAGGTCTTGAGGCGTGACCAGGTGCCCGCCGCGACGGCGGTGGCGACGTCGGCGAGCAGGGTGGTCAGGGCGTGGTCGACCACGTCGTCGGTGTTGGGGACGAGGCGGGGTGGGGTGCTGGTCACGTCCAAACTCAGCGGTAGCGTCGCGGTGAGGGCGGCCAGTTCGGCGCGGGCCCCCGGGTTCAGGCCGTCCGGGCGCGGGCTGGTGACAGGTTCGGCATTGTTCGTGGCGAGCAGGGCACGCAGCCCCTCGCGGACACGGACGGCTCGCTCTTGTGCGGCCGTGTCGGCCACGCCTATTGGCAGCAATTCGTGGGCGTGTAGCCAACTCGTCAATTCTTCGGGTGTCCCGATGGTGTCGCCGTCCGCGCGGCGGGTGTTGACGAATTCCACCAGACGAGCGAGCGCCGCAGGTGCGGCATCGACCATGTCGGACATGAAATCCATAATAACCGTCCATTGACGATGGCTAGTTACATAACTACCGTTTATCGAACAGTAGTTATCCGAGCGGGACTCCGCTCCGGCACAGGAGGATCAGTCATGGGATCGGTCGAGCGGGAGATCATCGTCGAGGCGCCTGCCGAGGAGTTGTGGAAGATCATCGGCGACTTCGCACAGGGCCCGATCCGAATGGCGCCCGGCTTCGTCACCGACAGCACCCTCGATGATCCGGACCTGCGCGTCGTCACCTTCGCGAACGGCACGGTGCTGCACGAACGGTTCATCGCACTCGACGAAACCGAACGCCGGATCGTGTTCTCCATCGTCGGTGGGAGCGTCACCCCGGCGCACGACAACTCGTCCATGCAGGTTTTCCCGCACGCCGACGGCAGCCGCTTCGTCTGGATCCACGACACCCTGCCGCACGAACTCGCCGACGCATTCGGGGCGTCCATGGAGCACGGCCTGCAGGTCTTCAAGCAGACCGTCGAGACTGCCGCCTCGACCTCGTCCTGAGAGCAGAGTTCGGTCGCCGCTCAGCCCGGGCGATCGACGTGTAGAGGAGCGCCGCGCGCGCCTGGAGCGCACGCCTGGGGGGCAATCCTTCGACTCGCGCGTCGACGACGCCCGCGTGCACCGGGCGACGCGGCGTTCGAGGTGAGGGACACGGGCGTTGTCAGCGCCTGGCGAGCTGAATCGCCTCGATGATGGCCCGCCACCAACTAAGTCGTTGGCCTACTCGGGGGTCGGGGTAAGGGCGGCGGCGAGCCGGGGGACTGCGAGCTCGCGCTGCCAAGGCCGGGCGCCGCCCGACTTGAGGAACCCGTCGATCGCAGCGGATAGGTCGTCCGGATCGCCGACACGGTCGTAATCGGGGAGTCCGTCCCAGCACAAGCGGCGCACCAGGTCGGGGGAGACCAGATTTTCGACTGGAATCGCGTACTCGGTGGACAGTTCACCCATTGCCGCGCGCGCTCGAAGCAGTCGTGCGGCGGCGGCCGGATCGCGGCGCTCCCATCGGTTGACCGGCGGCGGACCCTCGAACGGTTGGGTCAGGGGTGGTAGATCGGTGTCGGGAAGGGTGCGGCCGCGGTCGACGGCGGCGAGCCAGTCGCGGGAATAGCGGCGTTGGCGTGGTCCGCCGAAGACCGGCAGGGTGCGCAGTTGAGCGATGGTGCGCGGTTCGGCATTCGCGGCGGCGATGATCGCGGCATCCGGGAGAATGCGGGCGGGTGCGACATCGCGGGTACGCGCGAGGGTATCCCTGGTGGTCCACAGTTCGCGCACAATGGCCAGTTGGCGGGTGCGGCGCAGGGTGTGGATGCCGGAGGTACGCCGCCAGCGGTCGGCCTTGGGCGTGCCGGGTTCGGTGATCCGGACGTGTTCGAATTCCTGTGTGGCCCAGTCGGTCTTGTGCTGGGCCTCGAGCGAGGCGGCCACCTCGTCGCGCAGCTCGAGCAGCAATTCGACATCGAGCGCCGCGTAGTTCAGCCAATCGTCGGGCAGCGGCCGGGTCGACCAGTCGGCCGCGCCGTGACCCTTGCGCAGCGCCCGGCCGAGCAGTCGCTCCACCATGGCCGCCAGTCCGACGCGCTCGAATCCGGCCAGCCGGCCCCCCAATTCGGTGTCGAACAGGCGCGCGGGCCGCAGACCGAGTTCGGCGAGCCCGGGCAGATCCTGGTCCGCCGAATGCAGTACCCATTCCAGATCGTTGATCGCGGCAGCCAGCGGTTCGAGCGCGTCGGTGACCGGAATCGGATCGATCAGGAAGGTGCCCGCACCCGCCCGCCGCAATTGGATCAGGTATGCGCGCGCCGAATACCGGAAACCGGAGGCGCGTTCGGCATCGACGGCCAGCGGACCGGTCCCCGCTGCGAGCCGCGCGGCGGCATCGGCGACCTCATCGGCGGTGACGAGCACGGGCGGTACACCGTCAGCTGGCATGAGCAGCGGCTCTGCCGTGCTTTCTGGTGGTGTGTTGCTTTGCTCGGACTCGTCTGCTAACGACATAAACCTGAACTTTACGTGGCGATCAGGTGTGGTCGTTGCTGGTATACGACTCCGGTCGCAGATGAGTGATTCCGGCGGGCGGCAAACCGGCCGCGTAGGCCAGCACTTCGCAGAAGCCTTCCACATGCGGACGCATATCGGTGGTCATCGCGGTCCAGGAGGCGCGCAGCTCCAACTGGTGTGCGCGCGGGGGTCCGGCGATATCGCCGTAGCGCACCGAACTGGTGGAGGTGACGGTACCGCCGAGCGCGGTGAACGGCTCACCGCGGGTTTCGAGCGCGTCGACCAGCCAGCTCCAGGCGACCTCCGGCAGCAGTGGGTCGGTGGCCAATGCGGCATCGATATCGGCCTGGATGTAGGCGACCAAGCGGAAGATGCCGTGCCAGGCCTCGGCGCCATCGGGATCGTGCAGCAGGATCAGCCTGCCGAAGGCATCGCCCTCGGAATCGACCGGCACCACATTCGTTTCGGGGTGTTTGACTTCCGCGCCTAGTGCGTAGGAAAACGGTGCCAGGCGTTGTGGCGGTCGGATCGGTGCCAGCTCGATTCGAGGATGCACGGTTGCGGTGCCCATCGCATCGACCGCGGCGCGAAATTGAGCTGGCTCGCCGTTGGGTCCTTCGGTCGGTGCGGCTCCGTCGCGGAAGTCGAGCGGTGTCACGGAAGCGACGGTAGACCTTGCGTGCCCGGCGCAGTCGGAGGCGCGCCGCTAGATGGCCTTGCGGGCCGCATACGATAGGCGGTGATGAGCACTCATACCCGTCGCCGGTTGACCGATGCCCCGTTCCTGGCCGCCGCCACCGGCGCCGCACCGAGCCGTCGTCCGGTGTGGTTCATGCGGCAGGCCGGACGGTCGCTGCCCGAGTACCGCGAACTGCGCAAGGGCATCGGCATGCTGGAGTCGTGCTTCGATCCGGAGCTGGTGTGTGAGATCACCATGCAGCCGATCCGGCGCCACGGTGTCGATGCGGCGATCTTGTTCTCCGACATCGTCGTTCCGCTGAAGGCCGCCGGTATCGATCTCGATATCGTGGCCGGCGTCGGACCGGTGATCGCCGCGCCGGTGCGCACCATCGCGGATGTGCGCGCACTGCCGCGGCTGCGGCCCGAAGAGGTGGGCGCCGTGACCGACGGGGTGCGGCTGCTGACCGACGCGCTCGGCGACACGCCGCTGATCGGATTCGCCGGTGCGCCGTTCACGCTCGCGTCGTATCTGGTCGAGGGTGGGCCGAGTAAGAACCACGAGCGCACCAAGGCGATGATGCACGCCGACCCGGCGACCTGGCACGAGTTGCTCGGCGTTCTCACCGATATCACCATCGCCTTCCTGCAGGCGCAGTTGGCCGCCGGTGTGGACGCGGTGCAATTGTTCGATTCCTGGGCCGGTGCGCTCTCGCTGGCCGACTATCGCGAATTTGTGCTGCCGCATTCGGAGCGGGTGTTCGCGGAGGTCGCCGAGGCCGGTGTCCCGCGGATCCACTTCGGGGTCGGGACCGGTGAGTTGCTCGGTGCGATGGGGGAGGCGGGCGCCGATGTCGTCGGCGTCGATTGGCGGGTGCCGCTGACCGAGGCGGTGCGCCGGGTCGGACCCGGAAAAGCGTTGCAGGGCAACCTGGATCCCGCCGTGCTATTCGCCGGATCCGCCGCCGTCGAGGCTGAAGCGCGGCGCATAGCGCACGAGGCGGACGAGGCGATCACCATGGGTGCGGCGGGTCACATCTTCAACCTCGGACACGGCGTGCTGCCCGATACCGATCCGGGCGTGCTGAGCGCCCTGGTGCAACTCGTCCACGAGCTGTGACCGACCGGTCGGCCTGTGCCGCTGGGTAGGAGTCCGGTGGTCGAGAAGATCGCGGGTCGGGTCGCCGTTCTCGCGCCGCGACTCGGTTCGACCCGCCTGGTAGCGGTGGACGGGCCGGCTGGAGCTGGAAAGTCAACGTTCGCAGCGTCTTTGGCGGCACTGTGCGATGCCCAGGTGGTACACGCCGACGACTTCGCGGCCGGAAACAACGAACTCCCCTGGTGGCCGCGGCTCGAACAGCAGGTGCTGGTGCCGATCGCCCAGGGCCGAGTCGGTCGATATCAGCGATACGACTGGAACAAGCGGGATTTGGCCGAATGGCACGATGTCAGGCCCGGGGGAGTGCTCATTCTCGAAGGTGTCTCCTCGGCTCGCGCTGTCGTCCGCGATCGGCTATCGCTCGCGGTATGGATCGACACCCCGCGCGCGGTGCGCCTGGCGCGCGGTCTCGAACGCGACGGCGCGCACACCCTGCCCTTGTGGGAGCAGTGGATGGCCGCCGAAGACGCCCATTTCGCCACCGAACACACACGCGACCATGTGGACCTGATCATCCCCGGTGCGCCTTGACCCCCCGTAAACGAATGACGTAACGGACGCGTCGCGCGGACAGCGCCTTATGTGCGGCCGTAAATAGCTGTGCAACAGTGCAATTCCGGAGGTTGGCTAGGGCTTGCGCTGTCCGATCACCACGTCGAGCAGGGCGGCGGCTTCGATGGCGAGCATGTCGACGGCATCGCTGTGTCCGGCGAGTTTGCGCAGCAGCGCCTGTTGGAATAAACCGTCGAAGATGGCGTAGGCCGTGGCGGAGGGGACCAGGAGCGGTCGACCCGACAGTTCGGCGAAGCGGTCGACGACGTTGCGGATCATCTCCTCGCGATGGCCGTCGATTTCGAGCACGTCATCGCGGAAGGACTCCTCGAACAGACTCTGGTTGCGCAAGTCGTACCAGAGCCGGTGCAGTAGCGCGTCGGCGTCCAGCGTGGCCGCCATCGCGGCGCCGAAGTCGTGCCGGAGCTGCTCGGCCGTTGTCGCGGCGGCGACGATGTCGTCGTAACGGGTGACGCACACCTGCTCGTACTGCCGCACCGCGTGGGTGATCAGTTCGACCTTGTCGTTGAAGTAGTAGTGCAGCACCCCGTGGGTGAACTCGGATTTCTGCGCGATCTCGCGCAGGCTGGTCCGGGCGTAACCGAGTTCGGCGAGGGTATGCAGCGCGGCGGCGGCCAGCTGTGCGCGCCGCTCGCCGAACTTGTCGACCTGCCGGCGCGCGATGCGAGCCCGCCTGGACTCGACGATTTCGGTCATCGTGGCTTCTCTCCGTCACCGCTCATGTGAATTCGCCCAGTGTATCGCGGTATCGGGAACGGGCGACCAGCTGGTTTGACGGTCGTGCAAGAAAAGCTTGACGACTGTCAAAAAAATTCTTGACGGTTGTCAAGGATGGGCGCACACTGTGATCCACGTCGCATCCGATCAGTCGAATGCGAAAGCCGAATGGACGATCTCGAGGAAGAGGTGGGCGGATGAGTGGGTACGACCTGACCGGGCGCACGGCCCTGGTAACCGGTGGTGCGCGAGGGCTCGGCGCGGGTATGGCCGAGGCGCTGGCCCGCGCCGGAGCGGCGGTCGCGATCGGCGATGTGCGCGAGGATCTGGGCAAAGACACGGTTGAGGCGTTGCGGGCCAGCGGCGCGACGGCTGAATTCGTGCCGCTCGATATCACCGACGACGCGCACTGGGCCCAGGCGGTCACCGATACCGTCGCCACGCTCGGCGGTCTGGACATCGTGGTGAACAACGCCGGCGTCGAAATCACCAGCCTCATAGTCGATCTCGACCCGGAAGAAGTGCGCCGGATGCTCGAGGTGAATGTGCTCGGCACCGCGCTGGGCATCAAGCACGCGTTGCGCGCGATGCGCCCCGGCGGCGCGGCGGGCCGCGGCGGCGCCATCGTGAATATCGCCTCGGTCGCCGCGACCATCGCCTTTCCCGGCATTTCGGTGTACTCGGCGACCAAGTCCGCAGTGGATCGGCTCACCAGGGTCGCGGCGATGGAGTCCGGGAAACTCGGCTACGGCGTGCGCGTGAACTGCGTGTACCCGGGACTCGTGCCGACCGAGATGGGTGCCCGGCTGGCCGACGATGTCGCTCGGATCGGCTTGTTCCCCAGTGCCGAAGCGGCTGTCGGCGCGGTCATCGAACAGACACCGCAGGGGCGGCTGGGCGAGGTCACCGATATGGCCGACGCGGTGGTGTTCCTCGCCTCCGATGCCGCGCGCTTCATCACCGGTGCTGGTCTGCCGGTCGATGGCGGCATGGGCATGTGAGCACCGACGACAACGAAAGGTTCGAGATCCCATGAGCACCGATAAGCCCGTCGTCGTCTACGGCGCATCCGGATACACCGGCCGACTGGTCTGTGAGTACCTCCGCGAATTCAATATTCCGTTCGTTGCCGCGGGCCGGGACAAGACCCGGCTGCAGGAGGCGATCGACAAGATTCCCGGCATCGACACCGTGGCGCATGAGGTCGTCGAGGTCGCGCACGAGGTCGCACCCTTGAGCGAGCTGTTTCGTGGCGCCGCGGTTGTCTGCAATACCGTCGGGCCGTTCGCGCAGTACGGCCACGAGGTGGTGCAAGCCTGCGTGGCCGCGGGGACCCACTACCTCGACACCACCGGCGAACAGGATTGGCTGATCGACTGCGATGAGCAATACGGCGCCGAGATGGCCGCGCGAGGGCTGCTGCTCGCGCCGGGCGTCGCGCAGATGTACACCACCGGTGAGATCGCCGCGAACATCTGCTTGGAAACACCCGGTCTGGACACCCTCGATATCCAGGTCTTCTGGAAGGGATTCCCGACGGTCGCGTCCACGAAGACGATCCTGGTCAATGCCGCACTGTCCAAGGCCTACTACCTCGAACAGAACCAGTATGTGGAGTGGCCCGCGGACGGTGGACTCTACGATGTGGTCGTGCCCGGTCAGCATGAGATCGGGCTCGCATTGCCCTGGGGCGGCACCTCCCATCCGGTGTGGTTCAAACGCGATCCGCGGGTCGCGAATGTGAAGGTGCTCGGCGGTGTATTCAATCGGCCGTTGATGCAGGGCGTGCCGCAGATCGTGCAGGCGGTCGTCGAACAGGTAAAAGACCTTCCGGTGCAGGAGAAATACCGTGTCCTTGCCGAACAGGCCGCACTGGTTCGCGACGAGATGCCGCCGCGGGAGAATCCGCGCATCAATACCTCGCTCGATTCCGTGCACGCGTCCGGACCGCTGGGGCGTGCCCACTGCGTGATCCACGGGAATTGCAACTACAAGCAGACCGGTGTGCTGCAGGCGTTCGCCGCGAACGCGCTGCTGCAGACCGCACCGATGCGAACCGGGTTCGCATCGGCGTGCCAGGCCTTCGGCCATCGGGAGCTGTTGGGGGTGCTGCGCGGTTTCGGGCTGGTCGGTGAACCGGTACTGAACGTGCACCGCTGATCAGGGCCTCGGGCCGCGGGGGAATTTGCCCCCCGTGGCCCGAATTAGCCATTTCCACAACAGCTTCCATAGAGGATTGCCGTGCGTTTGACCGACTATCTCGACAAGGGCGCCTCGCTCGGCGCCACTGCGCCCTGCCTGACCATGAACGGGCACACGTTGACCTATGCGCAGGTGCAACAGTTGTCGTGGCGCATCGCCCGGGCACTGGCGCGATCCGGTATCCGGCCCGGTGAACGGGTCGCGATCCTGTCAGCGAACGACACACTGGCCTTCGCCTGCGTTTTCGGCATCGCGCGCGCCGGTGCGGTGTGGTGTCCGATCAATCCGCGCAACGAGGCGGCGGAGAATCACGAACTGCTCGACCTCTTCGACTGCACCTGCCTGATATTCCAATCCGCCTTCGCGCCACTGGTATCCGCCGTCGCACCGCGCCTACCCGGGCTGCGGAAACTGGTCTGTTTGGACGGAAATGCCTCCGACGCATCATCTTTCGACGACTGGGTGCGGGAATGTCCTGATGATCCGTGGCAGGTCGAGCCGCTCGATGAACTCGCCATGCTTGTCGGCACCGGTGGCACGACCGGACGGCCGAAGGGGGTCCGGCTCACCGGCCACAATATCGAGACGATGACCGCACTGACCCTGATGAGTTATCCGTTCGAACCCCGGCCCCGCTACCTGGCACTGGCACCCCTGACCCACGCGGCGGGCGTGCTGTGCTTTCCGATCCTGACCCTCGGCGGTGAGATCGTGGTGATGCCCGCCCCAGATCTCGGTGAATTCCTCACACTGATCGAACGACACCGGATCACCCACACCTTCCTGCCTCCGACACTCATCTACATGCTGCTGGATCATCCGGCGCTGTCGGAAGCCGATCTCGGCTCGCTGCAGTGTCTTTGGTACGGCGCTGCGCCGATGTCGACCGCCCGGCTGGCGGCGGCGCTGGATCGGATCGGACCGGTCATGGGGCAGCTGTTCGGGCAGTCCGAAGCGCCCATGATGGTTGCCACGCTGGCGCCGAAAGAACACTTCCGTCCCGACGGCTCGATCGCCACCGAACGACTGTCATCGGCCGGACGGCCGACCCCGCTCACCCAGGTGGCCATCATGGCCGCCGATGGTCAGCTGCTTGCCGCGGGGGAGCGCGGCGAAATCGTGGTCAGGGGTCCGCTGGTAATGGCCGGGTACCACAAGAATCCGGATGCGACCGCCGAGGTGTCGCGGTACGACTGGCATCACACTGGGGACATCGGCTACCTCGATGCCGACAACTACCTCTATATCGTCGACCGCGCCAAAGACATGATCATCACCGGGGGATTCAATGTGTACTCCGCCGAGGTCGAGCAGGCGCTGCTGACTCATCCAGCGGTCCAGGACTGCGCGGTTATCGGACTTCCGGACGATAAGTGGGGCGAGCGGGTCACCGCCGTCGTGCAATTGCATCTCGGCCATACCGTGACCGTCGAAGAACTGCGCGAGCACACCAAGGCGCGCCTCGGTGGGGTGAAAACTCCTAAACAGGTGGAGATCTGGCCCGATCTGCCGCGCTCGAAAATCGGCAAGGTGCTCAAGCCGGAGATCCGGGCGCAGCTGCGCGGCGACCGTTGAAAACACCCCTCCTGGGTCCCGACCGTGTGCGCGGTCACGAAGGTGAGGGGTGTGGACGGTGCGAATCCGCGGAAGGGCTACGGTCGCGACATGAGAATCGCGGTGGTCGGTGGCGGGATCAGCGGACTTGTCGCGGCGTACCGATTACGGGGGCTGCTGGGGGCGCAGGCGGAGATCGTGGTCATCGATCGGGGCGCGCGATTGGGTGGCATTCTCTATACCGGCGAATTGGCCGGGGAGCCTTTGGATCTCGGGGCCGAGGCGTTCGTCGGGCGGCGGCCGGAGATGCCCGCATTGCTGCGCGAGCTCGGTCTGGAGTCGCAGTTGGTGGTGCCCGCGGGGCTGCGTCCGCTGGTCTGGGCGCAGGGGAGCGCGCATCCGCTGCCGGAACGCACACTGATGGGCATTCCGTCGGATGCCGAGTCGATGCGCGGGTTGGTCGATGCCGAGACGCTCGAGCGGATCGATGCGGAGGCGCGCCGGCCGCTGGCCTGGTACCCGGACGCCGATATCGACGTCTACAGCCTGGTCGCCGACCGGTTCGGTGCGCAGGTCGCCGAACGCAGCGTCGATCCGCTGCTCGGTGGCGTCTATGCGGGCAGTTCGCGGTCCATCGGGGTGCGCGCCGCACTGCCGACCCTGGCCGCCGCACTCGACGATGGTGCGTCGAGCCTCACTCAGGCGGTGGCCGCCGCCATGCCGCCGCCCTCGAACGCGCCGGTTTTCGGCGGCCTTCGCGACGGCTATCGGGTGCTCCTCGACGCGTTGGCCACCAAGTCCGAGGCGAAATTCGTCACCGCGACCTCGGCCAGCCATCTGATCCGCGCGACCCACGGCTGGGTACTGGAACCGATCGGCGCGGTCGACGCGGTGGTGCTCGCTACCCCCGCTCCGGTGACCGCGAACCTGCTGCGCCCCTTCGCGCCCGGCGCCGCAGCAGCTGCCGCGGGTGTCGAGCTGTCCTCGTCCGTCGTTGTGGCCCTTGCCCTCCCACGTGACACCGCGCTGCCGCAGAACTCCGGCGTTCTGGTCGCCACCGGAGAACCCTTGCGTGCCAAGGCCTTCACATTGTCGAGCCGTAAGTGGACCCACCTCGCTGAACGCGAAACCGCCGCCGTCCGAGCCTCATTCGGCAAATTCGGCGACGACTCCTCCCAGACCTGGTCCGACGCCGACCTGATCGCAGCCGCCACCGAAGACCTCGCCACCGTCACCGGGGCCGCCATCGAACCGATCTCCGCCGTGGTGCAACGCTGGCCGGGCGGCCTCGCCCAATACGCTCCCGGCCACCTCGACCGCATAGCCGAAATCGAATCCACCACAGCCGATTTCGATGGCCTCGCGATAGCAGGCGCCTACCTCCACGGCGTCGGCGTCCCTGCCTGCGTAGCCTCCGGCACCGCCGCCGCCCATCGCATAGCCACCACTTTGACCCATACCACCAGACCCTGATCGGGTCCCGCGACACCGCGAATTGCCGCCACGCGATAGCAATGACGGATACCGGAATGTAGACCGGTGTGGCCGGCCGGGATAGCCGACCATGTGATGTGCATCCCGTCGGATGGTGACGGTTCCGGTATCCCCGGCATTGTCGGTGGGTCAAAAACCGCACCGTATCGCGTAATTAAGGACACCATCGCCGTGGCAGCGGTTGCTCGCCGGTGGCGGCGGGTTCATGCAGCTCTCACGGTTCACCGATATCGGCCTGCGGGCCATCATGCGGTTGGCGGTGAGTGACGAGGCGGCCGGCCGTACGAACAGGAAATCGAGGGCGCGCACCTCGGAATGCTCGACTTGTCGCGGGTTGCGCTGCCTGCCGACGCCGATATCTACGTCTGCGGCGGTACCGGATTCCTGCAGGCGGTCCGCGCCCAGGTTGCTCGCCGCGGCCGTACCCGAGGAACGTGTTCACATCGAACAGTTCACCCCGACCGACTGGCGACTGGACACCGGCCCGATGCGGGCAGTCTGCTCGCGCCGCAAACACGGCGCGAGCACCCGCGCTGGGACCGGCCCGCGCGGATACCCTGATCCGCCGCAGTGGCACGATAGGAATCATGGCGCGACTCGACTATCAAGCACTCAATTCCACCATCCGCTACCTGATGTTCTCGGTGTTCCAGGTGCAGCCGGGGGTGCTCGGGGACGACCGTGAGGCCGCCATCAAGGAGGCGCGGGCATTCTTCGATGGGCTCGCCGAGCGCGAGGTCGTGGTGCGCGGAATCTACGACGTCGCGGGGATGCGCGCCGATGCCGACTTCATGATCTGGTCGCATGCCGAGCGGGTCGAGGATCTGCAGTCGGTGTACGCGGATTTCCGGCGCACCACCGAACTGGGCCGGGCCAGCGCGCCGGTCTGGAGCAATGTGGCGCTGCATCGGCCCGCCGAATTCAACAAGAGCCACGTTCCGGCGTTCCTGGCCGGTGAGGATCCGGGCAACTACATCTGCGTCTACCCGTTCGTGCGCTCCTACGAGTGGTACCTGCTGCCCGACGACGAGCGCCGCAAGATGCTCGCCGACCATGGCAAGGCCGCACGCGGCTACCCGGATGTGCGCGCCAACACCGTCAGCTCCTTCGCTCTCGGCGACTACGAATGGATCCTTGCCTTCGAGGCCCCGGAACTGCACCGCATCGTCGACCTCATGCGAGACCTGCGTGCCACCGAGGCCCGCCTGCACGTGCGCGAAGAGGTGCCCTTCTTCACCGGCCCTCGCGTCGAAATCGAAAAACTCATCGCCGCGCTGCCCTGATTCACCAACCGTTCGCGCATGCCCCAGTTTTTCGGGGCATGCGCAACAAGCCGGTCGGTCTGTATATTTCGCTCAGCGCCGCGTTCGTTCTACTCCGCTGCACTGCCCGAGGGGTGCAGTTGCAGGGCGATGGAGTTGATGCAATAGCGCTTATCGGTGGGCGTGTTGTATCCCTCGCCCTCGAAGACGTGGCCGAGGTGGCTGTGGCAATTCGCGCACAGCACTTCGACCCGGTGCATGCCCAGTGTGTCGTCGGAACGCAGAATTACCGCCTCCGACTTCGCCGGGTCGAAGAACGACGGCCAACCGCAATGGGAATCGAATTTCTGGGTGCTGCGGAACAATTCGGCCCCGCACGCCCGGCACACATAAACACCCTCGGTCTTGTTGTCGGTGTACTCGCCGGTGAACGGACGTTCGGTCGCGGCCTGTCGCAGCACCGCGTACTCCTCCGGATTCAGCTTGGCCTTCCACTCCTGTGGGGTCAGCTGGATCCGGGGTGCGGGCAGGGACGTGTCGGCGTCAGAACTCATTGCTCCACGCTAATAGGTTTTCGACGCCTGCGCCGACTGCCTCATCGCTACTTGAGTGCACTCGCCCGCGGTTCATCGAGCAATTCGCTGCCGTTCGTCGCCTTGTCGGGAGTGTTTTCGTATGCCGTCGCCGGCTCGGCCACCCGCGGCGCGTCCTCGGCGGCATCCCGCGAATCCGGTGCCGAGCGCATCCACTCCGGATCGATTCCGAACGGCAGCCGACCTTCCCGTCGCGCCGCCAGATACCGATCGACCAGCACACACGCGATGACGATCAGCAGCAGACCCCAGCCGAAAGTGATCCGCAGATACTCCAGGTTGCGCCCGAAGCCCTGCCAGCGGTCCGAGAGCCACTTGTCGTAGGACATGAATCCGAAGACCGCCAGCCACGCCGGCCAGTTCCGCATCACCGAATTGCGCAGCACCACCGACATCAGCAGCGGGAACAGCATCATCGAGTAGTACATCTGCCCCAGTGAGGACAGCAGGAAGAACGCGGTCATCAGCACACCGGAGCAGGTCGTCACGAAGAACAGTTCGTCCTCGCGGTAGTAGCGATACAGCAACCACAGCGTGATGGCGACGACGATGCCCATAATGATCCGGATACCCCAGGTCAGCCACAGCGGCAGACCGTAATACGCCGCATTGCCGACAATCGCGCTGTTGAAGTAGTCCCGGGATTCGAAGAGGTAGCGCGCGGTACGGGTGAAGAACTTGTCCGCGTCCTTCGACAGCGGCCAGGCGATCGCGGTGAGCGCCACCGGGACCCCGATAGCGGTGTAGAACACCTTCCACTGCCCGCGCGCCGCCGCGATCAGCACGAGTGGTGCGAGCGTCGGTTTCACCGCGATACTCAAACCCAATATCGCACCGGCCCACAGATCCCGTCGCGCGAGCAGCAGCATGATGAACGCCACCTCGGCCAGCAGTACGCATCCGTTCACATTGGTGAAAACCAGTGTGTTGATCACGGTTTCGGAGCTGAACATCGCCAGCAACAGCACTGGCGCGGCCACCGACGACAGCGTGAACTTGAACAGCTTGAGCAGCAGATACCAGGCCACGATGATGGCGGCGGCATTGAGCAGGATGAAGCACCAGCGCGACTTCTCCGGGTCGATCAGCGCCAGGGGCGCGATCAGCAGCGTGCCGCTCGGGGGATACAGGTAGTGCGGATCCACCAGGTTGTAATTCGCCGTGTACACCGGTTGGTGGTTGAGGAAGGCCAGCGACGCGTTGTAGACCGGTTTGAAGTCATCGGTGATGAACCCGTTGACTGCCTTGATGAAGATCCGGTTGAGCACAGTCATGACCGCGAGGGGCCAGAGTGCGAACTTGATCACCTCGGCGGTGGTGCGAGCGGTGCGAGGCTCGAGCTGTCGAAGTAACACTGGGGCACGGTACACCGGATCCGTATACGACGGTTGCCGGGACCTACCTGGCGCGCCGACATTAGGGGAAATGACCGTGCCTCGCTGGCGCTTTGCTCCGTTATTCCCCTAAGGGCTGTGCCTTTTGATTCGCTCGCTTATGCGGGGCAAGCAGTGCCATCCGCAGGTAGCTTGGCGTCCTTCAGATAGTCGGTGAGAGCCCGTTGCGCACAACCGGAATGGGCGAAAACCGGATGTCCCCACCCCTGCCAGGTGATGGCGGCCTTGCGCGCACCCGCGGCGCCGAGCGCACCGGTCACCGAGGCTTGACCGCCGTCGCCGACCAGTGGATCCGCGACCCCGCCGAGGACGAGAACCGGCAGGTCCAGCTTCTCCGGCAGCGGCGGCGCGGCACTGACCGGCCAGGCAACGCACTCCATCATCCCGATCGCGGCGGACCTGCCGAAGACCGGATATTTGGTGCCCCATGTGTCGGCGAGCTCCTTGGCCTTGGTGGGGCTCGGTGGCAGCTGGCTATCGGTGCAGCGGTTGACGAACTGACCGTCGGCCGCGGTGGCGGCGCTTTCGCGCTGGATCAGTGTCCCGAGCGGGCCGCGATCGCCGCGCCCGGCGGCCGAGAGCGCGTCGGCGAGTTCGGTGATATGCGCGGACTGGTCGCGCGGACCGGCGAGGAAGCCGGACAGCCCGGTCAGCAGCGCACTCGCGGAGATATCGCCGAGTCCGCCGCTGCTGGCTTTGCGCACCAGATCGATTATCGCCGCTCGCGGGTCGGCGCCGAGTGAGCAGTTGACTCCTGTGCATCGCTGGGCGAATGCGGTAACCGCCGCCTCCGCGCCCTGGACGCGCTGTTCGGTGCGAGTGACGGCATCGGCCCCCACGGCCTCCGGCGAGTCCAGCACCAGACGCGCCAGATGGTCGCCGAATTTCCGCGCGTAGCTGAGCGCGACCTTCGCGCCGTTGCCCGATCCGAGCAGGTCGATCCGATCGACCTGCCACTGCCTGCGCAACTGCTCGATGTCGTCGGCGGCGTGCGGTGCGTCGAAGGTGCCCTCATAGGGCTGCAGGAAGTCGCGGCAGGCGATGGTGGCGTCCTGGCTGAATCCGGTCACCGCTTCGACGGGATCGCTTGCGCCCGGCCCGAATTGCCCGTTATCGGCCAGGCCGCGGCGGGCCTCCACGGTCATACAGTCGATCGGTTGCGAGGTACCGAGGCCGCGCCGATCCACCGCGACGATCGGGCGACTGGCCAGCAGCCCACCGCCCGCGCCGACGGCGATTCCGGCCAGTGTCGCGGTGGAGGAGCGGTCCGAGCCGGAGGTAATGACCAGCGGCGCGACATCGGTCGGGGTCTGCGGCAGCCGGGCCCGCATGGCGCCGGTGCGGAAGTTGCCGAGCACACCGCCGGTCGAATCGATCGGGGTGGTGTATTCGGCGCAGTCCAGGACCAGGCCGGACGGCGCGGGACCGAGGCCGAGTAGGTCGAGCGTGGGCGTGGTGCAATCGCGCCAGGTCAGATCGGTTTTGGGGACACCGGCATCCGGTGGCGGTGCGATGACCGTGGTCGGGTGCGGACCCGCCCCGCCCTGCGGCGCGCGCTCGACGGCGACGCCGGGGCGATCGGAAGGTCCCGCACCGCATCCGGCGATCATGATCGAGAGTGTCGATGCCAGCACGACGGCCCGAGTCCAGCGCATGCGCTACAGCCTGCCAGGTTCGTGCGGGTTGTTCATGAACGGGTCCAGCGGGTCAGCATGGTGCCGTCGTCGTCGAGCAGGATATGCCTGCGCACCATCGGTACCCGGAACTCGTGTGCGGACAATGAGATTCGGCGCGCGGTGCCGCCCACCAGGATCGGCGCGGTGGTGATGCACAGTTCGTCGACCACATCCGCCTCCAGCAGCTCACCGAACAGATGCGGGCCACCCTCGCACAGCACACGCCGCAGTCCGAGGTCGGTGAGTGTGTTGATCAGGCCCTGCGGGGTGATCGCGACACCGCCCGCCTCGATGACATGCGCGCCCGCATCGGCGAGCTGTTGTTTGCGATCCTCCGGTGCGGTGCTGGTCGTTATGATCAGCGTCGGAATTTTGGTCTCGGTGAACAGCCGCGCGCCCGGCTCCAGCGAAGCGCTCGCGGTGACCACGGCGATCGGTGGCGGTGCGCCGTCGCGATGTCCGCCGATGCCGCGGTCGTACAGTGCCCGCCGGAAGACGGGGTCGGTCGCGGCGCCGCCGTAGTTCTCCGCCCGCGCGGTGCCCGCGCCGATCACGATCACATCGGCCAATTGACGCAGCAGCATGAAGACGGTTTTGTCGGCGGGGGTCCCGAGGCCCTCGGAGACATTGTCGCTGGTGGCGGAGCCATCGATGCTGGAGACGAAATTGGCGCGGATCCAAGGGGCCTGGAGTTCGGTGGGGTAGGCGTACAGGTCGGCGAGCTCGTCCCGGCTCAGTCCTGTGAGCTGGATCGCATTGTGGATACGCTGCATGAACAAAGATCACACCACGTCATTAGGCTTCCAGCATGCAAGAGCGCCTTGTCGATCGCCATCCGGAGGTTCCGGCGGACCAGTTGGTCGCCCAGATGGTGCCACCGCCTATGTTCGACGAGGTCAGTTTCGCCTCCTACATTCCCGATCCCAAGGAGCCGTCCCAGGCGGCCGCGGTCGGCAAGGCAGAGGGCTTTGCCGGTCAGGTCGCCAAGATCCATCAGGCTGCGAACAAGAAGAGCCTGTTCGGGAGGAAGAAGCCGGTCAGCGGCGCGGGGCTCTACCTCGATGGCGGCTTCGGTGTCGGCAAGACCCACCTGCTGGCCTCCATCTTCCACAGCGCGCCCGCGCCGAAATCCTTCGGCACCTTCGGTGAACTCACCAATCTGGTTGGCGCACTCGGCTTCAACAATGCCGTCGAGCGGCTCGCGGCGAACAGCGTGCTGTGCATCGACGAATTCGAACTCGACGATCCCGGCGACACCATGCTGGTCTCGCGGCTGTTGACCGAGCTTTCTGCGCGCGGCGTCTCCATCGCCGCCACCTCCAACACCCTGCCCGGCCAGCTTGGCGAGGGCCGCTTCGCCGCCCAGGATTTCCTGCGCGAGATCAAGAAGCTCGGTTCGATCTTCGAGGCCGTGCGCGTCGACGGTCCGGACTACCGGCACCGCGATCTGCCGCCCGCTCCGGAACCCACCTCGCCGGAGCTGCTCACTGAACGTGCTTCTGCCACACCGGGTTCCACACTCGACGAATTCGATGCGCTGCTGAAGCATCTGAGCACACTGCACCCGTCCAAGTACGGCGCGCTGATCTCCGGTGTGTCGTCGGTATTCATTTCGAATGTGCATCCGGTGACCGATCAGGCGGTCGCGCTGCGGATCGTCGTGCTCGCCGACCGGCTGTACGACGCGAGCGTCCCGGTGACGGTTTCGGGTGCGAAGCTGGACGAGATCTTCTCCAAGGAGATGCTCGACGGCGGATACCGCAAGAAGTACCTGCGCGCGATTTCGCGTCTGCTGGCGCTTTCGCGCTTCGAGGTTGCTGCGTAACTGTCGAGGACGGACCTACCCGGCCGATCCGCCCGGGAAAGTTGACCAACTCATACTTCACTTGATTGTGTGTGATGGTCGTTCACACCGATGATTGGAGCAGGCATGGTCCGTCGTTCCGTTCGGGTTCCGGTCGCGCTCGCCGCCGGTCTCACCGTCGCCTTCGGTCCGGTGGCAGGCTTCGCGCTGGCCGACCCGGTCAGCGTCGCCGATCCGGTGACCTTCGATCGCGCGTTGAACCTGCAAGGCGTGCAGAACGGACGCGACGTGGGCGGCTACCGCACCACCGACGGGCACTGGGTGCGCACCGGGCTGGTCTACCGCACCGGCCAGCTCAACAATGCGACTCCGGCCGATCTGGCGGTGCTGACCGGCCGTCAGGTGCGCGTGGTCGACGATCTGCGCACCGTCTACGAGCGGACCATCGCGGCCGACCGCGTGCCCGCGGAGGCGGTCGCGAACTGGAACGACGTCATTGGGCAAGCCCCGCCGCAAACGCTGGTTACCACCCTCACGGGCGGCAGCGATTTGTACCGCGCATTCATCACCGCGCCCGGCGCGGACGAGGCCTTCGCCTCGGTGCTGCGCGACATCATCGACGCCGACGGCGCCGTGCTGTTTCACTGCACTGCCGGTAAGGACCGCACCGGCTGGACTTCCGCCGTCCTGCTGAGCGTCCTCGGCGTGGACCGCGACACCGTCACGCAGGATTACCTGCTGTCCAACCAGTACCGCAACGCCAGCCCGAACGACCCGCTCAACGGTGTTTCGGCCGCCTGGCTGGATGCCGCTTTCGATCAGACAGACCAGAGCTACGGCAGTTTCGACAACTACGTGCGCGAGGGATTGAAGCTGTCGGCTACCGATATCGCCGCACTGAAGGCGAAGCTGCTCGTCTAGGGGTGTTCCGCATACCACCGATCGATCAGTGCGGGTAGCTCCTTACCCATCCACACGAAGAACTCGTGCATATCCCGAACCCGTTCGGCATCGGCACCATTCGGATCGTCGAATAGTGCGAGCCCGCGCGCGGTCATATTGGTGAGGTCGGTGTACATACCGCTCTGCTGACGGGTCAGCTCCGGCAGGATTCCGGGCCGGATCGAGTAGTAGTCCTTGCGATCGCCCGGCTTGGAGATCTTGTCCACCCAGCGCATGGTGACCAGCGTCTTCAACGCCGATGAAATGGAACCCTTGGACGCCTGCAGCGCATCGGCGATCTGGCCGAAGGTCTGCTCCGGCGGATCGCTGACCAACAACCACCCCGCGGCCCGACCCGTCATCCGGACCAGGCCCATCCGCTCCAGTACGAGCGCGAAATCCTCGACGAATGCCAACTTTTCCGGGCTCGGTTCGGTTGTCTGCTCGTTGTCGGTGGTGCCCATCGGAGAAGTATCCCTTCTAGAATCCGGGTCGCGGTACACGGGGCGGACCGTGTCGGACCGCCCCGGATCGGTCGATCAGACCGCCAGATCGCGGCGATCGAAGGCACCGAGCGCCAGCACCAGGGCGATCGCGGCCACGACGACCAGCACCACCAGATGGATACCGTTCCAGCCGTGCACGAGCGGCGCGCCGCCATTGGCCCAGTAGAAGGGCGACAGCTTGCGCACGAAGTCACCGCCGAGGTTATTGGCCAAATAGCCCGCCACCGCGATCAGCGACGCCGAACCCAGTGTCACCGAACGCTTTCCAGTGGCCGCGCCGATCAGCAGCGTGATCGCGCCGACGACCAGCGCCAGCAATCCGAGGCCGGCGCTTGCGGCCACGATATTGCCGGTGGGTACGTCCAGCCCACCCTGATCGGCCCCCGCAATCACGCTCAGGGTGAGCACGGTGGTGGCGATCGCGGTCTGCGCGGACAGCGCGGCGAACCGCTGCAGCAGCAGATTCATCCGGTTGATCGGTTGTGCGAGAAGCAGATCCAGCACCCCGTTCTCCTCCTGCGTCACCGAACGGCTCGCGAATGTGACCGCGAAGATCAGCATCAGGACCAGCCCCATCAGCGAGTACACCGTCGCGTTCAAATATCCACTGGCGCTGGCGAAATCGCTGACGCCCATGGCGTCGTACATCTTGTTCTGCTCGAGATCGAGCGAGCCCTGCTCCTTCAGTGACTGATAGGACGGCAGGTACATCATCGGGATGATGGCGAAGCCGATCGACCAGCCGATCAGGCCGCGCCGCTGTTCCTTCAACGTCTGGGTGAAGATCGAGCGAGTCATGACGAATTCTCCTATGCGCTAATGATTCGGGTGATGCAGGATCAGCGGCCGTAGCGGCTGAAGAAGATCTGTTCGAGGTCCGGCTCGGTGGACAGCACACTCACCAGTTGGTATTTCGCGGCCACCTTGAACAGGCCGTCGACCTCGCCCTCGGTGGTGCAGCGCAAGGTTTTTCCGTCGACGGACAAATCGCGCACGCCGGGCAGCTTGGCGAAGTCGTCGCCGAAAATGTCTTCGCCGAAGACCAATTCGACCGAGCGCGGCGAACGCCTGCGCAGATCCTCGACATTCTCGGTGCCGAGCAGTTGACCGGCGCGCATGATGACCGCCCGATCGGCGCTCTGCTGTACCTCGCTGAGAATGTGCGAGGACATGAACACCGTCTGCCCATTGCGCTTGGCCGCGCCGACCAGATCCAGAAAGCGTTGCTGCAGTAGCGGATCCAGTCCGGAGGTGGGTTCGTCGAGGATCAGCAGATCCGGGTTGTGCATGAAGGCGGCGATAATGCCGACCTTCTGCTTATTGCCCTTGGACATCGCGCCGACCTTCTTGGACAGATCCAGATCGAGCAGATCGGCAAGGTCGGTGATCCGCCTCGGTGCGACATCGCCGCGCAGATCGCCGAGGAAGGTGAGCAGCTCACGTGCGGTATTTCGGCCCTCGATCTCGAGTTCGCCCGGCAGGTAACCGATGCGCTTGCGCAATTGCGCGCCGGCGAGGCGCGGCTCGACGCCGAGCACCTCGACCCGGCCCGCGGTCGGTCGGATCAGATCCAGCAGGATGCGGATGGTGGTGGATTTGCCCGCACCGTTGGGCCCGAGAAACCCGAACACCTCGCCCTGGTCGACCTCGAGGTTCAGTTCGGTGAGTGCGACATGCTTGCCGTAGTGCTTGGTCAGGCCCTCGGTGCGGATCGCGGCGGTGGTCATGACGCTCCTTCGAGAAGTCTTCTAGTTCCTGCAAGTTCAAAAATGACTGAGATGTTCAGTGCATACTGAACAAGCAGAACTTGTCAATTCCGCTGTCGGGCTACGATCCGGGCATGACGACGTTCAAGACCTGGGATGGACTGGAGCTCAACTACCGCGTGTGGGAGGGCGCAGGCACTCCGGTCGTTCTGCAACACGGCGTGGTTGCCGATACGAATGCCAACTGGATGGCCACCGGCGTGGTCGGCGCCCTGCGGGCCGCCGGGCGCACCGTGGTGTCATTGGATGCGCGCGGTCACGGTCGTTCCGAGAAACCCCATGATCCGTCGCGGTATTCGTGGGCGGGGATGGCACGCGATGTCAGCGCGCTCTACGACGAACTGGGCTTCGATCGTGTTGTTCAGGTGGGCTATTCGATGGGCGCGATCATCTCGCTGCTGGTGGCGGGTGCCGACGAGCGGGTGAGCAAGCTGGCTGTGGGCGGCATCGGCTCGGGTGTGCTCGATTGCGGCGGCGTCGACCGGCGCGTCATCGATATCGACGATCTGCGCGCCGCCATGCGTGGTGACGGCGCGGGCACACCACCGATCGCGATGATGTTCCGGATTCTCGCCGACGCGGTACGCGCCGATCGCGATGCCATCGAGGCGGTCGCGACCGCCCTGGATGACGAGCCGATAAAGACCCTGGCCGATATCACGGTGCCGAGCCTGGTCCTGGCCGGCGATAAGGACCCGTTCGCCGCCGAGCCCGATCGGCTCGCGGCCGCACTACCCGACGCGACGCTGCGGATCGTGCCCGGCGATCACCTGATGGCCGTGGTGGATCCGAATTTCCATGCGGCGTTGGTCGAGTTCGTGGCCTGATCCGGTCAGAAAACCCGCCGCATTACGAAATCGTGGTGCAACTGGCTGCCCACGATGAACGTCTTGGTGGCGACCCGTTCGAACCCGTGCTTGAGATAGAACCGCTGGGCGCGCTCATTCTCCTGGTTGACCCCGAGCCAGACCCCGGCGACCGCCTCCTCGCGGGCCAGTTCCAGCGACGCGTTCATCAGCGCCTTCGACACACCGGCGCCATGGTGGCCGGGCAGTACGTACATCTTGCTGATCTCGACGGCCGGCCGCAGGTCGACGGCCTTGGCGATGTCGGGATCGGCCGGGTCGCCGTAGTGCAACATCGCATAGCCGACGATATCGCCGGCCGCCACCGCCTTGAGCACGATCCGGGCGGGGTCGGTCAGATATTCGCCGAAGCGTTCACCGGAGAGCGCCTCGGCGATGTAGATCTCGATATCGTCCGCAGTTGCGTGCGGGGGACAGGCGAGCGGAAAGGTCGCGGCCGCAACGTCACTGAGGGCCTCGGCGTCCCATAATCCGGCCCGGTCGACGGTGACTGGGATGTTGCTCATGTGTCCAGTACAGCACGACCATCGCTGGAGGCCGAAAGCTCATCCGGTTCGGAACGGGAATGGAATACACGCGCGAGTCCGATAACGATTGCCATGAACAGAACGGGAATCACAAAACCGATCCGATGTCCGAACCCGGCGGCGATCGCACCGACCAGTCCGCCGCCGACGAGTGTGCCCGCGTAGTTGAACAGATTCAGGCGTGCGATGAGTGCGTCGAGCCGGCGCCCACTGGTCAGCTGGCCGGCCTCGCTGAAGCACAGCGGTGCGACGACGCCGGTACCGAAACCGCCGATCAGGAAGCCGACGATCGCGACAACCGGCCCGGACGCGACCACCGCGACGGCCAGTCCGAGCACGCCGACCGCCCCCGCGATGCGCACCACCCGGCGTCCACCGAGCCGCCGAACCCAAAGATCACCGCTGAGTCGGGCCGCCAGCGACGCGCACTGATAGACCGCCAACGCCAACGCCGCCGTGGACGAACTGGCGAGCAGATCCTCCTTCAGATACAACGCCGACCAGTTGCTGACGGCGAGATCGATGGCGAATACGAGCGATGCCGCGATCCCGAAGGCGAGGTACATGCGCAGCGGAACCATCCCGAATGCCGAGGATTCGCCGTTGGCCACCTCCGCCGGGCCGGACTCGGCCGCCGCGGCCCCGAGCAGGCGTGGGCCTATCAGCAATCCGATCGCGAGAACTATGCCCGCCGCCGTCAACAGCGATTCGCGGAGTGTGACATCCAATGCCTCGCAGGCGGATACGAACAGCGCGCCGAGTATTGATCCGGCACTCCACACCGCGTAGAACGAGGACAGGATGAATGTCCCGTACCCGTGCTGAATGAACACACCCTGCATATTCGTGCTCGCGTCGACAATGCCGACCGCGATTCCGTAGAGCCCGAGGGTGATCAGCAGCACCGGCGTATCGGGTGCCAGCGCGATGGCGCATCCGGTGACCGTGATGCCCAGCAATCCGATCCGCACCGTGACTCGACTCGACCATCGCGTGGCCACCTGCTCGGCCGCCACACTGCCGACGCCCGCGAGGATCGAAACCAGCACCACCGAACCGGCGATCAGGCCATCGGACAGGCCGAACCGATCCTTCTGCTGGGGCAGTTCGGTGAGCACCACCGCGAAGAAAAAGCCCTGCAACCCGAAGGCGAACGAATTCGCGATCCGGGCTCCGCGCAGGACAGGAGAAATCGGTCCCATCTGCGGAGAGTATCGGCCCCGTCGTGGCCGTGCCTGGTGAACCTGTCGCGGTCATCCTTTCGTCGGATGCGGTGCGCGCGAAGGTCATCCTCTGGTCAGATTCGGTGGCTACGGTCGGCGCGCGGGTGGTCGAGATCGGTGTCGCGTGCCACTATCGAAGGGGCGCAAGACAACTCGCGAACGGGAAGGGCCGTCGAATGAGAAAGCTGCCGCAGGACTTCTTTCATACACCGTATGCTTTCTATGAGGAGCTGCGCGCCGAAGGCCCCGTGCACCCGGTCGAGTTGAATAGCGGCGTCCGCGCCTGGCTGGTGGTGGATCTGGACGTCGCGCGTGAGGTGCTGCGCCATCCGGCCATTCGCAAGGACCCTCGCACCGACGCCAGCCGCAAGGCCCGCGGCCTGCCCATCGATGACACCGGCGTCGGTGCGGTGAATGCCCGGATCAGCTACCACCTGTTGAATACCGATCCGCCGGGGCACGCCCGGCTGCGCCGATTGGTCGCGCCCGCATTCGCGCCCGCCCGGATCGAGGCGCTGACCCCGCGCGTGCTTGCGATCGCCGACGAACTCCTCGACCGGATCGCCGCGGATGGCGCCGGCCGGGTGGATCTGTTGTCGGAGTACGCATTTCCGCTGCCCATCACCGTCATCTGCGAACTGCTCGGTGTGCCGGTGGCCGATCGCGCGGATTTCCGGGAGTGGTCGCGCATCATCGTCGAGCTGTCCACCGCGACGCCCGAGGAGGTCCGGCAAGCGACCGATGCCATCGCCGAATATTTCGAGCGGCTGGTCACTCGACGGCGGGCCGAGGGGCTGGGGGAGGATCTCGTCTCGGACCTGATCGTCGCCAATGCCGACGGTGACCGCCTCACCGATGACGAGCTGATCTCCATGGTGTTCCTCATCCTGGTCGCGGGTCATGAGACCACGGTCAATCTGATCGGTAATACGGTGCTCACCCTGTTGTCGGATCCGGCGCGCTACCGTGCGCTGCACGGCAATACCGAGGCCGTGCCCGCCCTGATCGAGGAGATGCTGCGTTACGACGGTCCGGTGAATGTCGCGACGTTGCGTTACACGACTGAACCGGTCACGTTGGGCGGCATCGAAATCCCCTCGGGCGAGATGGTGCTCGTCGCGCTGGGGTCGGCCAACCACGACGAACGGCACTTCGCCGACGCCGCAGAGTTCGATCCGCAGCGCTCCACTTCCGGTCATTTGGCGTTCGGGCACGGCATCCACTACTGCCTTGGTGCGGGCCTGGCTCGGCTGGAGGCGCGCATCGCGATCACACGCTTGGTCGAGCAGTACCCGGATCTGCGCTTGGCCGCCGAGGGTGGGGAATTGCGTTGGCGGGAGAGCATGCTCATTCGGGGATTGCAGGATCTTCCGGTCGAATTGGCCGAAGCGCCCGCACTGCGTTGAGTCCGGCGTGGGTTGTGCGCCCAACGGCGGACGGCCCAGCTGATCAGGCGTTGTGCCCCAGGGGCTTCCGTCATGCCGGACAACTGTGCAACAGTGCAGAGAACCGGTCGTAACGATGCGTCCGGTGGCGGATGCGGAGGGAAGATGACTGCGGCGTATCCACCCGGTCCGCCTATCCCCGCATTTCTGCAGGGCCTGCTGTACATCCGTAACCGCGCCCAAATGCTGCCACCGTTGCGGCGGCGCTACGGCGATGTGTTCTCGCTGCGTGTGCCGCCGTTCGCGCGGGACCTCGTCGTATTCACCCACCCTGAACACATCAAGGAAATCTTCGCGGGCGACCCACGCGACCTGCACGCGGGCGAAGGCAACCAGATCCTCGGCCCGGTCATGGGCGAGCATTCGGTGCTGCTGACCGATGAGGCCGAACACGCCAGGGCCCGCCGCTTGCTCATTCCCGCATTCAATGGCGCGGCCCTGCGCGGCTACCGCGATCTGGTCGCCGAGATCGCGGCCGTGGAGGTCGACCGCTGGCGGCCCGGTTCGACGGTGATCACCCTCGACCGGATGAACGCGCTCACCCTCGAGGTGATCATGCGGGTGGTCTTCGGCGTCACCGATGAGCGCACCCGGGCCTCGCTCGCACCGCGCCTCGGCCGCATCGTCGATGTCGGCCCGCTGCAGTACCTCGGCCTGATGAAACCGGCGCTGCAGAAGTTTCCGCCGTGGAAGTCCTTCCACGACAATATGGCCGCCATCGATGATCTGCTGTACGCCGAGATCGCGGATCGGCGCACCGCACCCGACCTCGCCGAACGCACCGATGTCCTGTCCCGGCTGCTGCAAGTGGGCGGGGATACCGAATCCGATCCGCCGCTCACCGACCCCGAACTGCGCGACCAACTCATCACCCTGCTGCTCGCCGGTCACGAAACCACCGCGGCGGCGCTGTCCTGGGCGCTACACGAACTGTCGGTCAACCCGCAGGTACAACGCGACGCCCATGAAGCGGTCCGCATCAATGACGACAAGGCGCTAGAGGCTGTCGTGAAGGAGGCGATGCGGCTGCGCACTGTCATACCCGGAGCGGTGCGCAAACTCACCAGGGAGATGACCATCGGCGGCTGGGAGCTGCCCGCGGGCACCGTGGTCAGCTGTTCGATCCTGCTGGCGCACCGCAGCCCGGCCAACTATCCCGACACCTGGAGCTTCCGTCCGTCGCGCTTCCTGGACGGGGAGGTCGAACCGAATACCTGGCTGCCCTTCGGCGGTGGGGTACGCCGCTGTATCGGCGCCGGATTCTCGCTGATGGAGGGCACCACGGTGCTGCGCGAGATCCTGTCCCGCTACACCCTGGCCGCGCCCGAGGGGGCAAAATCCGAGCGCGCACGGGTGCGCAATATCACCACCGTGCCGCGCGAGAAGGCCAGGATTGTAGTCACCCCACGTTCAACTTCGTGAAATCGCACCGAGGCTTTGCCGCATTCGCGTGAGCGACGTAATCTCCGTGCCATGACGAGCGGGAACCGCGTCGCAATCGTAGGTGCGGGCATTGCAGGCCTTGCCTGCGCGAAAGTGTTGCGCCAAGAGGGATTTCCGGTCGAGGTATTCGATCGGACCCCGGACGTCGGCGGCGTATGGAGTGCGACGCGCCGGTATCCCGGTCTGCGCGCACAGAACAGCAAACACACGTATCACTTCTCCGACTTCCCGATGCCCGACGACTATCCGCGCGTGCCGGATGGACAGCAGATGCAGCAGTACCTCGACGGGTACGTGCGGCACTTCGGCTTCGGCGAGAGCCTGCGTCTGGGCACCGAGGTGGTCGCGGCCGATCCGGTGGACAGTGGCTGGCTGCTGGAGATCCGCGACCATATCGGCGTTCACCGCACCTCCTGCGACCATCTGGTCATCGCGAACGGAATTTTCAATGAGCCCGCGATACCCGACTATCCGGGCGTCGAGCGGTTCCGGCAGGCGGGCGGGCAGATCGGGCACGCCTCGGAGTTCCTGGATGTGGAGTGGGCGCGCGGTAAATCGGTCGTGGTGGTCGGCTACGGCAAATCGGCCTGCGATATCGCTGAGGCGGTCAGTCATGTCGCGGCCTCGACGAATGTGGTCGCCCGGCGGCTGCTGTGGAAGATGCCGCGCAAGTTGGCGCGCGGGCTGGCGGATTACGAGCGGCTGATGCTGACCAGGCTGGGCGAGGCGCACTTCCGCTATCAGGAACTCGGGCGGATCGAGCGATTCCTGCACGGTTCTGGGCGCAGCTTCCGCGACAGCAATTTGGATGTGATCCAGGAGCTCGCCACCAAGAAGTCGCATCTGCGCGAGCTGGGTCTGGTGCCGGAGGGGCGCTTCGAGGACATCGCGGAGAGCACGGTCAGCCTGGTCACCGAGGACTTCTTCGAGCGGGTGGGAATGGGACTGATCGCGGTGCACCGCGACAGCACCATCACCGAGATGGCCGCGAACCAGGTGCGACTGTCCAACGGGACGACCCTGCAGGCCGATATCGTCATCTGCGCGACCGGATTCCACCAGCGGGTGCCGTTCCTCACCCCGTACGTACAGCGTCAGCTCACCGACGACGACGGCAATTTCCGCCTGTACCGGCAGATCCTGCCGATCGGCGTGCCCAACCTGAGCTTCGTCGGGTACAACTCCTCGGTCATCAGCACGCTCAGCGCCGAGGTCGGCGCGCATTGGACCGCGGCACTGCTGCGCGGCCGCCTCGCCCTGCCGACGCAGGAGGAGATGACCACGCACGTCGATGAGCGGCTGCGCTGGATGGCCGAACGCACGGGCGGCCATCACGCGCATGGCGGCGCCATCACCCCGTTCTCGATTCACAATATCGACGAGATGCTCGCCGACCTGAAATTCCGGCTGCCGCGCAGAACCCGTGCGGCACAATGGTTCCGGATGATCAAGCCGTCTTCGTATCGTGGGCTGGCGGAGCGGTCGAAGGGACCGGTGCGGACCCCCGCGCCGGAGACCGTCCCTGCGGTCTCCGTCGAACAGCGCACACCCTAGGTAGATTGCCCGCAATGCGCCCGGGGATGGCTGGGCGCTCCTCGACGCTGTCGCGTTATATCTCGGCTGCGGCATCGAGAGGGCATGCGTACGCCCATTTACGGGTTCGATCGGCGTCGACGATCGCAGAGGAGGGATCTCGCGGTCCTCGCCCGGCCAATCGCCCGCGTGACAGCGGTCGCCGGAAGGAAGCGGGATCGAAAGAAGGTCGGGGGGCATGTCGATTTTCGCAGTGCGACTATGGGTTTCGAGTCGAAGAAGCTCAGAGTGTGACCGACGCCGCACGGGGGGCGCGATCCTTTCGACGTGAGTCGACAATCGGGCGGGACGGTGCTGTCGAGGCCGACATGACGGATTATCGCCAATGCAATGTTGGTTATCAGTCATTCCATTCTGGATAATCCAGGAGTGGACGCCCTCGACATGAATCTGCTGGTTGCTCTGGATGCGCTGCTGGAGACCAATAGCGTCACCCGGGCCGCCGAGCGGCTGCACACCTCGGCGCCCGCGATGAGTCGAACGCTGGCAAAGTTGCGACGCGTGCTCGGCGATCCGCTGCTGGTGCGCGCGGGCCGTAACCTGGTGCCGACGCCGCGCGCACTCGAATTGCGTTATGAGGTAAGCGTTCTGGTGGAGCGTGGACGGACGCTGCTCACCCCGCGCGGCCCCCTCGACCCGACAACGTTGAAACGCGACTTCTCGGTGCGAGCGGGCGATATGGTTCTCGGCGAATTGGCGACGCCGCTGCTGGCCGCCGTCCGCGCGCAGGCGCCCGGAGTGACAATGCACCTGCTCCCGGACCGCGACGAGGGCACCGCCGCGATACGCGACGGCCGCGTCGATATCGCGGTCGGCGTCATCGAGCACACCGATCCCGAGACCACTGTGCAACGTGTACTGCGCGACCGCGTAATCGGCGTTGCCGCACCACAACATCCGCTGATCACCGACCGCGTGACCGTGGCGCGGTTCGCCGCGGCCGCCCAACTCGGCATCTCCCGCCGCGGCCGCGCCCGCGGTCCCATCGACGATCGCTTGGCGCTGCACGGCCGCACCCGTCGAGTCGTGGCCACCGTTCCCGACCTGACCAGCGCCCTGCTAGCGGTCCGCTCCGGCGATCTGGTCTGCCCTGTCCCCGCCGCTCTCACCGCGACAACTCGCACCGCACTCGGCCTGTGCGCCTTCGAAATCCCCCTACCCCTCCCCGAAATCGCCATCGCTATGGCATGGCACCCCCGTAACACCGCCGACAACGGCCACCGATGGCTGCGCGAATTGATTCGCGGCACCCTCGCCGGTCTGGACTCGTCCGGCCGGTGAGTTGCTCAGCCCTCGGTACGGATCGCGAAGTTCGGGTCCACGCCGGGTAGCTCGTTCGGTGCGGAGGTCGGTTCGGGGCGGCCGAACGGGCCGTTGGGATTGCGCTTGAGTTCGTCGAGCATGGCCTGCAACTTGTCCACGTGGGAGGAATCCTCCCCGGTGTCCGCGCGGTGCGCGCCAGGGGTCAGTGCGCCCTTGTCCTCGGCGCGGGGCGCGGTCATGCCGTTATCGGGACGGGTTGTGGGCGTTGCGGGTTCGTAGCCGTTGCGGGGCGGGGAGGTGAGCGGCTCCAGGCGGCCGTTGCTCGTGCCGATCGAGCCGTATTCGAGCCGGTCGCCGCTGGTCGCCGGCTGCGAGTTGGTGTAGGTCGGCGCGGCAGGTTCGGTGCTGGCCGGTGTGGCCGAGTCGAGCCAATCGGGGCGGGCGGTGGGTGCGGACAGCGGTTCGCTGCGGTAGGTCGGAGGGACCGCGGGCGGCACGGGCTGCGGTGTCCGCGAAGGGAGGGGCAGGGAGTCGTTGGGTGTTGCGGGGCCGAAGGGTTCGAGGTGTTCGGTGCGGGCGATCGGCGCGGTGAACTCGGTCCGTGCGGGGCGGGGCGCGATGTTCGCGGGGTCTTCGGGCGCTTCAAGTCGCTCGTTGCGTCCGGTCGGGGCGTCTTGACGTCCCGTCGTGTTCCCTAGCCGCCCGTTGGTTCCGGTGGCGGGCGTGATGCGTTCATTGCGGCCGGTCGCGGGCTCGAGGCGCTCGTTTGTTCCGGTGGTATTGGAGCGGTTGTTGCGTCCGGTCGGCGTCTCGCTGAGCACGGTCGTGATATCCGGGAGGTCGGTGCGTCCGGTCTCGGCACGCGCACTCGTGGTGTCGGCCCGTCCGTTGACGGCATCGAGACGGTCGCGACGCGATGGAATCGGTTCGCGCCGTTCCCTGGCCACGGGAGCGGGCTCCGGATGGATCCGCAGCGCGGGCTCGGCCGGTTCGTCACTCGGCTCGACGGTGACGACCTGCTCCAACCGCGACCCGATCTTGGAAACATCCTCCCCCGTACGGAAAGCCCACGCCTCCAGCTTGGCCAAGCGACCGGCGAGATTACGATCGTCGTCCACGTGCGCGGCAACCGCGTCGAGTTTATTGCTCACCTCGCGCAGGGTCGTCGCGAGACTCGACAAGAGTGCGCCGATCGATTCGCCACTCCGCTCGTCGTGGTCCATCCCATACCTTCTTCCCCGTATTGCCCGAAACTCCGCTCGTGGCCGGCCGATTCTATCTGTCGATCGGTACCGACGCCGGTTCGAGTACCGGCCGGGGCCGCGCTGTGCACTTTTCGTCCGGTTTCGTCCGCTGGTTCGGAGTATCGGTCCGTGTCCCAGGAATGGCCGCAACTATCAATCATGGGAATAACTGTGGCGATGCTCTCGCGTGTCGCAGTGAAATCGCTTGTGAGACAGCACACATCGGCTGGTCGGAGCATATTCGCGGGTTGTGGCGCACCCGAGCGCGGGGTATAGGGGGCTGGCGGGCGGGCCAAAGCTGACGCACTCTTGATCTATGGCGTAGGTCGTACCTGACCTGCGGTGGTTTTGGGCAGGGGTGAGGTTGCGTGAGAACGAAGCAGCGCGTCGAGCGGGCGTGCGGGCGTCGGGCGATGCTCGCCGAATTGGGGTTGTCGGATGGTCGCGTCGCGGATACCCGGGTGCCGGATGGTCGCGCACCCGTGCGCGCAGCGGTGGGGGCTGGGGGGTACGGCTGCACATGTCCGGAATGTGCCGCCGCGCAATGGGATATCCAGCGGCTCAAGTATTGGCTGTGCGGTCGGCTCGCGTCCTACGGCGCGGACCTGGCCGAGGTGGATCGCCGGGTGGGTGACGTCCCGGTGGACGTGCTCTGGCGCAGCGGCGAGCGGCAGTACGCCATCGAGGTCCGCACCGGGCCGCTGGACCGGGAATCGGCGCAGCACCACACGATGCGGCTGCGCACCTCCGGCTGTGACGGTGCTGTGGCTGTGCCCGCCGGGTTACTGGGTCGGGCATCTGCCCGCGCTCGGCATCGCCGATTTCGCGCCGCCCGCCTGCGATTACCGGGCCGAAGATGGCATGTTGGACGCCTCGAACAGCGCGCTCGTCGTACCGCGCCGGGAACCCTACGAACTGCGCGATTTCCTGGAGGGCTGGGTGCGGGGTGAAATCGCGTGGGGCTACCGCGATGTGATGACAGGAGGTTGGGCCACCGTGACCGACTGGGAACACCACACAAGGACGCAGGCCAGCGTCATCGCTCGGCAGCGCCAGGAGTTGGTCAACCAACGCACCACCCTGGCCGTGTCCCGAAAAACCGTGCGGGACAAGCAGAAACAGATCATGAAGCTTACCACCCGGCTGGAACGCGCCGAGGAGTCCGCGCAAGAACACGCGGACTCGCTGGCCGAGGTCAGGCGCAAGCTCGACGATCACCACCGGATCGACGCCAGCCTGCGTGGCACCATCGCGAGCATGCAGAAGGCGATCGGTCACTGGCAGCTGATCACCTACTGCGCGATGATGCTGATCGTGACATTCATCGCGGGAGCGATGTTCGTGCGCTGAGCCGGTTCAGTTCGGGTGAGTGCCGCTCAAGCGGAATGGCGCACGGTCCCAACGCCATTCGTTGCGCAGCACCACCGCGATCAGGTCGAGCAGATCCAGCTCGACCTCGGCGCGCAACTGTCGCAGCGCGGACCAATCCACCGGTCCGCGCTCGACCTGCTCGCGCAGCCGACTTTCGGACCGCGCAGCTACCTTGCGCCGCAACAGATCTGGAATCCCGACCTTGCTGCCGGTCCACACCAGCCAGCCCCAGCCGTTTGCATGCGCATGGGCGCGACCGGCCGCCGACTTGATCCGATTGATATGGAAGCCGACGTGTCCAAGCGGTTCGACATCGATCAGGACCACGCGGCCATCGGCAAGTCGTGCGACGATGGTGGGGTAGTAGATCCGGTCCGCGCCGTCTACCTCGTAGGCGACCGCACTCGGTTGCTCCTGGAACGTCTCGACCAGATCGCTGACATTCACCGTCCGCAGCAGCCGGGCCTCCAGACCGGAATCGAACCCGATATCACGTCCGACCTTGTCGAGATAGAACCGCCCGCGTCCTTCGTCATCGCCGTCCACTGTCCGCGCCGAGGCGAGCGGCAGGGGAGCGGGGCCCGGTGCGGCGGCGGGCCAATCGACCTGTCCCAGCCATGAATTCAGCTCACTTGTCGCCAGCGGCTCGTGCAGTTTCGCCAACCGCCGGTTCGTCTTCTTCTGCCATGCCATGATCCGCTGCATGACGTATCCGGCGACCCGCTTGGCATCCTCGCCCGCATGCCCTGCCAACCGCAACTTCAGGTAAGCCAACTCATTGGCGGCCAGATCGGTATCGGTCGCGTAGGTCTCCACCAACAGCGCCCGCACCAACTGCTGATCCCGTGTCCCTACCGGATACCGCGCCCCGAAGACCTCGGCCGCTCGATGTCCACTCAACTGCGCTTCCCGCAGAATCTGCGCCACCGCCCGGGTATGCAACTGTCGAACCCGATCCCGCGACAGATCGAATCGAGCACCGATCCGCGCCAACGTCTCCGGTGCCTGCCCATTCACCCCCAGCCGAAACCCCACGATTTCGGCATCGCGCCGCTTGCGGTCACCGCGCATGTCGATCAATTCCCCCAGAAGTTCGTTGATCTCCTCGAGATCGAACGACACGTCCGCGGCGATATCGTCGAGCACCTCGGCATCGTCAGCGGCGCGATCGCGCCCATCGGGCTCGTTTGCCGTCACCTGCACCCCTGACCACGACTCGGCTCCACTCGACATGTGCGCCAAAGCCTAATGCCGACCACCGACAACCCGGCCCATCCCACCACCGGCCGCCGAATCGGGCCCATATGAGTCCGCCGGCTCGAGGCGTCATCGACATCCGCCCCGCCGCCGAACCCAGCCGCCCGAAACCACACCGACCTGACCCCGGCTCACGCCGCAATTCCCCGCGGCGCGAGCCGGTTCGAGACGAGCTAGCGCTCGACCGCCCCGACGATCAGGTCGGTGACCGCCTGCGGCTCGGATACCGAGACCGCATGCGAGGCGGAGATTTCGACGGTGCCGGCACCGGCGCGTTCGGCCATGAACCGCTGCACCTCGATGGGGATGTTCTTATCGTCGGTGGTCAGTAATGCGAACGCGGACACCGACTTCCATGCGGCCGCGGAAGCAGTCTCCTGCAGCGCGGCAAGGGCGACCGGCCGCTGTGTCGCGGCCATCAGCTCAGCCGTTTCCGCCGGAACGTCGGCGGCGAACTGCCGGTGGAACTCCTCGTGGCGGATATAGAGTTCGGATCCCGTGCTCCCGTCGGGCAGGGGGTAGCTCGCCGGACGGGTGGCCGCCCCCAAGGTGGAGCCGGGGAACTTGTCGGTCAGCTCCAGCGCGCTCTCGTTCTCGTCGGGAATGAACGCGGCAATATAAACCAATGCGGTGACATCGGCCTTCCCCTCGGCCGCCACGGTGATGACACTGCCACCGTACGAGTGTCCGACGAGCACACATGGGCCCCCGATGCCGTCGACGACCGACGCGATGTAAGCCGCGTCACTGTCGAGGCCGCGCAGCGGATTTGCGGCGGCGATGACGGAATGTCCTTGTGCGCGTAGGCGTTCGATGACGCCGTTCCAACTGGAGGAATCGGCGAACGCGCCGTGGACGAGCACGATGGTTGGAGCCGTCATAGATTTCTCCTGATCTGTTTGCGGACGAGGTGCGATCACACTGTGTGCAGGGCGGCCTTCAGCGTCGCAACCGCCTGTGCGACAGCGGCTTTGGCGGCGTGGGTATCGTGCATCGCGTTCACCATGACGAAGTCGTGGATGATCCCGCCGTAGCGCGCCTGCGTCACCGGCACGCCCGCCGCGCGTAGCTTGCCGGCGAAGGCTTCGCCCTCATCGCGCAACACATCTGCCTCGGCGGTGATGACCAGTGCGGGCGGCAGTCCGCTCAACTGCTCGGTGCTGGCCCGCAGCGGCGACACGGTGATCTGCGCACGGTCTTCCGCGCTGGTGGTGTACTGATCCCAGAACCATTGCATCCCTGCGCGAGTCAGGAAGTAGCCCTCGGCGAACTGCTGGTACGAACCGGTGTCGAAGTTGGCGTCGGTCACCGGGTAGAACAGCACCTGCTGCGCGAACGAGAGGTCGCCGCGCTCCTTCGCCATGAGCGTCAGCGCGATGGCCATATTGCCGCCGACCGAATCACCCGCGACCGCGATCCGAGACGCGTCGAGACCGTGCTCGGCGCCGTCGGTCGTAACCCACTGGGCGACCCGGTAGGACTGCTCGTTGGCCACCGGGTACCGCGCCTCCGGCGACCGGTCGTATTCGGGAAAGACAACGGCCGCGCGTACCCCGACGGCGAGATCGCGCACGAGCCGGTCATGGGTGTGTGCGTTGCCGAACACCCAACCGGCGCCATGGGTGTAGATGATCACCGGCAATACCTCGGTGACACCTTGCGGCTTGACGATGCGCGCCCGCACCGCCCCCGTCGGACCGCCCTCGACCGTGACCCACTGCTCATCGATCTCCGGCTTGAAAATCGCCGCGTCCTGCACCGAATCCACCGCCTTGCGTCCCTCTTCCGGGGCGAGCTGGTAGAGGAACGGTGGTTGCGAGGTAGCGTCGACGAACTCCTGCGCCGCCTGCTCGAGCGAGATACCCAACGGGTTACCTGACATGGTGGTGCCTTTCTCTTGTGTTGTGGATCAGGACAATTCGGTGATCGCGTCGGTGATGACGGACGCGACCCGGTCCGGATGGGTCTGCATCACCAGGTGCGGTGCGTCGATCTCGACCACCGCCCGCAGCCCAGCCCGTCGATAGCCGTAACGCTCGACATCCGGATTGATGGTGCGGTCGGAGCTGGACACAATTCCCCAGGCCGGCTTGGTCTTCCAGGCTGCGGCTGTGGCGGCCTCACCGAACGCGGTTGCCGACAGCGGCCGTTGTGACACCGCCAGCACCCGCGCCTTCGCGGCGTCGACTCCAGCTGCGAAAATAGCTGGGAACGCGTCGATTTCGACGGACACATCGGTTCCGGTGGTCTCGCCGTCGACCGGATACGAGGTGTAGACCAGATGTGCCGCCAGCTCGGAATCCGGGAACCGGCCCTGCAATTGGCCAAGGCTCTCGCCCTCCTCCAGCGCGTAACCGGAGACATAGACGAGGCCGACGACATTCTCGGCAACGCCGGCGACGGTGATGACCGCGCCGCCGTAGGAATGCCCGGCCAACAACACCGGACCGTCGATCTGTTCGACGACCGCCCGGATGTAGGCGGCGTCGCCGGACAGACTGCGATTGAACACCGGCGGTGCAGCGACCCGGTGGCCCTTGTCGAGCAGCCGCTGGGTGACCGGCGACCAACTCGACGCATCGGCGAAGGCGCCGTGCACGAGTACAACGGTTGGGGTTGACGCGGGGGACATCGCGGTCCTTTCTCGATCTGGCGCTGTGTCCAAAGCAGTTTCCGCTGCCTCCTGTCGCCCGCGCCCCCCTTTACCGGCCGGAAATGCCCCCGATCAGGACACGGCCGCCGCGAACTCGGTGCCTATGGTCGATCCGGTTGTCCGGAAACGCTGCTGATACTTGCGCGGCGAAATGCCGAGCCGCGCCACGAACGCCCGCCGCAATGCCTCGCTATTGCCGTATCCGGCGGCCATCGCCGCCTCGGTCACGCTGTGTCCAGCGTGCAGCATATCTCTGGCAACCCCGAACCGAATGAACGCGACATACTCCCCGGGCGAACGTTCGAGCTCCGTGCGGAACAGCCGGGTCAGGTGCCGGACGCTGATGCGCGCGTGCGCGGCGAGGCTCTGCACGGTATGCGGGTACGCGGGGTCCGCGCAGATCAGGTCAACGACTCCGCGCAGCAGCGGACTGCGTGGCGCGGGCCCGCTCAGTGATGCCGAGAACTGCGACTGTCCACCGGCACGTTGCATGTACACCACCAGTGACTGTGCCACCCTTCGGGCGACATCGGCACCATGATCCTCCTCGACCAGCGCCAGCGCGAGATCCACACCGGCCGCGACACCGGCCGAACTGTAGAGGTTGCCGTCACGCACGAAAATCGCATCCGGTTCCACCAGCGCCGCCGGAAACCGGCGCGCCAGGTCGGCCGTGAACTTCCAATGGGTCGTCGCCCGCCTACCGTCGAGCAGTCCGAGCTGGGCTAGGACGAACGCGCCACTGCAGATCGACGCAATCCGCCGGGTATGCGACGACAGGTACCGCGCCGCAGCCAGCATCTCGGGAGTCACGAATTTTTCCACGGGCAACTCGCTGCCCGGAATCACCACTGTGTCGAAGCGACCCGCCTCGGCCGCTGCGCAGCTCACCTGCGTGCGCGCGCCGATCGAGGTGTGCACGTCCTTGCCGTCGGCCGAAACGAGTACCACCTCATAGCCCGCCACCGACTGGTTCGCCTCCACGAATACCTCTGCGGGACCGACGAAGTCGAGCATCTTGACACCGTCGAAAACCAGCACACCGACTCGCCTGCGGGCCGTACCGCCGAATTTTACGGACATGTCAACCAGTATTATGGAGGTACGCCTCCAGAACAAGTGAGGTGCTCGACATCACGACCCGGTTGGTACGGTGAGCGCATGGGACGGCCGCGACAGTTCGATGAATCGAACCTGCTCGATGCCGCGACGGAACTGTTCTGGTCGAAGGGGTTCGACGAGACGTCGGTGGAGGACGTATCCCGCGCGACCGGTGTCGGGAACGGCAGCATCTACGCCGCCTTCGGCAATAAACGCGGCCTGTTCCTCACTGCCTTCGAGCGCTATTGCGAACGCCGGGCTCGTTTCGTCCGCGAGGTCGTCACATCCGCGTCCGGTTCACCGCGCGCCGCCGTCCGGGCCCTGTTCCAAGCGGTCATCGACGACTGTGCCGCCCGGCCCGACCGCCGCGGTTGCCTGATGATCAACAGCATCGCCCAACTCGGCACCCGCATTCCCGAAGTCGCCATCATCGGCACCCACACCACCGCTGCCATGGAAGAAGGCGTAGCCGACCGCCTACGAACCGCCCTGCCCGATAGCGCCCCCGCCGACCCCGCCATTGTCTCGGCTCTCAGCGCCCACATCATCGTCATCTCCCAGGGCCTGATCCAACTGAGCCGCTTAGGAATCCCCACCTCCCGCCTACGGGAAATCGCCGACATATCCAGCGCAACCCTGCCATCCCCGTGGGCTGACCAACTGGTCCATTGACATCGGCAGGACCTGCGCTCATGCGTGCAGGGAGCCGCTGAGGTCGCGTGGCTCGTTGTCATCGGTCATGCGTCGTTCGGCGGCGCGCCATCGAAGGTGGTTCCGGACCGTGCCATCGCGGACTCGGGAGCGCCTACCGTTTATCCGGCTACGCGCGGGGCAACCGGGTAACGAAACGTCGTCTACCTCGGAGGACTCGCCATGGTCGATCTATCTGCCACAGTCGTGCGAAGCGCGTTCGCAGCCGGCGCCAGACTCCGGCATGCGCGGGTCTTCCATCCTGACGGACTGCACCTGTCGGGTCGGCTGCACGCCGAATACGAGTTCGAGAACCTGTTCGGTAGCGGTGAACGGGCCGTCATTGCCCGCCTGTCGAAGGGCACCGGGCTGCCGGGGGCCGTACCGGATGTGCTCGGGTTCGCCTTTCGCGTGCTGGATCGCGACGACAAGCCATGGGACTTCGCCCTTGCGACCACGGGCCGCGGCATAATCGGTCGGTTCGTGATCACCGTCGCTACCGGCTGGGCCCGCGCCAGGTACGGCGGCCTGATGCCGTACCGTTTCGGCAATTCGATGCCTACCTGGGTATTCGCCGAACCTGATGCGGCACAACCGAAATCCGCCTCCATCGAAGCACTCGAAGAATATCTGCGCGAGCACGAGGTGCATTTCGATCTGATCGGCAGCGCCATCGGCGGCCGGACCCGCAAACTCGCCGAGATCAACCTGCGCCTGGCCGAGGGCGAGCAGCGGACCGACTACTTCGACCCGATGATCAATCATCCCGCCGAGGTCGAGATGGTCCCGAAGGTAATCCGGCAACTTCGCGAGTTCGCGTACTCGGGTAGCCGCCAGGGGCGTGGTGAGGCGCCGTGAGGCACAAACAAAGTCAGCCCCGGTAAGAACCGGGGCTGACCTGGTAAAACGGTGGTGCGCGATACTGGGATTGAACCAGTGACCTCTTCCGTGTCAGGGAAGCGCTCTCCCGCTGAGCTAATCGCGCGAGGTGGAGACGGGAATCGAACCCGTGTGCACGGCTTTGCAGGCCGTTGCCTCACCACTCGGCCACTCCACCGTGCGAAGGGGGAAGGCTTTACTATTGCCTGGCCCTACTCCTCGAGCGGATGACGGGATTCGAACCCGCGACCCTCACCTTGGCAAGGTGATGCGCTACCAGCTGCGCTACATCCGCATTTGCATCTCCGGGGGCTTGCGGCCCGCCGTGGTGCGAGACAGAACATTAGCCGACGTTCGGCGCAACCTACAAATCCGCTGGTAGAGAGGCCTGAAGTTGAATTACATCGGTGTTGTTCGCGAGGTGCGATAAGGCGCATCGCGGGGCGAAGGTGTCGGATAGGGGGGGCGCACCTTCGTTTGCGCCACATCCGGACCGCCATGGGGCGGGAACGTAGGCAAGCGGCATCGCGGTCGATGGGGTGATCCATGGCTACCCACCCGATGTGACCCCTCCGGGAGCTGCTGCACTACTTCGCAATTCACGAGTCCGCACCAATGCCAGTCGCAAAGCTCGACGGCCGATCATCGCTGTCGGGGTGGCGATTTGGTGGGACGCCGGTAGTGCGTGCTAAGGTTCCATCTCGTTCGAACGGCTGCTCTGCCGCCGCTCGAGCGCCGAGTTCGGTCCCATAGCTCAGCGGGAGAGCGTCCGCCTCACACGCGGAAGGTCGCTGGTTCGAAACCAGCTGGGACCACCCATTCGATCAGGGTCGGTGCGCCAAGGGTGCCCGGCCTTATTTCTTATCGGCGCAGTGCCCGCCACGTCTCCGCTCCGTGAATCGGAATCCTCTTGCCTGCTGTGACTTGGGTCACATTTTGATAGCAGTAGACCACATCCGCACCATAAACCTTTCCATGTGCTTTGCGAAGTCTTTACTATTGCGCCTGACCTTCGTGCCATGGGGTCACTGCTCCACGAAGTTGCTCCATGCGGAGCACACGTAGCACCCAGCGTTCTCCAGAAAGCTTCGCCCGCCGCTCGCTTTCGATGCCAGTACATGTTCGACCGATGAACCGATCGGCTTCACGCCGTTTCGGCGAAGGAGAATAATGTCCACCGACACCGATCCCGCACCACGGACGTCGCCGCTTCGCGCAAGTCTTCCAGCAAGTCTTGCCGCCGTCGGCCGCCATGACCTACCCGCTTCAGTCGTGGTTTTCCTTGTCGCACTACCACTTTCGCTCGGTATCGCGGTCGCCTCCGGCGCGCCGGTCGCCGCGGGCCTCATTGCCGCCGTAGTCGGCGGTGTCGTCGCCGGGCTACTTGGCGGCTCGGCTGTGCAGGTCAGCGGGCCGACGGCGAGTCTTGCCGTCGTCGTCGCCGAGAGCGTGCACCAATTCGGCTGGGCCGCTACCTGTTTCATCACCATTGGTGCGGGCCTATTGCAGATCCTGTTCGGACTCAGTCGCGTTGCGCGCGGCGCACTCGCCATCGCACCAGTGGTGGTCCATGCGATGCTGGCCGGTATCGGCGTCATCATCGCGCTGCAACAGGTCCATATTCTGCTCGGCGGCAATTCGCTGAGTTCCTCGTTCGCCAGCCTCACTCAGCTACCGCATCAGTTGATGTCGGTCCATCGCGGCGATCTGTTCGTCGGCCTGGTGGTTATCGTCATCCTGACCGGCTGGAAGTTCCTCCCGCGCTCCATCCGGGTCGTACCGGGGCCGCTCGTCGCCGTGCTGGTCGCCACGCTCCTGTCGCTGGTGGGGCCGACTCATGTCGAGCGCGTCGTGCTGAACGGGTCGCTGCTCGATTCCATCGGTTTGCCCGCGATCCCGTCCGGCAGTTGGTTCGCCGTCGCGATGGCGATGGTGACGATCGCGCTGATCGCCAGCGTTGAGAGCCTGCTCTCGGCGGTCGCGGTGGACAAGACGCGGCCCGACCATCGAACCAATTTCGATCGCGAACTGATCGGGCAGGGCTCGGCCAATGTGGTGTCGGGTCTGCTCGGTGGTCTGCCGATTGCGGCAGTGATCGTTCGCAGCATTACCAATGCCCATGCCGGCGCGCGTACCAGGGCCGCGACGGTACTGCACGGCGTGTGGATCCTGCTGTTCGCGGTCGCGCTGGCCGGGCTGGTGCAGCAGATTCCCAAGGCGGCGCTCGCGGGGCTGCTCATCCTCATCGGCGTGCAACTGGTCAAGCTGGCCCATATCCGGTTGGCCCGGCGCAACGGCGACCTGTTCGTCTACGTGGTCACGGTGCTGGGTGTGGTGTTCCTGAATCTGTTGCAGGGCATGGTGATCGGTCTCGTACTTGCCTTCGGCCTGCTGCTGTGGCGCGTGGTGCGGGTGACCATCCACGCCGAACCGGTGGTCGACGCCCACCGCTGGCTGGTCACCATCGATGGCACCTGCACCTTCCTCGCGCTGCCCAAGCTGACCGCGGAACTGGCGAAGGTCCCCGCGGACGTCGACGTGACCATCGAGATGACGGTCGACTTCCTCGACCACGCCTCCTATGAGCTGATCACCGACTGGGCCGGTCTGCGTGCAGTCGCGGGTGGCGCAGTCGATTTCGTCGAAATCGGTAGCGCGCGTATGGCGACCGCGGTTGCGGGTCCGCCCGAGCGTGGGCGCTCGCGTCAGGTTATCGATGAGGTCATCGGACCGTGGCGGCGGACGGGTAATCGGGCCGATCCGATCGCGGCCGGTATCGCCGCCTATCACCGCGGCCACGCCCATCTGATGCGTCCCCATTTGCATGGATTGCGCAACCGGCCCGACGCTGACACCTTCTTCCTGACCTGTGCTGATGCCCGCATCGTGCCGAATGTCATCACCAATAGCGGGCCGGGGGATCTGTTCACCGTTCGCAATGTGGGCAATCTGGTCCCGGCCGGCGGCAGTGATGTCTCGGTGGAGGCCGCGCTGGTCTATGCGCTGGAGAAGCTGGATGTGCGGGCGGTGGTGGTCTGCGGGCACTCCGGTTGCGGCGCGATGGACGCACTGCATCAAGCGGTGCACACGGGACCGGGGCTCGGCGACTGGCTCGCCTACGCGCGGCCGAGCCTGGACCGGTTCCGGCTCGGACATCCGGTCGCCGATGCCGCGGCATTCGCCGGATTCGGCCCGGTCGACCAGCTCGGCATGGTGAATGTGGCGGTGCAACTGGAACGGCTGCATGCCCATCCCGTGGTCCGGCGGGCGATGGAGGAGCGGGGCGTGGCGGTCTCCGGACTGTTCTTCGATCTCGCGACCGCCCGGGTCATCGAGGTGACCATGGACGGCATCGCCGAGTTCGACGACGAGCTGACGGTCGAGGCGTTCGATGGGTTGGTCGATGTGCGGGGCGTGGCTGCCGAGCCCGTCTAGTCGCGTGCTGTCGGGCCGAATGATGCGGCCCGACAGGACAACTCGGCACGGATGTGTCGCGTTTCACACCGATTCGGAGGTATGGATTCGAGCATTTTTCGCCAAGTTCTCAGGCTTTGCTAAGTCTTTACCAATAGCCTTGATGCGATTTACCTCTCGACCCATCGCCGTGTCGGGAACTGCTTCACCGCGATATGCCGGTTCGCGGTCTGTGCCCTGCTGGACATTTTGATCGTCAACCGACCTCGGCGTTCGCGCCGAGTCGGCGAAGGAGAAGTCAATGGCTATTGATAGCGCTGTAGCCGCACCACCGTTACCGCCCACTGAACAGGGCAAGGGCCATCGCAGTTCCGAACCTCTGTCGGATCGTCTGACGTCGATCCTGCGCCACGATCTGCCGTCCTCTATCGTGGTCTTCCTGGTCGCGTTGCCGCTGTCCCTCGGCATCGCCGTCGCCTCCGGCGCGCCCGTCGCCGCCGGGCTCATCGCCGCCGTCATCGGCGGCATCGTCGCGGGCACGCTCGGCGGTTCGATGCTGCAGGTCAGCGGACCCGCCGCGGGTCTGACCGTGGTCGTCGCCGAATCCATCAACCAATTCGGCTGGCGGACAACCACGTTCATTGTCGTCGCGGCCGGTGTGCTGCAAATCCTATTCGGGCTCAGCCGGATTGCGCGGGCCGCGTTGGCCGTCGCGCCGGTGGTGGTGCACGCGATGCTCGCGGGCATCGGCATAACCATTGCGCTGCAACAGGTTCACGTGCTGCTCGGTGGGTCCTCGCATAGTTCCGCCTGGAACAACATCACCCAGTTGCCGTCGCAACTGTTGTCGCTGCACGGCGATGACGCAATCATCGGCGCGGTGGTCATCGCGATCATGCTCGGCTGGCGCCGGGTGCCCGCCAAGGTGCGGGTGGTGCCGGGACCGCTGGTGGCGGTCTTGGTCGGCACGGTGTTGTCGCTGGTGCTGCCCTTCGAGGCCGAGCGAATCGTGTTGAACGGCTCGCTGTCCGACGCCATCGGACTGCCGCAGCTCCCCAGCGGCAACTGGTCCGCGGTGGCGCTGATGATTCTGACCGTCGCGCTCATCGCCAGCGTCGAGAGTCTGCTATCGGCGGTGGCCGTGGACAAGATGCATACCGGTAAGCGCACCAATTTCGACCGTGAGCTGATCGGTCAGGGCTCGGCCAATGTGCTCTCGGGTCTACTAGGCGGTCTGCCGGTTACCGGCGTGATCGTGCGCAGTGCCACCAATGTGCAGGCGGGTGCCCGCAGCCGCGCTTCGGCGATACTGCACGGCTGCTGGATTCTGCTGTTCTCGGTCGTCCTGGCCGGGGTGGTGCAGCAGATTCCGAAGTCCGCGCTCGCTGGTCTGCTGATCGTCATCGGTATTCAGCTGGTGAAGCTGGCCCACATCAAGATGGCCAGGCGCACCGGCGATCTGCTCATCTATGCCGTCACCATCGTCAGCGTGGTCTTCCTTAATCTGCTGGAAGGCGTAATCATCGGTCTGGCACTGGCTTTCGGTCTGCTGCTGTGGCGCGTCGTGCGAGTTGCCGTGGCGGCCACGCAGATTCCCGGTTCGCAGCGCTGGCTGCTGACCATCGACGGCTCCTGCACCTTCCTCGCGCTGCCGAAGCTGTCCGCGGAATTCGCGAAAGTGCCCGCAGGCGTGGACGTCACCGTCGAGATGACGGTCGACTTCCTCGACCATGCCGCCTTCGAAGCCATCGAAGACTGGGTGCGGCAGCAGGAAAGCACCGGCGGCGCAGTCGATTTCGTGGAAATCGGCAGTGCGCGGATGGCGCACGCGACCGCGGGTCCGCCCGCCCGCGGATTCGGGCGTGCGGTGCTCGACGAGATCCTCGGCCCGTGGCGCGGTGACGACGCGAATGCCGACCGGGTGACCTCGGGTGTCGCCGCCTACCATCGCAGCCACGCCCATGTGGTGCGGCCGCATCTGGACGAACTGCGTGACCGTCAGGATCCCGATACCTTCTTCCTGACCTGCGCGGACTCCCGAGTGGTTCCGAACGTCATCACCAACAGCGGACCCGGTGACATGTTCACGGTGCGCAATGTGGGCAATCTGGTGCCGGACAGCGGAGACGCGTCGGTGGAGGCCGCACTGGTCTTCGCGCTGAACGAATTGAATGTGCGGTCCATCGTCGTGTGCGGGCATTCGTCGTGCGGAGCGATGAAGGCGCTGCATTCCGGCGCCGACACTGGACCGGGTATCGAACCCTGGCTCGCCCATGCCCATCCGAGCCTGGAGCAGTTCCAGTTCGGGCACCCGGTGGCACAGGCGGCCGCGGCCGCTGGATTCGGCGAGGTCGACCAGCTGAGCATGGTGAATGTGGCCGTGCAGTTGGAGACGCTGCACCGGCATCCCGCGGTGCGCGCGGCGATGGGCGAGCGTGATGTGACGGTATCGGGCCTGTTCTTCGATATCGCCAGCGCGCGTGTTATCGAGGTGACCGTGAACGGCGTCGCCCATATCGACGACAACGGCGCGCGGGTCACGCCGGAACTCGTCTGAGTCGATGACAGCTGGATCCGCCCGACCTCGCTCGGGCGGATCCACGCATGTCGCTCGTAGGCTGGTGGAGATGAGTGTCGAGTTGGAATCAGAACCCGCGCGCACCGGATGGCGCGCCTTCCGTACCCGGCTGGCCGCGCGACCTACGCTGAACCTCGCCTACCGGATCGGGGTCGCGATGGTCGGTATCGCGGTGCTCGCAATCGGAATCCTGGCGATTCCCTATCCCGGGCCCGGCTGGGCGATCGTATTCGCCGGACTTGGCATTCTCGCCACCGAATTCGCCTGGGCGCGCCGGGTGCTCGGCTGGCTGCGTGACAAGTATCGGCAGGGTATGGCGTGGTACTCCGCACGAGGGCCGGCCATGCGCGTGTTCGCGGCGGTGGCGGCCTTCGCGTTGGTCCTCGCGACACTATGGGTATTGGGAACATTCGGGTTGGTCGGCGGCTGGATCGGAGTCGAATGGCAGTGGTTGCGCGGTCCCCTGCAGTGGTGAACACGGTCCCCGGCCGAACCCTGACCGAACCGGACTGGCTGTCGGCGCGCATCGCGGAAATGGGCCGCTCCTGGGGCACCACCGAACCCCGCGTCTCCGGCACGCTCTGGTGGTGCATGGTCGCATCGGCACTGGTCGAACAGCTCGCCTGCGCCTACGCGAACGACAGACCCGCGCCGGAGCCGTTCTTGGACCGCCTCGACTGCGAGGTCCGCCCGGACGGCGGCATAGAACGCATCCGCATTCACTCCGTCGCAGGTCAAGGTCTCGTAGCCGCGCCGGATGAGAGCGGCACACCGCAAGAGACCGACGCCGCCCTGGGCCATGCCTGCGCGAAGGCGTTGCAGGAGACCTTGGCGGCCGTGATCGGCCCCGTAGCGGCGGTCTCTGGTGCGGGAGTGCCGTCACTCTGGGCGATTGCCGCCGATGCCATCGGGAATCGGGCCCTGGATGCGGGGCAGCCCGAAGCTGGGGTGCGGCTTGCGAGCGAAGTCGGAGGGAAACTGCCGGTACCGCGGTTCGTGGATGTCGACGGGCGGGCCTTTGTCCGCCGGATCTCGTGCTGCCTGGTCTTCGAGGTGCCGAGCTGCGAAATGTGCACCAGTTGCCCGAAGCGGCCCGCCGCCGAACGCAAGCTGCTCCTGGCTCGGCTCGCCGCTGAAAGCTGATCGCTCGCCCAGGCGTCGGATCCGAACACGTTCGGGCGCGTCGAGCCGCCGGGCTTACCGCATCGAACCGGCGGCGGTCATGTGACGGAACCGAATGCTCGATGTCACGTTCGGGTCTCGCGCAACGGCGCCGGCCGGCCCACGACGTGGCGATCCGAGTCCATCGACGCGGGGCCGCCATGGTGCCGATAGCATGGTCGCGCCGGAGCAATTTCGCCTCCGACGATGACCTGTGGGCGACCGCCCGCACCAGCGCGGGAACACGCCCGCCAGCGAACGCCAAGGAGTCTCTCGCCGTGACCACCTCAGCACCTATCAGCCCTGTCGCCCTCGTTCGGGTGCCGGCCGGGACGACGGCGGGTGCCGCGGTGCGCGAGGCGGGGCTGCCGACGAAGGGGCCGGACACCATCGTCGTGGTGCGCGATGCGGAGGGGCTCAAGGATCTGTCCTGGTCCCCGGACACCGATGTCGAGGTCGAGCCGGTCGCCGCCAATACCGAGGACGGGCGCAGCGTGATCCGGCATTCGGCCGCGCATGTGCTGGCCCAGGCCGTACAGCAGGAGTTCCCGGAGGCCAAGCTCGGCATCGGTCCGCCCATCAAGGACGGCTTCTACTACGACTTCCAGGTCGACCGGCCGTTCACCCCCGAGGATCTGGCCAAGCTGGAATCCCGGATGAAGAAGATAGTCAAAGGCGCGCAGCGGTTTTCGCGCCGGGTGGTGGAGGTCGACGACGCGCGCGTCGAACTGGCCAAGGAGCCGTTCAAACTCGAGCTGATCGGTGATAAGTCCGGTATCGACGATCCGGAGGTCATGGAGGTCGGCGGTAAAGAGCTGACCATCTACGACAACCTGGACCCCCGCACCGGCGAAAAGGTCTGGGGCGATCTGTGTCGCGGCCCGCACATACCGACCACCAAATTCATTCCCGCCTTCAAGCTGACCCGCAGCTCCGCCGCCTACTGGCGCGGTGACCAGAACCGCGAGGATCTGCAGCGCATCTACGGCACCGCGTGGGAATCGCAGGAGGCTCTCGACGAGCATCTGCACCTGCTCGAGGAGGCAGAGCGCCGCGACCACCGCAAACTCGGTCTGGAGCTGGACCTGTTCAGCTTCCCGGACGAACTCGGCTCCGGCCTGCCGGTCTTCCATCCCAAGGGCGGCATCATCCGCAAGGAGCTCGAGGAGTACTCGCGCCGTCGCCACGTCGCCGCGGGCTATGAATTCGTCAATACGCCGCACATCACCAAGGGACATCTGTTCGAGGTCTCCGGTCACCTGGACTGGTACAAGGACGGCATGTTCCCGGCCATGCACCTGGACGCCGAACTCAACGAGGATGGCACCGTCCGCAAGCCCGGCCAGGACTACTACGTCAAGCCGATGAACTGCCCGATGCACAACCTGATCTTCCGCTCGCGCGGCCGGTCTTATCGGGAACTGCCGCTGCGGATGTTCGAATTCGGCTCGGTCTACCGCTATGAGAAGTCCGGTGTCGTGCACGGCCTGACCCGGGTGCGCGGTATGACCCAGGACGACGCGCACATCTACTGCACCAAGGAGCAGATGCACGCCGAGCTGACCAGCACGCTGCAATTCGTGCTCGGCCTGCTCGCCGACTACGGCCTCGACGACTTCTACCTCGAGCTGTCCACCAAGGATCCGAAGAAGTTCGTCGGCTCCGACGAGATCTGGGACGAGGCCACCGAAACCCTCGCCGAGGTGGCCGAGGCTTCCGGACTCGAGCTGGTCCCGGATCCGGGTGGCGCCGCCTTCTACGGTCCGAAGATCTCCGTGCAGGCCAAGGATGCGCTCGGTCGCACCTGGCAGATGTCGACCATCCAGCTCGACTTCAACCTGCCCGAGCGCTTCAACCTGGAATACACCGCCTCCGACGGCACCAAGCAGCGGCCGGTAATGATCCACCGCGCCCTGTTCGGTTCCATCGAGCGCTTCTTCGGCGTGCTCACCGAGCATTACGCGGGCGCCTTCCCGGCCTGGCTCTCGCCGGTCCAGGTGGTGGGCATCCCGGTTGCGGAAACCTTTGCGCCGCATCTGGATTCGGTGATCGAACAGCTGCGGGACGCGGGCATTCGCGCGCAGGTCGATCGCAGCGACGACCGGATGCAGAAGAAGATCTTCAACAACACCGCGCAGAAGATCCCCTTCATGTTGCTCGCCGGTGAGCGCGATGTGAACGCGGGTGCGGTCAGCTTCCGCTTCCGCGACGGCACCCAGGTCAACGGCGTGCCGGTCGCCGCCGCGGTGGCCACGATCGTGGAATGGATCGCGAACCGGGAGAACGCCTCGCCGACCGCCGAGGGTTTTGTGGTGAAGGGCACGGTATGAGTGGTCAGGGCCCGGAGGAAGAAGCTTGCGTAACCACGGAGGGGCCCCGCTCAAACCAGAACGGACAGAGCATGACTGAGCGCACGGCGCCGGACGGGCTCGCGGATTTGAACGCGGACTCGGACGAGCACGGGAGCATCGTGGATAGCGGGGCAGGGGAGCCGGATCGGTTGCAGCGGTTGTGGACTCCGTACCGGATGTCCTATATCGCAGAGGCGGCCACGTCCAATCCGAAAGACACCACGGGCCATCCGTTCACGGATATTCCGAAGATGACGGATGAGGACGGATTGGTCATCGCTCGTGGCGAACACGTCTACGCGGTACTGAATCTCTATCCGTACAACCCGGGGCACATGATGGTCGTGCCCTACCGTAAGGTGGCCAACCTCGAGGATCTGACGCTCGAGGAGAGCGCCGAACTGATGTCTTTCACCCAGCAAGCGATTCGGGTGATGAAGCGGGTCTCGCGGCCGCACGGTTTCAATGTCGGTCTGAATCTCGGTGGGGTGGCCGGTGGCTCACTCGCCGATCACCTGCATCAGCACATCGTGCCGCGCTGGGGCGGGGACGCCAACTTCATCACCATCGTCGGCGGTGTGAAGGTCATGCCGCAGTTGTTGCGGGAAACTCGGGCGCTGCTTTCGGCGGCGTGGAAGGAAGTCGAGTAGGGTGCTCAGCTTCTTCGGCCGCGAGACGTTCTCCAAAGCGACTGCGCCGCTGGGCAGAGCGCTTGTCAGTACCGGACTCACTCCCGACGCGATCACGGTGATCGGCACCGTCGCCTCGATCACGGCCGCGGTCACCTTGTTCCCGACCGGACATCTGTTCTGGGGAACCATGGTGATCTGGCTGTTCGTCATGTTCGACATGCTCGACGGCGCCATGGCCAGAGCCCGTGGCGGCGGCACGAAATACGGTGCGGTACTGGATGCCACCTGCGACCGGGTCGCCGACGGCGCTATTTTCGCCGGGTTGGCCTGGTGGGCGGTGTATCACGAGAACAGTAAGCCGCTGTTCCTGGCGACCCTGGTGGTTCTGGTTACCTCCCAGGTGATTTCGTACGCGAAGGCGCGCGCCGAGGCGAGTGGCCTATCCGCGGACGGTGGACTCATCGAGCGGCCGGATCGGCTGATCATCGTTTTGGTCGGCGCCGGGCTCACCGGTATCGGTGGGTATTGGGGGATCGAATGGCTGACCTGGGCCGTACACGTGGCGATGTGGATTCTGGCGGTGTTGAGCATTATCACGGTATTCCAGCGGGTGCTGGCGGTCCGGAATTCGCCGGGCGCGCGGGACGTGATTCCGCCCGCGCCGCCACAGAATCCGGCGGACGCGACGGAGTTGCCCTCGTGAGCGAGCGCCAGCGAATGCACCATCAACACAGTGCGCTCTCGCGCACGACGGAGCCGAAAGCCAGCGAGGCGCGGTCGTGAGTTCCGAGTCCGAAGGCGTCGGCTCACGGATCAAGTCCGGACTGACGGATTGGGCGTATGCGGCGGGTTGGCGGGTGGTGCGCGCGCTGCCCGAGTCGACGGCGCGGCGGGCCTTCGATTGGGGCGGTAATCGGGTCGCGGACAAGGCGAATCGCGCATTCCGTGCCGGTGGCGGGCCCAATCAGTTGCGGCGCAATCTCGCTCGCGTGCTCAGTGTGAGCCCGGCCGAGGTGCCCGACGAACTCATCCGCGCGAGCATGCGGTCCTACGCCCGCTACTGGCGCGAAGCCTTCCGACTGCCGACGATGGACCACTCCTCATTGACCGGTTCGCCGGTGGCGGGCGTGGAGAATCTGGATGCCGCACTGGCGCGGGGACGTGGTGTAGTGCTGGCGCTGCCGCACTCCGGGAACTGGGATGCGGCCGGGGTCTGGTTGGTCAACCACAGCGGTACCCTCGCGACCGTCGCTGAACGGCTGAAGCCGGAATCGCTGTTCGAGCGGTTTGTTGCCTACCGGGAGAGCCTCGGGTTCGAGGTATTCCCGCTGACCGGTGGTGAGCAGCCGCCGTTCACCGCGCTGGCCGCCCGCCTGCGCGCGAACAATGTCGTATGCCTGATGGGTGAGCGGGACCTGACCGGTAAGGGCGTCCCGGTGACCATGTACGGCGAGCGCACTTGGCTGCCCGCGGGCGCGGCGAAGCTGGCCATCGAGACCGGCGCGGCGCTGATTCCGGTGCACCTCTGGTTCACCGTCGATGCCGATGGTCGCGAAGGATGGGGAATGAAGACCGAAACGCCGCTGGATGTTTCGGGCGGCGTTGCGGCGGCCACCCAGGCGCTGGCCGACCGGTTCGCGGCCAATATCGCCGAGCACCCGGCCGATTGGCATATGTTGCAGCCACAATGGGAGCAGGACCTTTCGGCGCAGCGGCGGGCCAGGATCGCCGCGGCACAAGCCGGGATGGAAAGCGCCAAAGGGGAGAAGACACCATGAAAATCGGCATGGTCTGCCCCTATTCGTTCGATGTCCCCGGTGGTGTGCAGGCCCATGTCGTGGAATTGGCGCGGGTATTCATCGAACGCGGCCACAAGGTGAGCGTGCTCGCGCCCGCATCGGAGGACACGCCGCTGCCGGATTTCGTGGTGTCAGCCGGTCGTGCGGTGGCGATTCCGTACAACGGTTCGGTGGCCCGGTTGTCCTTCGGCCCCATGGCCTACACTAGGATTCGGCGTTGGATCGACGGCAACGACTTCGATGTACTGCACATCCACGAACCGAATGCGCCGAGCCTGTCCATGCTCGCGCTGAAGATCGCCGAGGGGCCGATCGTCGCGACCTTCCACACCTCGACCACGAAATCGTTGGTGCTGAGCACTTTTCAGGGTGTGCTGCGTCCCTATCACGAGAAGATCAGCGGCCGGATCGCGGTCTCCGAGTTGGCGCGGCGCTGGCAGGTGGAGGCGCTCGGTTCGGATGCGGTGGAGATCCCCAACGGTGTCGATGTGCCCGCGTTCGCGCGGGCCCCGATGCTGCCCGGATATCCGCGCGCGGGCGGGACGGTGCTGTTCCTCGGTCGCTATGACGAACCACGCAAGGGGATGGAAGTCCTGCTCGGCGCGCTGCCCGAATTGGTGCGCAGACACTCGGATGTCGAGATCCTCATCGTCGGGCGCGGTGACGAGGACCGACTGCGCCGCGAGGCCGGGCCGCTCGCCCGCCACCTGCGCTTCCTCGGCCAGGTATCGGACGAGGACAAGGCCTCGGCAATGCGCAGCGCGGATGTGTACGTCGCGCCGAATCTCGGTGGGGAGAGCTTCGGCATCATTCTGATCGAGGCGATGGCGGCCGGAACTGCCGTGGTGGCAAGCGAATTGGATGCCTTCCGTCGAGTATTGCGCGATGGCACCGCGGGAATGCTTGTCCCGGTGGGGGATTCGACTCTGCTCGCCGCGGCGCTGGATACCCTGCTCACCGATGATGTGCGCCGCGAAGCCCTGATCCATACCGCCAACCAAGTGGTCAGCGAATACGACTGGCCCGTGGTCGCCGAACAGATCCTGCGGGTCTACGAAACCGTCACGGTGGGGGATACGCGCGTGCGGGCCGCCGGATGATCGATTGCACGGTGAGGGCCGCTCCATGATTACGTTCTCCGCCACAACGGTTCTCGTACTCGCGCTCATCGCGGCGGTGGTCGTGGCGATCGGTCTGTGGGCTGCCTCGACGGCGAACCGGCTCGACCGGCTGCACGTGCGGTCGGATCAGTCCTGGCAGGCCCTCGACGGTGCACTGGCGCGGCGGGCGGTGGTGGCCAGGTCGGTCGCCGTGGCCATAGCGGGCCCGAGCGCCGATTCCGCGCTGGTCGAGCAGGCCAAACGGCTGACCGCACTTGCCGATCGGGCCGAGCGTGCGGGCCGCGCCGACCGCGAAACCATCGAAAATCAGCTTTCCGCAGCACTTTCCACGGTCGATATCGCCCAGTTGCGCCCACAGCAGGTCGCCGAACTCGCCGATGCCGAGGCCCGGGTGCTCATCGCGCGCCGCTTCCACAACGACGCGGTCCGCGACACCCTCGCCCTGCGCACCCGCCGCCCGGTACGCATCTTGCACCTGGGCGGCACCGCGCCGCTCCCGACGTACTTCGAGATCAGCGAACGCGCCACCCCGGCGGCCTCGACCGGCTTGGCTGTCGATACGGTGCGCACCTCGGCGCGTGTAGTGCTGCTCGACGAACAGGACCGCGTGCTGCTCATGCGCGGCAACGACCCGAAAACCCCCGACGTCTTCTTCTGGTTCACGATCGGCGGCGGTGTGGAACCGGGGGAAACCCTGCGCAGTGCCGCGGTGCGCGAGCTCTGGGAGGAGACTGGATATACCGCGGATCCGACCAGTCTGCGCGGTCCCATCTGGCGGCGGGTCGCGGTATTTCCGTTCGACGGTGAACTTATCCGCGCCGAGGAGCTGTTCTTCGCCCTGCGCGTCCCCGCCTTCGACCCCGAACCGGGCAATCTGACCGCGGTCGAGCGGCGCAGCATTACCGACAACAAGTGGTGCACCGGGGCGGATATCGTCGCCTTGGATCACACCGGCGAGACCGTCTATCCGTACCACTTGGACCAGCTGCTTCCCGAAGCTGCCGCAGCTGCGCTGGCCGATTCCGATCCTCAGGTGCGGTCTATCCGGTGATCGGGGATTGCCCCGAGCGCCCATTCCTGCCTCGACTGCGCGGCTTCCCGCCGCATCGGCGCGAGCACCGGGCTCGGGTCGGTTACCGCCGCCGGTGCGCGATCAGCGTGCGCGCCTGGATCTTTCGGCTGTGATGTGTTTCACGATCGTGATAGCGTCGCGACTGGATTGCTGCCGCATGGGTAGTGCTGGTGGGGGAGCGCTACCGGAAGTTCTGGTGGTACTTCCACTGCAGTGAGATGGTCCGTTGGCGTGTGGAAGGTATGCAGTACATGTCCTACCTGTTGTTCGATTTCTTATTGCCGTTGTTGGGTTCTGATGCCGCGGGGTATTGGGCCCAGTTGCTGGTAGTCGGCCCGCTGTAGTTCTTGTCGGGTGTTCGTCCGGGGCGGCGCAATACTTGCGTCGGCCCGACGGATCCGTCTCGTGACGGGTCCAGTGGCTGCGGGCCGGACGTAGACTCGCTGGTCGGGGCAAGGCCAGTGCTGTCCAACTGGCTATCAAGTGGCCTGATCGGCCCGCCTAGAATCGGTGGCGTTAGTTCCAAGCGACCCGATTGGCGCACATGACTCAGGAGTTTGCCGTGACCACGCCCGAGACCACCAACACCATCGGCACCGCCCGCGTGAAGCGCGGGATGGCCGAGATGCTCAAGGGCGGGGTGATCATGGATGTCGTCACCCCCGAGCAGGCCAAAATCGCCGAGGACGCCGGCGCGGTCGCGGTGATGGCCCTGGAGCGTGTTCCGGCCGATATCCGCGCACAGGGCGGCGTCTCCCGGATGAGCGATCCGGACATGATCGACGGCATCATCTCCGCCGTCTCCATTCCGGTCATGGCCAAGGCGCGTATCGGCCACTTCGTGGAGGCGCAGATCCTGCAGAGCCTCGGCGTCGACTACATCGACGAATCCGAGGTGCTGACCCCCGCCGACTACGCCAACCACATCGATAAGTGGAACTTCACCGTGCCGTTCGTGTGCGGTGCCACCAACCTGGGCGAGGCGCTGCGCCGGATCACCGAGGGTGCGGCCATGATTCGCTCGAAGGGTGAGGCCGGCACTGGCGACGTCTCCAATGCCACCACCCACATGCGCAAGATTCGCGCCGAGATCCGCAAGCTGTCGTCGCTGCCGGAGGACGAGCTGTTCGTCGCCGCCAAGGAGCTGCAGGCGCCGTACGAGCTGGTGCGGGAGGTCGCCCAGACCGGCAAGCTGCCGGTGGTGCTGTTCACCGCGGGCGGCATCGCCACCCCCGCCGACGCCGCGATGATGATGCAGCTCGGCGCCGAGGGTGTCTTCGTCGGCTCGGGCATCTTCAAGTCCGGCAATCCGGCCGAACGCGCCGCCGCCATTGTCAAGGCGACCACCTTCTACGACGACCCGGATGTGCTGGCGAAGGTTTCGCGCGGTCTGGGCGAAGCCATGGTCGGCATCAATGTCGAGGAGCTGCCGGTCGATCACCGGCTGGCCGAGCGCGGTTGGTGATCGACCGCTGAATCGAATCGACGCCCGCGGCACCGGGATTGCTTGATCCACTGCCGCGGGCGTTGCGCGTTCTGTGCGATGGAGGAGAAGCTGTTGCGGCCCTCACAGTTGTCTTATGCCCGCCACAGAGCTGGTGGCTAGCTTCGGAATTCGGTGTACGTCGACGGCCGTGCGGGCAGTTCGCGCGGCACCGCCAGGGTCACGGACTGTCCGAACGGCAAAGGATGATCAGTTGAAGCTTCGTAAGACCGGACGTATCGCGATCGCGGGTCTGGCCGCCGTGGCCGCGCTCAGCCTGTCGGCGTGTGGCAGCGATGACTCGAAGACCGCGACCACGCCGACCAAATCCTCGACCAGCGTCACGAGGTCGAATGCGAACGTCCCGCCGACCCCGAGCGTCGCCGATCTCAACGCTCAGTTGCTCCGTGCGCTGGACCCGTCGGTACCGAGTTCGGAAAAGCTGGATCTGGTGCAAGGCGCGACCGCGGATCCGGAACTGCCGAACCGCTTGGCGCAGGCCTACCAGCAGGCGGGCGCCAAAGCCGAGGTCATCGAGGTGAGCGCCTTCGGCGACGCACTCAATGCCAAGTCGAAGTTCACCATCAACGGCCAGGAGAACATCGTCGATGTGCCCTTCGTAGCCGAGGATGGTAAGTGGAAGGTCGAAAAGAGTTGGGCCTGCACCATGTTGACCAATCTCGGTCAGCAGTCGACGGCCTGCGGTTAGTCCCTGATCCCGGCCGCGGGTGGGTTCGGCCGGGGGAGTAGGTGATTCGAGGCGGTGAGCATCCTGCTCACCGCCTCACTGCGTCTTCCATCGCGAATATTCCCACTCTTCCTAGGGTTTCGCGCCCCTTACGGGCTCCCGCAGGGGAACGGATCCCCAGAAGGGAATCGACTCCTGGTGCACAGACATATTGATACGTAGATATGCGCATCTAAATATGGATAGCGGAAATGTCTGTCACCGAACAAAATTGCAAGGAGGGGCGGCCAGTGTTCTGGGATCGTACGACTACCGACGAGTGGTGTCGTCTATTCGGAGTGCCGGACGATCCGGGTGGTCCCAGCGGATGAAAAAGCTTGGGATGCTGGGGTTGTCGCGGTCGTGGCGGAGGAGGGCGGGGATGGTCCACCGGTCATCGGGTGGGGTGCGGCGGTGTAGGGCCGGTTGGGACATGTCGAGGTGGACGGTCAGATCGAAGTCGAGGCCGCGGCCCAACAGCATGGGGCCCGCGACGAACAGGACGGTGTCAGGGGCGGCAGTGCGGATGGGGGAGCGGGCCGAGCGGTCGCGTGCCTCGTCCCATAGTGCCGGGAGCCAACGGGTGTCGTGGCGTAGCGCTCGGATGACTTCGCGGTCGAGTGCGGCGTAATCGAACCAGGCAGTGCGATAAGACATTTCGTCGGTGCGGCCGAATTCCATGCGGAGCGAGGCGGGGCGGATGTAATCGTGCAGCGCGACGACCTCGGCGGTGCGTCCGGTGTCACGCAGTGCGGTGGCGATTCGGTCCGCGATCGTGACGGGTTCGGCGGCGTCGGCACCGTCGATGGCGATCAGCACCCGCCCGCCCAGCTCGCGGATACGGTCGACGACGAGTTCGACGAGGCCGTCCAGGGTGATCGGATCGAAATGCGGCACCGATCCATTCCATCAAACGATGCTGTCGAACCCCGTTCTGGGCGGCGGACACGGACATTGCCGAGAGGTCACCGACAGGCCGCATCAGCGCTCGGGATAATCTCGGCCTCATGGCGACAATCGAAGAGGCGCTGGAGATCGAGCGGCTCGAGCGGGACATCTTCCGTGGCGCGTCCACCAAGACCCAGCTCGTGCGCACATTCGGCGGACAGGTTGCCGGCCAGGCGCTGGTGTCGGCGGTGCGGACGGTGGAGCCGCGGTTCCAGGTGCATTCGCTGCACGGATACTTCTTGCGGCCGGGCAATCCGGAAGAGCGGACCGTGTACCTCGTGGAGCGCATCCGCGACGGCCGGTCCTTCTGCACCCGCCGGGTCACCGGCGTACAGGACGGCGCCGCGATATTCACCATGTCGGCGTCGTTCCATGTCGGTGACTCGGGTCCGGAACACCAGGACGAGATGCCGCAGGTGCAGGGGCCGGATGAGCTTCCCGATGCCAGCACCACGATGAGTCCCGAGCGACTGTGGGCGATGCGCGAATGGGAGCACTGGGATATCCGCACCGTGCCCCAGGATGTGGTGACCCGCCGTGACGGCGTCGTCTCCCCGCAGCAGGTGTGGTTCCGCTACCGGCATCCGCTGCCCGACGACCCGGTCGTGCACGTGTGCACCCTCGCCTACATGAGCGATATGACCCTGCTCGGCTCCTCCAAGGTCACTCACCCCGATGAGCCGACCCAGAACGCCTCGCTCGATCACGCCATGTGGTTCCTGCGCCCGTTCCGTGCCGACGAGTGGCTGCTCTACGACCAGTCCTCGCCGTCCGCGGGCTTCGGTCGTGCACTGACCGGCGGCAAGATTTTCAACCGCGCGGGCGAGTTGGTTGCCGCGGTTGTGCAAGAGGGCTTGATTCGCACCTTACGCGGGGAGTGAGCGCCGAAACGCTCAGTTTTCCCAGTGTCGGGAAATGCCGAACGGTCTGTATTTTGCTCGGGCGGCTCGTAGACTGCCGCGCAAAGAAGTCGCCGACCAGGAACGACGGTTTCAATGCGTCAAGAATGGAGGCAGGAATGTGGCTGTCGGGAGCTTTTCCTACCAGAACGGATCTGGCTATTCGGACCGGATCGATAATCCGGACGAGTACCGGACCTACAACATAGCCATCGGCCGGGGAGCGGCGGACAACCAGACGAATGCGACGGTCTGGCTGTACGCCAGGACGGACGGTCAAGGGGATTCGATCTACCTCGATCCGGGTGCCAGCACCTACGTGAGCTCCGGCTACCAGAGCTGCAAATTCACCAGCTGACCGGCCGGATGCGTCTCGTCGGGCGCTGGCCACATGGATGCACGGGTGGCACGCCACGGTTTCGGTCATCCGACGTAGTTCGCGTTCGAGTTCGTCGCTGACTGGGCAGCGCCCGGACTCAATGCCGGTCTGCGCGATGGTGAATGCGACGCCGATTACCACCGTGAGCAGGGCCACAGTAGCGCGCCTCGTAAGCTCATGGCGTGAACGCATCGGTCGCCTCGCCCGCAACGGGCGCGCAGCGCAGTCCCGACCGGCCCACCATCGGCGTGCTGGCCTTGCAGGGTGACGTGCGCGAACATGTCGCCGCACTCGCGGAATGCGGTGCGCAACCGGTGCTGGTGCGTCGCATCTCCGAGCTGGCCGCGGTGGATGCGCTGGTGCTGCCCGGTGGCGAATCGACCGCGATCAGCAAGCTGCTGGAGGTCTTCGAACTCCTCGAACCGGTGCGCGCGCGACTGCGGGAAGGTATGCCCGCCTTCGGATCCTGCGCCGGGATGATCCTGCTCGCCTCCGAAGTGCTCGACACCCGCCCGGATGCCAAGCATCTGTCCGGTATCGATATGACGGTGCGGCGCAATGCATTCGGACGTCAGGTCGATTCGTTCGAGACCGATCTGGACTTCGCCGGGCTGACCGACGGCCCGGTGCGCGCGGTGTTCATCCGGGCGCCGTGGGTGGAGCGGGTGGGCGCGGGTGTCGAGGTGCTTGCGACTGTTCCCAGTGGCCCGGCCGCCGGGCGCATTGTCGCAGTGCGACAGGGAAAGGTAGTCGCGACGTCGTTCCATCCGGAGGTCACCGGCGATTTGCGGGTGCACCAGATGTTCGTCGATCTGGTTCGCGACGTCCAGTAGTCGCCCATAGGAACTCGCCGTAACCGGACGAGTAGGCTGAGAGAGTTGTCTACCCGGCCGGTGCGGGTACCGTGCGCACGATCAAACGTGCTGTCGACTGGAGGAAGTAGGGAATGAGCGGCCACTCCAAATGGGCCACCACCAAGCACAAGAAGGCGGGGATCGACGCGAAGCGCGGCAAGCTCTTCGCCAAGTTGATCAAGAACATCGAGGTGGCGGCCCGCACTGGTGGCAGTGACCCCGCGGGAAATCCGACGCTGTACGACGCCATCCAGAAGGCGAAGAAGTCGTCGGTTCCGAACGACAACATCGAGCGTGCTCGCAAGCGCGGCGGCGGTGAAGAGGCCGGCGGCGCCGACTGGCAGACCATCATGTACGAGGGCTACGGCCCCAATGGTGTCGCGGTGCTGATCGAATGCCTCACCGACAACCGCAACCGCGCCGCTGGCGAGGTGCGCGTGGCGATGACTCGCAATGGCGGCAATATGGCCGATCCGGGTTCGGTTTCCTATCTGTTCCACCGCAAGGGCATCGTGACCCTGGAGAAGAACGGGCTGTCCGAGGACGACGTGCTGGTGGCCGTGCTCGACGCTGGCGCCGAGGAGGTCAACGACCTCGGTGAGTCCTTCGAGGTCATCAGTGAGCCATCGGATTTGTTCCCGGTGCGCAAGGCGCTGCAGGATGCCGGAATCGATTACGACTCCGCCGAATCCGGCTTCCAGCCGTCGGTATCGGTCGCCGTCGACGTCGATGGCGCGCGCAAGGTATTCAAGTTGGTCGACGCGCTCGAGGACAGCGACGACGTACAGAACGTCTACACCAACGTAGACATCTCCGACGAGGTCGGC
>NZ_JBITIL010000002.1:67356-416540 GCF_044458905.1 Nocardia sp. NPDC050408 | reverse complement strand
CGCCCAGTTGGAGCAGGACTGACGTTTGTCGGTGCATCGGTCACTTTGACGTACAGAACGTCACTGCATCCGATGGTAGACATCTCCGACGAGGTCGGCGCCCAGTTGGAGCAGGACTGACGTTTGTCGGTGCATCGGTCACTTTGACGTACAGAACGTCACTGCATCCGATGGTAGACATCTCCGACGAGGTTGATGCCCAGTTGGAACAGGACTGACGGCGGGACATCAATGATCGGCGCCGCGGGGCGGTTCGGAGAGATGCGGACCGCCCCGAGTGCCTTTCGCATCCGGAGCGCGGCGGTTATTCCGCGATTCGTGTCCGATCGGACCACTCGTAGACCCGCAGCCGCCCCTCGGGCGTATCGGCCTCCCGATTGGTGACCTTGAAGTGCTCGTATCCGCCACGGTATTCGACTTTGAGCTCGACGCCGGGCGGCGTGATCGCAACGATGCGAGCGGGCAAGTCTTTCGGCCCACCTTCTAGGACAGCCTTCGAAACATTGCTCATCCTTCGGATGGTATGTCTCGAATGTGATGCACGCCACGAACGTGGCCGAATGCCCGCATTGTCTCGGGTGGATTCCGAGGCCCCGGCCCGGGGCGGTAGCTGATATCGCCTCGCTGACCGGCCAATGATTGCTATTGATTAGCTGATGGCATTTCCTGGATGTGCGGCAATCTGATCATAGGGGCCGATCGCGGTGGTGTAACGGTTGCGGTCAGATTGCTGATAACAGAATCGAGTGCTGCGACACAATGCCGCGGCCACCCGATCAGGCTCTGCGCACCGAGAACTTGTCCCGCCCGGAAAGAGACCAGCCATCATGCGTCGATCCCTTGCCGACGAGCATCCCGGCGATTCAACCGACCTGAATATCACCCTCGCCCCGCTCGCGGTCGCGACTGGACTGATCCTGCTCATCCCCGCATTCGCCACGGTGAACCGGATGCCCGGCTGGGCTGCCGACTATGGCGCCAGTCTGGTGTACTTCGCGATCTTCCTATACGTGGCGATTGCCGGACGCCTGACGTGGTGGGGCGCCGAAATTCTGATCGACCACGGTAAGAAGCGCTGATCCGCGTTCACGGCGCCGTGAGGACCAATTTGCCTACAGTGCGGCTGGTTTCGCCGAGTGCGTGCGCTTTCGCCACCTCTTCGAACGGGTAGACCCCGGCGACGGCCGGACGCAATGCCCCGGATTCGGCGAGTTTTGCGAGCGCGATCATTCCGGCGTGATCGTCCTGCACCAGCATGCGTACTGCCCGGACTCCCAATTGCTTTGCCTCGGTAGCTAATTCGATTGCGCCGAAGGCGCGCAGCGAGACCAGCAGACCGCCGGGACGGAGCGTGTGCAGGGAGCGCAGGCTGTTCTGGTCATCGATCGAATCCAGCACGACGTCGACACCGTGCACCGTCTCGGTGAAATCGGTTGTGCGGTAATCGATTGTCTCGTCCGCGCCGATTTCGCGGAGGAATTCGTGGTTGGCCGCGCTCGCAGTTCCGATGACGTGTGCGCCGCGCGCCTTGGCGATCTGAACGGCGAAGTGTCCGACGCCGCCCGCCGCGGCATGGATCAGGATGCGTTGTCCAGCTTGCAGGTTCGCGGTATCTACGATGGCCTGCCAGGCGGTTAGGGCGGCCAACGGTATGGCTGCGGCCTGAATGTGGTCCAGGTTCACCGGCTTCGGGGCGAAGGCGCGAGCGGGGCCGACGACGTATTCGGCGAAGGCGCCGTGTCCGTACGGATAGGGGAGCATGCCGAAGACCTCGTTGCCCGGCTCGAACAGGGTGACACCGATACCCGTGGCCGCCACTTCACCCGATACATCCCAACCCAACACGAAGGGTGGTTCGCCGAGGAAGAGTCCCGAGACGCCGCGATGCCGCCAATCGGTCGGGTTGAGACCGGCTGCCCGCACCCGGACGAGGATCTCGCCGGGCCCGGGCGTCGGGATGGGCAGTTCGACTTCGGTCAGGACCTCGGGGCCGCCGATCACGTCTTGGCTGATCGCCCACATGGTGGTGTCGTTCATGTCGTTCAGCCTGCCGTCGGCGCCGGCCACAGAAAATGGCATGATTGCCAATATTCGATATGATCGTGCCATGGTCGCTACCTCGAATGTGCAGGCGGCGCGACACCGGGTGGTCGTGCTCGCATTGGACGGGGTTTATCCGTTCGAGCTCGGGATTGCGAGCCGGGTCTTCAGTACTGTCGAGCTGTACGACGTGAGCACCTGCTCGATCGATGGCGCACCGGTGCCGAGCCGGTCCGATTTCGCCATTGCCGTCCAGCATGACAGCCGGGCGCTGGCGACCGCCGATACCGTGGTGATACCGGCCTGCGATATCGATATGACGCTCGATGGCACGCTGCCGCCCGCGGTGGCCGCGGCGTTCACGCACATCCGTCCCGGCACCCGCATCGTGTCGATCTGTACCGGGGCATTCGTGACCGCCGCCGCCGGATTGCTCGACGGTCGTCCCGCGACGACGCACTGGAATGTGGCCGAACTGTTCCGGCGCACCTTTCCGCGGGTGCGGCTGAATACCGATGTGCTCTACGTCGACGACGATGACGTGCTCACTTCGGCAGGCGCGGCGGCAGGCATCGACCTTTGCCTGCACGTGGTGCGCCGCGACCACGGCAGTGCGGTCGCGAATACGGTGGCGCGCCGCTGCGTCGTGCCGCCGTGGCGCGATGGCGGCCAGGCGCAATACATCGAACAGCCGGTGCCGCCATCGACCTCGGCGGGCACCGCGGCCGCCCGGCACTGGGCACTCGAGAACCTCCGATTGCCTTTGACCATGGACGATCTCGCCGTCCAGGCCCGAATGAGCAAGCGCACCTTCGCCCGCCGCTTCCGTGACGAGGTCGGCATGAGCCCCGGGCGCTGGCTCATCCAACAGCGCGTCTTCCGGGCCCGCCACCTCCTCGAATCGACCGATTTGACCGTGGACCGCATCGCGGGCGAAGTCGGCTTCGCCACCGGCAGCTCACTGCGCCAACACCTGCACGATTCCATCGGCATATCCCCGTTGGCTTATCGCCGAACCTTCCGCGCCGAGTCGGTCGTGCCAGCCGAAGCGCTGGGCTGAGCGGCGACTCGATTCATCAACCCCGCAACAGGTTTCAGGTCGCGTCGGGTACCGGAAGACCGACGCGGGCGACGATCCAGGGGAACGACGAGATGAACGCGGCCGAGGCGAATTGCCAGGTGTGGCCGCCCTGGGTGGTGTGGATGGTGCAATCGATGCCGACTGCATGCCCTGCGTCGCACAGCTTTTCGGCGGCGCCGACCTCACCGGTGTCGAAAACTCCGTCGTGGCCGCCCATGCCGACGTTGTCATCTTCTGCGACTGCGGACTGCTGATGTGCGCCATGGGATCCCGGACCGGACTTGGGCGGGGTGAGATCGTCGAACAGACCTGCCGTGCCGGTGTAGGGGCCGTGTTCGGCCATGACGGTGAGCGGATCGAACGCGGCCCAGCGGTCGGCGTCGCCGCCGAAAAGCCTTCGGATCGTTTGTTCCTTATTGCCCGAGGCCGGACCGAGGTCGCCTGCGATATCAACGAAGGTGCGCACCAATTCGGGATGCATGACCGCCAGATCGACCGCGCAGGTGCCACCCATGGACCAGCCGACCACCGCCCAGCTCGCCGGATCCGCGGAGGCGCCGAACCGAGATTCGATATAACTGGGCACATCTCGGGTCAGATGATCTGCGGCATCACCGCGCGGACCGTTCACGCATTCGGTGTCATTGTTGAAACTGCCGCTGGAATCGACGAAGACGAGAATCGGCGCGCGACCGCCGTTGGCGGCGGTGAACTTGTCGACCTCGGGCATGATCTGGCCGCTGCGGATCCAGTCGGCGGGCGTATTGAATTCGCCGCCGATCATCATCACGACCGGAAGTGTCGGTGGCGTCGGACCGGCGAACCAGGCCGGCGGCAGGTACACATATTCGGTTCGATGCGGAAAACCGCTGGCCGCGTCCGGAATTTGCACCGGCACGATCTTGCCGGTGCTGACATTGGTATTGCGCAGTCCGGGCAGCGCATCGATATCGGTCTGGTTCGGCAGCGGACCCGCGGTGAGCGCATTCCACGCCGACTGCACGGTGGTGTAGTAGCCCACCCACTGATTGAGCACGATGCCGGTGCTCAACAGTGCCAACGGAATGGCGAGCACCGAGACGCCGCGCCGCCACCACCTGGCACTGCGCCAGCCGAGCGCGGCGACCGCGATGGCCGCCACCGCGACGCCGACACAGGCCCACAACTCGACCGGCGCCGGATCCGAGGCCAGCCCCTGATCATTCACATATGCCCACGCGGCCACCGCGCCCCCCGCACCGAGTGCAACGCAGACCGGCAGCAGCACCAGCCGCCAGCGCCGGGTCCGCCAGCCGACCGCCAGGATCAATGCGGCCACCGCGACCAATTCGACGGTCACCGGCAGCCAGCCGTGCAGCAGCGAGATGCCGTGGTGAAAACCGTTCTGATAGTTCGGATTCAGATTCGCCGAAGGCAACCGCGGTGGTGGTGGCGGTGTCACAGGGGTCGCGGGTGCGGCGAGCGGGGCACGGACTACGGGCACCTAGGGCATTGTCGAGACCGTTCCTCGAGAAAGCCTGTGAATTCGCTCCGATGAACCTGGGCGCCCCGGAAACGCTGGTCGATGGCAGGTCGATAACCGCACAGGTGAACCGGTCTCCGAACAGTCGTGTCCGGTAAAGTCCAGTAGCCGGTCGTGCAGGGATTCAGGAGGGGGCACATGACTTATCAACCACCGCCGCAGTACCCGGGTTATCCGGGGCAGGGGTATCCGGGCTACCCGGGATATCCGCCGCAGCCGCCCAAGGGCAAGCCGGTGTGGCCATGGGTCCTCGGCGGCGTCTTCCTGGCGATCGTCCTCACCGTCGGCGGCTGCGTCGCGGTATTCGGATCCGTCATCTATCGGATCGACAAGGAGTCCAAGAAGGAAACTTCGATCACCTATGAGGTCATCGGCTCCGGCACCGCCGATATCTCCTACAACACTGGCGATTTCGACACCAACCAGGCGGATGATTCGCCGCTGCCGTGGACGAAGGGCGTGACCGTCACCGGATATGTCCGCACGGGCCGGGTGTCGGCGACTGTCAGCGGATCCAACGGCGGCACGGTGACCTGCCGAATCCTGCAGGACGGCAAGGTAGTCGTCGAGGATTCGGACTCCGGCACCTACGCGTATGTGAGCTGCTACCACTCGTTCAACTAGCCGAATCCCGGACGGCCACCGTGTCGTTGGTGAATGGTAGGTGCCCGTCCACTAGACTCTCGAACAGTTGTTCGTGCCTTCGAGAGGGGATCGTGTGCGGGTGATGGGCGTCGACCCGGGACTCACCCGGTGCGGCCTCAGCATCGTCGAGGGCGGGCTGGGGCGGAAGGTGACGGCGCTCGACGTCGACGTGGTGCGCACACCAGCGGATATGGACCTGGCACACCGGCTGATGGGTGTCGCCGACGTCGCCGAACACTGGATGGATACCCATAAACCCGACGCGGTCGCGATCGAGCGGGTATTCGCGCAGCACAATGTGCGCACCGCGATGGGAACCGCGCAGGCGGGCGGAGTGATCGCGCTGGCGGCCGCGCGCCGGGGGATATCGGTGGCCTTCCACACCCCCAGCGAGGTGAAGGCCGCGGTCACCGGCAACGGCACCGCGGACAAGGCTCAGGTGACCGCGATGGTGACGCGTATTCTCGGCCTCCAGGTCGCGCCGAAACCGGCGGATGCGGCCGATGCGCTGGCCCTGGCGATCTGTCATTGTTGGCGGGCGCCGCTGATGGCGCGGATGGCCGAGGCCGAGGCGCGTGCCGCCGAAGCCCAGCGGCGGTATGCACAGCGGCTTGCCGAACAACGGAAGGTGGTGCGCGGGTGATCGCGTCGGTACGCGGTGAGGTGCTCGAGATCGCGCTCGATCATGTGGTGATCGAGGCGGCGGGCGTTGGCTACCGGCTCAATGTCACCCCCGCGACGCTGTCCACGCTGACCCGCGGCGAGGAATCCCGGCTGTTCACGGCGATGATCGTGCGTGAGGATTCGATGACGCTGTTCGGATTCGCCGATACCGAATCCCGTGATCTGTTCGGCCTTTTGCAGACCGTCTCCGGAGTCGGCCCCCGGCTGGCCATGGCGGTGCTCGCGGTGCTCGAGCCCGAGGCGTTGCGCAAGGCGCTGGCGGAGAGCAATGTCGCGGCGCTGACCAGGGTTCCCGGCATCGGTAAGCGTGGCGCCGAGCGCATGGTTGTCGAGTTGCGTGACAAGGTGAATCTCGTTCCGGTGCAGGCCGGTCCGCCCGGCAGCACACCGACGCCGGTGCTCACGCCGGTGCGCGAGCAGGTCGTCGAGGCGCTGGTCGGACTCGGATTCCCGGTCAAACAGGCCGAGCCCGCGGTCGATGCGGTGCTCGCCGAGAATCCCGCCGCCGATACGTCGAAGGCGCTGCGGGCGGCGCTCGGCTCGCTGGGGAAGAATCGGTAAGACGTGATGGATCAGGATCCCGAGCAGGACACCGAATCCCAGGTCAGCGCGAGCTATCTGAAGTCCGACGGGGAGATCGAGGCCAATCTGCGCCCGAAGTCCCTGGACGATTTCATCGGCCAGCCGCGCGTGCGTGAACAGCTCGCGCTGGTGCTGCGCGGCGCCAAACAGCGTGGCGGCACCCCGGACCATGTGCTGCTGTCCGGCCCGCCCGGGCTCGGCAAGACCAGTATGGCGATGATCATTGCTGCCGAACTCGGTACGGCACTGCGTATTACATCCGGTCCGGCGCTGGAACGCGCGGGTGATCTCGCTGCGATGCTGAGCAATCTGGTCGAGGGCGATGTGCTGTTCATCGATGAGATCCACCGGATCGCCCGGCCCGCCGAGGAGATGCTCTACCTCGCCATGGAGGATTTCCGCGTCGACGTGGTCGTCGGGAAAGGCCCTGGGGCAACCTCGATTCCGCTCGATATCGCACCGTTCACCCTGGTCGGCGCGACCACCCGCTCCGGTGCGCTCACCGGACCGCTGCGCGACCGCTTCGGCTTCACCGGCCACATGGACTTCTACGATCCCGAAGAACTCCTGCGCATTCTGCAGCGCTCGGCCCATATTCTCGGTGTCACCATCGATCGCGATGCCGCCGCCGAGATCGCGGGTCGCTCCCGCGGCACTCCCCGCATCGCCAACCGCCTGCTGCGCCGCGTCCGCGACTATGCCGAGGTTCGCGCCGACGGCGTGATCACCCGTCCCATCGCCCAGGCTGCACTCGAGGTCTACGACGTGGATGTCCTCGGCCTCGACCGACTCGACCGCGCCGTCCTCGGCGCGCTGGTCCGCAGCTTCGGTGGTGGGCCCGTTGGTGTTTCGACCCTCGCGGTCGCTGTGGGGGAGGAGGCCGCGACCGTCGAAGAGGTGTGCGAGCCGTTCCTCGTCCGGGCGGGCATGGTGGCGCGCACACCGCGCGGCCGCGTCGCGACCGCCGCCGCCTGGGAACACCTGGGCCTCGTGCCGCCGCCCGATCTCGTCTTCGGTTCCATTGAAGTCCGCGGCCGCGAACCTCACCCCACCCTCGACCTCTTCGACTGAGCTGGATCAATCCCGGATCAAGATCAGGTGGAACTGGTGGCGGCGGCTAGTCGCTTGGCGATGCCGCCATGAATTCCACCTGATCTTGATCTGCGTTGTGGCGCGAGCGCGGTTCAGCGGTGATTGGCTTCGAGGGCGGTGACGACGAGATCCAGGAAGGCGTCGACTTCGTCGCGGGTGTAGCCGCGGGTGCCCAGGCGGGCCTCGGTGAAGCGGACAGCGCGGACGTCGGCGACGGTCAAACTGCCGGGACTGCCGTGCGCGAGGGTGGCGGCGACCAGATCCAGGAACGCATCCACTTCTTCGGTGTCGTAGCCGCGGCGGCCGACAGCGGCCTGGGTGAACTGCATGCGGTGCACATCGTCGGGGGTGAGCAGCGCGGCGGGGCCGGAACCGTTGCCACCGGCGGGGACCGGGCGGGAGCCGCGCTGGCGGAACTCCAGTTCCACGCGGACCCGATCGAGGAATTCGTCGACCTGATCGGCCTGATAGCCGCGTCCGCCGAAGCGCGGAGCATCGAAGGCGACGTGCCGTATATCGTCGGCGGTCAGCACACCCCGACCGGCCAGTGTCGCCGACACCAGTTCCAGGAACGCGTCCACCTCATCGGCGTGGTAGCCGCGGTGCCCCATAGGTGGCATGGCGAAGTGCATTCGGCTCACGTCGTCGGGGGTCACCCGCGACATTGTTCCAGGGTCGCTGCCCTGCTCGCGTCGAATGCGGTTTTTTCGAACTAGGCGGTCTCTGCCGAACACGTGTTGCCCCCGTTGGCCGGTCGATCCGGGTCCCACCCTAGCCGGAATCGGCTCACGTAGCCGCAGGAGATTTGCCGGACTTCAGTCTTTGCGCACGCCGTCGATCAGCAGCCGTCGAATCGCCTCGTTCAATGCCTGGACTGCGGCCTCGTCCGGATTGCGCAGCCCGTGCACGATGCCCGCGAGCAGCATGCCGGTCACCGCCTTGGCGGTGTACTTGGTATCGAGATCCGCACGCAGATAACCGAGTTCGACGCCGTGCGACAGATAGCCCGCGGTGAGCGCATCGGCCATATCGAGCAGGCCGTAGAGCCTGGCGGTGAGTTCGTCATCGATACCGGTGGCATGGAACAGCAGCAGTTGGGCGACCCGTCGGTCGTCCACCAGGATCCGGGTGAGCGCGGTGCCGATGCGATCTATCTGGGCGCGATATTCGTCGAGGGAGGTGGCGGCGTCGGGCGCGTTATCGGTGCCGAGCGCCTCGATGATCCGGGTGGCCAGATCGTCGATGACCACGTCGATGATCTCGCGCTTATTGCTGAAGTACCGGTAGAAGGTGCCATGGCCGATACCCAATTCGCCGGCGATATCGGCGATTCCGGTGGCGTGATAGCCCTTCTCGGCGAAGCAGACGAAGGCGGTATCGATGATCTCCTGCCGCAGTTCGGCCTTGCGTCGCTGGATCGCATTTCCGGCCGCTGGGCGGGGCGCACGGGTGGATGGCTTCGTCACCTGTCCGATGATACGGTGTTCACAAACGGAATGAGATGTCATTCTGTGAGAGATGGTTCCTACATTCTCGATGGAATGTTTAAGTAGGAGGTTCGACGTGGCGCCTCAATACGACGCGGTCGTGGTCGGTGCGGGATTCGGCGGCATGGGAGCGGGTATCGAGCTCGACCGGCTGGGTCTGAGCAATTTCATCATTCTGGAGCGCGAGGACGACCTCGGCGGCACCTGGCATGTCAATCACTACCCGGGTCTCGCGGTCGATATCGCCTCGGTGACCTACTCGTATTCCTTCGAGCCCAACCCCTATTGGACGCGTCTGTTCGCGCCGGGCAAGGAGCTCAAGAAGTACGCCGCCCACGTCGCCGACAAGTACGGCCTGCGTCGCCGTATGCGTTTCGCAACGGTGGTGGACGGCGCCCGCTGGGACGAGGAGCGCCAGCACTGGGTCGTCTCCATCGCCGGTGGTGAAACCCTCACCGGCCGTTACCTCCTCACCGCGACCGGCTTCCTCTCCCAGCCCTACACACCGCCGTTTCCCGGCATCGATTCGTTCGCGGGCAAGATCATCCACACCACCGCGTGGCAGGACGATTTCGACCTGACCGGCCGCAAGGCCGCCATCATCGGCACCGGCGCCACCGCCGTGCAGTTGATACCCGAGGCCGCGAAGAAGACCGAGAAACTCACCGTCTTCCAGCGCACCCCGATCTGGGTGGTGCCGAAGATCGACACCGCGATTCCCGATCCGGTGCAGCGGCTGTTCGCGCGGGTGCCCGCCACTCAGAAGGCCGCGCGGCTGGTCAACACCAGTCTGCTCGAGGCGCTCATGGTGGTCGGGGTGCTGCACTTCAAGCAGGCCAAGCCGCTGAATTCGGCCGCGGGCCTACTCGCCAAGGCGCATCTGCGTGCGCAGGTGCGCGATAAGAAGATTCGCAAGCAACTCACCCCGCACTACGACTTCGGCTGCAAGCGCCCCACCTTCTCCAATCAGTACTTCAAGACGTTCAACCAGCCCAATGTCCGGCTGGAGACCAATTCGATCGATCACATCGAGGCCGACGGCATCGTCACCGCCGACGGGCACAAGACCGAGATCGATACGCTGATCCTGGCCACCGGATTCAACCTCTGGGATGTGAACTTCCCGGCCATCGAGATCATCGGCCGCGACGGCGTGAATCTCGGAAAGTTCTGGCGCGACAACCGGTTCCAGGCCTACGAGGGCATCACCGTGCCGAAGTTCCCGAACTTCCTCAGCCTCAACAGCCCGTACTCCTACAGCGGTCTGTCCTACTTCACCACCATCGAGGCCCAGATGAAGCACATGGGCCGACTGCTCGGTGAGATGTTCCGGCGCGGCGCGACCACCTTCGAGGTGACCGAGCAGGCCAACACTCGGTTCCTGGACCGCGTCACCGAGAAGTTGGGTTCCTCGGTGTTCTACGGCGGCGACTGCGCGAGCGCGCGCAGCTACTACTTCAACCAGCACGGCGAGGCCGCACTACTGCGCCCGACCAGCACCGTCAATGCCCACCGCGAGGCGGTGAGCTTCCCGCTCGACGACTACACCTACGGCAAGATCGCCTAGGACGGCCGTTGCGCAGCCCCGCGACCGTCGCTCGGTCGCGGGGCTCATGCTGTCTCGGATGCCTCGAGATCCGGATTCCGGGACGTCAAGGGTGTGCCGGTGTGGTGGTGACGACATGAGCTGGCAGACTGTTGGGGTAATAGCCCATTCCCACCCACAGACTAGGGACTGACTTCGACGATGGAACTTCTGTTTCCGCTCCTACTGGTAGCCCTGCTCGTGCCCATGTTCCTCGGTGTGCGCCGCCAGAAGCGCGAGGCCGAGAAGGTCACGACCATGCAGGAAAGCCTGAAGGTCGGCGATCAGGTCACCACCACGTCGGGTCTGTACGGAACCGTGGTCGATCTCGACGACACCACGGTCGATCTCGAGATCGCCGAGGACGTCATCACCACGTGGTTGCGTCAGGCCATCCGCGATGTGCGCACCCAGGACGAGACCACGGATGAGACCGTGACCGACGAGGCCGAGGCCGGTTCCGTCGAGGAGTCCGCGCAGCAGACCGAGACCCGGCTGACCAAGGACTGATCGGTTTTACTGGCTCTCGTAGCGATTTCTTGCAGCTCGCTCGAAAGGGCCAGCCCGCGCGCTCCAGATCGCCGCGGGCCATCCGTCCGGGTGCCCAGCCGTGCGCGCCCGCCTGTTCCACCCTCGACTTCCGCCTAGGAGATGACGAACTGTGCCACCTTCCCAGGGATCGGCGCATCCGCTCCGGTTGCTCGGCGTCTACGCCGTGCTGCTGGCCGTGATCTATGCGCTGGTGTTCTTCGCCGGTGACCATTCCCCGACCCCCAAGCTCGGCATCGACCTGCAGGGTGGTACCCGAGTCACGTTGACCGCGCGCACCCCCGACGGCAGCAAGCCCAGCCAGGACAGCCTGCGCAGGGCGCAGACGATCATCGAGAACCGCGTCAACGGCCTCGGTGTCTCGGGTTCCGAGGTCGTCATCGACGGCGACAACCTGGTGATCACGGTTCCGGGTGACGACGGTGGTCAGGCCAAGGCGCTGGCGACGACCGCCAAGCTCTACATCCGTCCGGTGCTGTCGGCGGTGCCCGCGGTCGGCGGCAAGGCCACGCCACAGACGGGTACCGCGGGGACGGCGACGCCGGGCACGGTTCCGGACACCACCCAGCTCAACCCGGATGGCACCGTGCCGACCCAGTCCGCGCCCACCACCGAGCCGGCGCCGACCACGGAGTCCGCACCCGCCGCGGAGTCGACCCCGCAGCCGCGCGTGTTCCCTGCACAGGCCCCGACCTCGCCGCCGGCACCGCCCGGCGGTCTGACGCCGCAGGAACAGGCGAAGAAGGAGATCGCCGACGCCAAGGCGACCAGGCAGAGCACCGATTCCACGGTGCAGCAGGCCGCGATGGCCGCGATGGACTGCAATAAGTCCGATCCGCTCGCCGGTAACGACGATCCGAATCTGCCGCTGGTCACCTGCTCCACCGACGGCAAGGAAATCTTCCTGCTGGACAAGAGCCGCATCGATGGCCAGGAGATCAAGGACGCCACCTCCGGACTCAACCAGCAGCAGGCGCGCCATGAGGTGAACCTCGAATTCAAATCTGGTGGTAGCGATGCCTGGGCCACGCTGACGGGTGAATACATCAACAAGCGGGTCGCATTCGTACTCGACTCGAAGGTGGTCAGCGCGCCGGTCGTGCAGTCGGGTCCGCAGCAGGGCGGACGCACCACCATCTCCGGCAGCTTCACCGCCGCCAGCGCCAAGGAACTCGCGAACACCCTGAAGTACGGTTCGCTACCGCTGTCGTTCCAGACTTCCGAGGCCGAGACGGTTTCGGCGACGCTGGGTCTGTCCTCGCTGCGCGCGGGTCTGCTCGCGGGTGCGATCGGCCTCGCGGTGGTGCTGCTGTACTGCCTGCTCTACTACCGGATGCTCGGTTTCCTGGCCGGATTCTCGCTGATCGCCTCGGGTGTCGCGGTGTACGGCATCATCGTGCTGCTCGGCAGGTGGATCGGATTCACGCTGGACCTGGCGGGTATTGCCGGTCTGATCATCGGTATCGGTCTGACCGCGGATTCCTTCGTGGTGTTCTTCGAACGCATCAAGGATGAAATGCGCGAGGGGCGCAGCTTCCGTTCGGCTGTGCCGCGCGGTTGGCAGCGGGCCCAGCGCACCAACCTCTCCGGTAAGACCGTCAGCCTCATCGCCTCGGTGGTGCTCTACATCCTGGCCGCCGGTCAGGTGAAGGGCTTCGCGTTCACCCTCGGTATCACCACCGTCCTCGACGTGATCGTGCTGTACCTGGTGACCGCGCCGCTGATGATGCTGGCCTCCCGCTCATCGTTCTGGGCGAAGCCGTCGGTCAACGGGCTCGGTGCGATTCAGGAAGTGGCCAGGGAGCGCAGGGCCGGCGAGGCGCTGGTTAAGGAGACGGCACGATGAGGACAGCATCGCGTAGCGATTCCATGCGGGGTGGCGGGCCGGCGACGGGTGGGCCCGACTCGACCCTGGAGCCGTTCGCCGATGAGGTGAACGATTTCGAGACGCCCAAGCACAGCGTTTTCGAGCGTCTCTACACCGGTACCGGCGGATTCAAGATCGTCAGTCGGCGGCGTTTCTACTACGGGCTGACCGCGGCCTTCGTGCTGATCTCGTTGCTGAGTATCGGACTTCGCGGATTCACCCTCGGCATCGACTTCGCGGGCGGATCGCGCATCCAGTTGCCCGCGGCGGGCACGGCCACCACGCAGAAGGTCGAGGACATCTACAACCAGGCCATCGGCCACGCGCCGGTGACGGTGCAGAAGGTCGGATCCGGCGCTGCGGAGACCATCCAGGTGCGCTCGGACACACTGAGCGCCACTCAGACCGACGCGCTGCAGACCGCGCTGTTCAACGCCTTCCAGCCGAAGGACAAGGACGGCAACGTTTCCCGCAATGCGATCAGCATCGCCGAGATCAGCGAGACCTGGGGTAGCCAGATCACCAAGAAGGCGTTGATCGCGCTGGTCGTGTTCATCGCGCTCACCATGGTCTATATCGCGATCCGCTTCGAACGGGATATGTCGATCGCGGCGATCGCCTCGCTGTTCTTCAACATGATCGTCACGGCGGGCATCTACTCCCTGGTCGGCTTCGAGGTGACACCCGCGGCGGTGATCGGTCTGTTGACCATCCTCGGTTATGTGCTCTACGACAATGTCGTCGTCTTCGACAAGGTCGAGGAGAACACCCGCGGTGTGGTCAATACGACCCGGCGCACCTATGCCGAACAGGCGAATCTCGCGGCGAACCAGACGTTGATGCGATCGATCAACACCACGGTCATCGGCATCCTGCCGATTGTCGGCATGCTCGTGATCGCGGTATGGCTGCTCGGTGTCGGCACGCTGAAGGATCTCGCGCTGGTACAGCTGGTCGGCATGATCGTGGGTGCGTATTCGTCGATCTTCTTCGCGGTGCCGCTGCTGGTGTCGATCAAGGAGCGGTGGGGGCCGGTCGCGGCGCACACCAAGAAGGTGCACAACAAGCGGGCCGGGCTGGCCTCGGCGCGCGCGGGAGCCGAGGCGGAGCGGCGCGCGGTCGCGGCTACCGGTCGGGAATTGGGTGCGCGACCGGTTCGGGAAGTCGGACAGGTTCCGCGTCCGGGCGCCCGTCCTAGCGGAAAGCGGAACAAGCGCAGGCACTGACACCGACGGCAGGGGTTTGCATATATGAAGCAGTCGCTAGCGGCACGTCTGATCGGAGCGGTGGCTGCGGGCACCGTGGCCGCCACGGTGATGGCCGGATGCTCCAGCCAGAACCAGGTGCCCTCCATCGGCTATGCCGTCGACTCGGTGATCGCCAGCTATAACGGCGGCAGCACGCTCGGTGCGAGCAGCGGTTCGGCTGCGGTATTCGCGCGGGTGTTGACGGGGTTCTTCTATACCGGACCGGACGGTCAGCAGGTCGCCGACACCGACGTCGGCACCGCGAAAGAGGTGCCTGGCGAGGCGCAGACGGTGCAGTACCGGCTCAATGCGGACGGGGTGTACTCCGACGGGGTGCCGACGTCATGTGACGATCTGGTGCTCGCCTGGGCCGCGCGCAGTGGCCGCTATACCAAACCCGGTGACCGCGGCCAGGTTCCGCTCTTCGATGCCGCGAGCACCGCCGGATACGCCGATATCGAGCGGGTGGACTGTCAGCCCGGGTCCAAGGACGCCACCGTCGTGTTCCGCGCGGACCATCACTACTTGCCGTGGCGCGATCTGTTCACCGCGGGGGAGTTGATGCCCGCGCATGTGGCGGCTCGGGTGGCGAATGTGCCGAATGTGGTGACGGCGGTGCAATCCGGTGATCAGGCGTCGCTGCAGCGGATCGCCGACTTCTGGAACAACGGGTGGACGATCGGCACGGACAAGGTGGATCTTTCGCGGTTCCCGTCATCGGGGCCGTATCGGATCGATTCCTACTCCGCCGAGGACGGTCTGGTGCTGGTCGCCAACGAGCGCTGGTGGGGCAATAAGCCCGAGACCGGGCGGATCGTGGTGTATCCGAAGACCGCCGATCTGAAAGCGAAGGTCGGTGACAATGCGGTCGGGGTTGTCGATATAGGCGCCGGATCGGTGAAAGACATCAATCTGGGCGGGTTTTCGGTTCGGACCGTGCCGGGGCGCGGTGTCGAGCAGTTGGTGCTGGGTACGTTGGGAGTCTTCACCTCGGCCGACGCGCGGCGCGGTTTCGCATTTTGTGTGCCGCGCCAAGATCTGTTCGACAAACTCGGCAAGGCCAAGGACGCACCGAAGACCGGACTAGGCACCGCGGTGCTGAATTCTCGTATCACGCAGCAGGATTCGCTGTATTACCCGAACGTCATCGGCGCGGCCGACAAGTACCGTGGCGGTGATGCGACGGCGGCCGCGGCCGCCGGTGCGGCCAAGCCGACAATTCGGATCGGATATGTGAAGCCGGACGACCGGCGCACGCAGACCGTGCAGATGATCGCGGACGCGTGCAAACCGGCCGGTATCAATGTGGTGGATGCCGGATCCGCCGATTTCACTGCGTCCCAGCTCACCGAGGGCAAAGTCGATGCCGTCCTCGGCGGCACCGCATCGGCCCCGGGTCCGGCCGGATCCGGGACCGGAGTGGCGGCTACCAGTGCGTTGCGCACCGGTAGCGGGCTCAATTTCGGTCGCTTCGGTAACGGCCGCTACGATTCGATCACCGATCAGCTTGCGGGCGACGACAACTCGACCGCAACGCTGAATCTGCGCACCGAGGCCGAGAACCTGCTGTGGGCGGAGATGCCGAGCATTCCGTTGTTCGTCACGCCCCGCACCATCGCGTTCGGCGACGGTCTGCGCAACGGCATAGCCGGGCCCACCCAGGCGGGCACTGGCTGGAACATGGACCGCTGGGTGTTGAAGCGGTGACAGGTGTTGGTGGGTGAGTAACCATGGAGAGGTGTCGATGAGCAAGCATGCGGCGGTGGAATCGGACGACGTCCTAGCCGAGCGGACAGGCAAGGCGGCCGAACTGGTCGAACGCCTGACCCGCTGGTGTGACGATTTCCCCTCTCCCGGCATCCGCTTCGCCGATCTCACGCCGGTATTCGCCGATCCGGAGGGCTTCCGGGCCGTCATCGACTGCCTCGCGGCGTGCGCACCCGATGCCGATCTGGTTGCGGGCGTCGATGCTCGCGGATTCATTATCGGCGCCGGCGTTGCCGCGACGCTGGGAACCGGTGTCATGGCGGTGCGCAAGGCCGGGAAGTTGCCGCCGCCGGTCATCTCGCGTGAGTACAGCCTCGAGTACGGCACCGCATCGCTCGAGATTCCGGCCGACGGTGTCGATCTGAAAGGGCGGCGCATTCTGCTGCTCGACGATGTGCTGGCCACGGGCGGCACTTTGGCTGCCGCCGCGGAACTGTTCCAGACCGCCGGTGCCGAAATCGTCGCGGCCGCAGTCGTTCTGGAGTTGGGCTTCCTCAATGGCCGCGATCGCCAGGGCGATTACCCATTGAGCTCGGTCGTGCGAGTCTAGATCGCTCGTTAGTGGCGGACCGGGTAGTCGAGGTGGGTTACTCGGTCGCCTCGGCGTTGCGGACAGAACATGTGATCGGAATATCAGTGGCGCGACAGCCGCGGATGTGTTTAATCTAGACGGGTCTTATCCCCGTTGATCGGAGTCATGTCGTTGCTCTCATGAGGTAGCCACCCGGGCGGCCCGCATCCTGTGCGCCGCATTCCCGCGCAACCTCTGGGGTCCACATGACCAATCTGTCTCTTTCCGATCTTACTTTCTCCTGGCCCGGTGGCACCCCTGTCTTCGACGGTCTGGACGCGGTGCTCGGACCCGGCCACCTCGGCTTGGTCGGCGGCAATGGCGCGGGCAAGTCCACCCTGTTGCGGCTGATCGCGGGTGAGCTGACACCGGCGCGTGGTTCGATCACGCTCACCGGGCGGCTTGGCTATCTGCGCCAGGATCTCGGCCTCGGTGACGGTCAGCGTGTCGACGCGGTGCTGGGCATCGCTGAGACGCGAAAGGCGCTGCATCGCATCGAATCCGGCATCGGCGACGAGTCCGATTTCGATATCGTCGGCGCGCAGTGGGATGTCGAGGAGAGTGCCATCGCGCTGCTCGGTCGCCTTGGCCTGCACTACCTCGCCGACTCGACCGAACAGCTGGACCGCCGCCTGGAAACCCTCTCCGGCGGCGAGACGGTGCTGCTCGGCCTGGTCGCCGAGCTGTTGCGCGATCCGGACGTGCTGCTGCTCGACGAGCCGACCAATAACCTGGATCACCTTGCCCGCCAACGCCTCTACGAGGTCGTCGCCCAGTTCTCCGGCACCGTACTCACCGTCAGCCATGACCGCGAGCTGCTGGAGCGAATGTCCACCATCGCCGAACTGCGGCAGGGTGAATTGCGTTTGTTCGGCGGCAATTTCAGCGAATACGAGCGGATCATCGAAGCCGAGCAGGAGGTGGCGCGCGCCGCGATCCGGGACGCCCGCAGCGATGTTCGCAAACAGGCGCGCGAACTGGTCGAGACCCGGATCAAACTCGATCGCCGAGCGCGCTACGGGCAGAAGATGTTCGAGAACAAACGCGAGCCGAAGATCGTCATGGGCGCACGCAAGCGGGCGGCGCAAGTATCGGCGGGCAAGCTGCGCAATAACCACATCGAAAAGCTGGACACCGCGAAGGAACAGCTGCAACAGGCCGAGGATCTGTTGCGCGACGATCGACAGATCCGGATCGACCTACCGGGCACCCGGCTCTACCCGGGCCAGGACGTCATCGATCTCGAGGAGGTCGAATTGGCTTGCGGTCCGACCGTGACATTGCGGGTCTCAGGTCCGGAGCGGATCGCGCTGACCGGGCGCAACGGCGCGGGGAAAACCACACTGCTGCATCGCATCGCCGCCGAACCGCCGCTGGTGCCGTGGCGCATACTGCCGCAACGTCTCGATATCTTCGACGAGCAGCGCACGGTCTTCGACAATGTCGCCGCGACCGCACCGCACGCGGCCGCCGAACAGATCCGAGCCCAACTCGCCCGCTTCCTGTTCCGCGGCACCGATGCCGATGTCGCGGCGGCGGCCCTGTCCGGCGGTGAACGCCTGCGCGCGGCCCTGGCCATGCTCCTGATCGCCGATCCGGCCCCGAAGCTCCTACTGCTGGACGAGCCCACTAATAACCTCGACCTGCCCAGCCTCGACCACCTCACCCAGGCGCTGGCCAACTACGAGGGCGCACTGATCGTCGTCAGCCACGATTCCCGTTTCCTCGACGACATCGGGGTGACCCGACGTCTCGAGTTAACTGGAGACGGGCTGGTCGAAACGTGATAGTGCCCGCCGCATGACGCCCGGATGACGAAGTAGGCGCGGTCCGAGCTTCACCGCTAGCAGGGTCAGTGGGAGCCAGGGCCGCAGGTGCGGTTCGAGTCGGCGAATGCGGCCGTCGGCGGCCAATTCGAGGATCATGGCCTCGGTCATCCGGAATGGTCCGACGGCGGCCTCGGCGAGCAGAACTCGGCGGGCACCGTCGCCGATGTGCTCGGTCCAGCGCAGTCGGCCCAGGCTGCCGTACGCCGCGGTCAACAGAATGCGCAGATCGTCGTGACCTCGGAAGACCAACCGGCCCGAGACCGGCGAAGTCAGCTCGGCATCGGGGGCCAGGGTCGTCATCAGCGCATCGAAATCGCTGGCCTCCGTTGCCTCGCGAAACCGCGCCACAGTATCCGACATGTTTCGATCACCCCTTCACAGTTGGTCGTTTCGCAACGTATCGGAGTGACTTGCAAAAAGCAATGGACTACCATGGGCGGGTGCCCAAAGCTGCCATGTCCGACATTGTGTGCTCGATCGCGCGAACCCTCGACGTGGTCGGGGAGCGGTGGACGCCGCTGATCCTGCGCGACCTGTTCGTCGGGGTGAACCGGTTCGAGGACATCCGCCGCGATCTGGGAATCGCCACCAATGTCCTGACCGCGCGTCTGGACGTGTTGCGGCAGTACGGGATCGTCGAGGCCAGGGCCTACCAGACCAATCCGGTGCGCCACGAATATGTGCTCACCGAGCAGGGCCGCGATCTGTATCCGGTGCTCACGATGCTCATCTCATGGGGCGATAAATGGCTCGCCGGACCCGCGGGGCCGCCCGCGCTGGTCGTGCATCGTGATTGCGGACATCCGACGTCCGGTGTAGTGGTCTGCCGCGACTGCGGCGCACCGCTCACCGCCGACAACGTCTACTGGCGGCACGGTCCCGGCGCGCGGCGCGGACCGGGAACCATGCTGATCGGCGATCATCTGGAACCGGCACCGTAGATCCGTCGGGTAACGCAAGTGTTTCGCTCGAGTTGATGGACGTGCTCGGCTGCAGCATGATCAATCCGATGGATCCGGTGTTGCGGGCGATAGCCGATATCGATTGGGTCGAGCTGGAACATGCTTACGGCCCGGCGGCGGATGCTCCGGCGCACCTGCGGGCTCTGATCGACGGTGACGCCGAGGCGTGTGTCGACGCGGTCGGCTATCTCGACGCCGCGCTATTGCATCAGGGCAGCGTGTACTCCGCGACCGCGCCGTTCGTCGCGATCGTGGCCGAACTGCTGGCTCGTCCGCACACCGAGATGAAGGTCGAGGGCATACTGCCGTGGGATCCGGGGCCGCGACCGTTGCGCGTCGCGCTACTGGACTACCTCGAGGTCTTCGCACAGGGATGTTGTTCGGGAATCTCCGATGAGCAGCTGTATACCGAGGCATATCCACCCGGGCGAACCGAAGAGGATCTGCAGCGCGTCAAAGCGAATCGGCGTGCCGGGTTGCTGGAATTGGGACCGGATCCGGCGAATGCCCTTCTGGTGGAGCATGTTCCGACGCCACCGGGCTTGTTGGCGGCCATCGATGATCACGTATTCCGTGCGGCTATGCGGGCCAGGGACGAGATTGCCTGTCGCGCTGTTATTCCCGGCGTGATCGAGGCCGTCGAGCCCCTGGTCGACGATCCGGAGGTGACGGTGCGCATGGCCGCGCTGCGGGCGTTGATCGAACTCACCGCGCATCCGGCCTATGCCGAAAAGCGGGTCGCGTTGCTGCGGCGGGTGGACGAGATCGCGCCGACCATGTCGGATCCGGCCGAACGCGCCACTGCCGCAAGGATTTCCGGTCTCAACGGCGGCCGGCCGGAGCAACTGCTCGCCGATGTCCATCCCGGTGTGCGCACCTGCGCCGCTCTCGCGCCAGCATTCGCCGGCGAGCAGCGCGCTACCGACGAATTGCTCGCCGCGCTGGAGCATCCGGAAGTCATCGACCGGTGGTTCGATCGTCATCTGCCCGGACAGGACGGGTGGCTGCGCCACGATGTCATCCGGGAACTCGTCGGTCGTGTTGCTGATTTCGAGACGCTGCTACCCGCCGCGATCGAAGCGGCCTGGGCCGCGAATCCCAGCACCGTGCACTACGACTGTATTTCCTTTCTACACAGAGCCTTTCCGGATCCGATCGGAATCGGTTCGGAGCTGACCGCCGCCCAGCTGTCGTTCCTCGCGGTGCTGGTGGAGATCGATGATCTGTGGCAGCTCGGTCAACTCGAACGCTGGCTCGATACGGTGGGTCTGCCCGGCGGGCGGGACGGCTGTCGTCGGCTCGTCGAGCAGTAGCCATTCGGTCCCACAGCCGCAGTGTAGGTGTAGGGTCCTGACTTTCGCGGCCGGAACGCGGACACAAGGATGTGTATCCATGGGAATCGAGTTGCACGCGGCGGGGGTATGCCGCGCGCCCACCGCGGACTTCCTCGATCAGGTGGGGGAGTGGTTGCGGACCGGCCCCGCCGGTGCGCGGGTCGACTGGACCGCCACATCCGCGCCACTGCGGAAATCGGTGGAGGTCTCCGGAGATCGCCTGCTTGCCGTGCTGCATCCGGCGGCCGAACCAGTCGACCTGCGTGCGGCGCACGGTCAGGTGGTGGTGAGCGCGGGTTGTGCGTCGGCCGGGCCGGGCTATCACCGGCACGTGGCGGCCGTGCTGCACGAAATGGGTCGGCGATTCGACATCGTGTGGGACGAGGGGACCGAGGATCCGCTCGGATTGGGCGATGACCGCGCCGAGGTCGAAAGTGACTATCTGATGTGGATCCGCGGTCTCGCGGAGACGGTGCTGACCGAGGTTCCTGCGGAAGACGCCTGGGTTTCGATCGGATTGTCGCTGGGCAGTGACCGTTTCGACTACGACGGGCTGGCCGCGAGCTGGTTGGGGCCGCGCGATCGCGACTGGTTCCAGGCGGTCCGCGATGGTGACGAGGCCGCGGCGCGCGCGTTCTTCCCATGGTGGGAGGACCGCTGGACCGCGCCGACGATTCGCAATACCGCGATGGGCATCATGTGGAACGACGTGCGATGGCGCGCACCATCGGACGCCGATGACACGCCCGCACTACACCAGGCCGATGCATTGCTCGCCGAGGCGCACCGGCTCGACGCGGAGCTGGAGCTGCCGTGGGCCGCCTGGCACGAATTGCGACTGTTGCTTGCGGATTCGGCCACCCTTGCGGCGGGTGCGCCCGCCGATCTGCCCGAGCGCGCCGCCGCGGCGGACCAGCAGCCGCTCGGCTACCGCCGCCGCCCGGTGCACACCACACCGGTACCCGGGTGGAGTCTGCGGATTCCCGGCGAATTCACCTACGGCTGGGACGGCGATCGGTGGTGGGCCTGGGACGGCACCCGCCAGATCGAGATCACCATCCTGCGCGTGGGCGACCCAAAAACCGGGCCGCCACCAGCCGCGATGCTGCAATACGGTGCCAACGCCACCGCGGGACATCGCGGCGAACCGGTGACCGGCGGACCCGGTGACGGATGGTGGCTGCCCTCCGAGGACGGTGCGGAGGTCGGAGTGCAGGGGATCGCCAGCCGCCGCAATGGTGAGTTGCTGCTGGTCACGATCAGTGTGCCCGGAAAGCAATTGGATTGGGCGATCGAGGCCTGGCGCTCGCTGCAGTACAACGGGGACTGACCGCACGTTTGTGGAAGCGGGCGCGCGCCCCGGTCGAGCATGCTGGCCTTCCGACTCGAACAGGAGGTTCCCTTGGCCATCGCTGTCAACACCATTGTCGGCGTGTTCTTCTTCGCGATGGGTGTCTATGCCCTCGCGGCCCCTGCGGCGCTCACCCGTCCCTTCGGCATCCGCCTGGAGCAACCCGAAGCGCGCTACGAGATCCGGGCCGTCTACGGCGGATTCGGTCTGGCTATGGCGGCGATGCTGGCGGTGGCGGCAACCCACGACGGAACCCTACGCACCGCAATCATGATCACCATTGGTGTCGCACTCGGCGGAATGGCATTCGGCCGCATCGTATCTGCGGTGCTCGATGACCGAATCGCCTTCTACCCCAACTGGTTCTACTGCATTGTCGAGACGGTCGCCGCGGCGGCTCTGGTATCGGCCTCCTGAGCTCGCGGCGTCGTCACCGAATCGTCCGTTCCGGTCACGTTGCATCGCCCTCGGGTGACTGTGCCAGCGGAAACAGGATCGGACTCAGCAGGTATGGCGCGCGGTCTCCTGTCGCCGCGTTGGAGAGTCGGGGCAGGATCGCTGCCCGCAGATCGGTGATGAGCTCGGTGAGTTCGTCGTGGCTGAGCCATACCGCATGCTGGCGATAGCCGACCAGATCGCCGGTCGGGTCTGCGTCATCGCTTTGCAGGTACGCCTGGAATTCGGTCAGCAAGATGGCCATGGCGATCGGGAAGATCCGGCGATGGTCGGCGGTGGTTGCGGTTTCGGCATCGACCACGGCGCGTTCGCGGCGCAGGCGATAGCCGCGTTCCACCACGCCGCGCACTCGTTGCGCGCGGGCCACTTCGAGGATGCCGTGCTCGGCCAGCAGGTCGACGTGTCTGTACACGGTGGCCTTCGAGATGTCGGGCATGCGGGCGCTGAGCTGGGCGGTCGTCAGCACGCTGCCCCCCGACATGGCATGCACGATCCGCAGTCGCACCGGGTGGGCGAGTAGCTCCATCGGGTCCATGGAGCAATGTTCTCATCTCTGATACTGTTCGCAAAGTTGAGATCAATGCCAGGCTGATTGCCCTGAGCGCAGGAGGATTCGATGTCGTCGATCGCACCTACTCGCACCGGCATCGAGGTGGTCGAGCACTTGTGCTCGGGGCGGTATGCGCAGGTGCACGAGATGTTCGCGGCGCAACTGCAAGCGCTGGTGTCGGCCGAAAAACTGGGCGCGGCTTGGGAATCGGTCCTCGATCGGTACGGATTGGTGGCCGAGGTGGGAGCCGCGGTGAGCGAGGCCGGCGCGGTGCGGGTGCCCGTGCGGCTCGAACGCGGCGAGGTGGTGGTCGGGATGACGATCGACGACGCCGATCGCCTCACCGGCCTGCAACTGATGCCGCCCACGGCACCGTGGCAGCCACCCGACTACGCCGACCCGGAGTCCTTCGACGAGGAGCAGGTCGCGATCGGGCAGGCGCCTTTCGTCGTTCATGGCACCATCAGCCTGCCGCGGCGGCCGCGGCCGTGTCCGGCGGTTGTGCTGCTGGCGGGCGGGGGACCTTTCGACCGCGATATGACAACGGGTTCGAATAAGCCGCTCGCGGATATCGCCTGGGGGTTGGCCAGCCGAGGTATCGCGGTGTTGCGTTTCGACAAGATCACCCACGCGCATGCCGGTGTGGTCGCGGGACTCGCGTCCTTCACCATGACCGATGAATACGTGCCCCATGCAGTCGCGGCTGTAAACGTCCTGCGCGAGCACCCGGCCGTCGATACGGATCGGGTTTTCGTGCTCGGGCACAGTATGGGTGGGAAGGTCGCGCCACGGGTCGCGGCCGCGGCACCGACGGTGGCAGGGGTGATCGTCTTGGCCGGTGACGCCTCGCCGATGCACTGGTCCGCGGTGCGGGTCACGCGTTATCTCGCCGCGTTGGAGCCCGATGGTGGTGCCGGTGCGCAGGCCGCGATCGAGGCGATCGTTCGGCAGGCGCAATTGGTCGACAGTGCGTTGACGGTGTCGACTCCAGTCAGTGAACTACCCCTCGGGCTGCCCGCGTCGTATTGGTTGGATTCGCGGGACTACGATCCGGTCGCTGTCGCCGCGATATTGGGCAAGCCGATGTTCATTCTGCAGGGCGGACGGGACTATCAGGTCACCATCGATGACGACTTGTCGCTGTGGCGGGCTGGTCTGGCTGATCGGGCAGAGGTGACGATCCGGGTGTACGACTCGGATAACCACTTGTTCTTTCCGGGTGCGGGACCCTCGACTCCGGCGGAGTACGCGGCGGCGCAACATGTTGATCCGAAAGTGATTGTCGAGATCGCCAGCTGGCTCGAGGCCTCGGTATAGATCGGCCCACAGCAGACCCGACACGCCGTCTTCGGCGATACCGTGTCGGCCTGACTTCGCGATCAACCAGTAGTGAGCATTCGTGCCTGTGACGAAACGAATTCGCCGTAGGGGATTTCGGCGGCCCGGCAATCGGGGCACTCTGGAAGAGAACCTCTGATCCGATGACAGGACCCAGATCGTGACACATGCCTTGACCCAGCTGGAGTTGCTGACCGAACTCGAACCCGTTGCCGAACAAAATCTCAACCGTCACCTATCGATGGCCAAGGACTGGCATCCGCACGACTACGTGCCGTGGGACCAAGGCCGCAATTTCGCCGAGATGGGCGGAATCGATTGGGAGCCAGCGCAATCCCAATTGAGTGAACTGGCCAGGGCTGCGATGGTGACCAATCTGCTGACCGAGGACAATCTGCCGTCCTATCACCGACTGATCGCCGAATCCTTCTCCCAGGACGGCGCCTGGGGCACCTGGGTGGGGCGGTGGACCGCCGAGGAGAACCGGCACGGAACCGTCATGCGCGACTATCTCGTTGTTACCCGAGGCGTGGACCCGGTGGCGCTGGAACAGGCGCGAATGGTCTGCATGACAGCCGGGGTGCAGCACCCGACCGGGGTGGACGAGAACGGATTCCTGCCTGGTATCGCTTATGTGACCTTCCAAGAACTGGCGACCAGGGTCAGTCACCGCAATACCGGCCGGGTCTGCAACGATGCGGTCGCCGACCGGATGCTGCAGCGTATTTCCGCCGACGAGAATCTGCACATGGTCTTCTACCGCAACCTCTGCGGTGCGGCCATCGATCTGGCGCCCGACCAAGCGCTGGCAGCGATCTCCGCGATCATCCGCAACTTCCAGATGCCCGGTGCGGGCATGCCGGACTGGCGTCGCAATAGCGTGCTGATGGCCAAACACGGCATCTACGATCTGCGCCAGCACCTCGAGGACGTCATCACGCCGGTGCTGCGCAAGTGGAATATCTTCGAGCGCAATGACTTCGGTGCCCGCGGTGAACAGGCGCGCGAGGAACTCGGCCTATTCCTGGAGCAGCTCGGCAAGGACGTGCTCAGGTTCGAGGAGCAGCGTGACCGGGCACTGGCACGCGAGGCGCGCAAGCGCGAGTGGCAGGACGCCTGAGCGGCTTCCGCTGAATCGATGATCTTGGTCCGACCAGCGGACTCTTGACGATTTTAGTTTTAGTCTCCTACACTAAAACTAAGCTCGAGAGGAAGCGATGACATGGGATACGGACACTGGGACGACACCGCCTACCGCGCGGCCAAGACCTTCCGCGCCAGTCGAGGCCTGGACGACTTCGGATACACCGCCGAGATGCGGGGGCAGCCGTATTCGGATTGGCGGGCGCATCCCGCGCTCGAACCACTCGGCGTCACCGTGCGCGAATGTCGGGATTCGGCCGAGCACGGCAACTCGCTCCCGATCGCGGTGCTGTTCGACGTCACCGGATCGATGGGACGGGTGCCGCGGATCATGCAGGACAAGCTCGGCAAATTGCACGGACTCCTGCAGCGCAAGGGCTATGCGGAAGATCCACAGATCATGTTCGGCGCCATCGGCGATGCCGATACCGACCGCGTGCCACTGCAAGTGGGGCAGTTCGAATCCGACAACCGGATGGACGAGCAGTTGCGCAATATCCTACTCGAGGGTGGCGGCGGCGGACAGAAGTCCGAAAGCTATGAACTAGCCGCGTATTTCATGGCCACCCATGTCGCGACCGACGCATGGGAGCGGCGCGGTAAGCGCGGTTACCTGTTCATCATCGGCGACGAACTGAACAAGGCGAAACTGGCGGGTCGGCATATCCGCGCCGTCATCGGCGATCACGTGCGCACCGATATCGAGGTCGCATCGATCTATCGGGAACTGGCCCAGCGCTGGCATGTGTACTACATCCTGCCGAACCAGTCGAGCTACTTCGACGATCCCGAGATCGCCGAGCACTGGCGGGGATTGCTCGGCCAGAACTTCATGAAGCTCGACGATCCCGCCGCGGTCTGTGAGCTCATCGCGCTCACCATCGGACTGGAGGAAGACCGCATCGACGTGCACGCCGGACTGGCGGACCTGCGTGATGTGGGGTCGGTGGCGGAGGCCGATTCGGTCGGAAAGGCGTTGGGAGTCAAGGCGGGACCGAATATTCGTGCCCTGTCGCGGGGGCGGAGCTGAATCCGGCAAGTGTTGGAGTGCTGCGGCTCCGATGTCGAGTTCGGCCCTGGGCGGCTACCGCGCGGGCACGCTGCTGATCTGCAGCGTTGAGGCCGGTGACCGACGCCGCAGTGGCACGCGGATGGCGGTGCACAAGGCCGAACCGTGCTGCGAGCCACCGGGGCGGACTGTCTGCGCTTGCGGATGAATCACTGGAAAGGTAAGGGGCGAAAGGTGCTTCAGTCGCACATCATCGTGCTCGACCTCGGATTCGGAGATGCGGGGAAGGGGGCGACCGTCGATTGGCTGTGCTCGCCGGAGGCAGGACTGGACGTATCGGCGGTCGTGCGGTTCAACGGCGGTGCGCAGGCGGCGCACAATGTGATCGCAGACGGTCGCCATCACACCTTCGCACAGTTCGGGTCCGGAACTTTTTCCGGAGTGCCCACGCTGCTCTCGCGGCACATGCTGGTCGAGCCGATCGCGCTGGCCGGTGAATCGCGGCAGCTGGCCGCACTCGGTGTGCCGGATCCGCTGTCGCTCTTGCGGATCGACGGTCGCGCATTGCTCACGACGCCGATCCATATCGCTGCCAACCGTGCCCGCGAAGATGCGCGGGGTTCCTCGCGGCACGGTTCCTGCGGCCGTGGCATCGGCGAAACTGCCAGTTACGCAATAGAATACGATGCACCGACCGTCTCGGATTGCCTGCGTCCCGACGTCCTGTACCCCAAGCTGCAGGCGATGGCGGCATACTTCGGACCGTTGATCGCGCCCAGCGCCCACCGCTATGAAGCGATCCGCGATCTGGTCGATATGTACCGTGAATTCGCCGCCGCCGTGCGCATAGTCGACGGCACCGAACTCGCCCGCCTCGCGGAACGCGGTCGCCTGATTTTCGAAGGGGCACAAGGTGTTCTCCTCGACGAATGGCGCGGCTTCCATCCGCACACCACCTGGTCCACCGTCGAACCGCGCAACGCCCGCGCCCTACTCACCGAAATCGACGCCCCCGCTTACACACTCGGCGTCACCCGCACCTACATGACCCGCCACGGCGCAGGCCCGTTCCCGACCGAAGACCCCACTATGACCTTCCCCGAGCCTCACAACGCCACCGGCCCCTACCAGGGCCACTTCCGTCGAGGCCACCTCGACCCCATCCTGCTCCGCTATGCCATCGAGGTCTCCGGCGGTATCGACGGGCTCGCACTCACCCACCTCGACGCACCCGGAACCGGCTACGCCGCAACGGGATACGCGACTGCGGGCGGGATGCTCGACCGGCTGGAACCGGGCCGCTGGCAAAACCTCGACCACCAGCGGGACCTCACCGCTCTATTGACCACGGCCGACCCGATCCTGACAGCCGTGCCAGCCGAGCCGGTGCCGTGGCTGGAACGCCAACTCGGTGCCCCGATAGTCCTGACCGCCCACGGCCCGGACCGTCGCGACCGCACTCCGACCCGAGTTGTCGCCGCCGCCTAGCAATCGGGAGCTGGCTCTGTCGGCGCGGCAGCTGGTGACCGGCGCGCAATCTTGCGCTCGCGCCGCGGCACAGGCACCCGACGCGTTGCAGTCGGCGACTGGCGTGCGCTCTCGCGTCCGCGCCGAGTCATGGCGCATCGAGTGGCACTCGGTTGCGGGGAACCTCGAGACGGCGGCTCGATAGTGTCACTCCGCGCGAGCTGGCCGGAGTGCGGCAGGATGGGGTCGCGTGGAGCAATCCGTGGTTTCGGTCGATGTGGTGGCATTGCGGTTCTGGGCCGACGATGCCGAGGTGAGTGTGGGTATCGCGGCGCGGGAGATGGAGCCGTTCACCGGGCATTTGGCATTGCCGGGCGTGCTGCTCGGGCGGGGCGAGCGGTTGGTCGCGGCGGCGCGGCGGGCGGTGCATACCAAGTTGGGCGTGCCAGCGGCGGCCATCGGGGCGGTCGGGCAGTTGGTGACCTTCGACGAACCGAATCGCGATCCGCGCGGGCCGACGTTGTCCATTGCCATGTGGGCCGTGGTCGAGCCGCATGAGGGGCCCGCGCAATGGGTTTCGTTCGATGCGGTGCCCGATTTGGCCTTCGACCACAACCGCATCGTCGATGCCGCCCGGAGCCTGCTGGCCAGTCTGCTCTGGAAGGATATGGCTTTCACCAGAGCACTGACCGGCGACGAATTCCCGGCGACCCGCGCGGTGGAACTCAGCTCCTCCGTCCTCGGCGCCCGCCCCGACCCAGCGAACCTGAATCGGACCCTGGCCGCCATCCCCGGCCTGGCACGCACCACCGAACGCCGCCGCGTCAAAGCCACCGGTCGCCCCGCCGCCGTCTGGGCCTTCACCCCCGACGATTAGCGCACCGCTGCAACGACTTCCACGCAACGGTGTTCAGTCGCGTGGGACGTACATGATGACGGCTACGCCGAGCAGGCAGAGGGTGGCGCCGAGGTAGTCCCAGCGGTCCGGGTGGAATTTGTCGACGATCATGCCCCAGGCGAGGGAGCCCGCCACGAACACGCCACCGTAGGCGGCCAGGATGCGGCCGAAGTTCGGGTCCGGTTGGAAGGTGGCGGCGAAGCCGTAGGCACCGAGTGCGAGTACGCCCGCCGCGATCCAGAGCAGCCCGCGGTGTTCCCGCCAACCCTGCCAGATCAGCCAGGCGCCGCCGATCTCGGCGAGTGCGGCAAGGGCGAACAGCAGCAGCGACCGGGCGATCGTCATGCGGTAGAACCTACCGCCAGGTCCGCTACACCTCGTAAACCGGGTTCCTGCTGTTCATCTCCCCGATACGTACCGGTGAGCAGGGTGAATAGTTATTGGCTATCGCAAGTTCAGTCGTTGTTCAGCAAGGCGACCGGCGATGGCGAGACCGATGAAACGTCCATGAACACCCACTCGGTGCGCTACCGAAAGGCACTGTCGTACTGGATCGTTCGGGGATATGAGCGCGCGAATCGTAGCCACCACGCCCCTCGCACGCAGGCAACTGTTGTCCGGCGCCATTGCCGCCGCGGCCGTTTCTACCGTCCTCGCCACCGGCCGCACGCAAGCCGCCACCCAAGCCGACAAGGTCGTCCTCATCGGGCTCGACGGCACGATGTACCGCAAGATCGAGGAGGTGCGGGCGCCGAACCTGTTGCGGCTCAGCGCCGAAGGCACCCTCGCCCGCAGCTCCATCGCCCCGCATATCTCCATCTCCGGCCCATCCTGGGCCACTGTGCTCACCGGCGTCTGGGGCAGCAAACACGGCATTGTGGACAATAATTTCGACGCGACCCCGTTCGCGAAGTATCCGACGGTTTTCACCCGACTCGAACGTCACGATCCGACCCTCAAAACTCAGTCCATCGCCACCTGGGATCAGATCGCCACCATGACGGCCAGCGGCGATCCACGCGCCGACGTCGTCATCTCCACTCCGCTCGTCCCCGATGACGACAACGAAAGCGCCACCGACGCCGCCACCACCGACAGCGTCGTCACCGCCATCACCAAATACGCCCCGGACTTCCTCTTCACCCACCTCGACCAGGTCGACCGGGCCGGTCACCAGCACGGCGGCGCGTCCAGCGAATACCGCGAGGCCGTCACCCGCATCGACGCCCTCGTCGGCCGCATAGTCGCCGCCGTGGATGCCCGCGCCCGCGCCAACCTCGCCGAACGCTGGACCATCCTGGTCACCACCGACCATGGCCACCGGCCCAAGGGCGGTCACGGCGGTCAAACCCCCGACGAGACAAGCAGTTTCGTCATCGCCCGCGGCCCGAACTTCCTCGCGGGCGCGATCAGTTCCAGCTTCTCCCTGGCCGATATCACCCCTACCGTGCTGGATATCTTCCACGCCCCGCTCGACCCGGACTTCGACGGACAATCGCGTATCCGCCTGCCCGTCGAACCCTTCACCAGCCGATAGGGGCACCTTTCGCACGCTTCGCTCGTTGTCGCCGCATACGATCGCCAGCGCCGCAATTCACCCGCGCAACCGGGGCATTTCCGACTCGGCAACCTCGGAACGGGCAGGTGACCTGCGCGCGGACTAAAGTTGTGGTCTGGGCGGTTGCAGCGGTCGGATACTGTGGTCCGATCGCGGCGTGGAGAGGTGGTGGCATGACTCAGCATCTGGGCGAGGCGAATGTCGAGCAATCGGCAGGCGCCCCGCAGTCGAATGGTGCGGCCACCCCCGCTGTGACTACGCCGCAACCGCAGGTGAGTGGCAATGCCACACCGTCGCGTCAGCCCGGGACCGCGGCCGCGGTGCCGACCTCCGCCTCGCGGCGGGTGCGCGCCCGGCTGGCCCGGCGCATGACCGGCCAGCGCGGTATCGCGGCGGTCAAACCGGTGCTCGAGCCGCTGGCCAGCGTGCACCGCGAGCTCTATCCGAAGGCGAATCTCACGCTGCTGCAGCGCGCCTTCGACGTCGCCGACGAGCGCCACGCCCACCAGTTCCGCAAATCCGGTGACCCGTACATCACCCACCCGCTCGCGGTCGCGAATATCCTCGCCGAACTCGGCATGGACACCACCACGCTGGTCGCGGCACTGCTGCACGACACCGTGGAGGACACCGGCTACTCGCTCGAGCAGCTGACCGAGGACTTCGGTGCCGAGGTCGCGCATCTGGTCGATGGCGTCACCAAACTCGACAAGGTCAACCTGGGCGCGGCCGCCGAGGCCGAGACCATCCGCAAGATGATCATCGCCATGGCGCGCGACCCTCGCGTCCTGGTGATCAAGGTGGCCGACCGCCTGCACAACATGCGCACCATGCGCTTCCTGCCACCGGAGAAGCAGGCCAAGAAGGCCAAGGAAACCCTGGAGGTGATCGCCCCGCTGGCGCACCGCCTGGGTATGGCCACGGTCAAATGGGAACTCGAGGATCTCGCGTTCGCGATTCTGCATCCGAAGAAGTACGACGAGATCGTGCGCTTGGTCGCCGACCGCGCACCTTCGCGCGATACCTACCTGGCGCGGGTGCGCGCGGAGATCGTGAATACCCTTGCGGCGTCGCGGATCAACGCGATCGTCGAGGGTCGCCCCAAGCACTACTGGTCGATCTACCAGAAGATGATCGTCAAGGGTAAGGACTTCGACGACATCCACGACCTGGTCGGCATCCGCATCCTGTGCGACGAGGTGCGCGACTGCTATGCGGCGGTCGGTGTGGTGCATTCGCTGTGGCAGCCGATGGCGGGCCGGTTCAAGGACTACATCGCCCAGCCGCGCTACGGCGTTTACCAGTCGCTGCACACCACAGTCGTCGGCCCGGACGGTAAGCCGCTGGAAGTGCAGATCCGCACCCAGGACATGCATCGCACCGCCGAATTCGGCATCGCCGCGCACTGGCGCTACAAGGAGACCCGCGGCAAGCATTCCAACGACTCCACCGAAGTCGACGATATGGCGTGGATGCGGCAGCTGCTCGACTGGCAGCGTGAGGCCGCCGACCCGGCCGAATTCCTGGAGTCGCTGCGCTTCGACCTGAAGTCGCCGGAAATCTTCGTCTTCACCCCGAAGGGTGATGTGATCACGTTGCCGCAGAAGTCGACTCCGGTGGATTTCGCGTACGCCGTGCACACCGAAGTCGGGCATCGCTGCATCGGCGCGCGGGTCAACGGCCGCCTGGTCGCACTGGAACGTCAGCTCGAAAACGGTGAGGTCGTCGAGGTATTCACCTCGAAGGCGCAGAACGCCGGACCCAGCCGCGACTGGCAGAACTTCGTGGTCTCTCCGCGCGCCAAGGCCAAGATCCGGCAGTGGTTCGCCAAGGAACGCCGCGAGGAGGCCCTGGAAAGCGGTAAGGAGCAGATCTCCAAGGAGGTCCGCCGCGTCGGGCTGCCGTTGCAGCGATTGATGAGCGTGGACGCGATGACCGCCGTCGCGCACGAACTGCACTACACCGACATCTCCACGCTTTACACCGCCGTCGGCGAGCATCAGGTGTCCGCGCATCACGTCGTGCAGCGGTTGATGGCGCAACTCGGCGGCATCGGTGATGTCGAGAACGAGCTCGCCGAGCGCTCCACCCCGTCGACGACGCCGAGCCGTCAGCGCGTGACCGGTGACGCGGGGGTGCTGATTCCCGGCGCATCGGGCACGGTGGCCAAGCTCGCCAAGTGCTGCACGCCGGTCCCCGGTGACGAGATCATGGGCTTCGTGACCCGCGGCGGCGCGGTGAGCGTGCACCGAACCGACTGCACCAATGCCGGTTCGCTGCGCGAACAGGCCGAGCGCATCATCGACGTGGAGTGGGCGCCGTCGCCGTCCTCGGTCTTCCTGGTCGCCATCCAGATCGAAGCACTCGACCGCACCCGTCTGCTCTCGGATGTGACCAAGGTGCTCGCCGACGAGAAGGTGAATATCCTGTCCGCCTCGGTCGCCACACACGGTGACCGGGTCGCGATCAGCAAGTTCACCTTCGAGATGGGCGATCCGAAACACCTCGGCCACTTGCTGAATGTGGTGCGCAATGTGGAGGGCGTCTACGACGTCTACCGGGTGACCTCGGCCACCTAGAACGCTGCGTCAACCTCGCTGGACGTAGCCGGCGTACCCGTATGGAAGGTTGCGGCTGCGTGCCTGCGCGGCGCAGCGTTCGCTGGAATGCGAAGTCCAGGTTGATGATTCGAATCATCGAAGGGTCGCCGGTGGGTTGCGGGGTGATTTCCTTCGTCGGAAACTTGTCGGAGAATCCTGGATGGCACGCGGTGAACTGCCATGCGCCACTCGGCGGTTCGCGCAAACCTTTCGTCGGAGCCGCAGTAAGAGCCGGAATCTGTTACGGTCTATTGCGTTTCATGGCGTTTAGGTTAGCAGCGGCAACACGAATTGATTGCGGATCGCTATGATGAACTACACGGCACGGATCTCGGGAATGCTGATCGCATTCGCCGTTGCTGTGGCGACCGCAGGGGCCGCCGTAGCGGAGCCATCCGATTCCGCGGGACCGACGACGAACGTCACCATCGGTACGTGTCCGGCACTGTACGCCTTGGGAATTCAGGGCACAGGCGAATCGTCACCGGATGCCGCGCCGACCACCGATACCGGCATGCTGTCCACGGTCTTCATGCCGATGCTGGCCGAGGCCGATCCTGGTCTGGTCGACCGCGCTTACGTCCCATACGAATCCGGCTTCGGCGGCGCGACCGCCGGTGGCACGGTGTCGTATGCGGAGTCGGTGATCGGCGGACTGCTCCGGTTGCGCTCGATGGCCCAGGATGTCGCGGCCCGCTGCGCCGAGACCCGGTTGGCGATCGTTGGCTATTCGCAAGGCGCGCATGTGGCCTCGATGTTCGCCCAGGAGGTCGGTCAGGGCCACGGTGTGATCCCGCCCGAGAAGATCGCCGCGGTCGCCTTGTTCGCCGATCCGACCCGCAATCCCGGTGCGCCGCTATTTCCCGGCTCGCCGGGCAAGGCGACCCCGGATCCCGCGCCTGGCACTTCGGGGGACCGGATGGCATCCATCGCGGCCCTGCCGCTGGAGCCCGTGAGTGGCGGCGGTATCGGGCCGGAACGCGATAAGGCCCCGAATTTCGCCGCGCTCACCGGGCGGGTCGCGAGTTTCTGTGCCGCAGGCGATCTCGCGTGCGATGCACCGGAGGGCGCGCCGATCCTGAAGGCAGTCGCCTCTATTGCGGGACAGTCCAAGTTGAGTGGTGGCGACCCGATCACGTCATTGGTGTCGATTTCCCAGGCACTGGCGTACACGTCGATCAAGACTGCCGCCAAAGTCGTCAACGAGGATGTCCAGGGCAACTCCCTCGCGAATTTATCTATTTCACCGCAGAAGTCGATTTCGCAGCGCCTGGCCGATGCCGCAGATCCGCGCACGCCGTTGAATATTCCCGCAGCACTTCAGGCGCTGCTGAAGGTCGGCATGATCGGACTGAATTCGGTCGTGACAGTGGTCAAGTCGGTCATCAATGCTGCCAATATCAGCCAACTGGCGACCGCGGGGCTAACCGATCCGGTCTCCGGAATCCTGCTGTTCGGCACGAAATTGCTGGGCGCGATTCCGCAGCTGGTGCCGCCGACGACCGGTGCCCGATTGGTTACCCAGGCATTCGACGCGGTTGTACAGAACATCACCGATAACAGTGAACTGCTCAATGTGACGACTTGGGTGCGGTATTGGGATACCGTGCAGCGCCACGGCGCCTACAGCACCGCGGCGATCACCGCGACCGGTGCTGCGCCCACCCGATTCGTCGCAGCCTGGTTCGCCGCGGCGGCACATGATCTGGCCGACAAATTCAGCAGCGGAGCTGTGCCTATCGGTGGCAGCACAAAATCGAACACCGGATTCTTCGGAGAAAGTTCCGGCGCGTCGACTACGCCGAATTCGTCCGGTACGGGACAATTTCCGTTCGGGACAGGAGCCGATGGCGCCTCATCCGGCGGCGCGACGTCGACTCCGCCCACCGTGGTACCCGGCACCGTAAACAACACCTACCCGTTCTCAACGAACTGATCGCAGAGAGGGTCCGATATGCCTGTGCCTTGCTCTGCGGGAATGGGGGAATGTTGAAGTCGTACAAACAGCTGTCGCGCTGGTACGGCGCGCTGGAGCCGGAGACGGGGGTAGCTGCCGCGCACCCCGATGAGCCGGGATTGCGGGAACCCGGTGACGAAGACGGTGCGCCCCGGTTTCCGCACTACATCCGCGAAGAGGATCCCGACGAGGTGCGCGCGCGTAACGAAGTGCCCGCCGATCTGGCCTCCAATCGCAGCGAATTCACCGGCGGGTGGTCGGATTGGGTGGCCGGGCGCGCCCCCGGTCCCGACGACGACTACATCGGCCCGCGCGATGGCGAACTTGTACAGTTCCCGTGGCCGGAGGACGACGACGACCACGACGATGCGCCGCGCGAACGGTCGACCCACGTGACGCGCGCATTGCGCCAGGAGGCGCGCAATCATCCGGCCGCGCGCCGGGCCCGGGTGCTCGCGGTACTCGTAGTGGCTGTGCTGCTGTTGGCCGCGGCCGCCGCGGGCGCATTGTTCCTCCTACGCTCCTCCGGTGATCGGGCCGCCGCGCCGGTTGTGCCCTCGATGCAATTCACCGCGGGCAGTGTCCAATCCCGTGGCATTGCCGATTGCCCGACCGAACGCGGTGACCGCATCGTGCGCAGTGCCGAACCCGGCGGCGCCGACTCCGGACCGGGTGCGATCCTGGCGTTCCAATACGCCTACTACGTGGAACGTTCCGGCGAGCGGGTCCGGGCGGTGGTGGCACCGGATTCGAATATCTCCTCGGCCACCGTCATCCAGCACGGCATCGACACCATTCCGCTGGGCACCACGCACTGCGTGCGAATCCAGACGATCACCGAAGACCGGTATTCGGTCGAGGTCACCGAATACCGACCCGGCGGCGCGCCCGCCACGTACAACAAGCAGACCGTCACCACGGTGGTGGTCGACGGTCGCACGCTCATCGCGGGCGTCGCGGCCGGATGAATAGGGAGAGCTGATAGCGATGGGAGACGACTGGAGCCGCTGGCTCGACGAGGCGCCCGATGAGGGTGATTCGTCGGACCGGCATGCGCCTTCGAAGGCTCCGGTGGTGCGTCTGCGACGTAAGGGCGGAGACAGCGAATCCGCGGAACCGGCGCAGCGTTCGATTCTGGTGGTCGGTGGCTGCGGTGGTGCGGGAACCACGACCACAGCGTTGGGCTTGGCCGGTGAACTCGGCACGACGGGCACCTCGACGGTGGCGGTGGACGCCACGGCGGCGGGCAGCGATCTGGCGCTGCGCGGGGCCGATGAGCATCTGCATCCGATCAGCCTGCAATCGTGGTTGTACGGGCGTGGCAACGATGAACCGGCGCCGTTGAAGGAGTGTCTGTCGCAGGCGAGTTCGGGCATCGGACTGCTATGGCGCGACGCCGCGCCGTTGCGTCGGCGTGCCACATATCTCACAGTCGCGCGCGCGATCTATGACGCCGGGTACACTGCGGTCTACGACGGCGGCAACCCGATTGCCGGGCGGCAACTGCGGCCGCTGCTGGATGACGCGGATGTTGCTCTGGTACTTGCCATTCCCGCGCGCGCCGATGCCGCGAATCGGCTGCGGGTGACCCTGGAATGGCTCGACGACCAGTTCGGCGATTCGGCCGAGGGGCAGGGCGGTGGCATCGTCGGCGATACCACAATCGTTGTCTCGCACCAACTTCCCGGCGCCGATTCCCATGTTGCTGACCATTTGCGCGAACATCTTTCGGGCTGGGTTCGCGACATCAGGGAGATTCCCTACGATCCGCATCTGGCGCGCGGTGAACTCGTTCGCCACGCATCGCTGGCTTCGGAGACGCGCCGGGCTTATGGGCGGCTGCTCGCCGGAGTGGCATCATGACGGCCGCCATGAAACTTCGTCGCCAGTCCGAAGCCGCCCAGGCCGGTGTGGTCGCCCCACCGGAGTCCCGTCGCGCCCCCATTTGGGACCGTCCCGTACCCGGCGTCGGCCGGGCACCGCTGTGGTGGCTGCTAGGTGTGCACGGCGGTGCCGGAGCCAGCAGCCTCGCGCGTGTGCTTGCGCCCGCGGCGGATTCGGGCCGCCGCTGGCCCGGCGTCTTCGACCGCGAATCGCCCTTCGTTGTCCTGGTGGCCCGCGAGACCATAGCCGGGCTTACCCGCGCACATGATTTGCTGCGCCAACATCATTCGGGTTTCGCCGGGTCCAGCGAGGTCCTCGGACTGGTCACTGTCGCGGCCCGCCCCGGCCGGATGCCCGCCGAAATCCGCCGCTATCGCGATGTGGTCGGCTCCCTGGCCGGTCAAGTCTGGCAGGTTCCGTGGTACGAGGAATGGACCCTCGTCGAACCGGAGTCCCTGCCGATCTGGACCCCGGGCGATGAGATACCGCAGAAGAAGAAGAGGATCGACCCGCTCGAGGAAGTTCCGCTCGAGATCCGGGAGCTCGGGGCCGATATTGTTGCGGTCGTGCGCGAAAACCTGGACAGCAGTGCATCTTTCGAAGAGGGCCCGCGTTGACCATCACAACCAAGAAAGGCAGCCGATGAGCATGATTCTGCTTGCCGTGCAGGACACGTACGGCACTGTGCTGGCTCAGGTCGGTAACCCGACACCGGAAGCGCCTCCCGGCTCGGAGAAGATCCTGCAGCTGGTCCGCTACCTCACCTGGTTCGTGTTGCTCTCCGGTATCTGCGGAATCACCTACGCGGGTGGCAAATTCGCGTGGGAGAAGTGGACCGGTGGTGGGCTCGAATCGCCGAAGATGGTGGCCGGAGCCATGATCGGCGGCGTCGTCGCGACGAGCGCGGGCACCATCATGAACGCCGTCATCGGAACCTGATGTACGCGATGGCTACCGTGCGAATGTCGGCGGCGGAACTGCTTGCCTACAAGCAGATGCCCGCCGAAGTGCTGCAACCGCTGATGCAGCTGCTGAACTGGCTGCTCTGGTTCGTGCTTCTGGTGTGCCTGGCGTGGATGATCGTGTCCGCGGGCCGCCTGTGGATCGCGTTCCGGAGCGATCTGGCGATGAACGACGCCTCGCACGGTGTATTGATGAGTCTGCTCGGGGCGGCGGTGGCGAGCACGGCCTCGGGGATCGCGTTGGCGTTCCTGCCGACGTGAACGGGGATGGGGACGGCCCTGGGATGATTTCCACAGTTGTGCGGGAGCAATCCGGCGTGTGGCGGCGCGGCATCCGCAAGCCCGCCGCCGGTGCGGTCGGTGCTGCTCTGCTGCTGGCGGCGGCCGGCTGCGGCGGCGGTGGCGGCAATTCCGGCCCCAACCTGACGGCCGCGCCGACCCATATGCGGTGGCAGCCGTTCCAGGGTGTGGCACTGCCGAGTGCCGACCAGGGGCCGAAGCAGGTATCCGATGGTGCCGCAACGGGTTTCGAGCATTCGCCAGCCGGTGCGGCGCTGGCGGCGATCGTGCACACGGTGCGCTTGTCGGTGGCCGCCGATAGTCAATGGGTCGATATCGTCCGCCAAGAGGTGGTGCCGAACAAGGCCAGAGACGAGTGGGCGGTCAACCGGGTGCAACTGGCGATCACCGGTCCGGCCGCGCCCGAATACGCGCCCAGAGTGCTCGGGTACAAGATCACCGGCTATACCGATGCGGCCTCCGCCGTCGACGTCTATACCGAATATTCGGACAACTCGAAGGCGGTGAACCACACCACTGTCGAATGGTTCGGCAACGACTGGAGATTACGACTGCCGGATCCCGACTCGACCGCCCGGCCCATCGAGGCGGTCGATGGATTGCCCACGGACATAGTGAAATTGGAGGCACCGGCATGAGCGAGCGCAGCGAGCGAATCCTGTCGCAGCGTGCTTCGCTCATGATGGAACCGAGCGCCAGCGAGGCGGAGTCATGAGCGAGAAGGAGTCGTACGCGCGCGATCGCGTCTCCTTCGGTGTCATCGCGTCCGCTGCCGTGCTGGTGCTCATCGTGGTCGTCGGCGTATTCGTGTACGTGAGCCGGGACGACTCGGGTTCGGGTGGCGACAAGGCCGCTGCCGCAGCCAATTCCGGCGGTGAGGGTTTCGCAACTCCCGAGGTCGATATTCTCGGCAGGCGCGTCGATATCCCGAACAACCCTGCCGGACAACCACTTCCGCAGGATCCGACCCGGCAGCGCAGGCCAACGGACGCGGACTGGTTGACCGCGGCGCCCGAGGGCACCACCGCACCGCATGGATGGCAGCGGGTCTACGGCGCCTCGGTCCCGTTCTCCACCTCGGACGGACCGACCCGCATCGAAGACGGTCTGGCCGTGGGCTATTCGCACACCCCGCAGGGCGCGGTGCTCGCGGCAGCTCAGATCACCTACCGTCTCAACGCCCGACCCGCCGACCGTGACCTCTACGTCCGCCAGGTCCGCGTCTCGGCCCAGCAGATCGCGGCCTACGACAAGGCCCTGTCCCAGGATAAACTCCCCGAACAGCAGCCGGAGAAGGTGACCAAGTACTTCGTCGCCTCGGATGCGTTCAAGGTCGAGAACTATGCGGATGATCTGGCGATCATCCAGCTGGCCACCCGTGGCCAGGTGGTCGATGGCAAACAGCTGTGGGCGGCCTTGCGATTGGTGATGATCTGGGACGCGGGGGACTGGCGGCTGAAGCCGGCAACCTCGAACAACCCGCAGACCGAATATGTCGAGTCGTTGAACGGGTGGACCAAATGGTGACCACGGGGCCCGGATCCGGTCCAGGCAAACGTTCGCTGCTCGCGCTGCTGGGCGTCGGAGCAGTGCTTGCCGTGGTCGTCGCGGTCGCTGTGACCGTGGTCGCGATGCGAGACAACGCTGCCGGGGGTGACCAGGTATCGAAGACCGGCACGAGTTCGGGCGGTGCGCCGGTCAGTGCCTCCGACTCCGCGGGCGGCGCCGGATTCAGCGGCTCCGATGTGGATTCGTTCGGCCATCGTTTCGATATTCCGAACATTCCTGCCGGACAACCACTTTCGGATTCCGTGACGCCGCGTCAGCCCGCCGACGGCGACTGGCTGACCGGCACTCCGGCCGGCACGGGTCAGCAGGGCGGTTGGCAGCGTGTGTACAGCGGCCCGGTGATCCCGTTCTCGACCACCGACGGCCCGACCCGCATCGACAACGACATTCCGACCGGATTCAGTCGAACCCCGCAGGGTGCCGCGCTCGCGGCCGAGCAGATCTACTGGCGCACCGTGGCACGTCCGACGGACCGGGCCCTGTGGCAGCAGTTGGTGATCCTGTCCGACCAGGAGCAGGCCGATCGCGCCCGAAAGATCGCCGACGGCAAGATCCCCAATGAACTACCCGACAACATCAAACCGTTGTTGTTCGCCTCCGACGCATTCCGAATCGAAAGCTATGGTGACGATTTCGCTGTGGTACGTATCGCCCGCAAGACCCGTGATTTCCTGCACGGCGGGCGCAGCTGGGTAGCCATGAGACTGAATGTGCTCTGGCTCGATGGTGGTTGGAAACTCAAGTCGTCCACGAGTGATGCACAGCCACTCGAGACGATCGACTCGATCGATGGGTGGACAAAATGGTGAGGCGCGTTGTCACGATCCTCGCGGTCATCTTCACTGTCATGATCGCGACACCGACGGTGGCATACGGTCAGACTTACGGATTCGACGATACGTGCAACGAATTGCACGACACGCTCGACAACGTCGGTCTGCCCGGCTTCTCGCTCGGTGACGCCGCATCGGCCGCGTGCAAGGCGGGCAATGCCGCCTCGCACCCGGGCAGCGCCGCGAACGCGGTCAAGGACAAGGCCTGGGATTCGACCTTCGGCAAGGTCGTGGATTCGCTGATGAACGGCCTCGGCGAGGCGATCATGCTTGCGCTGACCTTCTGGATGAAGGTCCCCAATGAGGCGGCCAGCGATTCGGGTTCATTGTTCGTCAAGATCAACGACTACACCTACCAAGCGCAGATATTGCTGCTCATAGCCTCGGTGATCTTGTCCGGCGCCAGATTGGCCGAGGCCAGACGCGGCGCCGTCATGAACGAGGCGGCCGAATCGTTCCGCATGTTCACGCGGGTGGTTTTCAGCTCCTGGATGCTCGGCGCCGTCATCGTCGCGGGCACACAGGCCTCGGATCGCTTCTCCGAGTGGATCATCAACGATTCGACCAATGGCAATGCCAAGGATCTGGCCGAGTTGATGGTGAAAACCAGTAAGCTGCAGGCATTCTCGCCGGGGCTGGTGTTGATCATCGCGATCGTCGGACTGCTCGGCTCGCTGGCACAGATCGTGCTCGCCATCGTGCGTCAGGGTCTGCTGATCATCGCGGCGGGTGTGCTGCCGTTGGCCGCGGCCGCATCCGGGATGAATATCGGCAAGCAGTCGTATCAGAAGCTGATCGGCTGGATCATCGCGTTCATGCTCTGGAAGCCGGTGGCCGCCATCGTCTACATGATCGCGTTCACCACCGCGGGCCATGTGGATTCGCTGACCGATACCGGCGGGCTGCCGGAAGGCGAACAGGCACAACGGATGTTGGTCGCAATCGTGCTGCTGTGCAGTGTCGCCTTCGTGCTGCCCGCGCTGATGCGGTTGGTCACGCCCGCGGTCGCGATCGTGGGTAGCGGTGGTTCCGGTCTCACCGCGGCCGGTGGCGCAGTCGTCGGCGCCATGGCGCTCGGCGCGGTGGGCACCAAGGCAGTCTCGGTCAGGGGAGCCGCACCGGGTTCGGCGGGGTACGTCAGCGGCACATCCGCGGGACCACGCCCGCCTGGCGGCTCCGGTGGTCGCGGCGGTGGTGGCGGCGCTCCGCGTCCGGCGCCGCCACGCGGCGGCGGTGGTGGCGGCGGCGCGGCGGGCGCACCACCGCGCGCCTCCGTCCCACAGGGCGGCTCGGGAGTACCGTCCGGTGCGTCGAGGGCGGTGGGTGCGATCGGTGTGGCCCGCGCCGCGACGTCCCCGCTGAACCGTGCCGATGACGCCATGGGCGATGTGGCGGGCGACCGTTGGGCGAACCGTTCGCCCGACCTCGGGAGGAGCACCATTCCGCGATGACGATGACGACGAGCGATACCTACGAGCGGCGCTCGTACGGACTGTGGCAGAAGCCGCGCAGCGCAGGCCTTTTCGGTCTGCGCTGGGAAGAGACCGTCATCGGCTTTGTCGTCGTGATCACGGCCCTGATCTGTGCCATGGTCGGCGGTTTCAAGTGGGGTCTGATCGTGGGCGGCACCGGAGTGGTCGTGATGGTTCCTCTGGTGTGGCGGACGGGGGGCCGCTCCGGATATGAGAACGGATTGATGATGTTCAACTGGATGCGCTCACGCAACCGCGGTGAGCATGTGTACCGCGGTGGCCGGTTCTCGCGGATTCCTGGCGGTGTCACGCGGCTACCCGGTCTGCTCGCGCCCTCGAAGCTCTACGAGGGCATCGACGCGGGCGGCTACAGCTTCGGCATGATCCACCTACCGCAATTCGCCCAGTACACAGTGGTTTTGCGGGCCTGGCCGCAGGGGCACGAGGCGGTGGATCAGCCGGTCATCGACCGCTGGGTCTCGGCCTGGGGCACCTTCCTCGCCTCGGTCGGCCAGACCAGTGACATCGTCGCCGTCGTCCCGGTGATCGATACCGTGCCCGAGACGGGTAACCGGCTGCTCACCGAGGTTTCCACGATCACCCGCCCGGAAGCGCCGGAGCTGGCGCAGCAGGTGATGTATGAACTCGCCACCGAGCTGCCGCAGGAACGGGTGCAGCTGCTGCCGCGCGTCGCGATCACCTTCAAGGCGACCACCGCCGAGCGCCGCAAGAATCCGGCCGAGGAGGCCGTCGAGATCGGGCGCAGGCTCCCCGGGATCTGTGCCGCGATGGCCGAGGCCGGGGTGCGCGCCCAGCCGATGTCGGCCGATGAGGTCATTTCGTTCATCCGGCGCAGCTACGATCCGGCCTCGCAGGCCGATCTCGAGGTCGCCGCGGGCGAACCCGAAGGGCACGGGCTGGATTGGGCCGATGCCGGGCCGGTCTCGCACGACGAGAAGTGGGATCATCTGGTGCACGATGGCGGCCGCTCGGTCACCTGGGAGATGGACGCCGCACCCGAGGGCGCGGTGGACGAGCGGGTACTGCAGCGGTTGCTCGCGCCGAATCCCGAAGTGCCGCGCAAGCGTATCGCTATCGTGTACCGTCCGCATTCGGCCGCCGACGCCGCCGAAATCGTCGACGACGATTTCAAGAACGCGCTGGTGGCCCAGCAGAGTGAACGCGGTGTCGTCTCGGCGGCCGCGACCCTGCGGGTGGGTGCCACCCAGCAGGCCCGTGAGGAACAAGCCCGGGGTCACGGTGTGACCCGCTTCGGGGCGCTGGTGACCATTACCGAGCCCCTGCGCGGCGATCTGCCGCGCATCGAAGCCATTACCCGCGACCTGTCCACACAGGCGCGGTTGAAGATCCGGCGGTGCTACCGCTACCAGGCGGCGGCCTTCGCGGCCTCGCTCGGCTGCGGGGTGATCCTGCCGGAGCACGCGACAATTCCGAAAGCCTTGGCGGGGTGAGCAATACATGGCAGGTGAGTACGAGCCACCACCCGTGCGAGAACGGGACGATACGCCGGTGCGGCGCAAGCGGCGCCCCGAGGACGCGGCGTGGGAGCGGCCCGCGGACGGAGGCGCTCAGCGGCCCACCGGGGGCCGGGGCGAGCGCTCGGGCATCGAGGAGATGCCCGACCGGGATCGGCGATCCGCGCGGGACCCGGCGCGAGTGAGCGGCGGCGAGCGGACCGGTTTCGGCGAAACGTCCGATCGGGAGCGGCGATCGTCGCGCGATGCGGCCGAACGACGGGCGCGGCCCGGCGCCGCAACCGCGGACGGTGGCCGTGCCGATCGGCCGCACCCTGATCGCGGACGCACCAGGTCCGAAAACAGCCGCAGTGAACGGAATTCGGCCGAGCGTGGCCGTCTCGACGGCGCCAGGACCGCTCGCCCGCGCGATGGCGCACCGCAACGATCGGTACGGGGGGAACGCGTGGCACGACCGGAACGCAATGGCTCGCGGACGAGTCGCGAGGCACAGCGCGCGGCCAAGATCGACTACACCGCCGATCGCGCCATGGGCACCCCGCAGAGGGACAAGGCCGCGCGTCGCGCGAAGGCCAGGTCGGACAAGCGTAAACAGTCCGGTCCACCGCTACTCGACGATGCGACGAGGGCCAAACTCGAGCAGATCAGCCGGGAGGGCACCGGTCTGCGGGCGGCCTTCGCAACCTTTAGGATCCGTACCGACGATATCCGCCGCCGCAATTACGCCGCCCGCGCCGAACAGGTCTTCGAGGACGGATTCGATCGCAGCACAGCCCAACTCACCGATCGCGGCTATATGGGTCCCGGCGGCGGGCGGATGAACGTCGTCGGTCGCCCGGTCGAATACCGGGCCACCACCGCCCAGGTGGCCGGTCTGTGGCCATGGTCGGTCGGCGCGGGTGCGCCGTTGATCGGCACCCCGCTCGGTTCTCATCTGCATACCGGTGCCCCGGTCTGCTTCGACCCGATGAACTGGTTTCTGCGCGGCAGCTTCATCACCGCGCCCAGCCTTTTCGTTCTGGGGCTCAACGGTTTCGGTAAGTCCTCGCTGGTGCGCCGGATCGTGCTCGGCGGTATCGCACAGGGCATCACCCCGCTGATCCTGGCCGACGTGAAACCGGACTACCGCAAGTTGGTCGAACTGGTCGGCGGCCAGGTAATCGACCTCGGTTACGGTCATGGCAAGCTCAACCCGCTCGCCGCTGGTGTGCTCGGTTCGGTCGTGCCGATGTTGGACGAGCTTCCGGCACTGCAACTTCAGGTGCTGCAGGATCTGCGCGCTCGCCAGGTCACGCTCATCGCCGGTCTGGTCGAGCTCGTGCGCGGCGCGCGAGTGCGCGACTACGAGGAGACGCTGATCGCCACCGCACTGCGCATCCTCTACCGACCGGGCAGCGGCTACACGCCCGACCAACCGCCCATCATGGAGAATCTGCTCGAAGTAATCGTCGCCGGTGGTGACGAATTGCAGCTCGATGCGGGCGCCGACGATCCGAACGAATACCAGGTCGCCATCAAGGGCCTGCGCCGCTCGCTGCGCGCGTTGACCCAGGGCCCGTTCGGCGCGATCTTCAACGGGCAGACCACCGTTCCGATCGATACCAGCGCGGTCGCGGTCTGCATCGACGTATCCCACATCCCCACCGGCGATAAGAAACTCAAGGCCGCCGTGATGCTGGCCTGCTGGGCCGACGGTTTCGCCTCGGTGGAGGCCGCGCATGTGCTCGCCGATGCGAAACTCGGCCCGCAGCGCTATTTCCAGGTGGTGATGGACGAGCTGTGGCAGGTGCTCGGTCTCGGCGACTTCATGGTCGACCGGGTCGATGAGCTGACCCGTCTGCAGCGCACCATCGCCACCGCGCTGATCATGATCAGCCACACCATCAAGGACCTGCAAGCACTGGGATCGGAAGCCGCCATCGCGAAGGCGCTCGGCTTCCTCGAACGCGCGCGCGCCAAGATATTCGGCGCGCTGCCCGGCGAGGAGATCAAACGCCTGGACAGCGTGGTTCCGTTCACATCCGCCGAGGAGGAGATGGTGACCGGATGGTCCGCACCGCAAGCGCTGACGGGCGAGGCGCTCAAACCCGGTCAGCTGCGGCCGTCACCGCCGGGTACCGGCAAATTCCTGCTGAAGATCGGTGAGGATCGTCGCCCCGGTATCCCGTTCCATATGGAATTCACCTTGTCCGAGAAGGAGAGTGGGATCCACGAAACCAACCAGCGCTTCTCCGAGTTCACCGAGTCGACTTCGCGTGGTGGCGATTCCCCCAGTGGGAGTGCCGCATGAGGGGGCTCGCACCGCTTGCGACTGCTGGCAGGTCGCTCGAAACAACGCCGCTTGCGACTGCTGGCAGGTCGCTCGAAACAACGCCGCTTGCGACTGCTGGCAGGTCGCTCGAAACAACGCCGCTTGCGACTGCTCGCAGGTCGCTCGAAACAGCACAGCTTTCGACAACGGCGGACGGCTGCGGGAGGTGGGGCGCATGATGCCGCACCGGTCCTATCGGAGAGTGTCGCCGGAAGTGCGCAGGGCCGCGGTCGAGCAGGTGATCGCACTTACCGGCAAACTAAGCAGCGAATCGGAGGCCTGCCGGGTGGTCGCCGAGCAGATCGGCGTGCATACCAACTCGGTGCGCAACTGGGTGCGTGCCGCCGAGGGGCCGAGTCTGGAGCGCCTGGACGCGACGGCGCTGCGCCGCAAAGTCGCACTGCTACAACAACAATTGGCCGCCGCCGCGGAGATGAACCGCACCCTGGCCGACACGCTCAACGAATCTCGGCGGCAGAGGTGAACGTGTTCGGTTCGGTCCGCGGTTGTTCGGCGCTGCCGGGGATGCGGTGAACGGGCGGACCCTCCTGTACGTGGCGCTGGGGAGCGTACTCGCGCTGATGACGCTGGTGGTGGTGATCGTGATGCCCGCCGTGGACGACGCCTGTGAGGGCACCTCGGTGATCGTATCGTCGAGTGTGTTGGCGCCGCTCGGCGGATACACGCCGGGTAATTCCCGGGTCGCGGGCTCGCCGACTCCCATGCGTACGACCGGCAATCCGACTGCCACCCAAGCCCATTCGACGGCTACCGGTGCACCGTCGCTGGCCGCAGGCGTCGGCCCGATCCGCCGCACACTGCCGCTGGTCGCAGGCACCTTCACCGTGTCGGACGTATTCGGCGCGCGCGGCGGCAGCCATAAGGGCGTCGACTTCGCCGCGGCCGACGGCACCACCATCTACTCGGTCTCCGACGGACGTGTCGTAGCGGCCGGTCCCGCTTCGGGTTTCGGCAACTGGATCGTCGTCGATTCCGTCGATACCAACGGCCGATCCTATTCGGCCGTGTACGGCCATATGTGGGACAGCGGCGTGCATGTGCACGTCGGCGATAGCGTCGTGGCCGGTCAGCCCATCGCGCAGGTCGGCTCGGCGGGCGAATCCAGCGGCCCCCACCTGCATTTCGAGATCGTGCCCGGCGGACGCTTCACCGGCGGTCGGCAAATCGACCCGCTGCCCTGGCTCGATGGCGCGCCGACTCCGGATGTCGGTGGTGCGCAGGCCTTTTCGTCCGATCCGCGGTGCAGTCGTGGCTTCGGTACCGCGGGCGGTGCGCTGGCCGCAGGCAAGGTGCCGCAGGAACTCGAAATCTGGTATCGCCGTGCGGGTTCCATCTGCCCGCAGATCACCCCGTCGCTGCTGGCCGCGCAGGGCAGGCAGGAGTCCGGATTCCGGCGCGGGGCCGCCTCGCCCGCTGGCGCGCAGGGTCTGGCCCAGTTCCTGCCCGGCACCGCGGCCAGCATCGATCCCGATGACGGTCAGCCCTATGTCATCGATGCCGACGGCAATGGTGTCGCGAGCGTATGGGACGACGGCGACGCGATCATCGGTCAGGGCCGCTATATGTGCGCGATCGCGCACAAGATCATGGCGTGGGAGTCCGAGGGCCGCGTGCAGGGCGATGTGGTCGCACTGACCCTGGCCGCCTACAACGCCGGTGAGGGCGCGGTGCTCGCCTCCGGCGGTATGCCGAACCGGGTGGCCGCGCACTACGCCGAGACCCAGCCCTACGTCGCGAATATCCTTGCGATGGAACCGCAATACCGCGCGCAGGGTTCCAATGGCCGCTTCACCCCGCAGGAGGGTGCGGGCGGCGTCCAGGTCCTCCAGGCGGCCCAGCAATGGATCGGCACGCCGTACGTCTGGGGTGGCGGTGGCCCGCAGGGACCGAGCGGCGGCGGTATGGACGGTCCCGGCCTCACTTCGGCGGCGGTGTTCGCGGCATCGTCGGGCACCGTGACGTTGCCGCGTACGGCCGAACAGCAGTGGGAGGCGGGCGTCGAGGTCTCACTGAGCAAGCTGCAACCGGGTGATCTGGTGTTCAGCTCATTCGGCCCGCGCGGCCCCTCCGAGGTCGGAATCTATTCAGGCAACGGCAGAATGGTCCAATCCGTGCCCGCCGCGTCCGGCCGTTCCAGTGGCGTGACCGAGGTCGCGGTGCCGGGTGACGGCCGCGGGAGGAGGGTGCTGTGAGGACAACCGATACCCCGGCGGACGAACACGCCGAAGCATGTGCGGTGATTGGACCGCACAAGTGTCGGTCCCGGCGGCTAGCCTGGAATAACACGGCGGCGCGAGCGACGGACCCGGAGGCGGTAGCGGAGCGTGAGCACCAAGGGGCCCGCGAACGCCGCAAATCGAACACTGCACGCGCGAAACTGGTGGTGATGCTGGTGGTGAGCGTCGCGATGTCGGGTGCGGGGTGCGCCAGCTCGGATCGGGAGTCGGGTTCCGGTGCGCCGCAGCCGCCCACGTCCACGACCCGATTGCTGGAGGGTGTGCCCGCACCCGATCCGGTGACGCCCGACGGCGTCGCGGTGGCCGCGCTGAAGGAGATCTATTCCTGGCAGCCCGCTGCCGAGGCGCAGGGCGCATCGCTGTCGCGTGCGCGGAAATGGCTGGGCCCCAGTCTGGTCCGCATGCTGGACAGCACGCCGGCCGGGATCGAGACACCGAAAGCGACTCTGCAGTGGGCGGACTGGGCCAAAGCGCAGGCACATATCGATGCCTTCGCCTTCGCATCGGGGGAGCGTCCGCCCGCGAGCGCCGATCCGAATGTGCAACAGTTCAAGATCGGGATCGAGCAAACGGTCGTTTACCCGAACGGGCGCAAGGAATCCCTGCCGCCCGCGACGGTCATCGCGACCGTGGTGCGCACATCGGAAGGTTGGCGGCTCGACGCCTTCCGCTGATCTCGCACCAGCGACAATCACATAGCTAGGTCCTAACAGGAGGCAGACATGGCGAAAAAGAAGAAGGTGCAGGATCCGGCCGTGGTCGGACCCGATATCGCCCTCTACATGATCTACGCCGGTTTCGCGACTCTCGGAACCCTGTGGATCGCCTTGCATCTCGGCAACGCGATGGCTGTCACCCCGCAGGACATTCCCATCAACCCGATCGCGATCGTCGCCGATCTGGTCAAAGGAAAATTGCACTGGCCGCGCGCTTCCACGGTGATCGTGCTTGTCGTGATCGCGGCGATCGTGGCCTATGTGGTGGTGCGCAAGCGGCTCGCCGCACGCCGGTCGGTCGGTCGGCTCGCCGTGGACGACAAGGCCGACGTGATGGGAAGCGGCAGTGCCATTAAATCGCTCACCGAGGCGGGGGTGCGGGCGAAGGCCGAAATGCTCGGAGTGCGCCTCGGCTATAACGACAGCCCGGGCGTGCCGATCGGCATCGGCATCGCCGACGGGGTGATGCTCTACGGCTCCTATGAGGATCTGCACCTGGACATCTGGGGTCCGCGACAGGGCAAATCGACCTCCCGGGTGATTCCGGCCATCCTGACCGCGATCGGCCCGGTACTGGCCACCTCGAATAAGCGCGATGTGGTGGACGCGACCCGAGATGTGCGCGAGGCCAAGGGAAGTCGCACCTTCGTCTTCGATCCGCAGGGTGTCGCGGGGGAGGAGCCCACCTGGTTCTGGGATCCACTGACGTGGGTGGACGCCTACCACGACGGTGCGGAGATGCGGGCCGCGCGGCTGGCCGGACACTTCGCCGACGCGGACAACGGTTCCGATGCCAAGGGCGATGTGTTCTTCGATCCGGAGGCCGAGGATCTGCTCGCCGGACTGTTTCTGGCGGCAGCGCTCGGTGGCCGCCCGATCGTCCAGGTCTGGGATTGGGTGACCAACCCCAACGACGCCGAGCCCATCGAGCTGCTGCGCAATGCGAGCAAGCATTACACCGCCTCGGGTCTGGCAATGCAGTACAACGCCGATCCGCGCACCAAGAGCGGCATTTTCGGCACCGCGAAGAAAATGATCCGCTGCCTGCAGCTGTCCAATGTGCACCCGTGGATCCTGCCGGGCGACAACCGCATGCAGTTCGACGAACTCGAATTCATCGAGAACAACGGCACGCTGTACAGCCTCTCGCTGGAGGGCCGCGGTTCGGCGGCGCCGCTGGTCAGTGCGCTCACCGAGGCGGTAGTCGATGTGGCGATGCGCAAGGCCACGCATTCGCCCGGCGGACGGCTGCCGATCCCGATGCTCGCGGTCCTGGACGAGGCGGCGAATGTGGTGCGCTGGAAGGATTTGCCCAAGCAGTACAGCCACTTCGGCTCGCGCGGCATCGTGGTAATGACCGTGCTGCAGTCCTGGGCACAGGGTGCGCGCTGTTGGGGTGATGACGGCATGCTGGCGCTGTGGTCGGCGGCCAATATCAAGGTGCTCGGTCCGGGCGTCGACGATATGAACTTCCTGCGCGACCGCTCCGAGGCGATCGGCGAATACGACGCGATCTCGTCCTCGGTCTCGGAATCCAAAGGCGGCAAGAGCTATTCGCGTTCACTCGGCTCGTCCAAGACGTTCACCGTGAACGCGCTGGCGACGCTGCCGCAGGGCCGCGCGATCGTGTTCACCTCCGGCCAGCCCGCGGTGCTCGTGCGTACCGTCCCCTGGTGGGAGGGCGACTACGCTGACGATGTGAAGAAGTCGATCTCGCACCATCTTCCGGGGCGTAAGACCGAGATCGCCGACCTGCTCGGCTCGCCAAACCTGACCAAGGCTGCTCCGCCACCCGAATACGGTCAAATCGAGGAGGTCCGGCCACTGTGAGCGAGCGGAGCGAGCGAGCCATGAGCACAGCACCATCGGTCGCAGCGGAGCCGAGCGCCAGTGAGGTGCAGCTGTGACCGAACAGCAGGAACAGCCCATGATCTACACCAATGTGGTGGAGTTCGTCGAGAACTATCTCAGCCTGGTGTACCGGCGTCAGGTCACCGACATCAGTGAAACGGTGTGGTGCCCGGAGTGGTGGAAGCATGCCGAGGCGGTGGCGCGACTAGATGCGCTCTGGCGCGCATGGGAGCATTACCGACTCGAGCCGAGCACCGGATTGAGCATCTGGTTCCTCGATCACGCCGATCCGCATATGACCAAACTCTTCGATCCCCGTGGACCGTTCAAGTACTGCAGTGTCCGCAACGGTCACAAGGACATGCTGAGCCCGCTGCCGCTGAAGTCCCCGGCCCAGGGGCTGTTCGGCGATCCGACCGTCGGCGACTTCCGCATCTGAGAAGAGCCGAAAACGTCGAAACGCCCGCTGATTTCAGCGGGCGTTTTCGGTTCGGGGCTTCGGCTACTGTCGGACGCGTTCCAAACCGCGTGCGTCTTGTTCCCGACCTCGGCCGGCGGCCGCGCGGGCGGCTTCGTCGCGAATGCGTACCGCTTCTTCGGGCGGTTGCCCCTGGCCTACCTCGATGAGCATTCGCACCGCCGCCAGTTCCGGTGCGATACCGATCCGGGCGAGATGCGCCGCGATCGCCTGCCGACGTTCCTGGGAGTCGTAACGAACGAGCGGTTTGGATTGAGCCGACGCCGTCGCGGCCATTCGGCTCGCTTCGGCCTGTGCCGAGAACCGATCCTTCTCCAACGAAATACCTTTGGCCGGAACCGATTTCTCGACCATGCGAGCCAGTTCGAGATTGCGTGGGTCTTTCGCCTTGGCGTCACGAGCCTCACGGATCTGAAGTTCCCGGGCTTCCTTGATGCGGGCCTCGGTGATCTTGACGCGGGCTTCGGCTTCTTTCTGACCACGCTCGCGGGTCCGCAGTGCGACAAGGGTCGCTAGCTGCAACATTGTCCTCATCATGGCCGCGGTTTCCCGGCCGATGTCGTCCAGTTCCTCGGACATGGCTGCTCCCCGATGCTGCAGTGATCACTATGGTTGTTGTGGTGCTTCGTCACGGACGCCGCCACGGCGAACTGTAGTGCGCCATGGCGGTGCCCCGCCTGCAAACGTGGACACCCAGAGGACTCGTCTCGTGGCATTCCCGGTGGGGATCGTCCGGTCAGGGATGACTACGCTACGCGTTCTCCTTCATTCGAGATTACCCGAGAAAGCTCGGCACCAACCGTGTGGCCGTGCCGCTTAACAGCATATATCGCACAATTCCGGCGGGTAGGGGAAAGCTTCGGAGGATCTCCGGTCTTAGCGCAACCTTACCGAACGATTAGGGTCGCCTACCCTCGCTTGTTCCGGAATGGGCCCGGGCTCATTGTGCGCAGTGGGTTCGAACGAAACGAGTATCCGGATCGGGCGTGTCGCTTCAGTCGATACGGACCGACTGGATGGTTACCGGGAGGTTGGGCTTGCCGTCGCCCTGGCCATTGGAGTTGTCCTGACCGCCAGCGGCGATCTTGTCCAGCGTGCCCATGCTGTCCGGATCGACGGTGCCGAAGATGGTGTAGTTCGGCGGCAGCTGCGAATCTCCGTAGACGATGAAGAACTGACTACCGTTGGTGCCGCCGCCGGTGACGGGATCCGGTCCCGCATTGGCCATGGCGAGCGTGCCGCGCTTGTAATCCATGGGCTGCTGCAATGCGGGGTCGGCGGGGTTGTAGCGATTGGTCGGGTACTCGTTGTCGAACTGGTAGCCCGGACCGCCCGTGCCGGTGCCGGTCGGGTCACCGCACTGCAGCACTTTCAGGCCCTCGTCCGCGGTCATGCGGTGGCAGATGGTGTTGTCGAAGTAGCCCTGACCGCCCAGGCTGGCGAAGCTGTTCACGGTGCACGGCGCCTTGGCGTTGTCCAGGGTCAGGCCGATGGGGCCCTGAGTGGTCTCCATACTGACGCTGAGGCTCGCGTTGTCGCCGGTGTTCTCGATGCCGCTGGTACGCGGCTTGTTCACCTGCTTATCGGCGGGCTTCTGACTATCGCGATAGTCGCAGCTGATGGCCGCGGGCTTGTCGTCACTCTTGGTCAAGAAGTAGACGCCGACGGCAGCCGCCGCCACGACCACCACGCCGAGCGCCGATCCGGCGATCATGAGTCGCTTGCGCTTGCGCGCCTGATCGGCCCGGTTGGCCAGCTGGCGTTCCAGCTTGCGTTTCGCCGCTGCCCGTCGCTGTTCGTTGCTCGGCACTACCACGTTCCTCCCGTATCCGTTACGTACGGCACAGGATTGTGCCATCTATTCCTGAGACTGCTCAGCAGGCCATTTCGACCAGTCGTGACGCTGTACAAAACCGGCTGATCCTTTCGAGCGACCTACATGCAGCCGCGAGCGGCGGCAAACCGGTTGGACTTGACGGGTCATAGTGGTGGAAACTGGACCATCGTGACCAAGACCAGCAGCTTCTCCGCCCCGAAGGGGGTTCCGGATTACGTGCCACCCGGTTCGGCCGAGTTCGTCGCGGTGCGCGACGGCTTGATCCGCGCCGCCCGACTCGCCGGGTACGGGCATGTGGAGCTGCCGATCTTCGAGGACACCGCGTTGTTCGCGCGGGGCGTCGGTGAATCCACCGATGTGGTGACCAAGGAGATGTATACCTTCGCCGACCGCGGCGATCGTAGTGTCACGTTGCGACCGGAGGGCACTGCGGGCGTCATGCGCGCGGTCATCGAACACGGACTCGACCGGGGCCAACTGCCGGTGAAGCTCGTGTACTCGGGTCCGTTCTTTCGCTATGAGCGCCCGCAGGCCGGTCGGTACCGACAGCTGCAGCAGGTCGGCGTCGAGGCGATCGGTATCGATGATCCGGCGTTGGATGCCGAGGTGATCGCGATCGCCGACGCCGGATATCGCGGACTCGGGCTCGATGGTTTCCGGCTGGAGATCACCTCGCTCGGTGACGAGACCTGTCGCCCGCAGTATCGAGAGCTGTTGCAGGAGTTTCTTTTCGGGCTGCCGCTAGATGAGGAGACCAAACGGCGGGCACAGCTGAATCCGCTGCGGGTGCTCGACGACAAGCGACCCGAGGTCCGCGAGATGACCGCGAATGCGCCGCTGATGATCGATCACCTGTCGGAGTCGGCGAAGACGCACTTCGAGCAGGTGCTCGGATATCTGGACGCGCTCGGCGTGGCTTATGTAGTGAACCCGCGGATGGTGCGCGGCCTGGACTACTACACGAAGACGACCTTCGAATTCGTGCACGACGGGCTCGGGGCGCAGTCGGGTATCGGCGGCGGCGGACGCTATGACGGGTTGATGGCCGAGTTGGGCGGACAACCGTTGTCCGGCATCGGATTCGGGCTCGGAGTTGACCGCACCATTCTGGCACTGCGGGCCGAGGGCAAGTCGGCGGGCGATCCGGCGCGATGCGAGGTCTACGGCGTATCACTGGGCGATGCGGCCAAGCAGCGTTTGGTCGTACTCGCGGCACAGCTGCGGGCGGCGGGCATTCGGGTCGATCTGGCCTATGGCGGTCGGGGCGTCAAGGGGTCGCTGAAGGCCGCGGATAAGTCCGGTGCCAGATTCACTCTGGTCCTCGGTGACCGTGACCTGGCCGAGAGCACCATCGGCCTGAAGGATATGGCCACCGGTGACCAGCGTCAGATCCCACTGGACGAGACGGTGGCCGCCGTCGCCGCCGCGTTGCGCACGGGCGAGTAGTACGGTGCCGGGGTACACCCGCACCACGACGAACGGGCAGCCGTGCCTGTAGAACCCACGAATCCCGGCGCAGCCCAACCGGTTCCGACGGTCGGACTCGATCTCGTCGCACCAGAAACCTACGCACCCATGCTGCGGCGACTCGCCCTCGCCGCGGCAGGCGTGGGTATCGGTGCAGCATTGCTCGCGGCGCTGCTGGTGCCGTGGTCGATCGCGATCGCGATCGGTATCGTCGTCGGTGCACCCACCGTCGCCTATGCCATAGCGCTGCGGCGGCGACGGATGTGGTTGGCCGGGACCACGATTCACGCGCGGCGGGTGATCGGCGAGCGTCGGGTCGATATCGCGGCCGCCAACGGCGTCGAAATCCTCATTTATCCGGCCCGTTTGAGCCGCATCGTCGTGCGGGTGACCGCAGGCGCAGACTCACAGGTCATCCCGCTGGCGATGTACACCGACGCGGGCAGCGGCCGCGAACTCCACCTCCTCGGCCTCCGCAAACTGGCCGACGCACTGGCCGCGAGCGAACTCGCCGCGGCCGTAGCGGTTTCGACCATGCTCGTCCATCAACTGCGCGCCGAAGCCCGAGATGCCGGACTGGAGGAGCGACCTTTGTACCGCGCGGTTCGGCTGGCCCGGGCGAAGGACTACATTTCGCCCATCGTCCTGACCGATCAGGAAGTCGCGGGGCTGTGCTGATGCGCGAGACGCGTTGCGCGACACATGAATCGGCGTGCAATGTGAGATCGCATGCGATGCGCGGTTGCGTGCTGCGCTGAACATTCGCACCCGCTGTCGGGCTCGTACCCGTTGTGGATGCCCGAATCTCGGTACGGATTTCGATGTGGCGGCTCAGCGCCCAACGGTCAGGGGCTCCCAGGTGGGGATGGTCGGTCGGGGCCGCGGTGCTGACGGGAAGCTTGTCGTTAGCTGGGGTGGTTGGATGGGTATGGCGAGGTGATTGTCTCGTAGCTCACCACTGCGGTTCGGGGGCCGTGAGAGTCGTTAGGGTGGGGATCGAGTGTCCGTCTATCGCAAGGAGTTTCTGGTGAGCACCGCTGCTCGGACCGCGCCCGTGACCGTAGCCGTGACCGGAGGTGCGGGGCAGATCGCCTACGGTCTGCTGTTCCGGATCGCGTCCGGGGCGCTGCTGGGATCCGAGACGCCGGTACGGCTGCGGTTGCTGGAGATTCCGGCTGCGGTGGCATCGCTGGAGGGTGTGGCGATGGAGCTCGAGGACGGTGCGTTCCCGCTGCTCGAGTCGATCGATATCAGTGACGATCCGTGGGTCGGGTTCGCGGGCGCGAATGTCGCGCTGCTGGTCGGTGCCCGGCCGCGCACCGCGGGGATGGAGCGTTCGGACCTGCTGGCCGCCAATGGCCCGATCTTCACCGAACAGGGCCAGGCGATCAACGCCAGCGCAGCCGACGACGTCAAGGTGCTCGTGGTCGGAAATCCGGCCAATACCAACGCCTTCATCGCCATGAGCAATGCCCCGGACGTCCCGGCCGAGCGTTTCACCGCGATGACCCGCCTCGACCACAACCGCGCCATCGCGCAGCTGGCCAAGAAGACCGGCGCGCCCGCCGCCGATATCGCCCGCGTCGCCATCTGGGGCAACCACTCCGCGACCCAGTATCCGGATATCGCCCACGCCACCATCGCGGGCCGCCCCGCCCTCGACCTCGTTGACCAGGCCTGGGTGCGCCAGGACTTCATCCCCACCGTCCAACAGCGTGGCACCGCCATCATCCAGGCCCGCGGCGCCTCTTCGGCCGCCAGCGCGGCCAGCGCCGCTATCGACCACATCCACGACTGGTCCCTCGGCACCCACGCCGACGACTGGACCTCCATGGCCGTCCCCTCCGACGGCTCCTACGGTGCCCCCGAAGGTCTCATCACCTCGTTTCCCGTCACCTGCGCGGGCGGCGAATACTCGATCGTCCAGGGCCTGGAGCTCGACGAATTCTCCCGGGCCCGCATCGACGCCAACGTCGCCGAACTCGAACAGGAACGCGATGCCGTCATCGACCTCGGATTCGCCAAGCACGTCTGACTCATGCCCGAACTCCTAGCTCAGGCTGCGACTGCGGCGGAGCGACTCCTGTCGAGGGCCAACTGACCCGCGGTGGCGAGATGAATGAGCGCAAGCGCGCTGCCGCCGACCACCATGCCCGGAATTCCCTGCGTGGCTCCGATGGCGACGTCACCGAGCTGTACCGCGCCGGAGACGGTCAGCAGCGGTAGGAGAGCCCGCTTGCTGCGGCTGGCCAGGCTGAACAGCAGCGCGGCACCCAGCGGGATCGCGCGGGCCGCGTAGGCCTGGGCATAGAGATCGAGACCGGGCGAGTCCGCGCTGCCGGATATCGCGAGGGTCGGATCGACAAGTGCCGCGACGCTGAATGCCACGGCGGCGCCCGCGCCGATCGCATTGACAATGATCGCGGATCTGCTGAGATTCTGGTACTGCATCTTTCACTCCCTAAATCATTCACACTCTGAATGGTTCAGGAACAGTATTATGCTGGCTATGAAGAACGTCAAGGCGGAAAAGCTGCCGGAGACCATCACCTTCCGGCTCGGCCTGCTGGGTGCGTTCCTGACCGATCGCTTCAGCGCCGATGTGTCGAGTCTCGGGCTGAAGCCGAAGCATGCCGGGATGCTGAATGTGTTGGCGGCCAACGGACCGACATCGCAGATGGAAATGGCACGGATACTGCGCGTCGCGCCGAGTCTGGTCGTCGCGCTGGCCGACCACCTCGAGTCCCTCGGAGCTATCGAACGGTTACGGGACCCGGAGGATCGCCGCCGTCAGAACCTGAGCATGACCTCCCACGGCCGCGCACTACTACGCAAATGCCTCGACGTCGCGCAGGCGATCGACGCCGAGACCACCGCGGACCTCACCGCGGCCGAGCGTGCCGACCTACATCGTGTCCTCGGCACGCTCGCCGATCGGCTGGGTTTGCCTAGCTGATGGTCCAGGTTTCCGAACCGTTGAGAAGGGATTGCAGCGAATCCGCTTGTACCGGTTTGCGTTCCCGCGCCATCGCGGTTTGGGTGCGGACGGCATCGTCATAGGTGGGACGGGTGACATTACGGAAGATGCCGGTGACCACGTGCCCGAGGTCCTGGTCGGACAGGCGCGAGAGCGCGTAGGCGTACTCGGGATTGTCGGTGTAGGCGTCGTGCACGATGATCTCGGACTCGTCGACCTCGTCGGTGCGCACCACCTCGAGCCCGAAACCGGCACGCACCACGGCGAATTCGCCATCAGCGCCGAAACGGATCGGCTCACCCTGGTGCAGCGGGATGAGGCGGGATTCGGCATCACCCTTGCGCAGCACATCGAAGGAACCGTCGTTGAAGATCGGGCAGTCCTGCAGAATCTCCACGAACGAGGTCCCGCGATGTTCGGCCGCGGCGCGTAGCACCTCGGTGAGACCCGCGCGATCGGAATCCAGTGCGCGCGCTGCGAAGCTGGCTTCCGCGCCGAGCGCGACCGAGAGCGTGTTGAACGGATGGTCGACCGAGCCCATCGGTGTCGACTTGGTGATCTTGCCCTCTTCCGAAGTGGGGGAGTACTGGCCCTTGGTGAGTCCGTAGATCCGATTGTTGAACAGCAGGATCGTCATATTCACATTGCGGCGCAGGGCATGGATCAGGTGGTTGCCGCCGATCGACAGCGCGTCACCGTCACCGGTCACCACCCACACCGACAGATCCGGCCGGGTCACCGCGAGTCCGGTCGCGATGGCGGGCGCACGGCCGTGGATGGAGTGGATGCCGTAGGCCTCGAGGTAGTACGGGAACCGGCTCGAGCAGCCGATCCCGGAGACGAACATCAGGTTTTCCCTGCGCAACCCGAGTTCGGCGAGGAAGCCGCGCACGGTCGCCAGGATCACGTAGTCACCGCAGCCGGGGCACCAGCGCACCTCCTGGTCGGAGGTGAAGTCCTTGACCTTCTGCGGCCCGTCCGCGGACGGCACCCCGGAGAGTCCGGTGAGACCCAGATCGGTTCCGACGAGCGAGGTTTCGACGATGGTCATCAGTTACCCCCAGTCGAGTACGTGGCCCGCGCCCGTGCCGCGAAGGCCTTATCGTGTTCCATATCCCCGATCGACCCGTCCAGTGCCGCATCGATGACCCCGACGAGTTCCTGCGCGGAGAATGCCGTGCCCGCGATCTTCGTCCACGGTTGCACATCCACCAGATACTTCGCCCGCAGCAGCATGGCGAGCTGGCCGCCGTTCATTTCCGGCGCGATCACCGTCGGGTAGCTGCGCAGTACGGCACCGAGATTGGCGGGCAATGGATTCAGATATCGCAGATGCGCCTGCGCGACCGGGACACCGCGCCGGCGGGCGCGCCGACACGCCTCGCCGATCGGGCCGAAGGAACTGCCCCAGCCGATCAGCAGCAAGTCGGCCCGCCCGTCCGGATCGTCGACCTCGAGATCGGGGACGGTGATGCCGTCGATCTTGGCCTGCCGCAGGCGAACCATCAATTCGTGATTGCCCGGCTCATAGGAGATATTGCCGCTGCCGTCGGCTTTCTCCAGTCCGCCGATCCGATGCGCGCGACCGGCGGTGCCTGGCACGGCGAGCGGCCTGGCGAGAGTGTCGGGGTCACGGGAGTAGGGCTGGAACGGTGTGCCCTCTTCGGCCTCGGGTTCGAAGCGCGGATCGATCGGCTCCAGTTCGGCCACCCGCGGAATCGACCATGGCTCAGAACCATTGGCGATCGAGCCGTCGGAGAGCAACAGCACCGGTGTGCGATAGGTGAGGGCGATGCGCGCCGCCTCCACCGCGGTGGCGAAGCAGTCGGCGGGCGAGCGCGGCGCGAGTACGGCGACCGGTGATTCCCCGTTGCGGCCGTAGAGCGCCTGCAGCAGATCGGCCTGTTCGGTCTTGGTCGGTAGTCCGGTGGAGGGGCCGCCGCGCTGTACGTCGACGATCACTAACGGCAGTTCCGTCATCACCGCGAGCCCGATGGTTTCGCTCTTGAGCGCCAGCCCGGGGCCAGAGGTACTCGTGACGCCGAGCGCGCCGCCGAGCGAAGCGCCGAGGGCCGCGCCGATGCCCGCGATCTCGTCCTCGGCCTGGAAGGTGGTGACGCCGAAGTTCTTGTGCTTACTGAGTTCGTGCAGGATGTCGGAGGCGGGCGTGATCGGATAGGTGCCGAGAAACACCGGCAACCCGGACAATTGTCCCGCGGCGACGAGGCCGTAGGCGAGCGCGGTATTGCCGGTTATCTGGCGGTAGGTGCCGGGCGGCAGTTTGGCCGGGGCCACCTCGAAGGTGGTTGCGAAGCTTTCGGTGGTCTCGCCATAGTTCCAGCCAGCGCGGAAGGCGAGCAGATTCGCCTCGGCGATATCGGGCTTCGCGGCGAACTTCTCGCGCAGGAAGCGTTCGGTGCCGCCGATCGGCCGACCGTACATCCAGGACAGCAGGCCGAGTGCGAACATATTCTTCGCGCGCTGACCGTCCTTTTTGCCGACACCGGTCGGCTCGGTCGCGCCCAGGGTGATCGAGGTCATCGGCACGCGGTGGACCACGAAATCGCTCAGCGTGTCGTCGTCGAGCGGATCGGTCGTGTAGCCGACCTTGCCGAGATTGCGTTTGGTGAACTCGTCGGTGTTCACGATCACCGTGGCGCCGCGCGGCAGATCCTCCAGATTGGACTTCAGCGCGGCCGGATTCATCGCGACCAGTACGTCGGGCTGGTCGCCCGCGGTCAAGATGTCATAGTCGGCGATCTGGATCTGGAAGGACGAGACGCCGGGCAGCGTGCCCTGTGGCGCCCGGATTTCGGCCGGGAAGTTGGGCTGGGTGGCGAGGTCGTTGCCGAATGCGGCCGCCTCATGCGTGAAGCGATCACCGGTGAGCTGCATTCCGTCACCGGAGTCCCCGGCGAACCGAATTACGACCTTTTCCAATTTCGCTGTGCCGACATCACTTTGGTCGGAAACCATATGCCTGCTTCACTTCCTCGTCCGATGGGAGGTGCCATTGGCCAACCTACTCCGCCGTGTGCGGGAATTGTTTGTGAAATGCTTTACGCGAAGAGCGCCAGCTGCGTGTCGTTGGGCAGCGGCGTCGACAGTTGTGTCTGCGGCTCCGGGGTGTGCTCGCGGATGAGGCCGTGTCGCTGGAGCAGTGGCTGCACCCGCTCGCGTAGCCAGGACGCATATTCCGGCGTCACATAGGCGCCGCGGCCATAGAGCTGGCGATAGCGCCGCACCAGAGCGGGATGCGCCTCGGCCAGCCAGCTCAGGAACCAGCCACGGGTGGCCCCGCGCAGATGCATCGGGAATGCGACCACCGATACCGCCCCGGCCTCGGCGATCGCACCGAACAGCGCGTCCAGGTGGGCGCGGCTGTCGGTGAGATATGGAATCACCGGCGCGACCATCACATTCACCTCGAACCCGGCATCGGCCAGCGCCCGCACCATCTCCAGCCGCGCCTTGGGCGATGGCGTACCGGATTCCAGGCTGCGGTGTAGATCCATGTCCAGGATGGCGATGGAGACGGCGATGCCCACCCGGACCTGGCGCGCCGCCGCGGTGAGCAGCGGCAGATCCCGGCGCAGCAGCGTGCCCTTGGTGAGAATGGAGAACGATGTGCCGGAATCGGTCAGCGCGCGAATGATGCCGGGCATCAATCGATATCGGCCCTCGGCACGTTGATACGGATCGGTATTGGTGCCCAGCGCGACTGGTTCGTGATGCCAGGACCGGCGGCCGAGTTCCTTGCGTAGCACCGCGGCGATATTGGTCTTCACCACGATCTGGGAATCGAAATCCCGCCCTGCGTCCAGATCCAGATACTCATGGGTGGGTCGCGCGAAACAGTAGCGGCAGGCGTGTGAACAGCCGCGCATCGGATTGATCGTCCAATGGAACGGTAGATTCGACGCCTCCGGCATCTTGTTCAGCGCGCTCTTGCACAGCACCTCGTGAAACGTGATGCCCTCGAATTCGGGAGTCTGCACGGTGCGCACGAAACCTGCCCGGTCGAGACCGGGCAGGGCGCCGTCGTCGGCATCCAGGGTTTGGCTTTGCCACCGCACCCCATCAGTCGAACATGTGTTCTAAGCGGTGTCAAGCAATCTGTCGGGCGTCGGGTGCGGTGAGCTGCTTCGGATCGGCGAAGAAGGTCACCAGATCGCGCACGGTCTCCTCGATGGGCCTTGGCTGATAACCGATTTCGCGCTCCGCCTTGCCGTGGTCGACGATCGGGGCGGAGACCAGCGCGCCGAGTGCGGCCTTGGAAACGATGTCGGTCTTGAACAGTTTGCCCATCGGTGCCAACACCGGAATCAAACCGTTGACCACCTTGGGGGAGATCGAGAACTTCGGCCCCTTCTTGCCGCCGCATTCCGCCGCGATGCGGCACAGGTCGAGCATGGAGATCATCGAACCGCCGAGCAGGTAGTTCTCGCCGGTCCGGCCCCGCTCCCCGGCCAGGATCAGGCCTTTCGCGACATCGCGGACGTCGACCAGGTCGAAGCCGCCGCCGATCATCGCGGGCACCCGGCCGCGCGCTGCGTCCTTGAGGGTGCGGTTGATCCTGGACAGTGGGGTGCCGTAGTCGAGCGGCCCGAAGACGCCGGTGGGATTGCAGATCACCGCGTCCAGGCCCTGCTCGATCACCTTGCGCAGTTCGATCTCGCCCGCCCATTTGGAGCGGTCGTAGACCGGCAGGCTGGGATCGGTCGAGCGCACTGAGGACTCATCGATGCGACCGCCGCAGGTGTACTGGTTGAAGGCATGGATGGAACTCGCGTGCACCATGCGGCGCACGCCCAGATCCAGTGCCGCCTCGGCGACGACGCGCACGCCTTCGGTATTGACCTTCCAGGCGAGGTCGTGCTGCTCGGCCAGGGTGATCACGGCGACGAGGTGATAGACGATCTCCGCGCCCGCGAGCACGGAGCGCATGGATTCCGGATCGAGCACATTGCCGGAGACCCAGGTGACGTTCGGGTCCGTCCGTTGCTGCGGAACGACGCGATCGATTGCTGTGACCTCGTGTCCTCGTTCGACCAGCAGGCTGAGCAGATTCGTGCCAAGGTAGCCGGCTGCGCCGGTCACTGCGACCTTCATGCGATCGAGAATATAGAACTTGTTCTAATTTGCAACATGTTCCAGTTCCGTCGGGTGGCCGCGTTGGGCTCGAAACTTGCCGGTGGGGTCGGCTATATTGAGCGCAACCGCAGCGGCGCAAGTACCACCTCGCAGCTGCGCAGGGGCCCGATCGCAGCCGAGCTGCCGGGGCGGGCAGGGAGTAGATGTTGATCGACGCTATGAACACTGAACTGCAGTTCACGACGATTTGGGGGGTGCAACTCGATGGCTGATCTCTCGGTGGAAACCGATGCGGTCCGAGCATTCGCGGCGACTAATGCCGGGGTCGCTGGCGAGATCGCGGGTGCGGCCGATTTCGATGCCGTGCAGAACGTTGCCGCGCTCACGCCGGTATTCGGTCTGATCGGCGCCGACTATCTGTTGGCGTTCGCCGCTGCGCAGGTATTGCAGGCCAAGGACATCAATGAGCTGTCGGCCAAATACGACAAGCTCTCGAAGTCCGCGTTCACCGCGGCCGCCGCATTCGACACCACCGACTCCGGCAACGCGGGCGTACTGAGCGCGATCACCAACCAGGTCGGGGGCGGGGTATGAAGCCGATGGATACCGGCTCGACCGGCGTGATCGCACCCGACCAGAGCGTGGCGATCGAAGAGGCCGTGATCGCGACGCAGAACACCGCGGTCGACGCGCTGCAGAACGCGTCGCAGGGATTGAGCGATCTGTCGCTACCGCAGTTGCCCGCGGATCTGCCGCCGATCGAGGCGCCCGAATTCGTGCTCGCACGCAAGATCACCGAGGAATCGCCGCAGCTGGGGACCATACCCACGGGCATGCCGGGGCTCAACGGCAATTCGACGCCGGACGCGAACGCGATTCTGTCCGGTGCGGTGCCGCCCGATGTGTCGCAGGCACTTACCGATGCACAGGCCGCGATCAGCCATGCGGCCGCTCCGGTGTTGCAGGCGGCGCAGCAGGCGCAGAGTGCGGTGAGCAGTGCGCTCGGCGGGGCGAGTAACCAGGGGGCGGCCGCGGGCGCGGCGGCGACGAATATTCCATCCGATCCGGTCGCGGCGCTGATGCAGGGGCTGTCGATTCCCGGAATTCCCGGCATCGACACGCTGTTCCAGCCGATCCTCGAGCTGCTCAACAGCTTCGGCACCGGCGTCATCGGAGCCTTCGACCCGACCGCGATTCTCAGTCAATCATCGAAGATCATCGAGGCCGCGGTATCGGTCGGCAAGGGTGGCCTGCAGACCGTCGAGCAGCTCTGGCAGGGCCAATCCTCCCGGGAGGCGCAGGCCGCGAGCAATACCGCGCAGACCCAGGGACAGGACACCAGCCAGCGCGGTATCGATATCTCCGAACTCACCCAGCGCGCCGCCGCGGTGGTGCAGCAGGGCAATGCGCAGCTGCTCGGCATCGCGAGCGAATTCGCCACGCAGGCAACCGCACTCGTGCCGGTGGCGCTGACGCCGCCCGGTCAGGCCGCACTCATCGCGACGGCGACCGAACATCTGGGCTCGGCCGTCGCGGTCGCCAATGCCACCCGTGGTGATCTGGCGGGGAAGACGGCCGAGCTGACCGGTCTGGTGAATCAGTTGCTCGGGGCCAGCGGTTTGCCCGCGCCGCAGGAGGTCGCTCAGGCGGTCATGCAGAACATCGGTGAGCCGATCATGGAACAGGCGCAGTCGGTCGCGCAGGATGCGTCGACCAATGCTGCCGGCCTGTTGGACGGTTCCAGCACCTCCGGTTCGCCGAGCACGTCCACCACGGCGGCATCGTTCAATACCGGGCACACCACCTCGGGGAGTTCGGGCATCACCGGCATCGGAAGCCATTCCGGCTCGCCGAGCTCCTCGGGCTCGCCATCGACGCAGAAGGTGACCGGCACGCCGGGCAGCTCTGTTTCGCCCATCAGCCGGGTCTCGGGCCTGTCCGGCACATCCTTGGGCACGGGTACCTCGACCGGCGCGGCGGGCACCGGGAACTCCTTCATGGGCGGCAGCCCCGGTGCCACCGGCCAACGCGGCGGCAGTGACGACGAGCACTCGCGGAATGTGGACCCGTACCACAGCCGCACTGGCAACGACGACCTCACTGGCCCGCTCGGTGAGTCCACCCCGGATGTCATCGGCGCGACTCACCCGGATGAGCTGGTCAGCTCGGACTACGAACAGGACCAGTTCTAGTCGACAACGTTCTCCAGTGCCCCCGCTCGTCTTCGAGTGGGGGCACTGGTGTTCTGGTCGTGCGTAGGTTGCGCTACTCGGCCCGGGTGGATACCGAAGGCGCACAACGTTCCTCGTGGCTACATCGCTTCGGAGATCGAGACCCGGTTCAGTGGTCTCGGGTGAAAGCGTCGAGAAGTTTGCGGTAGAGGTCGGTGAAGCGTTTGCGGTTGGCTTGTTGGTCGGGCGTGAGGTTCTCGGTCGCGTCGGGGGCGTACATGAGCAGGTGGACGTCTTGGTCGGGCGGCGTCTGCATGAGATCGATGATCTGGGTGCCTTGGTCGGTGGCGCTGGGCATGCCGAGGTCGAGGGCGGCGAGTGATTTCGTTTCCGCCAGTGCGGTATTCAGGACGTCGCTCGGGATGGTGCCGGTGAGCCGCTGCGGTGGGGTGTCGGCGGCGCGGGTGGTGGATGCCGCGTCGGGCTGTTCGACCGCGCGGCCGTCGGCGTAGATCTGCAGCAGCGGACGCAGGTCGACCCGCTCGGACCAACCGCTCGGAATGGTGGTGAGTGTCAGCAGCGCCGTGGCGGGCTGTTGTGGTGTGTCGGCGGCCGGTTGAGCCGAGGCGAGACCCCAGCTACCCGCGAGTGCCACGACGAGAAGCAGCAGTGCCGACTTTGTTCTCCGCATGAAATCCCTATCTACGCTGTGCCACAGTCCAACTGGCGTCGATTATTGATCATTCGATGGCGATCAGCGCAATGCCGACGGGTTGTTCAGATCGGCGGCCGAGTACGTGTCGCATGCTTGGAGCTGTCCGGTCTTGTAGCCGGTGAGGAACCATTTCTGGCGTTGGTCGGAGGAGCCGTGGGTCCAGGCCTCAGGGTTGACGCGGCCCCGAGCGGCCCGCTGAATTCGGTCGTCACCGACGGCGGACGCGGCGGAGAGCGCGTCACGGATATCGTTGTCGGACAGGGCTTTCAGGAAGGGCTGGTTGGTTCCGGGGGCGGGCTGCTTATCGGCGAAGTGGGCCCAGATGCCCGCGTAGCAGTCGGCCTGGAGTTCGGTGCGCACCGCGCCGGATTCCGGGCCGCGCGGATCCTGTTGGGCCCGACCGATATCGCCGAGCAGATTCTGGATGTGGTGGCCGACCTCATGTGCCACCACGTACTCCTGGGCGAGCGGCCCGCCGCTGGAACCGAAGCGGTCGACCAGTTCCTGAAAGAAGGCGGTGTCGAAGTAGGCGGTCCGGTCGGCGGGGCAGTAGAACGGGCCGACCGCACTGGTCGCATTGCCGCATCCGGTCGAGACCGAGCCGGTGAACAGCACCAGTTTCGGCTTCGAATATTTCTTGCCGGTCTGCTGGGGCAGCTGCGCCGCCCACACCGCGTCGAGGCTCTGTGCGGTGAGCACCACCCGGCAGTCGACGTACTTATTGGCGTCCGCGCCGGTCTTGCAGTGCTCGGGCGTGCCCGCGGTGCCGGGCTGCACCGTGCTGTTCTCGCTGCCGTTCAACTGTCCGAGCAGCGAACCGGGATCTCCGCCGAGCAGCAGGCCGAGTACCAGCAGGATGAGACCACCGGCACCACCGCCGAGGGCGAGCTTGCCACCCATCCCGGGGCCACCGCCGGAAGAAGCCCGATCCGGGTCGATCTGGAGGCCTTCGTTGAAGGTCATCTGCTTCGCTTTCTGTGTTGGATTTGCGGCGCCTGCGGCGCCGCGTGTTCGCGGCCCCCCGCTGTCTCGCATCCGAGCGGCCGAGACTCGCGCCTGCGGCGCTACGCTTCGGCCACTCGGATGCGAGACGGGCCGCGAACGGCGCTCGTAAGACTCGTACCCTGGTGGGAACGTGTGCGGTACTGCCCGGTTTCGGCCCAAACCTGCGGACCGACGACCTGATGTCTACAGCTTCGCACGCGGGGCGGCGATATCGGTTTCCTCTCGGGATATGTGTCTCACTACGATGGCAACCGCACCGGATCGCCCTGCCGGTGTCACATCCGTCGAAAGGAATCCCGTGCTGCGCACCCACTTGGCTGGTTCGCTGCGAAGCGAGCACGCCGGTCAGACCGTCACCCTTACCGGATGGGTGGCCCGGCGTCGTGACCATGGTGGCGTGATCTTCATCGATCTGCGCGATGCCTCGGGTATAGCGCAGGCGGTATTCCGCGAGGGCGAGCCCGCCGCGCAGGCGCACAAGTTGCGTGCCGAATTCTGCGTGCAGGTGACCGGTGTGGTCGAGCAGCGGCCCGGCGGCAACGAGAACCCGGAGCTGCCGACCGGTTCCATCGAGGTCAACGTCACCGAACTCGAGGTACTCAACGAGAGTGCTCCGCTGCCGTTCCAGCTCGACGAGCAGCCCGGTGACGAGGCCCGCCTCAAGTACCGCTACCTCGACCTGCGCCGCGAGGCGCCAGGTAGGGCCATCCGGCTGCGCTCGAGGGTCAACGCTGCCGCCCGCGCGGTGCTGGCCCGTCATGAATTCGTCGAGGTCGAGACCCCGACGATGACCCGCTCCACGCCCGAGGGCGCCCGCGACTTCCTGGTGCCCGCGCGCCTGCAGCCGGGCAACTTCTATGCGCTGCCGCAGAGCCCGCAGCTGTTCAAGCAGCTGCTGATGGTCGCCGGTATCGAGCGGTACTACCAGATCGCGCGCTGCTACCGCGACGAGGACTTCCGCGCCGACCGCCAGCCCGAGTTCACCCAGCTCGACCTCGAGATGAGCTTTGTGCGCCAGGAGGACGTGATCCTGGTGGCCGAGGAGATCCTGGAGGAGTTGTGGAAGCTGGTCGGCTACGACATTCCGTTCCCGATTCCGCATATGACCTACGCGGAGGCGATGCGCCGCTTCGGTAGCGATAAGCCGGACCTGCGCTTCGGCGTCGAGATCACCGAATGCACCGAATATTTCAAGGAGACCCCGTTCCGGGTTTTCCAGGCGGAGTATGTGGGCGCGGTCGTGATGCCGGGTGGCGCGAGTCAGCCGCGGCGTCAGCTCGACGCCTGGCAGGAGTGGGCCAAGCAGCGCGGAGCTAAGGGTCTGGCCTATGTGCTGGTACAGGAGGACGGCACGCTCGGCGGACCGGTTGCCAAGAACCTCAGCGAATCCGAACGCGAGGGCTTGGCGAAGCATGTCGGCGCGGTACCTGGTGACTGTGTGTTCTTCGCCGCGGGTCCGGCCAAGGCGCAGCGCGCGCTGCTCGGTGCGGCGCGTGGCGAGATCGCGCGCAAATGCGGTCTGATCGATGAGAACGCGTGGGCCTTCGTGTGGATCGTGGATGCGCCGATGTTCGAGCCCGCCGCCGAGGCGACCGCGAGTGGTGATGTGGCACTTGGTCATTCGGCATGGACCGCCGTGCATCACGCGTTCACCTCGCCCAAGCCGGAGTCACTGGACACCTTTGATACCGACCCGGGTTCGGCCCTGGCCTACGCCTACGACATCGTCTGCAACGGCAACGAGATCGGCGGCGGCAGCATCCGAATCCATCGCCGCGATGTGCAGGAACGCGTGTTCAATGTGATGGGCATCGGGCACGACGAGGCGCAGGAGAAGTTCGGCTTCCTGCTCGACGCGTTCTCCTACGGCGCGCCGCCGCACGGCGGCATCGCCTTCGGCTGGGACCGGATCACCGCGCTGCTGGCCGGAGTGGATTCGATCCGTGAGGTCATCGCCTTCCCGAAGACCGGTGGCGGTGTGGACCCGCTGACCGATGCGCCCGCGCCGATCACCGCACAGCAGCGCAAGGAGGCGGGGCTGGACTTCAAGCCCGAGAAGAAGAAGGACGGCGAGGCGAAGGGCGCCGCCGAGTAGGCCGGACATTCGAAGCGGACACGCTCGGACCTTCTCTCGACCGTTCACTGGTCGGCATGATGAGTACGGTGCGGGTCGGGTTGCTGGATAGCGAGGCGGTCGCCCGAACGGTACTTTTTGGTCAGTATCGTCGATGCTTGCCGCATCGACGCTGACCATGAGGGGTCCCGTTGCTGCACTTGCGCATGATCAGCCCGCCCGAACTCACCGACAAGGTGATGGCGGTGCTGAGTGCCGACCCGGGCGTCACCCATGTGACGCTGGCGCGGGGAGTCGCCGTCGAACCCGTCGGTGATCTGATCCAGGCCGATGTCGCGCGTGAGGCCGCCAACGATGTACTCGCGGATCTGACCACGCTCGGCATCAAACACACCGGCGGCATCACGCTCGGACCGGTCGAGACGGTGATCTCCGATGCCGGCGAGCGGGCGATCGAGGCGGCGCCTGGCGATCCGACCGATGCGGTGGTGTGGGAGGAACTGCTCGCGCAGACTCATGAGGAGTCCTCGCTGACCCTGAGTTTCGTTGCCTTTCTCACCATTGCCTGCCTGCTCGCGGCCGTCGGCGTGGCCACCGACTCGCCGGTGACGATTGTCGGTGCGATGGTGGTCGGGCCCGAATTCGGGCCGCTGGCAGCCTTTTCGGCGGGGTTGTGGCGACGCGATTTCCGGCTCGCCCGCAAGTCGGCGGTCGCGCTGCTGGTGGCATTTCCGGTGGCGATGCTCATCACGATGTTGGCGACATTGCTGTGGGAGCAGTTCGGCTGGATCACGTTGACCGGAGTGGAAGCCATCCAGAATGTCGACTTCATCTATGAGGTCGGGCCGTTCTCATTGGTGGTCGCACTGCTCGCGGGTGCTGCGGGCATGCTGGCGGTGGTGACATCGAAATCGGCGGCACTGGTCGGGGTGTTCATCTCGGTGACGACCGTTCCCGCGGCCGGATTCGCGGTGATCGCGGCAACTTTGGGGCAGTGGCACATCGCGTTCATGTCGGCCGGGCAGCTCGCGGTGAACCTGGCCGGCATCGTCACGGCCGGGGTGCTCGTGCTGGCACTGCGCCCGCGCGCGGGTAGCGAGGGCGGCCCGATCGCACGGTTCAAGCAGTGGTGGTGGATGCGGTCGCTGTCCGCGAAGTGACCGCCAATTCTGTTGCGGTGGCCGGGTTCCGGTGTGCTGAGAGCCGACGCGCGCGGCGCACCGAATGCTAGGTCACGGACACGGTGCCGCCGGTGAGCGCTCGGTAGGCGTAGGTCACCGCGATCGTGCACACCGGCCCGGCCACCAGAAGCCCGAAGCCGCACAGCAAAGTGGCGACAAAAGTGATGACCAGCACCGCGAGGGCGAGTAGCAGCACCTGCCCGATATTGGCGATGACCAGCGTCGCGCTGGACTTGATCGCGTCGAATGGATTCTGTTCCTGATCGACGACGAAGTGCAGCGAAAAAATGCACAGGAATCCGGCGATCAGACCGGGTACGAAGCACAGCGCGGCCCCGATCCAGGTGAGCACGAAGGCGAGCAGGGCTGTCAAGAGGACATTTCCCGCATTCACGAATTGGAAGTAGGACGCGAAAGTCGGTTTGTTGCCATCGGTTTCATAGAGCGCGCCGCGGATCATAGCTGCCTGCAGCAGCCAGATCGCGACCATGACCACGAGGAAGGTCAGCAACAGACTGAACAGCGAATTCGGTTGCACGACCTGGACGATGAGTACGAAGGCGAAATAGATGATCACGCCGACCGCGGTAACAGCCAGCCAGGGGCCGAAATTCGCGCGGAACTTCTCCCAGCCGTAGCTCAGGGCATTGCCGACGTCGAGGGTGGTGGGTGTTCCGGGGGCGGATTGATAGCCGTAGGTCGGCGCGCCGGGCTCGGAGCCGGGCGGCATAGCACCGGTGGGAGGCGTCGTGCCAGCCGGCGGCATGGCGCCGGGTTGTGTTGCGCCAGGCGGCATTGCGCCGGGAGGTACGGCACCGGGCGGCATTGCGCCGGGAGGTACGGCACCGGGCGGCATTGCGCCGGGAGGTACGGCGCCGGGCGGCATTGCGCCGGGCTTCGCCAAGCTGGGCGCTGCTGCGCCAGCCGGTTCGAAGCCGGGTTGCATTGCGCCAGGTGGGGCGGCCCCCGCAGGCGTTGCGGCAGCTCCGGGCGGGGACATCGTTGCGGGATGTGCCGTGCCGGGACCGGTTCCCGGCGGACCGTAGCTGGGCTGTCCCGGTTGTCCCGGCGCGCCGACCGGCGGTGGTGGTGGCTCCAGCGGTTCACTGCCGTACTGTGCCGCGCCGGGACCCTCGAACTGTGGGTAGCCAGCGGGCCCGGCCATCTCGTGCCTGCTGTGTTCGCTGCTCGTTTGTGTCGGTTGTGGATCGGCACTTTCGTGCTGACCCGGACGCGCGGCGAATTGGTCGCCACTGCGCTCGTCGGGTGCGCCGCCGCTCGGTTCGGGCGAGCCAGTTGGTTCGTTCGGCTTGGGCGACGGTGAGTCGGACATTGTCTGCAGACCTTTCGACGCAACTGGTTTGCGGTGTGGCGCACGGCAGTTGACGATGAGAAAACCGGACAGCCGCAATGGTGTCAAGCAAGCAGCGCCTGTTCCGCAACCTTGACGCAGACACGCCGAACGACGCGGAAAGGTTGTGTAACCGCTCGCTAGAAGTGACCCGGTGCGAGTAGCTTGATTAGCGATGACCGCACTATTGGCCGAACGCGCCGCCGAAGTCGTGTCCGCAGCACAGCAGTTGCTCACAAAGCGAATGGGTGCTCCGGTAAAGCTGAGCGATCCGATGGAACTCAGCGGTAGTGGTAGGACGACGGTCCTACGCGTGCGTGTTTCAGAGAACGCCTACTCCCTGCCCCGGACGCTCATCGTCAAGCAGGTTCGCGGATCCGCGGCGGACCGCACGACGGGTGGTCTAGCGCCCGGCGTCGCCAGCATCGACTCCGCATTTCTGCGCGAGGCCGTGTCGTATCAGTTCACCACCGCGCTCAGCCGGGATCAGCGGCCCGGCGCATATCTGATCGCGCACAGCCTCCCGGACCGGCTGCTCGTCCTGAGTGATCTCGGGGAGAACTCCCGGATGACGCAGGTGCTGCAATCCGGTGTGGAGCCGGCGACGCGCAACGCGCTCATGGCCTTCGCGCAGGCACTGGGTCGGATGCATGCGGCGACCGTCGGGCGCGAAGCGGATTTCGTCGCGCTGCTGCGGCGGGTGGATGTGGTGCACCGGGTCGATGGCATCGCGCAACAGGCCGAGGCCGCCATCTCCGAGGTGCCCGGCATGCTGCAGCGCGAACTCGGTATCGAGGTCCCTGGTGAGATCGCCGAGCGGATCGTTCGAGGCAATCGTCTCTTCTCCGCGGGGCGCTTCCGGGCATTCAGCCCCTCGGACCTGTGCCCCGACAATGTGATCCTGAATGAAGAGGGCGCGCGCTTCCTCGACTACGAATGGGGCGGCTACCGCGACGCCACCCTCGATATCGCCTACGCGCTGGTGTCCTTCCCCGGCTGCCTCTGCGACTTCGAACTGTCCCGCGATCGTGCCAAGCAAATGGTCGATGCGTGGCGCGCCCAGGTCGTCGGTGTCTGGCCCGCACTGGCCGACGACGCTGTGCTCGCCGAACGCATCCTGGAAGCTCGCCTCATCTGGGTCTGGCTCACCACCTACTGGTTCCTGCCCGCCGACCACACCCGCATCGCCGCCGCCCGCGAACACGGCCTGTCCGTTCCGCGCTCGGAAGCCCTGATCAACCGCTGGGCCGCCTTGGCGGAAGACGCGCGCTGCACCGGGGACGACGTAGTGGGTGATTTCGCCGAGGATGTGTCGGCGATGCTCGAAGAGCGCTGGTCGGAATAGGTCAGGAGACCTCGCGCTGCTACTCGGCGGTGAGCTCGGATAGGCGCGATTCGAGGTGGGCTCGTTCTATGGTGTTTTCGGTCAGGAGTAGCGCGGATTCGTAGGCTCGGGCTGCTTCGGTGGTGCGACCCAGCTGGGTCAGCAAGGCCGCGCGAGAGGCTTCGAGGTAGCCGTAGGTGGCGAGGGATGGTTCGGTGGCGAGTTCGTCGAGCAGGTCGAGGGCTCGGGTCGGGTTGCCGGAAAGGCCAACCGCCACCGCATGATTGAGGCGCACCACCGGCGACGGCCAAATTCGCAGTAGCAGTGCGTACAGGCCGGTGATCTCACGCCAGTCGGTTTCCGGCCAGGACGGTGCCTCATCGTGCACGGCGGCGATGGCGGCCTGCAGAGTGTATCGATCCGTATGTGGCAGAGCGGTTTTCACCAAGGCGATGCCCTCGGTGATGGCCTCACGATCCCAGCGGGAGCGGTCTTGGTGTTCGAGGGTGCACAGTCGGCCTTCGGTATCCACGCGGGCCTCGCGTCGTGCGTCGGTGAGCAGGATCAGGGCCAGCAGGCCGGTGACGGAAGGGTCGTCCGGGACCAGCGCGTGCATCATCCGCGCAAGTTGGAGCGCCCGTTCGATCAGATCGGGGCGCACCAGCGCGTCACCCGAGGGCGCGGTGTGACCGGTGGTGAACAGCAGATGGATGACCGCGCAGATGGCGTCGAGGCGGTCGGGGAGTTCGCGCACCGATGGCACCCGATACGGAATGCGTGCCACCGCGATCTTCTTCTTGGCGCGCGTAATGCGGGCCGCCATGGTCGATTCGCTGGTGAGGAAGGCGCGGGCGACCTCGGCGGTGGTGACACCGCAGACCAGTCGAAGTGTCAGTGCCACTTGGGCCTCGCGGCCCAAAGCCGGGTGACAGCAGGTGCTGATCAGGCGCAACCGGTCGTCGGGGATGGCGGATGCCGAATCCAGTCCCGCGAGTGCGAGATCGGCGGTGTCCTCGGCCTGGTCGGTGATCAGCATGGGCAGTGTGCGCCGCAAGGTGGAGTCGCGGCGCAGCAGGTCGAGGCCGCGGCGGCGGGCAACGGTGGTCAACCAGGCGCCGGGTTTCGCCGGAACGCCGTGCGCGGCCCATTCGGTGAGCGCACGCGCATAAGCGTCCTGGACGCATTCCTCGGCGAGGTCGAAGTCGCGGACCAGCCGCACCGTCGCGGCGAGCACGAAGGCCCATTCGCGACGGTGCGCCTGGTCGACAGCGGCGACCGTATCGGTGTCGATCGGCACAGGTCTAGTCGAAGGTCATGATCGGACGCACCTCGACACCGCCGAACCGGGCGGGTACTTGCTTTGCCACTGCGATCGCGGCGTCCAGATCCGCGGCCTCGATCAGGTAGTAGCCGCCCAGCGCCTCCTTGGCCTCGGCGAATGGGGCATCGGTCACGGTGAAATCGCCGTTGTCGTTCTGCCGGATGGAGGTGGCGGTGGCGGTCGGTTGGAGTGCGTTACCGCCTTGCACCGCGTCGCCCGCGATCTCCTGGAAGGTCACGTGCGCCTGGTAGACCTCGCCCATGACCTGCTCCGATGCGCCCGCGTACGCGCTTTCGTCCTCGTAAATCAGCACCAGGTACTGGCTCATGATCTCGCTCCTTCGGGTTCGGCCGGCCCGCCGATCGGGCCGTCGTATTCGTTCCGACGAGCGAGCTCGGCGGAAATCGACAAACCTGTCGCGAGAAAAATTCTGCTCCTGGAATCGCGTGGAGTCTCGCGAGTCGCGCCGATGCGGACCCGAGCGGCACACCCATGGTCGTAATGGCTCGGTGGTCGCCGGTTCCAGCCGCAGGAATACCAGCGGCGCGATCATCACCGAATTGCCGACGAGCTTGCACCGCCCAGGCAAACCGGTACACGCCCCGGAGCTGTCGGTCCCCCTCGGTAACGTGCTCGGTGTGAGCGAAGGCTTATTCGACGTGCCCGGCGACGAGGTGCCGACCGGACACTCCATCGACAGTGTGGTACGCCGCGATGCCGGTGCGCCGCTGGCGGTGCGGATGCGGCCCGCGACATTGGACGAGGTGGTCGGCCAACAGCATCTGCTCGGACCCGGCTCACCGCTGCGGCGGTTGATCGAGGGTTCGGGCGCGGCGTCGGTGCTGCTGTACGGGCCGCCGGGAACCGGCAAGACGACGCTGGCCTCGCTGATTTCGCAGGCCACCGGTCGTCGCTTCGAGGCGCTGTCGGCCTTGTCGGCCGGTGTGAAGGAGGTGCGCGCGGTCATCGATGTGGCCCGCCGCCGTCTCACCGCGGGCGAGCAGACCGTGTTGTTCATCGACGAGGTGCATCGCTTCTCCAAGACCCAGCAGGACGCATTGTTGGCCGCGGTCGAGAACCGGATCGTGCTGCTGGTCGGCGCGACGACAGAGAATCCATCGTTCTCGGTGGTCTCGCCGCTGCTGTCGCGTTCGTTGGTGCTGCAATTGCAATCGCTCACCGCGGCCGATAGCCGGCTGGTACTCGACCGTGCCCTCACGGACCCGCGCGGTTACGACGGCGCGTACACGGTGACCGAGGCCGCGCTCGAGCACATCGTGCGGATCGCGGGCGGTGACGCGCGCCGGGCGCTCACCGCGCTGGAGGCATCGGCGGAGTCCTCCTTGGACGGTACCGTCGATGTGGATCTGGTCGAGGCCAGCGTGGACAAGGCCGCCGTCCGCTACGACCGCGCGGGTGACCAGCACTACGACGTGGTGAGCGCCTTCATCAAATCCATCCGCGGCTCGGATGTCGATGCGGCACTGCACTATCTGGCCCGCATGCTCAGTGCGGGCGAGGATCCCCGCTTCATCGCCCGCCGCCTGGTGATTTCGGCGAGCGAGGACATCGGCCTGGCCGATCCGATGGCGCTGCAAACCGCGGTCGCGGCCGCGCAAGTGGTGCAGCTGATCGGCATGCCCGAGGCCCAACTCACCCTGACACACGCGACAATTCACCTGGCCACGGCCCCCAAATCCGGTGCCGTACCTGCCGCGCTCGGCGCCGCCCTCGCCGATATTTCGGGGGGCAAGGCGGGTGCGGTCCCCGCCCATCTGCGCGACGGCCACTACGCGGGAGCCGCCGCCCTCGGCAACGCCCAGGGCTACAAATACCCGCACGACGACCCGGATGGCGTGCTGGCTCAGCAGTATCCGCCCGACGAAATCGTCGGCCGCGACTACTACACGCCCACCGACCACGGCGTCGAACGTGATATCCAACGTCGTGTCGAGAAGTTGCGCAGAATCGTCCGAGGACGATAAACGCTCAGACGGTTTCGGGTCGGCCGTGCCAGCGGACGTGGACCACCCCGGGCGCTGAAAAAGGGGATGCGGGACACCGGTAGGCTGGATATCTGTGCAGACCCACGAGATCCGACGGCGATTCCTGGACCATTTTGTCCGTGCCGGACACACCGAGGTGCCCAGTGCCTCGCTGATCCTGGCCGACCCGACCCTGTTGTTCGTCAACGCGGGCATGGTTCAGTTCAAGCCGTATTTCTTGGGCCAGGAGGCGCCGCCGTTCCCGCGCGCGACCAGTGTGCAGAAATGCGTCCGCACCGGCGATATCGAAGAGGTCGGCGTCACCACCCGGCACAACACCTTCTTCCAGATGGCGGGCAACTTCTCCTTCGGTGACTACTTCAAGCAGGACGCCATCACCCTCGCTTGGGAGTTGATCACCAAGTCGCAGGAGGACGGCGGCTACGGTTTCGATCCCGAGCGGATCTGGGTGACGGCCTACGAATCCGATCCGGAGGCCGCCGAGATCTGGCACCGGGTCGCGGGCATCCCGAAGGAGCGGATCCAGTTCCGCGACGGCAAGGACAACTACTGGGATATGGGCGTGCCCGGTCCGGGCGGCCCGTGTTCGGAGATCTACTACGACCGCGGCCCCGAATACGGCAAGGACGGCGGTCCGGTCGCCGACGAGGACCGCTACCTGGAGATCTGGAATCTGGTCTTCATGCAGGACATCCGCGGTGAGCAGAGCCCCAAGCTCGGCTACCCGCCGGTCGGATCGCTGCCGAAGAAAAACATTGATACCGGTATGGGCGTCGAGCGCATCGCGCTGCTGCTGCAGGGCGTCGACAACGTCTACGAGACCGACCTGCTGCGCCCGATCATCGATAAGGCCGAGGAGTTGACCGGCCGGTCCTATGGTGTCGAACACGAGGACGACCGGCGCTTCCGCGTCATCGCCGACCATGCCCGCACCTCGGCCATGCTGATCGCCGACGGCGTCAACCCGGGCAATGAGGGCCGTGGCTACGTGCTGCGCCGCCTGCTGCGCCGGATCGTGCGCTCGGCCCGGCTGCTCGGTGCGGACAAGCCGGTGATCGGCGAATTCATGAAGGTCGTCAGTGAGCTGATGTCGCCGTCGTATCCGGAACTGGCCACCGACTTCGCGCGGATCGAGAACGTCGCGGTGGGCGAGGAGACGGCGTTCCTCAAGACTCTGAACACCGGCTCGCGGCTGTTCGCCGACGCCGTGGACGAGGTTGCGGCCAAGGGCGGCAAGACAATTCCGGGTTCGGACGCCTTCAAACTGCACGACACGTACGGCTTCCCGATCGAGCTGACCCTGGAGATGGCGGCCGAGGCCGGACTGTCGGTCGACGAGGAGGGCTTCCGCTCGCTCATGGCCGAACAGCGCAAGATGGCCAAGGAGGATGCCCAGGCGCGCAAACACGGACATGCCGACCTGTCCATCTACAAGGAGTTGGTCGACCGCGGCGCAACGGAATTCACCGGCTTCGATGAGCTGACCTCCGAAGCGCACGTCCTCGCCCTGATCGCCGACGGCGTGCGGGTGCCGACCGCCACCATCGGCCAGGACGTCGAGGTCATTCTGGACCGCAGTCCGCTCTACGCGGAGTCCGGTGGTCAGATCGCCGATCGCGGCACCATTACGGCGCAGGGCCTCAAGCTGCGCGTCAACGATGTGCAGAAGATCGCCAAGAAGCTGTGGGTGCACAAGACCACGGTGGAACAGGGCCAGATCACCGAGGGCGATGTCGTACTCGCCCAGGCCGATCCGGCCTGGCGCCAGGGTGCCACCCAGGGCCATTCCGGCACGCATATGGTGCATGCCGCGCTGCGGCAGGTGCTCGGTCCGAACGCCGTGCAGGCCGGTTCGCTGAACAAGCCCGGCTATCTGCGCTTCGACTTCAACTGGCAGGGCCAGCTCTCCGAACAGCAGAAGGCCGATATCGAGGCCGTCTCCAATGACGCGGTCGGCTCGGACTTCCCGGTGAACACCTTCGTCACCGATCTGCCCAAGGCCAAGCAAATGGGCGCGCTCGCGCTGTTCGGTGAGAACTACGGCGACGAGGTGCGCGTGGTGGAGATCGGCGGACCGTTCTCGATGGAGCTGTGCGGTGGTACGCACGTCCAGCATTCCTCGCAGATCGGCCCGATCACCGTGCTCGGCGAATCGGCGATCGGTTCCGGCAAGCGACGCGTTGAGGCCTTCGTCGGCCTGGACTCCTATAAGTATCTGGCGAAGGAGCGTGCGCTGCTGGCCGGTGTCGCGTCCTCGCTGAAGGTGCCTTCGGAGGAGGTGCCCGCGCGCGTCGAGCAGCTCGTGGAGCGGCTGAAGGTGGCCGAGAAGGAGCTCGAGCGCACCAAGATCGCCGCGGTGCTCGCATCGGCGGCGAAGTTCGTCGCGGAGGCCGAGCGGGTCGGCAGCGTGCTGCTGGTGGCCGCCGCCGCGCCCGAAGGCGTCACCGCCGGTGACCTGCGCACCCTCGCCACCGATATCCGTGGCCGGTTCGGCACCGAACCGGCGGTCGTGGTGCTGCTCGGCAATGCCGATGGCAAGGTGCCCTTCGTTGTGACGGTCAATAAGAGCGCGCAGGATCTCGGCTTCAAGGCCGGAGATCTGGTCGCCAGCTTCGGCCCGAGCATTTCCGGTCGCGGTGGCGGCAAGCCGGAGATGGCGCAGGGTGCGGGTTCGGACCCCTCGGGTATCGAAGTGGGTCTGGCCTCGGTCCGTGCTCGGGTGGCCGAACTGGCCGGGTGATGGGCGACTCGGAGAGTCATCGTCCCTCGCCCGACACCGATCCCGGCCGCGGCAGGCGGATCGGTATCGATGTCGGCAGTGTCCGAATCGGGGTCGCCTCCAGCGACCCGGACGGCATGCTCGCCACGCCCGTGGAAACGGTGGCGCGCGCGAAGCCGAATAAGCGCGCGCCTGGACCGGCAAGCGACATTTCCAGAATTGCCGAAATTGTGCGGGAGTACGAGGCCGTCGAGGTCATCGTCGGTCTGCCACGGACATTGCGCGGGGAAAAAGGCACTGCCGCCGATGCGGCGATGCTATTCGCGGAGCGTTTGCGCGCAGTCATAGCACCCGTGCCTATCCGACTTTCCGACGAACGTTTGACTACGGTGTCAGCTGCACGTGCATTGCGGGACAGTGGAGTTCGCGCGCGTGGCCAGCGGCAGGTGATCGATCAGGCGGCCGCCGTAGCGATCCTGCAAGGATGGTTGGACGAACGGAGTGCGGTGTTGAAGTCGGCCGAAGCGGCGTCTGAGTCCGGAGACGGTGCATGACGGATCGATGGACGCGAGCCGAGGAACGTTTCCGTCAGCGCGAGGCTGAACGGCGTTACCGGCGAAACGACCAGGCATGGGAGGACTACGACGACGACACCACGGTCATTCCGCGCTACACCGACGACGAAGATCACGACGAGGCACTCGCGGCCGAGCGTTCGCGGCGCGCGGCCCCGCAGCGAGCCGAGCGCGGCGACGAACCCCGGCGCGGCCGTCCACAGCGGGCCGAGGGTGCGCCGCCGCGGCGGTCCCGCGGTGACGGGTTGGGTGGCGGGCGCTCGGGTGCCGCGTCCGCGCGCTCCGGCCGCGGCAGGTCCGAGCGCGGCGGGAGTCGGGGAGAGGAGGAGCGTGCGGAGTCCCGCTCCGAGCGTCAGCGCAGCGCGCCCTCGCGCGGCCGACGGTCCCGGGCTGCCTCGCGCAAGGCGGCCGAGCGCAAGAAGCGCCGCCGGAATCTGTGGCTGATCGGTGCGCTGTTCGTGGCGCTGTTCGCCGGGGCCGCGGTATTCGCGGGGATGAAAGTGGTCAAGATGTTCGGCGCGCCCGAGGATTTCGCGGGTCCAGTGGGACCGCTGGTAGTAGTGCAGGTGCATTCCGGCGACACCTCGAACCAGATCGCGGACGAGATGCAGAAGAAGGGCGTCGTCGCGAGCAGCGAAGCCTTCTTCCAGGCGGCCGTGCGCAATTCGAATATGAATTCGGTGCAGCCCGGCTACTACGCGATCCCGAGTCACAGCCCGTCCACGCAGGCGGTGACGGCGCTACTCGGCAAGAGTTCCCGGGTCGGCAATCTGGTCGTCTCCGAGGGACGGCAGTTGCACGACCAGCAGGATGTGAATACCGGCTCGCGCAAGGACGGCATCTACCGCAAGATCGCCGACGCCAGCTGTGTCGGCACCGGTACGAATCAGAAGTGCATCACCTACGACCAGCTCGATGCCGCCGGTGCGGGCGCGGATCTGACCGCCCTCGGCGTGCCGAGCTGGGCGGAGCAGCGGGTGCGTGACGTGCCCGACCGCAGCAGGCAGCTGGAGGGGCTGATCGCCGCGGGCACCTGGGATTTCGATCCCAGCGGTACGCCGGAGCAGATCCTGAAGCAGCTGGTGGGTGCGAGTTCGCGCAGCTACGAGTCGACCGGTCTGTTGCAGTCGGGCGCGGAGACGAAGCTGAATCCGTACCAGACCTTGATCGCCGCCTCGCTGGTGGAACGCGAAGCGCTGCCGCAGGATATGGGCAAAGTGGCGCGGGTGATCGTGAACCGGCTCGAGGCCAACCAGCCACTGCAGTTCGACTCGACGGTGAACTACGCGCTGGACCGCACCGAAGTCGCGACCACCGACGCCGACCGCGGCAAGCGCACGCCGTGGAACACCTACGCCATGCCGGGACTGCCCGCGACTCCGATCTCCGCGCCCTCGTTGAATGCGATGCGCGCCGTGGAGAATCCGGAGCCGGGGACGTGGTTGTACTTCGTGACCGTCGACAAACAGGGGACCACTTTGTTCACCGAGAGCTACAGCGAACATCTGCGCAATATCGAAAAGGCCAGGCAGAGCGGAATTCTCGACAGTGGGCGGTGAGGCGATGCCGACAACGCGCAAGGCGGCCGTGCTCGGTAAGCCGATCGCGCATTCGCGGTCGCCGCAGCTGCATCTGGCGGCCTACCGTGCCCTCGGGCTCGACTGGACCTATGAGCGCATCGAATGTTCGGCCGAGGAGTTGCCCGGTCTGGTCGATGGGCTCGGGCCGGAATGGGTCGGGCTTTCGGTGACCATGCCGGGTAAAGAGGTCGCGCTGGCATATGCGAGCGAACGCACGGAGCGTGCGGTACTGGTGGGCTCGGCGAATACGTTGGTTAGGATCGGCTCGGAGGGTTGGTGTGCCGACTGCACCGATGTCGACGGGGTGCTCGGCGCGTTGCGCGGTGCTGGCGTCGGCGAGTTGACCGAGGGCGTCGTACTCGGTGCGGGCGGGACCGCACGTCCGGCGCTGCTCGCGTTATCCGAACTCGGTGCGAAGACGGTGACCGTCGTCGCCCGCGATGCCGGAAGGGCACGCAACGCCGTGGATCTTGCCGAGCGGCTCGGTATGACTACCGCCGTGATCGGCTTCGACAAAGACGCATTGCGTGCGGCGTGCGCGGATGCCGGTGCTGTGGTGAGCACGATCCCGGCCGAGGCGGCTGCGGTCGTCGCCGAAGCGGTGGCCGCGGCCCCCGTGGTGCTCGACGCGATCTACGATCCGTGGCCGACGCCGCTGGCCGTTGCGGTCGCGCGGGCCGAGCACACTGTGGTCGGCGGGCTGGAGATGCTGCTGAACCAGGCCTATGGGCAGGTCGAACAGTTCACCGGCCGCCCGGCTCCGCACGCGGAAATGGCCGCGGCAATAAATCTGTAACCGGTTCTCATTTGGATCCGGCCGACTCGAGGCTATGGTGTTGACCATGAATGGTTGGGTGTTGCGGGCCATTGGGCTCGGTGCGCTGGTCGTTTTCCTGCGTGCCGCGCTGGGATTCGCGATGGTGTACTGGCCGACCCAGGGCAGTTGGATGCGACCGCTGTGCCTGGTGGTGCTGCTTGTCGCGGTGGTGTTCTGGGGTGTGTTGGATGGCCGCAAGGATCGTGAGGTCCATCCGGATTCGGAGCACGGCTCCGACCTGACCATCCTTTGGCTGAAAACCGCGGTCGCCGCAGGTCTGGGTAGCGGCGCGGTCTCGTGGCTGCTCGACTGGCTGCCCCGGTTCGATCTCGGCGATAACGGCCTGTTGTTCGAAATGACGGCGGGCGCGTCCTTCATCGTCCTGCTGGTCTTCATTCCAGGTCTTATCGGCATCGGCATCGGCCGCATCATTGCCGATCGCCAGATCAACAAGTCCGCTGATCGGCCTACACCTCAGGCACCTGGCGCCGCGGCGACTCCCGCGTAGCCGCTCACGTATTCGACTGGAGGCGACCCTCATCGGCTGATACGGCCGGAGGGTCGCCTTCGTTTTCCGGATGGGCCGCAATCCTGTTCGCGTCCCGGGGACGGGCGGGTTCGGCCGGTCTGTTCACCGAGCCCATGTTCGACGAGGACGGGTTGCTCAGCGCCCGTGCAGCCGGTCGGGATGTCGTCGGCAGATGTGCCGAGATCGTGATGCGAGGCGGCGCACCCGACTCGGATGCGCCGCTGCAATGTTCGCGACTACAGCAGGATCGCGCCACTACTGTCGCTGTCCTCCCTGGCGATGGCCGAGTAGGCGGCGGCCAGCAGGGTGGGGTCGGGGCCTTCGAGGCGGCCGGGTTTGGCGAGGCCGTCGAGGACCACGAAGCGCAGAACGCCGGAGCGGGTCTTCTTATCGGTCTGCATGGCGTCGAGGAGTTGGGGGAGGGCGTCGGCGTCGTAGCTGGTCGGCAGGCCGACGCTGGCCAGGACGCTGCGGTGACGGTCGGCGGTGGCATCGTCGAGGCGTCCGGCGAGGCGGCCGAGTTCGGCGGCGAAGACCAGACCGACCGAGACAGCCGCACCGTGCCGCCAGCGGTAGCGCTCGCGGCGCTCGATGGCGTGACCGAGAGTGTGGCCGTAGTTGAGGATCTCGCGCAGGCTGGCTTCCTTGAGATCGGCTGCGACAACATCGGCCTTCACCTGAATGGCGCGGCGGATCAGTTCGGGCAGCACGTCGCCGGTCGGGTCGAGTGCGGCCTCCGGATCGCGCTCCACCAAGTCCAGGATCACCGGGTCGGCGATGAAACCGGCCTTGATGATCTCGGCCATACCGGCGACGATCTCATTGCGCGGCACCGTTTCCAGGGTCGCCAGATCGACCAGCACCGCGGCCGGTTCGTGGAAGCTGCCGACGAGATTCTTGCCCGCCTCGGTATTGATACCGGTCTTACCGCCGACGGCCGCGTCGACCATGGCCAGCAGCGTGGTCGGCACATGCACGATATGCACCCCGCGCATCCAGGTGGCGGCGACGAAGCCGGCCAGATCGGTCGCCGCCCCGCCACCGAGGGATACCACGACGTCATTGCGGGTCAGGCCGATGCGGCCGAGCACCTCCCAGCAGAACCCGGCCACGGCCAGATCCTTACCGGCCTCGGCATCCGGGATTTCGACGCGGTGCGCGTCGATACCGTTGTCGGCCAAGGCCTTGCGCACCACCTCGGCGGTTTCGGCAAGGGGCGGCTGATGGAAGATCGCGACGGTGCGCACGCCGGTGGTTGCGCCGACGACCGACTCGACGAGCTCACCGAGTAGGCCGCGGCCGATGATCACCGGATACGGATCGGCGGTGCGGACCTCGATGCGACTGGGCTCGGTCGGGCTTGTCGGATGGTCAGCGGGGCTGACCGGTCGCTCGCTTCGCTCACTCATGCGTACTCGGCTCCGATTCTGTGCGTGCTGTTTGTTTGAGCGCTCGCGCGCGGGCGCGCCGGGCCCGGGTGCGGCGGGACCGGCTTCCAGGTGTTGCCGGGTCGCCGGATCCTTCGGAACCGGCGCGGCCATTGGTGATTTTGCCGGTTGGCTTCGGGCGGTCGACTGTGGCGGTATCGGTCGTGATCCGGTTGCCCGCGGTGATCTTGCCGGTGGGCTTGATCCGCTCGGTTGCCGCGGAGTCGGTGCCATCCGTCTGTGCTGCTGCTGCCCGGCGACGGGCGGCCGCACGGGCCCTGGCGGCTCGGCGGGCGCGAGATCTATTGCTGCCCTGCGGTTTCGGTGCTGTGCCCGTCGACGCGGTTTCGCTCGAATCGGGCTCCGATTCTTGTGGCAGCACCGATTCCATGCCCAACTTCGCCATGATCATCCGCACCACCCGGCCCGGACTGCGACCGTCGGTGCGCACCCGCACCGTCGCGACTTCCCGGTACAGCGGTCTGCGCTTGCGCATCAGCTCCCGATATTTCGCACCCGGATCCGCTCCGTTGAGCAGTGGTCGCTGGGTACTCGCGCCGGTGCGCCGAAGTCCTTCGGCCACACTGATTTCCAGATACACCACGGTGCGATTGCGCAGCAGCGCCCTGGTGTCGTTGGACAGCACGGCCCCACCGCCGAGTGAGACGACACCGCGTTCGGCGAGGATGGCGCGGCGCACCACCTGCTCCTCGATCCGGCGGAATTCCGGTTCGCCGTCCTCGGCGAAGATCTCCGGGATGGTGCGTCCGGTCTCGCGCTCGATTCCGGCATCGGTGTCGTAGAGCTCGACACCGAGTTCCCTGGCGAGCTTGCGGCCGATCGTCGACTTCCCCGCCCCCGGCGGTCCGACCAGCACCACGCGCGGTGCGCGCGGATCGGACTGCACGATCATTGCGGAACGTGTGGTCGGGTGCCGATGCGCTTGACGTAGCTGGTGATGTTATCGACGGTCTCGACCAGCGAATCTCCGCCGAACTTCTCCAGCGCGGCCTGCGCGACAACCAGCGCGACCATGGTCTCGGCGACCACACCCGCGGCGGGCACGGCGCAGACATCCGAGCGCTGGTGGATGGCGACGGCCTCCTCGCCGGTGGTCATATCGACCGTGGACAGCGCGCGCGGCACCGTCGAGATCGGCTTCATCGCGGCGCGCACGCGCAGCGGCTCGCCATTGGTCATACCGCCCTCGAGACCACCGGCTCGGTTGGTCGAGCGCAGCACGCCGTCCGGTCCCGGCTTCATCTCGTCATGTGCCTGGCTGCCGCGACGGCGCGCGGTTTCGAAACCGTCGCCGACCTCGACGCCCTTGATCGCCTGAATCCCCATGAGTGCACCCGCGAGTCGCGAATCAAGCCGATCCGCGCCGCTGATGAACGAACCCAATCCGACCGGTAGCCCGTCCACGACCACCTCGACCACACCGCCAAGGGTGTCACCATCCTTCTTCGCGGCCTCGATCTCGGCGATCATCGCGGCCTCGGCGTCCTTGTCGAACGCGCGCACCGGACTCTCATCGATCGCGGCCAGGTCGGCGGCGGTCGGCACGATGCCGGTGGTGTTGGCGGCGGTGCCGATCGAGACGACGTGCGAGATGACCTCGACGCCGAAGGCCTGGCGCAGGAAGTTCCTGGCGACCGTGCCCGCCGCCACCCGCGCGGCGGTCTCGCGGGCGCTGGCGCGCTCCAATACATTGCGGGCGTCGTCGAAGTTGTACTTGAGCATGCCCGAGTAGTCGGCATGGCCGGGTCGCGGCCGGGTCAGCGGTGCATTGCGGGCCAGATCGGCGAGTTCGCCCTCATCCACCGGGTCCGCGGACATGACCGTCGTCCACTTCGGCCATTCGGAGTTCGCGATCTCGATGGCCACCGGACCACCCATGGTGCGCCCGTGCCGCACCCCGCCGATGATGGTGACCTTATCGGCCTCGAACTTCATCCGGGCGCCGCGCCCGTACCCGAGCCGACGGCGCGCCAACTGTGCGGAGATCTCGTCGGATGTCACTTCGACACCGGCCACCATCCCCTCGAGGATGGTGACAAGAGCGGGACCATGGGATTCTCCGGCAGTTATCCAGCGCAACACGCTGTCCATCTTCCCATGTCGGCGCGGGTGCTCCGGCACGTGGCCCGCCGTGATCACCGGCACGGCCGCGCCACGACATCGACTAGCCATACGCCGCCGCCAGGCTCAGCACCGTCGCGAGACACATGGCCGGCCCATGGGGTAGCGGATGCGGTCCGGCGCGGTCAGCGCCGGATCGAATCCGCCCGTGGGCCAACACGGCGAGCCCGAATGCCGCGGTCAGAATCGGTGCGATGAGCGCCGCCCGCACCCAAACCTGCGCACCGCCGAGGGCAGCGACCGCGCCCAGTCCGACGGCCAGTTTCACATCACCGGCCCCGAGTGTGGGCGGTGAGATCAAGTGCACCAATAAATATGGCGTCGTCAATAGGACCGAACCGACCACCGCGGCTGTGAATTGTGTTGCGAACAGCGCATATCCGAAGATGATCACCGCACCGGATGCGGTGAGCGCATTGGGCAGTCGACGCTGCTGGATATCGAAGGCGGTTAGCGCCGAGCACCAGGCCGCCAGCAGGGCAAAAACGATGGGGGACATGGCATTCAGCCTCGCCCGTCCCGGTCGCGGAAGCAGCCCCCGATTCCGGATTGGGGATAACCGATCAATATGTGAACATCGATCGCCTCGCTCGAATACCGCTAGACCGGTGTTTTATGCGGGATCTACGGCGTGTCGGCGGTAGTTTTGAGACATGTCTGCTGATCACGTGGGCCCTGGGCCCGACTACGCGGGGCGCCGTAGCGCACTGCGCAGTCTGCTGGTGGAGAACGAGGTCGACGCGCTGTTGGTCACCGATCTGGTGAACATCAGGTACCTGACCGGCTTCACCGGGTCCAACGCCGCACTGCTGGTGACCTCCTGGGATATCCGTAATTCCGAAGAACGCACCGTGATCGGCACCGATGGGCGTTATCTGAGCCAGGTCGTCGAGCAGGTGCCCGACCTGCGCGCCGAAATCGCCAGGGCCACCGCCCGACGCATCGTGGAGCTCGCGGGGGAGTGGCAGCTCGGCCGGGTCGGTTACGAGAGCCATATCGTCACCGTCGACCAGCATCGCGGATTGATCGAGCAGAAGACCGGTTTGGAATTCGTCGCCACTCCGGGGCTGGTCGAACAGCTACGCATGGTCAAGGACGCTTACGAGATCGAACAGTTGCGTGCCGCCTGCGCCGCGGGTGACGCTGGGCTGGCGACGCTGCTGGAACGCGGCGGCCTGCGCCCCGGTCGTACCGAACGTCAGGTCGCCAGGGATCTGGAATGGGCGATGTTCGAACACGGCGCCGATGCGGTCGCCTTCGAGACCATCGTGGCGACCGGCGCGAACTCCGCCATCCCGCATCACCGGCCAACCGGGGCGATCCTGGCCACCGGCGATTTCGTCAAGATCGACTTCGGCGCTGTGGTCGGCGGCTACCACTCCGATATGACCCGCACTTTCGTACTCGGCGCCGCGTCCGACTGGCATCGGGAGGTGTACGCGCTGGTCGAGGCGGCGCAGCGGGCAGGACGCGAGGCGCTGAAGCCCGGCGCACAGGTCGCCGATGTGGATGCGGCGGCGCGTGCGGTGATCGAGGAGGCCGGGCACGGGAAGTTGTTCGTGCACGGTCTCGGACATGGTGTCGGACTGCAGATCCACGAAGCGCCGGGAATCGCCAAAACCGGAACCGGTACACTTCTGTCTGGCGTGGCGGTGACCGTCGAACCAGGTGTGTACTTCCCCGGCCGCGGCGGCGTCCGGATCGAGGACACGCTCGTGGTGCGCGAGGGGGGCCCGGATCTGCTCACCAACACCAGCAAAGACCTGACCGTCGTCGAATGACGCCGGTCACCGAGACCGCATATCCAGAACTAGGAGATCCGAGAACAGTGGCGGACACCAGCGACTTCAAGAACGGCCTCGTGCTGAAGATCGACGGTCAGCTCCAGCAGATCGTCGAATTCCAGCACGTCAAGCCGGGTAAGGGCCCTGCCTTCGTGCGGACCAAGCTGAAGAACGTGCTGTCCGGCAAGGTTGTCGACAAGACCTTCAACGCGGGCGTCAAGGTGGAGACCGCTACCGTCGACCGTCGCGATATGACCTACCTGTACCACGACGGCTCGGATTACGTCTTCATGGACGGCGAGACCTTCGACCAGATCTCCATCTCCGAGGAGACCATCGGCCCGGGCGCGCGGTTCCTGCTGGAGAATATGGTGGCGCAGGTCGCCACGCACGAGGGCGCGCCGCTCTACGTCGAGCTGCCGGTCACCGTCGAGCTCGAGGTGCAGCACACCGATATCGGCCTGCAGGGCGACCGCTCCACCGGCGGCACCAAGCCCGCCACCCTCGAGACCGGTGCCGAGGTGCAGGTCCCGCTGTTCATCAATACCGGCGACAAGCTGCGCATCGATTCGCGCGACGGCAGCTACCTCGGCCGCGTGAACGCCTGATCGCCGGTCGCGGCGAACAGGGATAATGACTGTTGTGGCGGAACAGCCCGTAGACAAGAAGTCCACGTTCAAGAAGCTCGGCGCGCGCCACAAGGCCCGCCGCCGGGCGGTCGATCTGCTCTTCGAGGCGGAGGCCCGCGATGTGGACGCGGCCGACCTGCTCACCGAGCGGGCCGAGCTGGCGACCCAGGATCAGGCGGTCGCCCCGGTGCACCCCTATACCCGCACCGTGGTCGAGGGCGTCGCCGACGATCTGGATCGGGTGGACGGCACCATCGAGTCCTACCTCAAGGATTGGGAGCTGTCCCGGCTGCCCGCCGTCGACCGGGCCATCCTGCGGATCGCGGTGTGGGAGTTGTTCCACGCCAACGATGTTCCGCCGGTGGTCGCCGTCGACGAGGCGGTCGAGTTGGCCAAGGAGCTGTCCACCGACGATTCGCCCGGATTCGTCAACGGTGTGCTCGGCCAGGTCGTGCTGGTCGCCCCGCAGGTGCGCGCGGCCGCCGCTGCGACCAGGGCGCCGCGTCCGGAGTCGCAGGAGTGATCAACAAGTACCTGGTCATGGCGATGCGTAAGCCGTCGTTCGACCCGGCCGTGATCGAACCGCATAGGCGGTTCCTCAACGAGTTGCTCGAGCGCGGGCAGTTGGTGGAGAGCGGGCGGTTCACCGACGGCACCGGTGGTGCGTACGTGATCCATGCCGAAAGTCTCGAAGCCGCAAGGGAAATCGCGCTCACCGACCCGGTGCACACCACAGGTTCCTCGGAGCTGACCGTGTACGAGTGGGAGATCGCCGTCTCCGCCTGATCGACAACGGAAACAGCCGTACACCTCAAAAGGTGTGCGGCTGTTCGCGTTTCGGCACCCGCCCGCGCTCCCGCTGGTGGGTGTACGGGCCCAGCGGGAGCGAACCACGAGCCGTCCACTCCGACGGCCCGCGGACTCGGGTGTGCCGGATTCGCAGCGAGATGTCGCATCCGAACCGTGACACCTGTCCGATCCTGATTCCTCAACCGCACTCGAGGTCAAGCCGATGTGACCGGTACCACATGGCCGGTCACGGTTGCAATGGACTCGCCAATCGATACGCCGTCGTAGCCGGGTGCACCTATCCTGGGGGGAAACCCTTGGGGAGGCCGAAAACGTATGGGACGGGTTCTGATCTGGCTGCGCAACAATATCGACGGTCTCGTCGCGTTGGTGCTCGCGGTGATTTTCGGCGTGATATCGCTGATCGATATCGGCCTGTTCGATTCGGATCTGATCAACGCGGTCATTCTGCTGGTGCTCGGCCTGCTGGCCACTACGCTGCTGCGCGATCGGCACTTGTCGGCCAAGGCCATTCGCGATACGACCTCGGTGCAGTTGCTCTACGGTCCCGAGATCGGGCACGCGCATACACTTGCCCGGCGCGGTACCGAACAGTGGCTTTTCAAGGGCGGCACCGGAACCTATCTGCGTGCGGTGACGCTGCGGGAGTGTGTGGAGAACGCACGCCGCGAACAGCGTCCGCTGCGGATCCAGGTGGAGGTGCTGGATCCGACCAATGAACCGTTGTGCAAGACCTATGCGCAGTTCCGCTCCTCGCTGGTACCCGAGGCCGACCGCACCGGCGAATTGTGGACCACCGAGCGGACCCGTAAGGAGTCCTTCGCGACGGTGCTCGCGGCCTGCTGGTACCGGCAGCGGTTCACCTTCCTGACCATCGATGTCGGGCTCTCGATGGTGATGACAACCTTCCGCTGGGACCTCTCGTCGAGTTGTGTCATTGTCACGCAGGACAATCCGAATACTCCGGCCCTGATGTTCGAACGGGACAAGCCCTACTACCGGGACTTCAACCGGGAGCTCGTGGCCAGTTTCAAGCAGGCCAGACAGGTGCCGCTGAGTCGCAGCGAGGAACTCGCGCTCGCCGACGAGCCGTCGGTCGATCAGACCCGCGCGCTATTCGATCTGCTCGGTCTCGCGCTACCGGCGTCCTATACCGATCGCGATGTCGCCGATATCGTGCGACGCGCACTGCAGCCGAGGAATCCGTACTGAATGAACGACTACGCGCGACTACGCAAGTTGATCGGCTCCGATGCGGCGGGGCCCGCGGTCCGAGGCTGGGCGCGCGATCTCATGACTGCGGTGCTCGACGGTCGCGCCGAGGTCGGCGCGGTCCGGCATCCGTTGGGGTTCTTGTGTTTTCCCGCGTGGCGTGGCGGTGGCCTCGGCGTCTGCGTGCACGTCTGGACCGATGGGCTGCGGTCGCATCCGACGACCTCGGCGATGCACGCGCACAGCTGGGATCTGCTCAGCGTCGTCTTGTACGGCGAGGTCGGCAACGAGATACTCGAAGTGGAAAGCTCTGCGGACCGGGCGACCCATCGTATCTTCGAAATCAATAGTGGCGCCGACGGTGATGTAGTGCGTGCGACGGAGTGTCTGGTCCGCTATCGCACCCGATCCAGTGAACATTTCCGTGCAGGCGAGGTATACACCCTGCCGCACGGGGTATTTCACCTCTCCGATGTGCGCGGTGAGGCGGCCACCGTGGTGCTCGGCGAGGTTCGCCGCGGCCGACCGGACCGATCCCTCGGCACCTTCGCCACCGTCGACCACTGGGTGCACCGAACCGGTTGCAGCCCGATCGAAACCCGCCGTGCCGCGCAAACGGTGCTGGACCACCTGCAGGAGCCCACCCTGCCGGAACAACTGGAGGACCGATGCGAGCAGGCGACGTAGCGAACCTGGTATTGCCACCCGATGGTCCGGCGCTGGGCGATCCGGATCCGATCAGCCCCTTCGACCGGCTGGAGACCGTCCTGATGACCGCTGCCGAGGTTGCCAGAGGGGCGGCGATCGAGGCGGGTCGAGCGATTCGGGAGGGTCTGGCCGGATCACTCACGGTCCGCACCAAGGACGCCAGCGGTGATCTGGTCACCGATCTGGACCTGCGTGCGGAACATATCATCGTCGGCCATATCCGCCGGGCATTCCCACACCATCGCATCCTCGCCGAGGAATCCGGGCTGCAGGGAGTCGACGATTCCTGGTGCTGGGTCGTCGACCCGCTCGACGGAACCAATAATATCGCCATCGGCCTGCCCGTATGCACAATCGGTATCGCCCTGTGCCACAACGGAATTCCGATGCTCGGCATTGTCCATGAACCATTGGCCGACCGCGCCTGGTCCGCCGTGCGCGGATCCGGCGCGACGGGTCCGGACGGCCCACTCTGGCGACCGCCGCACCGTACCTCCGAATCCGCCCCGACCCTGGCCTGGTTGCAGGGTTATCCGGTGACCCGCAGCGACACCACGGCACGCGCCCTGCGCCTGGCCCTGGAATCCGGTTCCCGTCGCCTGATCCAACTGTGGTCGCCGCTGTTGTGCTGGGTCATGCTGAGTCGCGGCGATATCGACGGATTCGTCGGTTACCGAGCGGGGTTGGTCGATCTGCCCGCAGGCACCCTGCTGGCCCGCGAGTCCGGTATCCACATCACCGATTTCGACGGCGCTCCGCTCAATGACCACCTCGACCTCCCCGGCGGTGAAGTGAACTTCATTGCAGCCAGTGCCGAGATGCTGCCGGAGTTGGCCTTGCTGGTGAAGGCCGCCGCCGAGGTCAGTGTGACGGGGCTGCCGGGCTGAGCTATCCCGTCGCCAACAGCGCAGCCACGGCAGCGGTCGTAGCGACAACCGCGAGCCCGAGTCCGGTGAGCACGAACCGCGGCATCGGCACCCGAACACCATGGGTGCGACAGAACTCCAGGCACAGCAGCGTTGCCAGCGACGCCCATGGCGTCACGATCGGCCCGACGTTGGTGCCGATGAGCAAGGCCAGCAACTGATTTCGATTCTCCTCGGACACCACCGCCTCACCGGCGGTGTAAGCGGGAAGATTATTGGCCACATTGGACAATCCGGCACCGGCGGCCGCCGCACGGTAGGCCCCGACTGCTCCGGAGTCGTGCCCGATCAGGGCTTGCATGACATCAGCCAGCCCGAACCTGCTCAACGTCGGCACCACCAGGAACAACCCGACTACGAAAACCAGCAATTGCCACGGGATCAGCGATAGTCGCAGCGCCGAACGGTCGAAGATCGCGAAGGCGACCACCGCGATGGTGGCGGCCAGGGTGGCGGCGATACCGATCCGGTCACCGACGAACGGGATCGCCAGAATGAACAGCAGACATGCGCCTGCTGTTGTATAGAGCAGCGTGCGCTCCCTGGCATCCGCCGGACGAATCGGTTCCGGCGGTACGTACCGGTCGGCTTCACGTCGTCCGCGCCGCCAGTACCAGACCCAAAGGCACACCATGGTCGCCGTGATCGACACCAGCTGCGGCGCCCACATTCGCGCCGCGAAATCCGTGGCGCGCAGCGCGACCCGGTCGGCGGCGAGCAGATTGGTGAGATTCGAGACCGGCAGCAGCAGACTCGCCGTATTGGCCAGCCAGAGCGTGGTCATCGCCAACGGCAGCGGTGGAATGCGGGCCGGTATCGCCAGCGCGAGCATGACCGGGGTCAACAAGACGGCAGTGGTATCGAGATTGAGCAGAATCGTTGTCGCCGACGCGAAAAGCACACAGAGCAGGAACAACGCCGGATAGTAGCCCCGCCCGAGAATGGCCAGCCGGTGCGCGATCACATCGAACACCTTCGCCTGCCGCGTCAGTTCCGCGAGAATTATCACACTGCACAGGAACAGCAGCAGCGGACCGATCCGGCGCATATTGTCGGCGGCCTCGGCGCGTGGCAGCAATCCGGTCGCCACGCACAGCAGTCCGGCCGCGAACAGTCCGAGCCGGACCCAATCCAGCGTGCTCAGTGCCCGTCTCGACGGTGCGGACACCAGGGCACTCGACGGTGAGTTCTCCGCGGCGGAATCGACCTGTTGCTCGGACACATGCCCCATCATGCAGCATATCCGCTGGGGCACTTCCGCATTCGGTATGCCTGGTAATGATCTTCTTCCGTTTGGCGTGGCGACCCATCGGGGCATACTGATGCTGTGACTTCGGGCGGGCGGCGGGACTTCTTCATCAGCTATTCACCGACCGACGAGCGATGGGCCACCTGGCTGGCCTGGCAGTTGGAGACCGCGGGATACAGCACTCTCATCCAGGCCTGGGATTTTGTGCCCGGCACCAACTTCATCGATTTCATGGATCGCGGCGTGCGCGATTCGGCGGTGGTGCTGGTGGTGCTGTCGCAGAACTATCTCGGTTCCTATTACGGCACCATGGAATGGCAGGCGGCCTACCGCACCGATCCGGGCAAGTTGATGCCGGTGCGCATTGCTGAATGCACGCTGGAGGGTCTGCTCGCCACCATCACCTATCTCGATCTGGTGCGCGTGTCCACCGCGGAGCAGGCGCGTCGAATCCTGCTGGAGCGGGTCGGGCATCTGCTCGCGGGGCGGGCGAAGCCAACTTCGGAACCAGGGTTCCCGCACGATGGGCCGGACCGCTTCGCCGTCGAAACCATCGCGGACACACCCGAACCCATGTTGCCGCGCCGCACACCGGTTGCGGCCCCCGCCTTTCCGGGTGCCACCGACCATGACGAGGCACGTACCAGCGTCTCCGTGCTGCATGTCGCGGGGCCGCGCTTCGGTCGCGGGCTGCTCGCACCGGACGAGCCGAGCACCGCTGCCGAATTACAGGCGCGCATCCACGCCAATGTCACCCATCTGGTGAATCAAGGTGTGGCCAAACCGGATCTGATCGTGGTGTCCGGCGATATGACCGAATCCGGCCGTCCGCGCGAGGTCGACGAAGCGCTGACCTTCCTGAGCGGATTGCGTACGCTGCTCGGCCTCGGTCCGGAGCGGCTGATCGTGGTGCCCGGCAATCACGATGTCTCCAAACCGGCATGTCACGCGTACTTCCTGAACTGCGAGGCGCGCGATCGCAAACCGCAGCCGCCGTATTTCCCGAAGCTCGAGCAGTACGCACGGATGTTCGGTGCGCTGTATCAGGGCCTGGATCACCTCGTCTTCGATATCGGTCAGCCGTGGACGCTGTTTCCGATTCCCGAATTGCGGGTTGTGGTTGCCGGATTGAACTCGACGATGGCCGCCACCCATCTGCCCGAGGACGATTACGGCCGGATCGGTGAACCGCAGGCGTCCTGGTTCGCCGAGCGGCTGCGCCTGTTCGAGGACAACGGGTGGTTGCGCCTCGGCGTCGTCCGGCACGATCCGCTGCCCGGCGCGGGCACGCCCGCCCATGATCCGGATCTGCTGCGCGATGCGGATACGCTGTCCCGACTGCTCGGCGGCCGGTTGAATCTGCTGCTACACGGTCCGGGACCCGGTGGGCCGCATCTGGATCGGCTCGACAACACACTGCCCGTCCTGCCCGCTGCCGCTCCGGGGCGCGACGAGATCATCCAGCTCACCGCCGCGGGGCTGGCCAGGTTCTCCGGACGCGGTGAATCCACCGCGCAACTCGAATTCGATTGGCTGAAGGTGGCCGCGGCACTGCCGACAGCCAAACAACCCGAACTCCTCGGACCGGACGAGCCGGAGCTTCCGGAACCGCCCGCTGAAACTCCCGCGGTCGATCCGCATGGGCGGCTGCTCGAGCGCGTCGCCGAGGTGTGCGAAACCCGTTATCCCGGTGCGAAAGTCCGGCGAGTCGAGGTGGAGCCGCCGCATCTGCTGATCACCAGCGAGGACGACGAGGTCATCGCCCAGTGGCGCGTCGGTGTGCATGTCGGTGATATGACCAGGCAGGTGGTGGAGGACTTCCTCGGCCACGATCCGGAATACGGTTCCGAACTCGTGTATCGCGGTGCGGCGCCACCGCGGTCGCTGCGCGAGGAGGCGGCCAGCCACGGTCTGCGAGTGCGCAGCTTCACCGAATTCCAGGGCCTGCTCGATCTGGACGACTATCTCACGCAGCAGGCGGCGCGTTTGCGCGCCGATCGCACCTATCCGCCCGATCTGTATGTGCCACAGCGCTTCCGGATCCTCGAACACGGTGACCAGCAGATCCGTGAGGATCTGGTCGGCGAACTGATGAAGGTGATCGCGGCCGACCACGGCCGATTCATCCTCATACTCGGTGATTTCGGGCGCGGGAAGACCTTCGCGCTGCGCGAGTTGGCCCGCCGCATTACCGAAACCATGCCGGCGCTGATCCCGATTCTGATCGATCTGCGCGCCTTGGACAAAACCCATTCGGTGGACGGTCTGGTCGCCGCACATTTGGCCAATCACGGCGAGGATCGGATCGATCTGAAGGCGCTGCACTACATGCTGCGCGAGGGACGGGTGGTGTTGCTGTTCGACGGCTTCGACGAACTCGTCACCCGGATCAGCTACGACTTCGCCGCCGACCATCTCGAAACCCTGCTGCAGGCCACCGTCGGCAAGGCGAAGATCATCGTGGCCAGCCGCACCCAGCACTTCGAATCCCGCGCCCAGGTGCTTACCGCCCTCGGCGAACGCGTGGGTCTGCTGCAGGATCGGCGCATTGTGAGCATCGAGGATTTCGCCCCGGCGCAGATCCACGCCTTCCTGACCAACCGCTACGGCGGTGATATCCGTCGCGCCGACGCCAGAATGGGGTTGATCACCGGTATCGAGGATCTGCTCGGACTGGCACAGAATCCCAGGATGCTCGGCTTCATCGCCGATCTGGACGAGCGGCGGCTTCGGGCTGCGGCGGGCGCGAAGCAGGCGGTGGGGCCGGCCGGGCTGTACCGGGAGATCCTGGAGTCCTGGCTCACTTACGAGGCCGACCGGACCGCGGGCGTGGCCGGTGCGCTGCCAGGGCTGCGTCTGCACGAATTGTGGCTCGGTGTGACGGCATTCGCGCTGCGCGTCTGGGAAACCGGCGAGCCATATCTGCGGCTGTCCGAATTGACCGAGGTAGCAGCGGATTTGGTCGAGCTGACCGGCTCGAGCCGGATGTCGGTGCAGCAGTCGGCGCATGCCATCGGCTCCGGCAGCCTGCTGGTGCGCACCGAGGACAACCTGTTCGGCTTCATCCATTCCTCGGTAATGGAGTGGTTGGTGGCCAACCACATTGCCGAACAATTCGAGGTCGGTACCCCCGCGCCGGCCCAACTGACCCAGTCGCCGCTATCCCAACTGTCGATCGACTTCCTCTGTGATCTCGCCGATAACCGGGCGCTGCGCACCTGGGCCGAGGGTGCGCTCGCCGACCAGGCGGCCGATGAAGTGTCGCGCACCAATGCGATTCGGGTGGCGACGCGGCTGCGCACCGCACCGACCGCGGATCTGCGCGGTGCCAGCCTGGCGGGTGAGGATCTGTCATATCGGGATCTACGCGATGTCGATCTCACCGGAGCCGATCTCAGCGGCGCCCGGCTGGTCGGCACGAACCTCGACCGCGCCGTACTGCACGGTGCGCGGTTGGTCGGCGCGCGTCTCGATGAGGCCAGCCTGGTCGGCGCGGATCTGGGCGAGGCCGATCTCACCCGCGCTCGCCTGGTGCGCACCGATCTGACCGGATCGCGGGCCAGCGGTAGCCGCTGGTCCCGCGCGGCACTCATCGAGGTTACCGGCACCCCGGCCGGCACCGATCTGCGTGGTGCGGCGTGGGTGCCGGGAGTTGCGGCACAGACCGAATTCGCTCCTGCCGCAATCGGAGTCCGGCACGGCTTCCATGCCAGGCACGGCCGACTGCCGCAGCCGGTCGCCTACAACCCGGACGGCGGCACGCTCGCCATCGGCAGTGATGACGGCGGCGTGCTCATCTGTGATGCCGAAACCGGAAGACCGCTGCGCACCTTGCAGACCCACCGAGCCCGGACGTTCGCGGTGGCGTTCACGGATACGGTGCTGGTGACCGGATCCGGCGACGGCACCGTGGGCATCTGGGATGCCGTCACCGGCGAACTGCGCCGAATCCTGTTGGGGCACCAGAACTGGCCGTGGCCGGTGGTGCTGAGTCCGGCGGGTGATTTGCTGGCCACCGGTGACGCGGACGGTGTGCTGCGGCTATGGGCGTTGCCGAGCGGTGAACTCCGCCACGAATGCCGTGCCGGAGGTGGGAGTCGGGAACTCATCTATAGCTTGGATATTCGCGGACCGCTGGTCGCCGCCTCGTATCGGGATGGCACCGTGCGGCTGTGGGATATCGAAAGTGGCCGGGAGAGTGGCGAATTCAGCGGTGCGCCCGGATCTGTGTTTCGGGTGGCGTTCAATCCGACCGGTGAACTACTCGCAGTCGGTGGCGTCGATGGCACGCTGGCGCTGTGGGACCCGTTGAGCTGCCGGAAGATTCGCGATCTATCGGGCCACACCGGGCGGGTCTATACAGTGACTTTCCATCCTCGCCTCCCTATCGTGGCGAGCGCGGATACCGATGGCGGACTGCGTCTGTGGGATGTGGACACCGGCGTGCCGCGGCAGTCGCTCGCCGAACATACCGCGGCCATCTATTGGCTTGCCTTCGATCCGGCGGGTGATCTGCTCGCCTCGGGCGACAGCGCCGGACTTGTCTGTCTGCGCGAGAGCGAGACCGGGGAACTGCGGCACCGGCTCACCGCGCATACCGGCTCGATTTGGCCGTTCGCCTTTCGCCCAGACGGTTCCCAATTGGCCATTACCGACGACCAATTCACCACTCGGCTGTGGGATCCCGTGACCGGTACCTGCAAAAACACGTTGACCGGCCATGGCCGCCAGGTCCGTACGGTCAGCTTCAATGCGGACGGCACCCTGCTTTCGGGCGTGGGTAACGACGGTGTGGTTCGCCTGTGGGATCCGGTGACCGGGCGGTTGGTTCGCCGACTGATCGGCAGCGACGACCGCTTGCTCACCTTCGAATCGGCGATATTCAGCAAACTCGGCCGCCATCAGCTCGGTCTCGTCGTCAACGACGGGCGGCTCAGCCTGTTCAACCTCGACGCCGATCTGTACGAACGCCACATCAATGTCGAATCCGCACCGATCTGGGCCGCCGCCTTCGACCCGACCGGCGACTATGTGGCCACCGCTAACGACGACGACACGGTGATCATCTGGGTGCGCACCACCGGCGCACTGCACGCCGTCTGCGCCGAACATCGCGGGCGGGTGCGCTCGATCGCATTCAGCGCCGACGGTGCGCTGATGGCGACCGGCTGCGACGATTCCGTCGTTCGGCTGTGGGATGTGCGCTCTGGACGATTCCTGCGGGCACTGTCCGGACATCGCGATCGGGTGTACGCGGTCGCCTTCCATGAGGACCGCCTCGCCAGCGTGTCCTGGGATACCACCGCCCGCATCTGGGATATCGAATCCGGCGTTGCGTTGCATACGCTGACCAGGCATACCGGCAGGCTCTGGACCGCCTCGGTCGACCCGCGCACGGGTACATTGGCGACCGGGGGCGATGATCTGGTTGTTCGGTTGTGGGACATGGCATCCGGTCGTCATCTGCATACCCTCGAAGGGCATAAGCGCCGAGTCTGGTCGCTGAGCTTCGACCCGTCCGGCAAGCTGCTGGCCAGCGGCGGCGATGACGGCAACATTCTGCTGTGGTCGCGGCCGGAGGACGACGCGCCGTCGATCCGCGCGATCCTGCTCGGTCTACCCGAAGGATGGGCGGCGCTCGCTCCCGACGGTCGATACAAATTCGAGGGCAATATTGCCGGGCAGTTCTGGCATGTCATCGGCATGTCGCGATTCGAATCCGGCGAACTCGACCCCTACCTGCCGGAAGTGGGACAGCTGGCGGCCGATGCACCCTTCTGAGCCGGTCGACGATGAGAGATTGATAGCCTTGTCCTCGCAACGTTGCTGTCCGTAAGGAGACCGCTGGTGGTCGAGAATAAGAGCGCGCAATCCGATCTGGCGCACCTGCTCGTTGGTGGGTGCACGGTGGATCAGGCGTGGGAGCTGTTCGATAGCTTGCCCGCGGCCAGGGTCGCGGAGGTGACCGTCGGCCGCTGGCGGGGCGAGGAATTCGATACCGGGCATCCGCTCGCGGGGGTGTTGGCGGCCTCGGGTTGGTACGGCAAGCAGTTCGATGATCCGGAGTCGGTACATCCACTGTTGTTCGCCGATGAATCGGGAAGTATCTTCGCGGTCGATCCGCGCCGGGTGCCGCTCGGTCTGGCCGGAAAGGTGCCGCTCGCGGGCGTGCAGACGGTACGGAAGCTGCTGCCGGTCCTCGGTCCGGCAATCCGAACTCGCAGGCCAGCAGCGCGTTTGCGCGATATCGAATATCGCGGTGCGGTGAGTGCCGCGATGGTTTACGACGATCTGCCGATCATCGATCACTTCCGTCGGGTGGATACCGAAACGTTGCTCGGGGTGATGGATATGCGCGGGACGGCCGAGCCGTACTTTTTTGTGCTGCGTCGCTGATCTGATCGCTGCCGCGGTTGTGGGCCTTGGGCTCGGCTGCGGCCTACCATTGAAGTCGGCCAAGGGAAACGCTACATCCGCGCCCGCGGAATGTCCGTCCGGCGCGTGCGCACGGAGGGAGGTCGGGCAATGGAACCTACGACGTGTCTGGTGGTTGGTGCTGGACCGGCCGGCATGGTGCTCGGGCTGCTGCTGGCACGCGCCGGTATCGATGTCACCGTTCTGGAGAAACATAAGGATTTCCTGCGCGACTTCCGCGGCGACACAGTACATCCCACGACCCTCGACCTGCTCGACGAATTAGGCCTCGGCGAGGAATTCGCGAAACTGCCCGCGCGTAAACTGCGGCAGATCCAGCTGCCGATCCGCGGGTCGGTACAGACGGTGTTCACCCTGGAACATCTGCCCGGTCCGCACAAATACATCGCGATGGTGCCGCAGTGGGATCTGCTCGACCTGTTGGCCGGAGCGGCCGACCGGGAGCCGAGCTTCCGGTTGCGCATGAATACCGAAGCGACAGCGGTGATTCGGGAGAACGGTCGGGTCGCCGGTGTCGCCTACCGCACCAGTAACGGCGAAACGGGCGAGATTCGCGCCGATCTGACCGTTGCCTGCGATGGCCGCGATTCGGTGCTGCGGGCCGAAGTCGGTCTCGGCTCACGCAGTTGGCCGACACCGATGGATGTGTGGTGGTTCCGCCTGCCGCGCACCGATATCGACCCCGCCGGTTTGATCGGACTGCTCAGCGCCAACCGCGCTGCGGTCATGTTCGACCGCGGCGACTACTGGCAGGTCGCGACCCTCATCGCGAAGGGTGGCGATGCGACAGCCCGCCGCGGTCCGGTCGCCGAAATTGTGCGCAGCATGGCCGATTCCGCACCGTGGCTGCGTGACCGGGAGGATGCGTTGCGCGACTGGGACGAGGTGAAACTGCTCGACGTGAAATTGGATCGCCTGACCAAGTGGTACACCGACGGCCTGCTCTGCATCGGCGACGCCGCCCACGCCATGTCACCCGCCGGTGGGGTCGGAATCAACCTCGCGATCCAGGATGCCGTCGCCACCGCGAGAATCCTTGCCCCACCCCTGACTTCGGGCACCCTGAGCACCCATGACCTGGCGAGAGTGCAGCGTCGCCGCACCCTCCCAACCGCCGTCACCCAGGGCCTACAACGCATCCTGCACACCGCCGTAATCCGCCCCGCCCTATCCGGCCGAATCAATATCGCCAACGCGGCAACGACTCCCTTGCCGCTACGCATCCTGCGCCGGATCCCCGTCTTGCGCACCGTCCCCCCATTCCTGATCGCCCGAGGAATACTCCCCGAACACGCCCCCACTTTCGCCCGCCGCGCCTGACCCGGTGGATGCACTCGGTGCAACAATGCAGTCGACGCACCGAATGCTCCACGGGAAACATCAACGGCCACAGTTCATTTCAATCCCGCCCGACCGTGTATACGCCGCACGAGATCCCCCCTTGGAATCGCACCTCTGATGAGTGCGCAAGGGAATCCCGAGGAAGGGCGTGACTTTCTGTGACGGCTGTGGTTCGTCAGGGACGCAAAACGATCTTGCCGATGGGGGAGCGCTGCTCGATGAGTTGGTGGGCTTTGGCGGCCTCGTCGAGAGAAAGCACGGAATCGACTTGGGGAGTGAGGGTTCCGGTAGTAGCTCGATTGAGGACGGCGGCGCCGGAGCGGGACACCTCTGCGAGCCAGGCTGGTCCGGCGCAGGCGGTGAGTGTGAGGCCGAGCGGGAGTAGGTCCGTTGTGGAGATCTGGGCTGGGGCTCCGGAGAGCCAGCCGTAGCTGAGGATTCGGCCGCGTACCGGAGTCATGGCCGCCAGTAGATCTCGGGCAGTGGTGCCGCCGATGGAATCGAAGACGACGTCCAGGGTGGTGCCGTCGAGGGTTTCGCGCAGTCGGTTCGGCCAGTCCGGCGCGTTGTGGTCGATGGCTTGATCCGCGCCCAATGCCAGTGCCCGCGCTACCTTTTCGGGACCGCCAGCGGTCGCGATGACGCGCGCGGCACCGAATTCCTTGGCGAGTTGAGTCAGCGCGCTGCCGATTCCTGTTGCGGCGGCTTCGATCAGGACCGTTTCGCCGCCGGTGAGCGCCGCGGTCGCGAGCAGGGGCAGTGCCACCGATCCGTCCATCAGGACGGCGGCCGCGTCGGCGGATGAGAGCCCATCCGGGATCGGGGTCGCGGAAGCCACTGGTGCGCAGACGAATTCGGCGTAAGCGCCGAAGCCCAGGGTTGCCACCGTGACCCGTCGGCCCAGCAAAGCCGCGTCGACTCCGTCCCCGATCTCGACGACCACTCCGGCGGCCTGAAAACCGAAGACCGCCGGTGGTTCCACCGCCATCGGGAACTCACCCGAACGCAGCTTGGTCTCCGGGAACAGCACCGGAATCGCCTCGGCACGGATCACCAGTTCGCCGGGGCCCGGATGCGGTACGGCGACATCCTGGGGGACCAGGACCTCGGGTCCGCCGACCCTCGTCATTACGATTGCCTTCATAAATAACTCCATAACTTGACTGTCGGTCCAGATGTCTCGAACAATATGGACCGGCGGTCAAGTTGTCAACGAGGTGGTGGAATGACCGACGAACGCCCGAGGGAACGGGCGGATGCCGCGCGTAACCGGCAGGCGATCCTGACCGCGACTGCCGCGCTGCTCGCCGAACACGGCGCCGACGCGCTCACCATGGACCGGGTCGCGGCGGCCGCCGGTGTCGGCAAGGGCACGATCTTCCATCGCTTCGGCAATCGCGCCGGGTTACTGCACGAGATGATCGCCGAGAGCACGTTCGCCGTGATGGATGCCGTCCGTGGCGGTCCGCCGCCGCTGGGCCCCGGAGCACCGGCCGGGGAGCGACTGCTGGCCTTCTTCGATGCCTTCGTGCGCATGATGACCGACAACATCGAGGTGACGGTCGCCTACCTGCAGGGCCCGCCGCACCCGCGCGCCGCCGAAATCCACGAATTCTGGGACACCCATATCACCGCGCTACTGCGCGAGGCCCGCCCGGACCTGGATGCCGAGGTGGTCGGCAGGCTGCTGCTCGGCGCATTGGGTGGCGAACAGGTGCCGGCGCTCGCACGTGCGGGGGAGACTGAACGGCTGCTCGCGGCGGTTCGCGAACTCGTCGAATCGGTGCTGCGCGCGCCCTAGTCCCTGGCGAGAATGGCGTCGAAACGTTCGTCGGCGCTGTCGAGCTGGTGCAGGATATGCCGTTTGACGTGCTCGGCGAGCGGAGTATCGGCGCGGGTGACGAGGTCGCGGTAGATATCGGTGAGCGGGCGATACTTGGTGGCGAGTTTGCGCATCGCGGGACCGTCGGCGTAGAGGATGCCAACGCCGTTATCGGTGAAGTCGGACAGTTTGACGATGCGGGCCCACGGCGCGTGATCGAGATTGGCCGCCACGTGTTCGCGATATTGCGCATGCCGATCGCTATCCGGATCCGGTTCCGGATTGGTTACGGCGGCGACGAGTTCGGCGACTCGGGCGCCGAACCGGGCCGAGAGTTCGGCGAGGGCGGCCTCGGTCGGCGAACCGGGACGCGCGCCGGCAAGGTCGATCGGGTGATCCTCGACCGAATCGTGCAACAGCCCGGCCGCGACGACGTCCGGGTCCCGCACTTCATAGTGGCTGATGATCCGAATGGCAACGCGCAGTAGATGACTCAGATACGGTTCGCGGCCGTAACGATCGTCGCGGTGCAATTCGGTGGCCAGATCCAATGCCTCGTTGAGCCGTTCGGTGTCGGATAGTTCGGCTATTTCCAGCAGTAGTCGTTCGCGCAGTCCGCTTTCGCCGTAGACCTCGCTGATCGTATGCAGCGGCATCACGGCCAAAACCCCCGCGCCGGGATTGCTCATGCCTTCGACTCGCTGGCGCTCGGCTCCGGCATGCGCAACGCGCGCTGGCAGATGAATCGCTCGCTGCGCTCGCTCATATGGCCAATGTATCGGGGCCGGCCGCTCTCCGCTGTGCTCTGGACAACTGTTCAACTGCGCGAAAATAATCCGTTGCCGCGCGGTGGCGACCGTGGTCTCCTGGAATGCACGCGAGGCGGAACTGGAGGTGAATGTGGCCGCGCAGATCAAACGGCCGCGCCCCGGTTCGGCCACCGACAATATGGCGAAACTGCATCGACGCACCATGGTGCTCGACGGGCGGGTGCATACGGTGCTGAGCCTGCGCCCCGGCAGCGATTTCCGCTTCGCCACCAACCATTTCCACGACACCTGGCATGTGCTCTCCGATTGGCGGGGTGCGCGGATGCTGGCTCGACTGCTGTGGGGCCTGGCCTATCAGCGGCGGCCGGGCACGATCGTCGTCATCGATCCGGCCCATCTGGATCCCAATCCGTTCGACGCCGCGCCCTCCGATCCGATCGTGCTGGTGCCCGCGGACCTGACCGTCTTCACCCGCGCCGCCGCCGTCGCCTTGCGTCGGCGGCTGCCGTTCCGCGAGGGTTCACACGGCACGGTGCGCTGGCAGACGTTCGGTCTGGATGCCGCGGTGGACGAGCTGCAGCGGTGGCGGGCGAAGGGGCCGGGGGAGCGCGACTGGAATTTCGCCGATGTACCGACCGGCTGGGAACGGATCGACCGCATCGGCGGCATGGTCACGATTTTCGGTGCTCGCGATCAGCTGCGATCCTGGGCAACCTCGCTCGCGACACTCGGGACCTACGCCTACTACGGCATGGACTACGAGTACCTGGACGAGGATCGCAATGGCGAGGTGCAGATCTTCCGGCAGTACCGCAGGAAGGTGAATATCGCACGTCAGGCCCGCGCCGAAGTGCTCGTGCGATTCGACGGTCATGCCTCGAAGCAGGAGGTCCAGCAGGCCATCTGGTCGCACGGTGCGAGCGTTCGCCGCCGTCGTTTCCCGACGCGCGAGGAACGGCCCGCCGCGCCCCTGAACTGACGGCTACTTCGCCTGCGGGATCGGTGTGTTCTGTCGCGCCGCGGTCCACCACCGACCGTTCTCTTTGACCAAGACGTACAGCGCGATCATCGCGTGATCGATATCGATCAGCTCGGCCTCGGCCGTCGTCGCCCGGGCGAGCTTGTGCGCGATCGCGATATCGGGGCGCAGGAATACGATGCCGGCGACCTCGTAGCGGACATACTGGTCCTTCAGGAATCCCGCCAGCCCCTGCCGATTCGCCTCCAGCAGTGCGTCTTTCCCGGCTATGAGCGCACCGACCGCGTTGACCACCGCCGCATTCGCGGTGAAGTCGGCGGTCATCAGTTCGGCATCGTTGGTGTTGTATGCGGTTTCGACATTGGCGATGATGCGCTCGATAGCCGCAATGTCTTCGGCGTGGTCAACGGTGGTATCCGCGACCACCGGTTGAATTGTCGTTGGGCTCATGGAAATCAGCTTCTTATCTCAACCATGGTTGAGGTCAACAAGCTCACGGAATCAACGCACGCCCCGCGGCCGAAATTGAATGCTGATTCGCGGCCCTGTCGGCCTGCGCGTCTTCGGTACGGCGTGTTCCCAGGTGCGCTGACATGAGCCGCCCATGACCAGTAGATCCCCGTGTCCGACCTGAAATCGAAGACTTGCACCGCCCCCGTGCGGTCGCAGCAGCAGCGCACGCGGCGCACCGATCGAAACAATGGCGACCATGGTGTCATGGGTCGCCCCGCGCCCGATGGTATCGCCGTGCCAGGCCACACTGTCGCGTCCGTCGCGGTAGTAGCACAACCCGGCTGTGCGGAACGGTTCGCCGAGTTCCTCGCGATAATGTGCGGTCAGCGCCTCCCGTGCCTCGTCCAGTGCCGGATCCGGCAACTGTGCATCCTCCTCGTAGAAACACAGCAGTCGCGGCACATCCACCACCCGGTCGTACATCGACCGCCGCTCCGCGTGCCATGGCACCCCGTCCGCCAACCGTTCGAACAGCAAGTCCGCCCCCGACATCCACCCGGGCAGCAGATCCATCCAGGCGCCATGGGGCAAGTCCGTCCGCTGCACACCATCGAGCCCGCCCACCTCGACGTCCCCGAACCCGGCGAGCAACGATCCCTGCAGCGGTGTCGACATGCCGCCGAATCTACGCGTCATCGAACATATGTGCTAGCGAAAAACGGTCATCAATTCTTGGTGAGGATGTCCCGCGCGATGTCGACGGCGGCGGCGTAGCACTCGTCGTCGGTGAGCGGAAGATCGCCCATCATGGCGGTGCTCCAGCTGATCGCAAGCAGGGCTTCACGTGCGCGGAAGACAGCGAGCGGCGGGTTGTCCGGTTCGGCCATCAGGTCGGCGAGCACGCGGAACTGGTAACGCATGCTCGAGCCGAAGTCGAGCTGGCGGAAGGCGGGCTGGTTCTCGTGCCAGAAGCGGACCATGCTGCGGCCGATGCCGTGCAGGAGTGCGCCGTAGCGGGTGAGGATTTCGTTGGCCCGGTCCGGGCCGGGCGGTGCGCTCTCGGCCCAGGTCACGATGTCGTCGATGCCGCGGCGTAAGTCGTCGGAGAGGCTGGCGACGATGTCTTCTTTGGTTCGGAAGTGGTAGTACAACGCGGCCTTGGTGACACCGAGGCGGTCGGCGATCTCGCGCAGGGAGGTCTTCTCGTAGCCGCGTTCGGAGAACAATTCCATTGCGACAGTACGAATCCGCTCACGCGTATCGCTGCGACGTCCGTCCATGGCGTCCTTCTCTTTTTGCTTGACGACCGGCTAGCGGAAGCCTAGCGTCTGCGCTGAGCCCGAATTGCTAGCCGGGCGACAAGTTATCTATTGGGGAGGCAGTAATGACAGAAACGCATCCGAAGGCGCCCATGGCAGGTGTCGCATTGACCGCGATCGGTGTCGCGGTCATCCGCGCGAAGGAAGCCGTGCGCACGGACCGCCTGTACGACGACCCGTTCGCGCAGCTGTTCGTCGACGCGGCACGCGACGCCTACCGCGAGGTCGACGGAGGAATCGAGCGCTGGGCGCGGCTGGAAGAGGTCGCCGATATGTTCTTCGAAGGCCGCACGGCCGGCGTCCGGCTCGTCGACGACCGGGTCGCCGAGGCGGTGGAACAGGGGATACGCCAGATCGTGCTGATCGGTGCGGGCTTGGACACCAGGGCATTCCGCATGGCGCTACCCGCCGATGTTCGAGTGTTCGAGATCGATCTGCCGGAGCTGTTCGCGTTCAAGGAACCGGTGCTTGCCGCGGCACATGCGCAACCTCGCTGTGACCGCGAGGTGCTGGCCATCGATCTGCGCGACGACTGGGCAAAGCTGCTCGCAGAGCACGGATTTCGGCCGGATCTGCCCACGCACTGGGTGGACGAGGGCGTCCTGGGCTACCTGACTCACGAATACGCTTTGCACGTGGTCACCACATTGACCGAATTATCCGCTCCGGGAAGCCGTTTCGGTGTCAGCCGCTTCGCCGTCGACGAAAATGCTCGACCGTACGCCGAACTCAAACGCCTGGTCCGCGGTGACGAGGGCGCGGATCGTCCACGCACCGGCCTCGGCGCCGACGCCAGAACCTGGCTGGACGAACACGGCTGGCATACCGAATTCCGTAGCTGGGACGATATGGTCGCCGCCATGGACCGCCCCGTCGCTTTGAACGATCCGGACATCGGAGTCGTCATCGCGGTCCGCGAAGCGTGAACCTCCCGGAATGTCCGGAGTGTCCGAACCGCGCGTGGCCCTGCTCACAGCGGGATATGCCTGGTTAAAACAGTGCAAAAGGCGCTGCTAGGCTGCATGCCGTAAAGACATCCTTTAACGGACCGTCCGGTGAGGCGGGGAAGGAGGTCGGCATGGCTGTGCCCGAGGAACGGGCCGCCAAGTCCGGCGCTGCCGAAACGTCGCAGCGACACACCCCGGAGTGGGTGAGCGCGGGACGCGAGTTGCTGTCTCCCTCCGACGTCGGCCGGACCATCGCGCGCATCGCGCATCAGATCATCGAAAAAACCGCCCTGGATGCGGGCGAGCCGGACGCACCGCGCGTGGTGCTGATCGGTATTCCCACCCGCGGCACCACGCTGGCCGCGCGACTCACCGACAAGATCGAGGAATTCTCCGGCGTCCGCCCGGCCCTCGGCTCGCTCGACATCACCCTCTATCGCGACGATCTACGCAGCCGCCCACACCGCCCACTCGAGCGCACCTCGGTGCCCGAGGGCGGCATCGAGGACGCACTCGTGGTCTTGGTCGACGACGTGCTCTTCTCCGGTCGCACCGTGCGCTCGGCCCTCGACGGTCTGCGCGATCTGGGCCGTCCGCGCGCGGTCCAACTCGCGGTGCTCATCGACCGCGGCCATCGCGAACTCCCGATCCGCGCGGATTTCGTCGGCAAGAACGTGCCGACCTCCCGCAGCGAGGACATATCCGTATTGCTCACCGAACACGACGGCCGTGACGGCGTCTATTTGCACCAGGAGGAAGCGCAGTGAACCGGCTCGCCGGAGCGAGTGTCAGCGAGGTGGAGTCGTGAGCGAGTGCAGCGAGCGAACCATCAACACAGCGACCGGAGGTCGAACGGCGGAGCCGAGCGCTAGCGAGGTGGAGTCGTGAGCGAGTGCAGCGAGCGAACCATCAACACAGCGACCGGAGGTCGAACGGCGGAGCCGAGCGCTAGCGAGGTGGAGTCGTGAGACATCTGCTGACGGTGACCGATCTCGATCATGCCACCGCCACCGAGCTGCTCGACGAGGCCGAACGCTTCGAACAGGCGCTGCTGGGCCGCGAGGTGAAGAAGCTGCCGACGCTGCGCGGGCGCACCGTGATGACGGTGTTCTACGAGAACTCGACTCGCACCCGGGTCTCGTTCGAGGTCGCGGGCAAGTGGATGAGCGCCGATGTGATCAATGTCAGCGCGAGCAGCTCCTCGGTCTCCAAGGGCGAATCACTGCGCGATACCGCGCTGACTTTGCACGCGGCGGGAGCCGACGCACTCATCGTCCGGCATCCGGCCTCCGGCGCCGCGCATCAGATCGCGCGCTGGATGGATGGCTGGGCGGTTTCCGAGGGGCGGCAGGGTCCGGCCATCATCAATGCCGGTGACGGCACCCACCAGCATCCGACGCAGGCGCTGCTGGACGCGCTGACACTGCGTCAGCGTCTCGGCGATATCGAGGGCAAGCGGATCGTCATCGTCGGCGATATCCTGCACAGCCGGGTCGCGCGCTCGAATGTCTTCTTGCTCGATACTCTTGGTGCCGAGGTGGTGCTGGTCGCGCCGCGCACGCTGCTACCGGTCGGCGCGGACCTGTGGCCTGCCCGGATCTCGGCTTCGCTGGACGCCGAATTGCCCGGCGCCGATGCGGTGCTCATGCTGCGGGTGCAGCAGGAGCGGATGAACGGCGGCTTCTTCCCGTCGGCCCGCGAATATTCGGTCAACTACGGACTTTCCGAGCGCAGGCTCGCGCTGTTGGACGAGAACGCGGTCGTCCTGCATCCGGGTCCGATGCTGCGCGGCATGGAAATCGCCTCGCCCGTGGCGGATTCCGCGCAGGCGGCGATTCTGCAACAGGTGACGAACGGAGTGCATATGCGGATGGCCGTGCTGTTCCGGCTGCTGGTCGGTACCCAGGAGGCTGTCGCATGAGTCTGCTGCTCGAGGGTGTCCGGCCGTACGGCGAGGGCGAGCCGGTCGACGTACTCGTGCGCGATGGTGTAATCGCCGCCATCGGAACCGATCTCGGCATTATCGACGCCGAGGTCATCGACGCGCGGGGCCAGATCCTGCTGCCCGGCTTCGTCGATCTGCACACCCATCTGCGCGAACCCGGCCGCGAGGACACCGAAACCATCGAAACCGGTTCCGCCGCGGCGGCGCTCGGCGGTTACACCGCGGTCTTCGCCATGGCCAATACCAACCCGGTCGCCGATTCGGTGGTTGTCACCGATCACGTGTGGCGGCGCGGCCAAGAGGTCGGCCTGGTCGATGTGTATCCGGTAGGTGCGGTCACGGTCGGCTTGGAGGGTAAGCAACTCGCCGAAATGGGCACCATGGCGGCCGGCGTCGGTGCGGTGCGCATGTTCTCCGATGACGGCCACTGCGTCTACGACCCGCTGCTCATGCGCCGCGCACTGGAGTACTCGAACTCCCTCGGCGTCTTGATCGCTCAGCATGCCGAGGAACCGCGCCTCACCAAAGGCGCTGTCGCGCACGAAGGTCCCGCTGCCGCCCGCCTCGGTCTGGCAGGTTGGCCGCGCGCCGCGGAGGAGTCGATCGTGGCTCGCGACGCATTGCTGGCCCGCGACGCGGGTGCCCGCGTCCATATCTGCCACGCCTCCACGGCGGGTACCGTCGAATTGGTTAAATGGGCCAAGGCGCAGGGCATTTCGATCACCGCCGAGGTCACCCCGCACCATCTGCTGCTCGACGACTCACGCCTGGAGACCTACGACGCGGTCAACAAGGTGAACCCGCCGCTGCGTGAGGTCTCCGACACCATCGTGCTGCGGCGGGCACTCGCCGAGGGCATCCTCGACTGCGTCGCCACCGATCATGCCCCGCACGCCGAACAGGACAAGTGCTGCGAATTCGCCGCCGCCCGCCCTGGCATGCTCGGGTTGGAGACCGCGCTGTCGATCATCGTGCAGACCATGGTCGAACCCGGCCTGCTGGACTGGCGCGGTGTCGCCCGGGTGATGAGCGAGCGTCCAGCCGAAATCGTCGGACTAGACGGCCATGGCCGCCCGATCGAGGTCGGCGAACCCGCCAACCTCACGCTGGTCGATCCAGATACGACCTGGACCGTGCGGGCCGCCGAACTCGCCAGCATTTCGAACAACACGCCGTTCGAGGACATGACGTTTCCGGCTCGAGTGACGACGACGTTGCTCCGAGGCCGGGTAACTGCCCGTGAGGGCAAGGCGGTCGGAGGTTCGTAAATGAGAACGCTGTTGGTGGTCGGGTTGATCGCACTGTTCGTTCTGTGCGTCTGGCTGATGTACCGGGGCTGGCTGAACCGAGCCGCGCGCCAGGCGGCGCGCATCGGCGAACTACCGCACGTGCCGGGTGATCTCGGCGCCCAGGTGCTCGAGCCGACCTCCGGGATGTATCTCGGCAGCACCATCGCGCCGAGCTGGCAGGACCGGATCGCGGTGGGGGACTTGGGCTTCCGGGCCACAGCGGAACTCACGCGGTTCGAACGGGGGATTCTGCTCGAGCGCGACGGTGCGACGGTGATCTGGATTCCGCAGGAATCCATTACGGCCGTGCGGGCCGAACGTGGCCATGCGGGCAAGGTGATGACGGAAGATGGTGTGCTGGTAATTCGCTGGAAGCTGCCGACCGGAACCGAGATTGATACCGGTTTCCGAGGTGACGACAAGACGGTGTACCCGGCGTGGGCCAGGGCGATGACGGGAGACGACGAATGAATGCAGGATCGCGAAGCGATTCGATGGGAGGCGGTGGTCGGGTGACCGGTGGGCCAGATCAGGCAGCGTTGGTGCTGGAGGACGGCCGGGTGTTCCGCGGCACGGCCTTCGGCGCGGTTGGCGAAACACTCGGTGAGGCGGTGTTCTGCACCGCGATGACCGGGTACCAGGAGACCCTCACCGACCCCAGCTACCACCGCCAGATCGTGGTGGCCACGGCCCCGCAGATCGGCAATACCGGCTGGAACGACGAGGACGACGAATCCGGCAAGATCTGGGTCGCCGGATACGCGGTCCGCGACGCCTCGCGCGTCGCGTCGAACTGGCGCTCCACCGGCACCCTGCAGGACCAACTGGACCGCCAGCAGATCGTCGGCATCGCGGGTATCGACACCCGCGCGCTGGTGCGCCACCTGCGCACCCGCGGTTCGATGAAGGCGGGCATCTTCTCCGGTTCGGCGCTCGCCGACGCCGACGAACTGCTGGCCCGGGTGAATGGACAGCCATCGATGCTCGGCGCGGATCTGGCCGAAGAGGTCAGCACCGACGCGCTGTACACGATCGAACCGCACGGCGACCCGCGCTTCACTGTTGTCGCGGTCGACCTCGGCATCAAGACCAACACCCCGCGCATGTTCGCCCAGCGCGGCATGCGGGTGCATGTGGTGCCCTCGACCGTCTCGCTGGACCAGATCCTGGACCTGAAGCCCGACGGCGTCTTCCTGTCCAACGGTCCCGGCGACCCGGCCACCCAGGACGGCGCGGTCGCCATCACCCAGGGTGTGCTGGAGAAGGGGCTGCCGCTGTTCGGTATCTGCTTCGGCAACCAGATCCTCGGCCGCGCCTTCGGCCGCAAGACCTACAAGATGAAGTTCGGCCACCGCGGCATCAATGTCCCGGTCGTCGAACACGACACCGGCCGGATCTCGATCACCGCGCAGAACCACGGCTTCGCACTGGAGGGCGAACAGGGCGAACAGTTCGACACCCCGTTCGGCAAGGCCGAGGTCAGCCACGTGTGCGCCAATGACGGCACCGTCGAGGGCGTGCGCCTGGTCGACGGCCGCGCATTCTCGGTGCAGTACCACCCGGAGGCCGCCGCCGGACCCCACGACGCCGCCTATCTCTTCGACCGTTTCGCCGGTCTCATGGAAGGAGCCTGATGCCTCGCCGCGAGGATCTGAAGCACATCCTGGTGATCGGCTCCGGCCCGATCGTCATCGGCCAGGCGTGCGAATTCGACTACTCCGGCACCCAGGCGTGCCGGGTGCTGCGGGCCGAAGGCCTGCGGGTATCGCTGGTGAACTCCAACCCGGCGACCATCATGACCGATCCGGAATTCGCCGATTCCACCTATGTGGAGCCGATTACCCCGGAATTCGTCGAGAAGGTCATCGAAAAGGAACGCCCCGACGCCATTCTGGCCACCCTCGGCGGGCAGACCGCGCTGAATACCGCGGTCGCCCTGCATGAGCGCGGTGTGCTGCAGAAATACAACGTCGAGCTGATCGGCGCCGATTTCGAGGCCATCCAGCGTGGTGAGGATCGGCAGAAATTCAAGGACATCGTCGCCAAGGTCGGCGGCGAGAGCGCTCGCTCGCGGGTCTGCCACACCATGGACGAGGTCCGCGAAACCGTTGCGGACCTGGGCTTTCCGGTGGTTGTGCGGCCGTCGTTCACCATGGGCGGGCTCGGCTCGGGCATGGCCTACAACGACGAGGACCTGGATCGGATCGCGGGCGGTGGTCTGGCCGCCTCGCCGACGGCCAATGTGCTCATCGAGGAATCCATCCTGGGTTGGAAGGAATACGAACTCGAGCTGATGCGCGACGGCCGCGACAATGTCGTGGTCGTCTGCTCGATCGAGAATGTGGACCCGATGGGTGTGCACACCGGCGATTCGGTCACCGTCGCACCCGCCATGACCCTCACCGACCGCGAATACCAGCGGCTGCGCGACCTGGGCATCGACATTCTGCGCGAGGTCGGCGTGGATACCGGTGGCTGCAATATCCAGTTCGCGGTGAACCCGCGCGACGGCCGCCTGATCGTCATCGAGATGAACCCGCGCGTCTCGCGCTCGTCCGCATTGGCTTCCAAGGCGACGGGTTTCCCGATCGCCAAGATCGCGGCCAAGTTGGCCATCGGCTACACCCTGGACGAGATCGTCAACGACATCACCAAGGAAACCCCGGCTTGTTTCGAGCCGACCCTGGACTATGTGGTCGTCAAGGCCCCCCGCTTCGCCTTCGAGAAGTTCCCGGGCGCCGACGCCACGTTGACCACCACCATGAAGTCGGTCGGCGAGGCGATGTCGCTGGGCCGCAACTTCGCCGAGGCGCTCGGCAAGGTGCTGCGCTCCCTGGAAACCAAGGCCGCTGGCTTCTGGACCCAGGACGATGGCAATTGGACCGATACCGAGGCCATCCTCGAAGATCTGCGCACTCCGACCGAGGGGCGCATCTACCAGGTCGAACGGGCGCTGCGCCTGGGCGCGAGCATCGAGGACGTCGCCGCGGCCTCCGGCATCGACCCCTGGTTCGTCGCCGAGGTGGCCGGGCTGGTCGAGCTGCGCCGGGAGCTCATCGACGCGCCCGTACTGGACGAGCCGCTGCTGCGCGGCGCCAAGCACTATGGCCTCTCCGACCGCCAGATCGCCGCGCTGCGACCGGAATTGGCGGGTGAGACCGGCGTGCGCGCACTGCGGCACCGGCTCGGTATCCGTCCGGTCTTCAAGACCGTCGACACCTGCGCCGCGGAGTTCGAGGCCAAAACCCCGTATCACTACTCGACCTACGAGCTCGACCCCGCGGCCGAGTCGGAGGTCTCGCCGCAGCGTGAACGGGACAAGGTGATCATCCTGGGTTCCGGTCCGAACCGGATCGGTCAGGGTATCGAGTTCGACTACTCGTGTGTCCATGCGGCGCAGACGCTTTCGCAGGCCGGATACGAGACCGTCATGGTCAACTGCAACCCGGAGACCGTCTCCACCGACTACGACACCGCCGACCGGCTCTACTTCGAGCCGCTGACCTTCGAGGATGTGCTCGAGGTCTACCACGCCGAAACCGAATCGGGCACCGTCGCCGGTGTGATCGTGCAGCTCGGCGGCCAGACCCCGCTGGGTCTGGCGCAGCGCCTCACCGATGCCGGTGTGCCGGTGGTCGGCACCAGCGCCGCCGCCATCGACCTGGCCGAGGATCGCGGTGAATTCGGTGACGTGCTGGTCGCCGCGGGCCTGCCCGCGCCGAAGTACGGCACCGCGACCACCTTCGCGCAGGCCAAGAAGATCGCCGCCGGCATCGGCTACCCGGTGCTGGTGCGCCCGTCCTATGTCCTCGGCGGACGCGGTATGGAGATCGTCTATGACGAGGCCTCGCTAGAGGGCTATATCTCCCGTGCCACCGAACTCAGCCCGGAACATCCGGTGCTGGTCGACCGCTTCCTGGAAGACGCCATCGAGATCGACGTCGACGCGCTCTGCGACGGTGACGAGGTCTACCTCGGCGGTGTGATGGAGCACATCGAAGAGGCGGGCATCCACTCCGGCGACTCCGCCTGCGCACTGCCGCCGATCACCTTGGGCCGTAGCGATATCGAGGCGGTGCGCCGCTCGACCATCGCGCTGGCCAAGGGCATCGGCGTCAAGGGCCTGCTCAATGTGCAGTACGCGCTCAAGGACGACGTGCTCTACGTGCTCGAGGCGAATCCGCGCGCGAGCCGGACGGTTCCGTTCGTCTCCAAGGCGACCGCGGTGCCGCTGGCCAAGGCAGCGGCACGGATCACCATGGGCGCCACCATCGCCGAACTGCGCAAGGAAGGGCTGCTGCCCGCTGAGGGCGACGGCGGCCATGTGCCGCTCGACGCACCTGTCGCGGTGAAGGAAGCGGTGCTGCCGTTCCACCGGTTCCGCAAGGCCGACGGCAGCGGCGTGGATTCGCTGCTCTCGCCGGAGATGAAGTCCACCGGTGAGGTCATGGGCATCGACGCCGACTTCGGCACCGCCTTCGCCAAGAGCCAGGCCGCGGCCTACGGATCGTTGCCGACCGAGGGCACCGTCTTCGTCTCGATCGCCAACCGCGACAAGCGCGCCATGGTGTTCCCGGTCAAGCGCCTCAACGACCTCGGCTTCCGCATCCTGGCCACCGAGGGCACCGCGGAAATGCTGCGCCGCAACGGAATTCCGTGCGAACAGGTACGCAAGCATTCCGAGCAGGGCCCGGCCGATCGGCCGACCATCGTGGAGCAGATCCGCGACGGCGAGGTAGACATGGTGTTCAACACCCCCTACGGCAACTCCGGGCCGCGCGTGGACGGCTACGAGATCCGCACGGCGGCCGTCGGTGTGAACATTCCGTGCATCACCACGGTGCAGGGTGCGGCCGCGGCCGTTCAGGGCATCGAGGCGAGCATCAACGGCGGCATCGGGGTGCGCTCGCTGCAGGAACTGCATTCGGTGCTGCGTGGCTGACCAAGGAGACGCAGCGATGAAGACCTTCGGTGCCCGACTGCAGCACGCCATGCGGCATTTCGGGCCACTGTGCGTCGGCATCGATCCGCATCCCGGCCTGCTCGAATCGTGGGGCCTGACCGACGATGTCGATGGTGTCGAGAAATTCGCCGAGATCTGCGTCGAGGCTTTCGACGGCCGGGTCGCGCTGATCAAACCGCAGGTCGCCTTCTTCGAGGCCTACGGTTGTGGCGGGATCGCGGTACTGGAGCGCACCATCGAGGTGCTGCGCGCCTCGGGCACCCTGGTGCTCGCCGACGCCAAGCGCGGCGATATCGGCTCCACCATGGACGCCTATGCCCGCGCCTGGCTCGCCGATGGGCCGCTCGGCTCGGATGCTCTTACGGTTTCGCCGTATCTCGGATTCGGTTCGCTCGCACCGGCTTTGACACTGGCGCAGGCGAACGGCCGCGGTCTTTTCGTACTCGCCGCCACTTCGAATCCCGAAGGTGCACAGGTCCAGCGGGCACTCGCCGCGGACGGCAGCACGATCGCGCAGACCATGGTGGATGCGGCGGCGCAGTGCAATGCGGGCCAGGAATTCGGCTCGGTCGGCGTTGTGCTCGGGGCCACCCTCACCGAGGCGCCGGATCTCGCTCGGCTCAACGGCCCGATCCTGATGCCGGGCGTCGGCGCGCAGGGGGGCGGTCCGGAAACCGTGCGTGAGCTGGTCTCCGATCACATGCTGCACGCGGTTGTGCCCAACGCCTCGCGCGAGGTGCTGCGCCACGGCCCGTCCGTCTCGGCACTGCGTGCCAAGGTGAGCGCGCTGCAGGAGGAGTTCGCGTTCCTGCGGCGATGACGCGGTGACGACTGCGGTGGACCGACGCTTCGGCGTCGGTCCATTTCGCTTTTTGGGGGCAGGGGAGGACCCGTTGAGCGGGGCATGACGTGTCATATCGAACAGCTGTGCGGCCCCCTGCGCCGATTTTCCTGTTATCCGGCATACCGGTGGCCGGGGCGGCGTCCTGATCGATCACGGAGCCAACTGGACCGGCACACAGTGCCGCTCGCTCTCGCCACGCTGCGGTCCAAGCGAAGGTCAGGATTTTTGTGGCTTTCCACGGGGCCGGCGTCGGTCGGGCGGGTGCAGGAGCCCGTAATCGGTCATTTCCGCTCCGACACGCGCAAGAACAACGCGACACGCGGAAAAATCCTAGAAAGTTCCAGGTCGGACAGGTGACCGGTTGCTGGTCCGATGCGGGACGTCGCCGCAACCAGTCCGCTAACCCACTTTCGCCATGAAAACGCCCTGCTAGCGGGGCATTTCGCTCTTTCGGCGGTAGGATCACCGCAGTGATCGACGCGCTGCGCGCATCCCGCCGGGCTCACCCCTACGACATCGGCGAATCATGCGCTGACCTGGGGGGTGGGTTCGCAATCGAGCAACGTCGTGGGTACGGTCGCTGAGACTGCTGGGTTTACCGGCAGGAGTTGATGCAATGAACGATGAGACGGAGGAACCGTGGCCCTTCCCCAGCTGACTGACGAGCAGCGCGCCGCTGCTTTGGAGAAGGCGGCTGCCGCTCGCCGTGCTCGGGCGGAGCTCAAGGAGCGCCTGAAGCGTGGCGGCACCGACCTGAAGCAGGTCCTCACAGACGCCGAATCCGACGAGATCCTCGGCAAGATGAAGGTGTCGGCGCTGCTGGAGGCCCTGCCCAAGGTGGGCAAGGTCAAGGCGGCGGAGATCATGAGCGAGCTGGAGATCGCCCCCACCCGGCGTCTGCGCGGACTGGGTGATCGGCAGCGCAAGGCGCTGCTCGCCCGATTCGACTTCGCCTGACCACCAAGGTGGTCGAACACACGCGGAAGGGTCGACTGGTAGTACTGGTCGGCCCCTCGGCCGTGGGCAAGTCGACCGTGGTCCGCTGCGTCCGCGAGCGGCTGCCCCAACTGGTCTTCAGCGTGTCGGCGACAACCCGGGCCCCCCGGCCCGGGGAGGTCGACGGCCGCGACTACCGGTTCGTGTCCCGGGAGGAGTTCGACGCCATGATCGCGGCGGGCGAACTCCTCGAGTGGGCAGATATCCACGGGGGACTGCAGCGCTCGGGCACGCCGGCCGCACCGGTCCGTGACGCACTCGCAGCCGGCCTGCCGGTGCTCGTCGAGGTGGACCTCGAGGGCGCGCGGTCGGTGCGCAAGGCCATGCCGGAGGGGCTGCTGGTATTTCTCGCCCCGCCGAGCTGGGACGAACTGGTTTCCCGGCTGACCTCGCGGGGCACTGAATCACCCGAGGTGATCGCCCGCAGGTTGGAGACCGCCAGGACGGAATTGGCGGCCTGTGACGAGTTCGACATCGTCATAGTGAACGACGAGGTGACCAGCGCCTGTGAGCAGTTGGTATCGTTGTTCGTTAGCACAAATTCGAGTTCGTGACCCGCACTCTCGGAAAACCACCCAGCCTGAAGAACCGATCCCCGCAGGAGCCCTCTCAGTGAGCAGTACGGACATCAAGCCCGCGCCCGCATACGACACTCCGGTCGGCCTCACCAACCCCCCGATCGACGAGTTGCTCGAGCGCACCTCGTCCAAGTACGCGCTGGTGATCTACGCGGCCAAGCGGGCCCGTCAGATCAACGACTACTACAACCAGCTCGGCGACGGCATTCTCGAATACGTCGGCCCGCTGGTCGAGCCCGGCCTGCAGGAGAAGCCGCTGTCGGTCGCGATGCGTGAGATCCACTCCGACCTGCTCGAGCACTCCGAAGGCGAGTAACAACCCATCTAGGCCGGAGGCGTAGTGACCACACGGATCGTCGTCGGCGTCGGCGGAGGGATCGCCGCCTATAAGGCCTGTTCGATCGTGCGCCGGTTCACCGAGACCGGGCACCAGGTACGGGTGATCCCCACCGAGTCGGCGCTGCAGTTCGTCGGCAAGGCAACCTTCGAGGCACTCTCCGGGAACCCGGTGCACACCGATGTGTTCACCGATGTGCCCGAGGTGCCGCATGTGCGGTTGGGCCAGGAGGCGGACCTTGTGGTCATCGCCCCGGCGACCGCTGATCTGATGGCGCGTGCCGCACAGGGCCGCGCCGACGATCTACTCACCGCCACGTTGCTGACGGCCCGATGTCCGGTGTTGTTCGCGCCCGCGATGCATACCGAGATGTGGGAGCATCCGGCCACCGTCGCCAATGTCGCGACGCTGCGCGCGCATGGTGCGATCGTCATGGAACCCGCGTCGGGCCGGTTGACCGGTACCGATACCGGTCCCGGACGGTTGCCTGAGCCCGAGGAGATCTTCGGGCTGGCGACGCTGCTGCTGGAACGCGCCGACGCCATACCGCGCGATCTGGTGGGCCGCCGCGTGGTGATCACCGCGGGCGGCACCAGGGAACCGCTGGATCCGGTGCGCTTCCTCGGCAATCGCAGCTCAGGCAAGCAGGGCTACGCATTGGCCAGGGTCGCCGCACAGCGCGGCGCCCAGGTCACGTTGATCGCGGGCAATACGATCGAGATGGCCGCACCCGCCGCCGTCGACCTCGTGCACATCACGACCGCCGAACAACTCAAGACCGCCGTCGAGAAGCATGCGCTCGGTGCGGATGCGGTGATCATGGCCGCGGCCGTCGCCGACTTCCGGCCGACCACCGTGGCCGCCGCCAAGATCAAGAAGGGCGCACACGAGCCCGACGTGATCCCGCTGACCAAGACCGACGATATTCTCGCCGGACTGGTTCAGGCGCGCCGCGACGGTCAGCTACCCGGAACCGCGATCGTCGGCTTCGCCGCCGAAACCGGTGACGAACACGGCGATGTGCTCACGCACGCGCGGGCCAAACTGGCGCGCAAGGGCTGTGATCTGCTGGTCGTGAACGCGGTCGGCGAGGGCAAGGCGTTCGAGGTCGACACCAACGACGGCTGGCTACTCGGTGCCGACGGCACCGAACAGGCGCTCGACCACGGATCGAAGGCATTGCTCGGCAGCCGGGTGCTGGATGCGCTCGGTCCGTTGCTGCGCTGAGACCCATTGCGGCGCTTGGTTTGCTGGGCACCCAGGGTGTCCGGTGGATACGCCGCCGCGTGATGGTTAGGCTGTTGTCGACCGCAACCCGGACTGGTCGATGTGTTGGAGGCTGGAGCCCCGGCCCGATATGTCGACGGATTTCAATAGTCTGAGACAGTTGCCTGTCGACAACCCCGTCGCGTCGGTGGTTTGGAATAGTCTGAATGAAGGGTTGTGCGGTGGCCGCATCGCGTTACCGTCGCAATCCGATACGAGTAACCCGTTGAGGGAGAGGGAAGAACTGTGCCCACGTCCGGCAGCCGCCTTTTCACCAGTGAGTCCGTGACCGAAGGTCATCCGGACAAGATCTGTGACGCCATCAGCGATTCCATCCTCGACGCCCTGCTTGCGGCGGATCCGCACAGCCGGGTCGCGGTGGAAACTCTCGTTACCACCGGCCAAGTCCACGTCGCGGGTGAGGTCACCACATCGGCTTATGCGGATATTCCGAAAATTGTCCGCGAAAAGGTTCTGGAAATCGGATACGACTCGTCGGCAAAGGGTTTCGACGGAAATTCCTGCGGTGTGAACATTGCGATCGGCGCGCAGTCGCCGGATATCGCACAGGGCGTCGACACCTCGCACGAGGCGCGCACCGCCGGATCGGATGACGAGATCGAGCGGCAGGGCGCGGGCGACCAGGGCCTGATGTTCGGCTACGCCAACACCGACACTCCCGAGCTGATGCCGCTGCCGATCGCACTTGCACACCGGCTTTCGCGTCGGCTGACCGAGGTCCGCAAGTCGGGCGTGCTGCCGTACCTGCGTCCGGACGGCAAGACCCAGGTGACCATCGAATACGACGGGGATCGCCCGGTTCGCCTCGACACGGTAGTCATCTCCACCCAGCACGCCGCCGATATCGACCTGGACAATCTGCTCGCCCCCGATATCCGCGAGAAGGTCGTCGATGCGGTGGTTGCCGATCTGGAACTGCCCACCCTGGACACCTCCGATATCCGGCTGCTGGTCAATCCGACCGGCAAATTCGTCCTCGGTGGCCCGATGGGCGACGCCGGCCTGACCGGTCGCAAGATCATCGTCGATACCTACGGCGGTATGGCGCGCCACGGTGGTGGCGCGTTCTCCGGTAAGGATCCGTCGAAGGTGGACCGCTCGGCCGCCTACGCCATGCGCTGGGTCGCCAAGAATGTGGTCGCGGCCGGACTTGCCGACCGGGTCGAGGTCCAGGTCGCCTATGCCATCGGCAAGGCCGCACCGGTGGGTCTGTTCGTCGAAACCTTCGGCACCGAGAAGGTCGATCCGGCGCGAATCGCAACGGCGATCACCGAGGTCTTCGATCTGCGCCCCGGCGCGATCATCCGCGACCTCGACCTGCTGCGCCCGATCTACGCGCCGACCGCCGCGTACGGCCACTTCGGCCGCACCGACGTCGACCTGCCCTGGGAGCACACAGACCGTGCCGACAAGCTGCGCGCGGCCGTAGGCCTGTAGTTACATCGGGGCCGCGTGCACCAATCCACAGCGGACCTCACCGCCATGGCTCCCGCGGATGCCGGAGCCGCGGCGGGGCACGATTCGACAGCAGCGGGACACCCGATCGCTCGGGTGCTCCCGCTGCTGTCGCCTGCTCACCTGGACCGCGACTTCGACTATCTGGTCCCCCCGGAGTTGGACGAAATCGCCCAACCCGGTGTCCGGGTCCGAGTCCGGTTCGCCGGCCGCCTCGTCGATGGATATCTGCTGGCCCGTCTGTCCCATAGCGAACACACCGGCAAACTGGTCGAACTCGAACGCGTGGTCTCCGCCGAACGCGTCCTGACCCCGGAAATCCTGCGACTCGCCACTGCCGTAGCCGCCCGCTACGCAGGCACGCGCGCCGACGTCCTGCGCCTCGCGATTCCGCCGCGCCATGCGCGCACCGAGAACGGCGGCTCGAAGAAGGCAGCCGAACCCGAAGTGCCGCAAGAAGATTCGTCCGAATCAATTGATGGCGGCTCTGGTGAAGCTGCGGATCGAACGACGCAGACGGCGACAACCGCCGTCTCTGTCGAATCCGCTGCGTCCGTCGATGCGGTCGCGACGCTCGATCATTCCGCTGGGGCGCGCACCGAGGGTCGCGAGGACGAGGCGGTCGACGTTGCATGCGATCGGTCCGGTACTGTTCCGGCGCCCGTGCGATGGGTCGACCACGAGGCGGCTGTTGGTGCTGGATCGGAGCCGCCGTCAGCTGATTCGACCGAATCGGTGGCGGATTCTGGTGCCGGGATGTCGGCAGGGCAGGAGGGGACCGGTTCGGCCGGTGCAGCCAACACGGATGCGGAGTCGGAGGAGGCCGTCGCGGCAACGGATGTGGGCGCTGTCCTTGCGAACGAATCTGCGAATGACACTGTGGCGCTGGTTGATTCGGGTCGGACGGGTGTGCCGGACGGTGTGGATTTGCCGTCGTGGGAGCGGTATATCCATGGGGTGACGTTTGTGGCGTCGCTGGGGCAGGGGAAAGGGGTGCGGGCTGGGTGGCAGGCGGTGCCGGGGGAGGATTGGGCGCGGCGGTTGGCGGAGTTGGCGGCGGTCGTCGTCGGGCGGGGGCGCAGTGCGATTCTGATGGTGCCGGATCAGCGGGATCTGGATCGGGTGTTGGCCGAATGCGTTCGGCTGGTGGGCGATTCGGCGGTCGGATTGGCGGCAGGGTTGGGACCGGCCGCGCGGTATCGGCGGTGGTTGGCGGCATTGCGGGGAACTGCGCGGGTGATTGTCGGGACGCGCAGTGCGGTGTTCGCGCCCACGATCGATCTCGGGTTGATCGCGATCTGGGATGACGGGGACGACACCTATGCCGAGCCACGGGCGCCGTATCCACATGCGCGTGAAGTCGCGATGCTGAGGGCGCATGAGACCGGGGCGGCATTCGTTGCTGCCGGATTCGCGCGGACGGCGGAGATCCAGGCGGTGGTCGATTCGGGGTGGGCGCATGATCTGGTCGCCGATCGTGCTGTGGTGCGCAAATTCTCGCCGCGCATCAGTGCGCCGGGTGACTCCGATATCGCGATGGAGCGCGACCCGGTCGCGCGGGCGGTCCGCATTCCGGCCGTTGGTTACGCTGCCGCGCGATCCGCACTCGCGGAAGGTGCGGCGGTGCTGGTGCAGGTGCCGCGGCGCGGATATATTCCGGCGCTGGCCTGCGCGAAATGCCGTACACCCGCCCGATGTCGGCACTGCAATGGCCCACTTTCCCTGCCGGACGGACGAGCCGGGCATCGGGGCGAGACCGCGCATAGTCCCGCGTGCCGCTGGTGCGGAATCACCGAGGCCGCATTCCGCTGTCCGGCTTGCGCTTCCAGGGCGCTGCGTGCGGTGGTGATCGGCGCGGCTCGCACCGCCGAGGAGTTGGGTCGTGCGTTCCCCGGCGTGCCGATTCGCGGATCCAGTGGCGGCGCGATGCTCGACACGGTGGAACCGGGCCCGCAGGTGATTGTCGCGACCGTCGGCGCGGAGCCGGTGCTGCCCGGCGGTTATGGCGTCGCGCTGCTGCTCGACGGCTGGGCGCTACTGAGCCGTGCGGACCTGCGCGCCGCCGAGGACACGCTGCGCCGCTGGATGTCGGCCGCCACCCTGGTGCGCAATCACGGCCAGGTCATCGTCATGGCCGAACCCTCGCCGCCGACCGTCCAAGCGCTACTGCGCTGGGATCCGCTCGGCCACGCCCGCGCCGAGGTGGCCAGCCGCGCCGAGGTCGGCTTTCCACCCTCGGTGCGAATGGCCGTCATCGACGGTACTTCGGACTCCATCGCCGAATTGCTCTCAGCCGCAAAGCTTCCAGATAATGTCGACCTACTCGGCCCAGTACCTCTCCCACCGGGGGCCCGCAAACCCTTCGACAGCGGCGATACCCCGGCCGAAGTCGAACGCATGCTCCTGCGCGTGAACCGCTCCTCCGGCGCCGCCCTGGCCCGCGCTCTTACCGCCGCCCAGGCCGTCCGCAGCACCCATCGCTCCGACGCCCCGCTCCGCGTTCAAATCGATCCTGTCGACATCGGCTGAGAAGCTGCTCGCCCTCGGCAGCGCTGTGCGAGATCGCGAGGGCGAGCAGCGAATTCGGCTCGGTGGCCAGGGTTAGCCGAAGATGGCGCGATTGCGTCGCGCCCATTCGGCATAGGAGGTCGCTGGCCGCCCGAGCACCCGTTCGACATCGGCGCTGACCTGCTGCTCGGCAGACGTCGGCGTGCCGAGGATATCGAGCGTGCCATCCGCGACATCCTCCGGCATAAATCGCAACATGCCGGAACGCGCCTGCTCGCGGGTGAGTTCGACGAACCGCAGCGGGGTTCCCAACGCATCTTCGACGGCACGGGCCTGCTGGCGCGGGCTGATCGCTGCGGGTCCGGTCAGTTCGTAGGTGCGCCCGGAGTGGCCGTCGGTGCGCAATACAGTCGCGGCGACCTCGGCGATATCGCCGGGATCGATGGCGGGCAGTGCGATATCGGCGAAGGGTGCGGCAATCAACTGCTGAGCCCGGATCGACTCGATCCACGCGTAGGTGTTGGAGAAGAATCCGGTGGGCCGCAGAATCGTCCAGTCCAACTCCGACCGTTGCAGCGCGGACTCGAACGCATGCAGTCGCGCGTGTGAGGCGAGTTCGGGCCTGGTACCCGTCGCCTGCGACGACAGCAGCACCACCTTCTTGACCCCGCCCGCCGCGGCGACCTCGATGAACCGCGCCGGATCAGGTCCGGTTACCAACTGTGGTCCGGTCAGCAGCAGGAAGAGCGCATCCGCGTTTTCGACTGCGGGGGAGAGGCTTTCGGGTTCGGCGAGATCGGCCCGCCGGTGCCGCACGCCGTCGGGCACTGCGATGTCCTTGTTCGCGCGAGATACGGCGGTCACCTGCTCGCCGGCGGCGGCGAGATGCTGCACGAGGTTGCGTCCGATATTGCCCGTCGCTCCGGTCACTACGATCACGTTCACTCCTGAGTTAGTTGGCTGACTAAAATGACCGTAGTCGACCGATCGAGCGCTTGTCTATAGTTAGTTGTATGACTAACTCGGTCGAAGGTCGGCGCACGCCGCCCAAGTTGGGCAAGCGGGAACGCCTCGCCGCCGCGGCCGCCCAGGTGTTCCATGAGCAGGGCGTCGAGAAGACGACCATCGCCGATATCGCGCGGACCGCCGAGGTTCCGCTCGGCAATGTGTACTACTACTTCAAGACCAAAGATCAGCTGGTCGAGGCGGCACTCGGCGCGCATGCGCAGACGTTGCGGGACTTGATCACCGCGCTGGAGCACTGCGCCGAGCCGCGAGATCGGCTTAAGGCCCTGGTTCGGGGCTGGGTCGACCAGCGAGACCGCGCCGTGCAATTCGGTTGTCCCACCGGAACTCTGGCCTCGGAGCTGGGTAAACGTGGCGACGGGCTGGAGCTGGCATCGGCGGCGAGTATTCGCACGCTGCTCGACTGGATCGAGCAGCAGTTCACCGCAATGGGGCGCGTGGATGCGGAAGAGCTCGCGGTCGCGCTGTTCGCCGCCTATCAGGGGATTTCGTTGCTGACCAATACCTTCCGCGATCCGGAACTCATGGTGACCGAGGGGCATCGGCTCGAGCGCTGGATCGATTCGCTTGCGACATAACGGCTTCGGTTGCCGTCCGCGGGTGTCGACCGCCATCTGGCGGCTCGTTGGTGACTTGCTCAACCAGCACATCTCGCTCGTGTGACATGTCCCGACACGGGCCGCGCGTCGACGATGTGCGGCCCTTCCTCGTATCAGAGCATCCGGTCGGTTCGTGTCACGCATCACTCTTGCATGCGATGCATTGCCGATATATCGTCGATAGCGTGAGATATACACGAGAGCCCAAGGAGGCTGACATGGAAAACATCGAATACGGAGAATTCAGAGGTCGTGGCCGCTGGCGGAAGCCGGGGCACGACGAGGTCGACGCCGGTCGTCACCAGCATCGCCGCGGGGGGCGGCACGGTTTCGGACCCGAGTTCGGCCCGGGCTTCGGTCCTGGTTTCGGGCCCGGTTTCGGTCCGGGATTCGGACGTGGGCGCGGCCGCGGCGGTCGGGGCAGGCGCGGCGACGTGCGTGCCGCGGTGTTGTTGCTGCTCACCGAGCGTCCGATGCACGGCTACGAGCTGATTCAGCAGATCAGGGAGCGCAGCGACGATGTCTGGCGCCCGAGCCCGGGATCCATCTACCCGGCGCTCGCGCAGCTCGAGGACGAGGGTCTGGTGCTCATCGAGAAGGTCGCCGGACGCAAGACCGCGAAGCTCACCGCCGCGGGCGAGACCTACGTCGCCGAGCATCGGGACGAACTCGGCGATCCCTGGGCCGATGTCAAGGAGGACGTCGGCACTCAGGCGATGGATCTGCGTGCGCTCATCGGACAGCTGATGGGTGCGGCCGCTCAGGTCGCGGCGGCGGGTACTCCGCAGCAGGCGACTCGGGCCGCGGAGGTGCTCACCGAGGCGCGTAAGTCGTTATACCGCATTCTCGCCGAAGACGATGCCCCCGAAAAGTGATGGCAATGTGAAACATCGCTCGAGCGTGCACTTTTCGAGCCGATCGGGTACATCATTGTGATATGGAACAGCCGAACGGTCAGTGGGGTTGGGGAGTATCACAGTTCAAGCGAGTTGCGTTTGCCGGTGTCTTGGCCGGAGCCGTCGTTTTCGGCTCCGGCGCGGCACCGATCGCGGGCGCTCAACCAGCTGATCCCGAGGCGGTGAGTGCGCCGGTCGCCGGATATCGCCCGCCGGATGTACCCACCCGAATCGGTCCTGAACAGCCGGACCATCTGGCCGCTGCGGTCTATCAGAAGACGCACAAGAACGCGGCTCCGGCCGGTACCAACAACTTCGACTGCAAGCCGACCGCCGAGCATCCCCGCCCGGTCGTCCTGGCGCACGGCACCGATTCGTCGGCCTACTCCGACTGGGCGGCCATCGGACCGCAGGTCTCGGCGCTCGGCTTCTGCGTCTTCGCGCTCAACTACGGCGGCGCCCCCGGCAAGGACACCTGGGGCACGGAGGACATCGCGGTGAGCGCCTACCAGTTCGGCGCATTCGTCGACCAGGTGCTGGCCGCCACCAATGCCACCCAGGTCGATATCGTCGGATTTTCCCAGGGCGCCAACGTCACTCGCTACTACGTGAACAAGCTCGATGGCGCGCCGAAGGTCGGCAAGTGGATCGGCCTTGCATCGCCGAGCTACGGCGGGGTGATGTACGGACTGGTGCCGGTGGCGCAATCGATTCCGGGTGCGCTGCAGGCCTTCGCGCGGGTCACCTCACTCGCGGCGGTGCAGCAGGTGCAGGGGTCGCCCCTGATGGCCGAACTCAACGCGGGTGGTGACACCGTGCCCGGCCCGCACTACGTGACCATCGGCAGCCGCGTCGACGAGATGATTCAGCCCTTCAGCAATATCGCATTGCACGGCCCGAATGTGGAGAACATCGCACTACAGGACGAGTGCGCGGTCGACCTGACCGGTCACTTCCACATGGTCTACGACCCATTCGTGCAGGAACTGCTGCTGCGGACGCTGGACCCGGTCCACGCACCCGCTCCGACGTGCCGGGACGTGCCGCTCGGCACCGGTATCCCCGAGGTCATCATCGCCGGACATTCCTGACCCTGGCGACCGGGCGGAGGTATCGCCCTCCGCCCGGTTCTGCTGTCCATACCGGATTTTCGCCGTGTGGGTGGATTCTTAGATGCGCGCCGAAGGCGAGTCTCGAATCCCGTTGAGCCGGATGCGAGTACTCTCCGCGGCGATCGGCATCGCCGACGAGAGTGGTATCGAAGGGCTGACAATACGTCGGTTGGCCGAAGTGCTCGGGGTCGAGGCGATGTCGCTGTATCACCACGTGGTCAGCGACCAGCGGATCAACCGCGCCTGCCGCGCAGGTAGTCGCTGACCACTGCGGCGCCGAGTCCGTCCAGATCCGGCGCCACCACGCGACCGCGGCTGCGGCGGGCCACCAAATCGACGAACGCGGCCAGGCTCGGATCCTCGCCGAGCATGAAGACGGTCACCGACGCGCCGAGTTTGGCCAGGGCATCGACCTGGGCCATCGTCACGGCCAGCGTGCGCGGCGCGGTCGGCCAATTGAAGTACGCCGCACCGTTCGGCTCCAGATGCGCAGTCGGCTCGCCATCGGTCACGACGAGCACGACGGGCACCGCGTCCGGATGTCTGCGCAGATGGCGCGCCGCCAGCAGCAGTGCGTGGTGCAGGTTCGTGCCCTGTTCCCACACGCCTTCCAGCGCAGTCAGTTCGCCGATATCGACGGTGGTGGCGTGCCGACCGAAGGTGATCAGGCTCAGTGCGTCGGAGCGGAATCGAGTGCTGATCAACTGATGCACCGCGAGGGCGGTGCGCTTCATCGGCAGCCACCGGCCCTCCTGCACCATCGACCACGAGGTGTCTACGCAGAGCGCGACCGCGGCCCGCGAGCGCTGCTCGGTTTCCATGATCTCGACATCGGACACATCGAGCGTGACGCTGCGACTGCCCACCGACATCGAACGCAGCACCGCATTGCGCACGGTCTTCGGTACGTCCCACGGTTCGGTATCGCCGAACTGCCATGTGCGAGTGGCGCCCGTCGGCTCCCCCGCCGCACCGGCCAACCGGGTATCCCGCTCGCCGCGTCGAGACCGCAACTGCCCGATGACATCGCGCAGCGCGGTCTCGCCGAGCCGTCGTAAAGCCTTGGGCGTCAACCGCAGTGAGCCGTCCGGCGCCCGTTCGAATACGCCCTGTCTGCGCAGTTCGCGTTCCAGTTCGGCGAGCCGGGCGGCATCCACGCTCGCGTCGTCGCCGAGTTGGCGGGCCAGGGCATCCAGATCGATATCCTCGAGGCTGGCGCCCGGATAGGACTGGCTCAGCTGCTCGGCGAGCGCGTCCAGTTCGGCGAGATCCTGCAGGGCTTGGGTGCCCGCACCGAGGCCCAACGGGTCGTTGCCGCGAAACCGTTGGGCGGAGTCCCAGTCCTCGCCCGGTCGCAGCGCCCGCAGGGCGGCGTCGAGGGCGGCGACCTGCTGGGCAATGAGCGGATCGCCGAATGCCTGCCCGATCAGCCCGGCCAGTTCGGCTTGCTGCTCGGCGGACATCGAGTTCAGCATGCGCTGTGCGGCGGCAGACCTGGCGGCGAGCGCATCGATCAGCTCATCGGTATTGCGCGGATTCTCCGGGAAGAACTCGCCATGCTCGGCCATGAATTCGGCGAACTGCTGTTCGGTGTCCTCGCCTCGTGCATGCGCGGCGAGCAGATCGTTCAGATCGGACAGCATCCGTCCGACGCGCTCGACATCCTCGGGTGTGGTGTTCTCCAGCGCCTGTTTCATGCCCTGAAACCGTGATTCGAGCAGCTCCTGACCGAGCAGGTCGCGGATCTTCTGATAGCTCTCCCTGCCGGCTTCGGATCGCCACTGGTATTCGGCCAGCTCGTTGACGGCGGCCGCGGTGCTCGGCGGCAAGGCGTCCAGCTGTGCTTCGGCGAATCTGGCGTCGTCGGATGGATCCGGAAACAATTCGCGTCGCTCGGCTTTCAGAGCCTGCTCCAGCAGTTCACGGACCTGTTGCAGGGTGCCGTCGAGCCGGTGTCGTCGACTGATCTCCGCGCGGCGCTGCCACACCTGCCGGGTGAGCTCATCGAGCCCCCGCATTTCGCGCATACCGCGGCGCAGCAGCTCCTCCAATGCGGTGCGGGGTGAGCTGCCCTCCATCACGTCGCGCCCGATCTGGTCCAGTGCCTCGCGCAGATCGAGCGGGGGTGCCAGTGGATCGGGCCCGTCGTGATAGGGCCCGTAGGCGTAGCGGTCCGGGGCGGTCACGAGCCGTACACCGCGACGCCGTCGTCGGAGTCCTTGGCTATCTGGCGGGCCAGGTAGAGGGCTTCCAGCGCGAATTCGACCGCCGATGCGATCCGAGCAGGCGGTTCGTCGGCGCCGACCCCGAGCCGACGCGCGACCTCGTGCAGGACGGGTAGTTCCGGCAACGCGGACAGCACGTCTTTACCGGGGACTCGTTCGCCGGTGGTGACCAGATGTCCGTCGCCGACTGCCTCCGCCAACGGTCGCAGGTTCAGCCCACCGAGCAGCGCACTCCCGGTCTCGGCGAACGAACGCCGCATCAAGTGCGTGAGATGCTCCTGCTCACGTCCTTCCTCACCGGACTCGAATTCCAGCTTGCCGCGCAATACCGCGGGTACGGATTCCAGGTCGACGGGACGCGCGACGGCGGGGTGTTCGCCGGTGAGCGCCGATCTGCGCAGTGCGGCGGCGGCCACGGTTTCCGCGGCGGCGACCGCGAATCGCGCGGACACACCGGAGCGCTGGTCGATGGCGGACGATTCGCGCAGGTGCCGCACGAACCGGGCGAGCACCTCGATCAGCGGGTCGCCGACCTCGGCCACCAGTTCGGCCTCCTGCCGGACCAGCGCCACCTCGGCCGAGACGCTCAGCGGGTAGTGGGTGCGGATCTCCGCGCCGAACCGATCCTTCAGCGGGGTGATGATCCGGCCGCGGTTGGTGTAGTCCTCGGGGTTGGCCGTGGCGACGAGCAGCACGTCGAGCGGCAGTCGCAGCGTGTAACCGCGGACCTGGATATCGCGCTCCTCCATCACATTCAGCAGCGCGACCTGAATGCGTTCGGCGAGATCGGGCAGTTCGTTGATGGCGACGATGCCGCGGTGGGCGCGCGGTACGAGTCCGAAGTGGATGGTCTCGGGATCACCGAGGCTGCGGCCCTCGGCCACCTTGACCGGGTCGACATCGCCGATCAGGTCACCGACGGAGGTGTCCGGCGTGGCGAGTTTCTCCGCATAGCGCTCGGAGCGGTGCCGCCAGGTGACCGGCAGGTCATCGCCCAATTCCTCGGCCAGTCGGCGACCGGCCGGGCTGATCGGTGCGAGCGGATGCTCGCCCAGTTCAGTACCCGCGATGACGGGTGTCCACTCGTCGAGCAGGCCGATCATGGTGCGCAGCAGCCGGGTCTTGCCTTGGCCGCGCTCACCGAGCAGTACGACATCGTGGCCGGCCAGCAGCGCACGTTCCAGCTGCGGCAGGACGGTTCGATCGAAGCCGACGATGCCCGGCCAGGGATCGTCGCCGGAACCCAACCGGGACAACAGGTTCTCGCGAATCTCGGACTTCACGCTGCGCGGCAGATGGCCGCCCGCGCGCAACTCGCCGACGGTAGTCGGCAGGTGCTCAGGAACAATCACCCCATCGACGCTACGTCGGTTCGGCGATGCGGTCGACGTTCAGCCGCGCTCGGAAACACGCCGGAAATAACCTTGACAAGCGCGGGCGGCCGGGCGGAGGGATGAACACCCCGCCCGGACCGCACTGGAGTTCTACCAGCTTTTCCCCGTTCGGTCGGGGAGATCGGTGTGAACGGGGTCGCTCTCTAGAATGAATCGACCGTGTTCATCGTTTTGGGGAGCCGCCACCGTGACCATTCAGCCCGTTCGCCTCTTCGGCGATCCCATCCTGCGATCACGTGCGGCGGAGGTCACCGAATTCGATCGTGAGCTGCGGCAGTTGGTCACCGATCTGACCGAGACCATGCACGACGACGGCGGGGTCGGGATGGCGGCGCCGCAGATCGGCGTCGGTCTGCGGGTTTTCGTCTACGACACCGAGGACGCCAGGGGACATCTGATCAATCCGACCTATGAGGTGGTCGGTGCGGAGGAGCAGGTCGGGCCCGAGGGCTGCCTGTCGATTCCCGGGCTGCGCTATGACACGCGGCGTGCGCTGCGGGTGCGGGCAGCCGGTGTCGACGTGAACGGTAAGCCGGTGGAATTCGCGGCTGAGGGCCTGCTGGCCCGGTGCGTGCAGCACGAGACCGATCATTTGGACGGTGTGCTGTTCATCGATCGGCTCGATCCCGCACAGCGCAAGGAGGCGATGCGCACCATTCGCGAATCCGATTGGTTCAGCGCGGGTATCACCGTGCGCAGTTCGCGTGCGCTCGGCTCGACCGAGGCCGGACCGTTCGGACGGGGCCGCTGATGCGCATTGTCTTCGCGGGGACACCGGAACCGGCGGTCCCGTCGCTGCAGCGTTTCATCGATTCGGAGCGGCACGAGGTGCTCGCCGTGCTGACCCGCCCCGATGCGGTCGCCGGGCGCGGGCGCAAGGTGCAGCGGTCGCCGGTCGGGCGGCTCGCCGATGAGCACGGCATTCCGGTGCTGACGCCGCGGCGCCCCGCCGAGCCCGAATTCATCGAGCAGCTCACCGAATTGTCGCCCGATTGTTGTCCGGTGGTGGCATACGGTGCGCTGCTTCCGCAGCGGGTGCTCGATATCCCTCGGTTCGGCTGGATCAATCTGCATTTCTCGCTTTTGCCTGCTTGGCGCGGCGCGGCGCCGGTCCAGGCGGCAATCGACGCGGGCGACGAGATCACTGGCGCGTCCACGTTCCAGATCGAGGCGGGCTTGGATACCGGGCCGGTTTTCGGTGTGGTGACCGAGAAGATCGCGGTGACCGATACCGCGGGCGCGTTGCTCGACCGGCTCTCGAACACCGGGGCGGTACTGCTCGAGAAGACGCTCGACGGCGTGGAAGACGGGACGCTGCAAGCTGTTCCGCAAGCTCATGACGGTGTTTCCTACGCACCCAAGGTGCCGGTCGAGGCCGGACATATCCGCTGGGATCAGCCCGCGCTGGCGATCAATCGTCGCATTCGCTCGGTCACCCCCGCGCCCGGTGCCTGGACCGAGGTGAACGGTAGCCGCTTGAAGGTCGGTCCGGTCGAGATGGTCGAGGAGGTCCTGCCGGAACGGGCGATCGAGGTCCGCAAGTCCGGCGTCTTCGTCGGCACCGCGACCACCGCGGTCCGCCTCGATCAGATTCAGCCACAAGGCAAACGCATGATGTCCGCCCTCGACTGGGCTCGCGGCGCGCGCCTGCAGCCTGGCGCGGTGGTCGAGTGATGACGAATCGCAAGTCCGCCGAGAAATCCGTCGACGGCGGTTGGCTCACCCGCGCGACGTCATCGAAAAGTGGTGCACAACAGAAGAATTCGCAGTCCATACGGCGCGACGACGAAGCTCGACCGTGGCGCACCGACCAGACCCGTGGCGATGCGCCACGGCCCCGATCAGAGCGGCGGAATATGACCGAACAGCGCAAGTCCGCATCATCGGGGGACGGTTCGTCGCAGCGCAAAGGTTCGCGCTCGGCGCAGGACAAAGGCTCGGTGCGCGGTGGATGGCAGGGCCGAGGAGTCGGCGGACAGGACGATCCGGAGAGGCGTGGCGATGCCACGAGGCGGTCTTCGGCACGGGATGACAGCCTCCGGGGCACGAGTCGGTCTGGCAATGACCGACATGCGCGGGGTGAGAGCGATGCGGCGTCCGGCGGGCAGCGGCGGGCCAACCGCCCGGCGAAGTCCAGTTCGGCCGGATCGAACGAGGGGCGACAGGCTGCGGGTGGTGGTGAGCGGCGTTCGAATCCTGCGCGGGGTTCGGCTGCAGCGGCAGGCCGAGCCGGTGGCGCTTCGGACAGGCCTGCCGAAGCAACGAAAGGCCGTGGGCGGCCAAAGGATTCAGTAGCATACGGCGATCCGGTGCGGCTCGTGGCGCGGGATGTGTTGCGGGCGGTGCGGGAGCGGGAGGCTTACGCGAATCTTGTGCTGCCAGGGTTGCTGCGGGAGCGGCGGATTTCGGGGCGGGATGCGGCGTTGGCGACCGAGCTGACCTACGGGACCTGCCGTTCGCTCGGGCTGCTGGATGCGGTGATCGCGGCGGGTGCTGGGCGGCCGGTTGACGAGATCGATGGGCCGCTGCTGGATGTGCTGCGGGTCGGGGTGTATCAGTTGCTGCGGACCCGGATCGGGGCGCATGCGGCGGTGGATACCTCGGTGGCATTGGCGCGCACGGAATTCGGCGCGGGCAAAGCGGGTTTCGTGAATGCCGTGCTGCGGCGGGCGGGGGAGAAGTCCGTCGATGCCTGGGTGGACGAACTCGCGCCGCGAGATCCGGTGGGCCGGTTGGCATTCGAATTCGCGCATCCGGTCTGGATCGCGCAGGCGTTCGCGGATGCGCTCGGCGCTCGGGCCGGGGAACTGCGGGATGTGCTGGCGGCCGATGATGCTCGGCCGATCGTGCATCTGGTGGCTCGTCCCGGCGATATCACCGCTGAGGAACTGGCACTGGTGACCGGCGGTGAAGAGGGCAAGTGGTCGCCGTACGCGGTCTACCTCGACGGCGGCGGCGATCCCGGCAAGCTGGAGCCGGTCCGCGAAGGTATGGCGGCAGTACAGGACGAGGGCAGTCAACTCGTTGCACTCGCGCTGACCCGAGCAGAACTGGAAGGTACGGACAACGGCCGCTGGCTCGATCTGTGCGCCGGACCCGGTGGCAAAGCGGCCCTGCTCGGTGCGATCGCCGCAATAGACGGCCATCGCGTCGACGCGGTCGAACCGGCAGAACACCGCGCCGAGCTGGTCCGCAAGACGGTCCGCGACCTACCCGTCGACGTGCACGTTGCCGACGGTCGCAACAGCGGCCTCGCCCCTGGCTACGACCGCATCCTCGTCGACGCACCGTGCACCGGCCTAGGCGCACTGCGTCGCCGCCCAGAGGCCCGCTGGCGGCGTACCCCTTCCGATGTCGCCGAACTGGTTGTCCTGCAACGCGAACTCCTCGCCGGCGCATGGGATCTCCTGCGCCCCGGCGGCGTGGTCCTCTACTCGACCTGCTCCCCCCATCTCCTGGAGACCGTCGCCGTCGTCGCCGACGCGGCCCGCCGCACCAACGCCATCCAACTCGACACCCGCGAGCTCCTGCCCGGCGTCACCGATATCGGCGATGGCCCCGGCGCCCAACTCTGGCCACATCGCCACGGCACCGACGCCATGTTCCTCGCCGCCCTGCGGAAGCCTCTCGAGTAGCACCTGCTCCGAGGCGGGTCCGGCGACCTGCCAGGATCGCCCTCTGGCAGTCGGACCGGTAGCGAGCCATGTCGCGGTTCGGGTCGTCGCACATCATTGTTGTCGGCCGTTGCATCGGTCGGCCCGAAAAGACCACAGGAGGTCCACACTCCGAGGCGACATTCGTCCAAGCCACAGGCGCGTCGGCGGCGCAGACTGAATCGCGTGGCGATGACATGGCAGCAGGTGGTGGCGCTGGCCACCGAACTTCCCGAGGTGGCGGAGTCGACGTGGTGGCGCAGTCCCGCGCTGAAGGTGAGCGGAAAGGGGTTCGCGCGGTTGCGGTCGGAGGCCGAGGGCGGACTCGTACTGCTGTGCGAGATGGCGGAGAAGGATGCCATGCTCACCTCCGGTGATCCGGCTTTCTACACCACCCCGCACTACGACGGATACCCCTACATCCTCATCGACCTCGACCGGATCGAGCCCGATCACCTCCGCGAACTGCTCGACGCCGCCTGGTGCTTGACGGCGCCCGCGAAACTTCGCAAACAACAGGCACGCTGAGGCTACTCAGTCGCGGGCCGACTGTTCGCGCAGACGGGCAAGGGTCTTCGCGAGAATGCGCGAGACGTGCATCTGCGAGATCCCCATCCGCTGGGCGATCTGGGTCTGCGTCATCGATTCGAAAAACCGCATGGTGAGGATGCGGCGTTCGCGTTCCGGGAGTCCGGCGAGCAGCGGACGGATCGCGACATACTCCTCGACCCGGTCGAATTGCGACTCCTCCTCGCCGAGGGTGTCGAGCAGCGATGCCTCGGTATCGCGACCGAGTGAGGCGGCGTCGATCGAGCTCGGCTGGTAGGCGTTGCCCGCGATGACGGCCTGGGTCACCTCGTCGGGATCCACATCGAGTTCGGCCGCAATCTCTTTCGCGGTCGGGGAGCGGCCGAGGGTTTGCGAGAGCGCGTCGATGGCCGCGCCGATGCGCAGATGGGTCTCCTTCACCCGTCTCGGTACCCGCATGGCCCAAGTGTTGTCGCGGAAATAGCGACGCACCTCACCCATGATCGTCGGCACCGCGAAGGACAGGAAATTCGAGCCGCGCGAAATATCGAAACGGTCCACCGCATGCACCAAACCGACCCGCGCGACCTGCGTGAGATCGTCGAACGGCTCACCGCGCCCACTGAATTTGCGGGCGATGTGATCCGCGAGCGGAATGCACCGGCCGATCAGCTCTGCACGCAGTGCGGTATGCCGCGCGGTGCCCGGTTTACTTGCGGCGAGCTGCTCGAACAGCGCGCCGACATCGTCGTACCCCGCGCCGGACGCCTGGAGGGTTTCGACTTCCTCTGCGGCTTCTTCGGTCAGCACGGGTTCGGCGTCGTCCTGGGCTTCTTCGGTCAGCACGGGTTCGGCGTCGTTCTGCTCGGCGTCGGACACAGTGTTCTCGTCCGCCACTACGCTTTCCCCCGGACCCGACGGAACTCCACCGTCGTCGGATATCCGGATGCGGCCGAGTCGAACGGGTCCTGTGTCGCTTGTACTTCATCGGTGAGGGTGCGCAGTACATGCCAGCCGAAGCTGCGCTGATCCGGCAGCCCCTCCGTCCCGGCTAGGCCGGTCACCTTGACGAGCAATTCGGTGTCACCCACGGTGAACCGGCAGTGCAGGCTGGTCGCCGGTGCCGCGACCGCGATCAGCGTCGAGCACACCTCGTCAACGGCCAGCCGGACATCGGCCACCTCGTCGAGGGTGAAATCGCTGAGCAGCACCAGTGTTTCGGCGAGCCCGCGCACGATCGGCAGCTGCGTCACCGACGCAGCCACCCGAATCTCCACCGGGGTGCTGTAGAGCCCCTGTTCCGCCGAAATGTTGATCACCCTATGCAGGCTACCCACTCCCGGCCGGAGCAACCCTAGGTACCGGTAAGCTCCCGCGATGTGTCCAGTTCGACGTTTACGCGCCCGCCCACGCCGATGATCGCCCCATCCATCCTCTCCGCCGACTTCGCACGCCTCGCGGATGAGGCAAACGCGGTGCATGGCGCCGATTGGTTGCATGTCGATGTGATGGACGCACACTTCGTGCCGAATCTCACCCTCGGGCTTCCGGTGGTCGAAAGTCTGTTGAAGGCCACCGACATTCCGCTCGACTGCCATTTGATGATCGAGGATCCGGCCCGCTGGGCTCCGCCCTACGCGGAGGCGGGTGCGTACAACGTCACCTTCCATGCCGAGGCGACCGACGATCCGATCGCGGTCGCGCGCGATATTCGCGCGGCCGGTGCCAAGGCCGGTCTTTCGGTGAAGCCGAATACGCCGATCGAGCCGTATCTGGAGATCCTGCGCCACTTCGACACACTGCTGGTGATGAGCGTGGAGCCGGGCTTCGGCGGACAGTCGTTCATTGCACATGTGTTGGAAAAGGCGCGAATCGTGCGCCGACTGGTGGACGCGGGCGAACTGCGTTTGATCGTGGAAATCGACGGCGGCATCAATGCCGACACGATCGAGGCCGCCGCGGAGGCAGGCATCGATTGTTTCGTCGCCGGATCCGCGATCTACAACACCGCCGACCCGGGTGCGACCGTCGAAAAGCTGCGGCAGCAAGCCGCGGCGCTGCGCAGCTCCTAGTCACGAAACTGCTAGCGGGCGGGCACTTTCCGGCTGCCGATGGCGCGCGTCGCCTCGATCACCGCGCTGAGCGGTGGCAGGGTTGTCGCGTTCTCCGGCGGCTGGATCCAGGTGCGGTAGCCGGTGCGCTCGTCATCCGGTGAGGGCAGCGCGACCTGACTCCCCGTGCATGCGACGGTCGCGTAGATCCGGAACAGCTCCGCGGAGACGGCCACGCTGAGGGTATCGGGACGGGCCGGACCGGTGATGAAGGTCCAGCGCTCGGCTCGCGGGTGGTGCACCACCGGTGCTGCGATCTGCGCCTGGATGAGCTGCTGCTGCACCTGTTCGCCCAGGTCGGCGGGCATCGTGATCGCCCCGTAATAGGTGCCGATATGGAGCAGGATGCGGCGGGACGTCGGGTCGATCGAAGCCGGCATATGAAATTCGCTCCGGTACTGCACGCAGCGAACTTCGAGCGTCGAATCGACAAGAGTGGTCACGCAACACCCCCATTCGTGTCCAACCTGATTTGACCCACTGCTGTCTCCGGCTTCCTCGAGTGGTGGATTTCGCTGGGTACGAACTCGCCGGGCCACGTCGGACCGGGTAGAACCGTTCCGCACCGAACTGCTCGGGTCGAAGTTGAAGCATAGGAATCAGCTACATAACAATCTTGCGATCCTTTTCGGCGCTGCGCAAGGTTTTGGTCTAATCGTGTCTCCGTTGGGTATTACAACATGCTAGATACTATGTGCGACGGATGAAATCCATTCGTGTGGTTCCGGAACTGGTAATGAAAAATTATTGTCGCCGGAAAACAGCGATATTTCCGCACGGATGCGTAATATTTCGCTTCGAAAAATAATTGCCGCTGGTTCGGCGCGAGCCGCGGTGCTCTGCGGTCGGCTTACCGGCTACTTGCCGAACCCCCGGTATCCACCGCCCCGCTGGCTGGAACCGCGGTGCCGTCTACGACCCGGCGTCGTTAGGCTGAGGAGGGATCGGCGTACCGGCGGGAATAGTCGCCGGATCCCGGCTGTTCGGCACCGTAGAAACCACGCGACAGGGAGTCAAGGCATGTTCACAGGCATCGTCGAGGAACTCGGCGAGATCGTCGCCACCGAAGAGCTGGCCGATGCCGCTCGGCTGACGATCCGGGGCAAGCTGGTCACTTCCGATGCCGGGCACGGTGATTCGATCGCCGTCAACGGCGTCTGCCTGACCGTTGTCGATGTGGTCGACGGCGATTCGTTCACCGTCGACGTGATGCAGGAGACGCTGAACCGTTCCAGCATCGGCGGACTCGGCACGGGTTCACGGGTGAATCTCGAGCGTGCGGCCGCGCTGAACAGCAGGCTCGGCGGCCACCTGGTGCAGGGCCACGTCGACGGCACCGGCACCGTGCTCACGCGCACGCCGTCGGAGAACTGGGAGGTCGTGCGGATCTCGCTGCCCGACGCGATCGCCCGCTATGTAGTGGAGAAGGGTTCGATCACCGTCGACGGCATCTCGCTGACCGTCTCGGGTCTCGGCATCGCCGACGTGCCCGCAGCCGACGGCAATCAGGACTGGTTCGAGGTCTCGCTGATCCCGACCACGCTGTCCATGACGAACCTGGGCGCCGCCGCCGTCGGCGCCACGGTGAACCTGGAAGTGGATGTCATCGCCAAGTACGTCGAACGCCTCCAACAGCGCGGCTGACAGCGAGTAGACGCTGTGCTGAACGTGCCGCTCCCACCCTGGCGGCCACCACGGAGCGAATTCTACGAGCGACCGCTCGCGGCCCGGCTCGCGTCCGCGCCGAAGGCTCGGCCATCGAACACAGCCGAGTGGCCGAAGCGCATACGACGCAGTCGTATGTCTCGACCGCTCGGACGCGAGACAGCAGGGGCCCGTGAACACGCCGCGCCGCAGGTGCGGCAGGTTGAGCACAGTACTGTATGGGGGCACCTATTTCGAGATGGAGCACAACAGACGTGACCAGGTTCGACACCATCGAGCGCGCAGTCGCCGATATCGCCGCCGGTAAGGCGGTCGTCGTCGTCGACGACGAGGACCGTGAGAACGAGGGCGACCTCATCTTCGCGGCGGAAAAGGCGACCCCCGAGCTGGTCGCCTTCATGATTCGCTACACCTCGGGTTATATCTGTGTGCCGCTCACAGGCGAGGACTGCGATCGGCTCGGCCTGCCGCCGATGTACGCGCAGAACCAGGACAAGCACGGCACCGCCTACACCGTGTCGGTCGATGCCAGGGAGGGCATCACCACCGGTATCTCCGGCGCCGACCGTGCCACCACCATGCGACTACTCGCCGACCCGAATGCGAAGGCCGACGATCTGACCCGTCCGGGTCACGTGGTTCCGTTGCGCGCCAAGGAGGGCGGCGTGCTGCGTCGTCCCGGCCACACCGAGGCCGCGGTCGATCTGGCGCGGATGGCCGGATTGCAGCCTGCCGGTGTCATCTGCGAGATCGTGAGCCAGAAGGACGAGGGCCATATGGCCCGCACCGAGGAGCTGCGCGTTTTCGCCGACGAGCACAATCTGGCGCTGATCTCCATCGCGGAGATGATCGCCTGGCGGCGCAAGCACGAGAAGCAGGTCATTCGGGTCGCCGAGGCCAGGATCCCCACGGCGCACGGCGAATTCAAGGCCGTCGGCTATCAGAGCATCTACGACGATGTCGAACATGTCGCGTTGGTGCGCGGCGATATCGATGACGGTGACGATGTGTTGGTGCGGGTGCATTCCGAGTGCCTCACCGGCGACGTCTTCGGTTCTCTGCGCTGCGATTGCGGTCCGCAGTTGGACGCCGCACTGGAGATGGTGGCCCAGGAGGGTCGCGGTGTGGTCCTCTACATGCGCGGACACGAGGGTCGCGGCATCGGTCTGATGCACAAGCTGCAGGCTTACCAGCTGCAGGATTCTGGTCACGATACCGTCGATGCGAATCTGGAGCTCGGCCTGCCCGCCGACGCCCGCGACTACGGCACCGGCGCGCAGATCCTGGTGGATCTCGGGATCCGGTCCATGCGCCTGCTCACCAACAATCCGGCCAAGCGCGTCGGACTGGACGGCTATGGGCTGAAGATCACCGAGCGGGTGCCGATGCCGTTGCGCGCCAATGCCGAAAACCTGCGGTACCTGCGAACCAAGCGGGACCGGATGGGCCACGACCTGATCGGGTTGGATGAACTCGATCTCGGCGAGACCGCGCAGTGATTTCTCACATCGACGCAGCCTGGAAGGGAATTCAGTGAGCGAGCGCAGCGAGCCAACCATGTCACAGCGTGCATCGCGCATGCCGAAGCCGAGCGCCAGCGAGGCGCGGGCATGAGCGGCACTGGCGTACCCAGCTTCGAGCTGTCGGATGCCAAGGATCTGAAACTCGGCATCGTCGCCTCGCGTTGGCACACCCAGATCTGCGACACCCTCGTCGCGAATGCGGAGAAGGTGGCCAAGGATGCGGGCGTCGAGCACATCACCGTGGTGCGGTGCGCGGGTGCGATGGAACTTCCGGTGGTTGCTCAGGAATTGGCCCGCTCACATGACGCGGTGGTCGCGCTCGGTGTGGTGATCCGCGGTGGCACACCGCATTTCGAATACGTCTGTGATGCGGTGACGGCCGGTCTCACGCGGGTATCGCTCGATGCGGGTACGCCCGTGGCCAACGGCGTGCTGACCACCAATAACGAGGCGGAGGCGCTGGACAGGGCCGGATTGCCGGGCTCCGCCGAGAACAAGGGCGAACAGGCGGCCGCGGCAGCACTCGATGCCGCGTTGACGCTGCGCGCTCTGCGGCCGTAGACCATGCCGGTCGTTCGCATCTGGCGTAGAGGCCAGGCCGCGGCTACCGAATCGAGCTCCGGCGAGTGGGAGCTCGAGGTGCGGCCGAATCGCGCGGTTCGGACCGCATGGACCGTCGCGGTGCTGCTCGTCGCCGGGTTCACCGCAGGCGGCTTACTATTGCGTCACGGTTCGACGGGCGTGAACTTCCGCCTCGCGGACCAGTTCGCGATGATCGGCATCGGCGTACTCGGTGCGGCAGCGGTGCTCCTACTGACCCGGCCGCGCGTACGTGTCGGCAAGCGCGGCGTCTCGGTGCGGAACATCCTGGGTGACACCGAATTCCCCTGGGAGTACATCCGCGGTGTCTCCTTTCCGGACCGAAAGTCCTGGGCCCGCCTCGAACTGGTCGACGACGACTACGTCCCCCTCATGGCAATCCGCTCCAACGACAAGCAACGCGCTGTCGAGGCCTTGGACAAGCTGCGGATGCTGGGCGCGAAATATACTGCCGCGCAGGAGTAGGCGGGTGTATTGCTATCGGATTGCATGAGATCCGAAGCCCGCGTACTCGCCGATGCATTCACTAACGATCCGCTTATGGCAACTTCTAGCCGATTGCGGCTCGCCGCCGAACAGCCTTGCCGCTGTTCCGCGATTCGCGCATCGGCCGGTGCTCTATCCGATGCTGCGGACCGGATAGAGCAGCAGCAGGTCAGCGGGTGTCGCCGAGGACGGCGCCTTCGCGCCTCGGGTCCGCACCGCCGATCCAGCCATCGCCGTCGCGCTGCAATGCGCTGAGGCCGCTGGATTGGGGTGCGACCGAGACTTGGTGGCCGAGTTCGCGCAGGCGTAGGACCAGCGGATCGTGATCGCCGTTATCGGTGGCATTGATGGCGGGGTGCTCGCCGCCGACGCCGGTCGCCGGACTGTTTCCGGCGCCGAAGGCGAGCGCGGAGACCGCCTGTTGTGGGTCCAGGCCCCAATCCAGGACGCCGATCAGGGCTTTCACGACGAACTGGATGATCACCGAACCGCCGGGGGAGCCGGCGACCTGGGTCAGATCGCCGCGGGAGCCGTCGGCATTGTGGTCGAAGACCAGAGTCGGGCTCATCGAGCTGCGCGGCCGCTTACCCGGCTGCACGCGATTGGCGACGGGGGCGCCATCGGTGCCGAGCGGATCGGCGGAAAAATCGGTGAGCTGGTTGTTCAGCACGAATCCGTCGACGAGATGGAACGATCCGAAGGCCGATTCCACCGTGGTGGTCATCGAGGCGGCATTGCCGTATTTATCGACCACCGAAATATGGCTGGTGCCGTGCTCGGGCGGCTGTGGCCCGACGCCCAGCGGCACCGGGCCGAAATCGCCGGGCTGCGCGGTGCCCATGCTGTGGCCGGGATCGATGAGACCGGCGCGCTGCTTCAGATAATCCCTGTTCAGCAGGGTCTGCGGCGAATTACCCGGCAGCGGAATGAAATCCGTATCGGCGACGTACTTGTTCCGGTCGGCGTAGGCGAGCCGCTCGGCCTCCGAGATCAGATGCACCGCTTCGGCCTTCGGTTTGCCGCCGTTGCGGTCGATATTGTCCGGCCTCAGCGCGGACAGGTCGAAGTTCTCCAGGATGCCGAGGGTGGCCGCGACGGTGATGCCGCCCGAGGACGGGCTCGGCATACCGCAGATCTCGTGCGTGCGGTAGTTCGTGCAGAGTGCGGTCCGCTTCTTGGCCTGATATCCGGCGAGGTCGTTGGCGGTGACGAGGCTCGGGGTGCGCCCGCCCGCAGTGGATCCGGCCGCGTCGACGATGTCGTGGGCGATGGCGCCGGTATAGAAGGCATTCGCGCCGTCGGTGGCAATGGCGTTCAAAGTCTTGGACATTGCCGGGTTGGTCAGTAGGGTGTCGGCCCGTTTCGGGGTGCCGTCCGGATTGAGGAAGTAGGCCTTCGCGGACTCGTCCACCGCGAGATCCTTGGCGGATTCGACGATCTGACCGGCCAGGCGCGGACTGATCGGGAAGCCGCGATCGGCCAGCCCGATGGCCGGGTCGAACAGGTCCCGCCAAGCGGTCTTGCCGTGGTCGCGATGCGCCAGTTCCAGCATGCGCAAGACGCCGGGCACGCCGATCGAGCGTCCGCTCGCACGGGCACTCGGCTTCGGCTCGGTCCGATCGGTATCGCTGACCCAGCGCAGATAATTCTCGGTCGCCGCCGCCGGGGCGATCTCCCGACCGTCGTACGCCTCCACGCTCTTGCTGGCCGCGTCGTAATAGAGCATGAACGAGCCACCACCGATGCCGGAGGCCTGCGGCTCCACCAACCCGAGCACCATCTGCGCCGCGATGAGTGCATCCGCGGCCGTGCCGCCGTTGCTCAGCACCTCGCAGGCGGCCTTGGTAGAGACCGGGTTGGCCGTGGACACCGCATAGGTCTTGGTGCGCACCGCCGTCATATCGGATCGGTAGCCGGTCGCGATCTCCGGATTGGTGCTCAAATCCTTGGTCGCGCCAGGTGCCGCACCCGCTGAGGTCGCGACCACCGGGGTCCCGTTCGGCGTCGCACTACACGCCGCGTTCGCCGGTGTGTCATCGGATGAACATCCGCTGACAACGCCGACGATGAGCGTGAGCGCCGCCGCGGCGCTGACCCAGGTTCTTCGCGTGCCACTCATGGACCGCACTGTATCGCCGATCGGCGAGCGTCGCGTGGAATCCGGTGCCCAGCACTGGTGAGTTCAGCGAAAACGGTTAGTGGGCAATCGCATTGGGCACCCGTTGGGATGCGATTTCTGCGGGATTGAGCGCTGAGGTCGCCGCTCGAAGCCAGCCGTCGGTAACCTGGCACGGTGGCGATCGAGGCGGTGTTGTTCGACTTCTCCGGCACGCTCTTCCGGCTGGAACCCGATGAAACCTGGGCCGATCTGGTCGGGGCCGATGGCAAACCCCTGGACCGGTCGCAGCAGGAGGCGATCCTGGATCGGATGACGAGGCCGGTCGGTGCCAGTGCGGTCTTCGATGCCGAGGGCCAGCTGGCCTGGGAGCGGCGGGATCTGGATCCGGCAATGCACCGAAGCTCCTACCACGAGGTGCTGCGACAAGCCGGGCTGCCGACACCGGCGTTGGTCGAGCGGCTCTACGACTGGATGCTCGACCCGCTGGTCTGGACACCGTACCCGGATACCGGTTCCGTGCTGAAAACCCTTGCGGCACAGGGTATCCCGGTCGCAGTGGTGAGCAATATCGCCTTCGATATCCGCCCGGCGTTCGCCGCCAACGGTTGGGATCGGCTCGTCGCCGCGCACACGCTGTCGTTCGAAGTCGGTGCGGTGAAGCCGGATCCACGGATCTTCCTGGCCGCGGTGGAACAACTCGGTGTGCGTCCCGAAATGGCGCTCATGGTCGGCGACAGTGCCGTGGCCGATGGTGGTGCGGTAGCGGCGGGCTGCGGTTTCGCGCTGGTCGATCCGTTGCCGACGGTCGAGCGCACCGAAGGTCTGCTCGAGGTGCTGCGGCGACACGAACTGGCCTAATATCCAGTATGTGACCTACGACACACTCTGCTGTTCCTGAATGTCGATGTCCCTGAACTGAATTAGCTTGCTGTGACGCCCACCACATCACGGTGCGCAAGCTCGACGGGGAGTGGCCATGGATGAAGCCGAGGCATATTTCGAATCTTCGGCGGTGCGGACGGCGCGTCCCGTCGGCCTGCCCGAATCGGTCCGCGAGGCCAGAGAAGCCGCATTGGGACTTGCGGGCTTCGGCCTCGCCTATCCGGTCGTCATGGGCTTGATCGCCGGGGACGAGGCGGCCAGATCCGCGACCCTGCAATTCGGCTGCAGTTGGGTGCTCGGCCTCGCCGTACTGGTCCTCGGCCGTGGGTCGCGGGTGCGCCGCGTCGCGATCGTGTCGGCCGCGGTGCAGTGCGTCGCGGTGCTGCGGATTCACGTCGAGGCTGTCCCCGACTTGGCCGGGCTGATCGTCGTCCTGTTCGCGCTGGGTGCGTCGGCGACGATCGTCTACCAGCTGTGGCGACCAGAGGCCAAGGCGTGGTTCGACATCCGGGTCACCGACGCCGAGTGGTGAATACTCCGGATCAGGCGGGTTGTGCGGCCGGCTCGGCAGTCACGAGTGCTGATCGCGCGTAGCGCTGGGCGAGGACCGTGCAGGTCAATAGCTGGATCTGGTGAAAGACCATGAGCGGCAACACGATCAGGCCGACCGAGTGTCCCGCGAAGAGGACCGAGGCCATGGGGAGCCCAGTGGCCAAGCTCTTCTTCGAGCCGCAGAACACCGTGACGATCTGATCGGGACGGGAGAAGCTCAGGTGGCGACTGCCGAAGGTGGTGATCGTCAGGACCAGGGCGAGAATGCCTGCGCAAACCGCGACGGTGGCCAGTAGTGCCCGCGGCGAAATACCGCTCCAGATGTGTTCCACCATGCCCGCGCTGAAGGCGGCATAGACGACGAGATAGACCGAGCCGCGATCCACGGCCCTGGTGACAGTGGCATGCCGCAGCAGCCAGGTCATCCGGGGGCGCAAGAGTTGGCCTGCCAGGAAGGGCAGTAGCAACTGAACGACGATCGCGAGGAGCGCGGTGGGGGAGACGGTGGCATTGCCGGTGGTGTCCATGAGCAGCATGACCAGCAGCGGGGTCGCGAAGACGCCGATCAGATTCGACAGCGACGCGCTGACCACCGCGCCCGCCACGTTCCCGCGAGCAACCGAGGTGAAGGCGATCGATGACTGCACGGTCGACGGCACCAGACACAGGAAGAGCACGCCGGTGTAGAGATCATCGGTCAGCACCGACGGCACCAGCACGCGCAACGCCAGCCCGATCAGGGGGAAGACCAGATAGGTCACCGCCAGCACCGTCGAATGCAATCGCCAATGCCGCAAACCGGCGAGTGCCTCTCGGGGCTCGAGTCGGGCGCCGTACAACAGGAACAGCACACCGATCGCGACCTTGGTGATCCAGTCGAGCGCATCGCCCGCCACGCCCCGCGCGGGCAACAGCGCGGCAACCGCGACGCTGGCCAGGATGCCGAGCATGAACGCATCGAGACGGAGTTTGGCGAGGAACTTCACCCGTCGACCCTACGACTCCACGAATTGAACGCGGTAGGCGTTCAGAACGATATCTATAAACGCAAACTGTGATAATTGGAGCGTGTTCGAACCCGAACTGCTGCGCACCTTCCTCGCCGTCGAACGCGCGGGCGGTTTCACCGCCGCCGGTCGCATACTCGGTCTGCGTCAGTCGACGATCAGCGGCCATATCGCCCGTTTGGAGAAGGCCGCGGGCCGCGAGTTGTTCCGCCGCGATACCCGCAATCTCGCGCTGACCGCCGACGGCGCGGCCATGGTCGGCTTCGCCCGCACCATCCTCGACGCGCAGGGTGCGGCCGAGCGCTACTTCTCCGACTCCACCCTTACGGGCTTGATCCGTCTCGGTGCCTCCGATGATGTGATGGCCCACGAACTCCCCGACGTACTCCTGGAATTCCAGCGCACCCATCCGGGGGTCGATCTGGAACTCACCGTCGGCCTGAGCGAAAACCTCAAAACCCGCATGGAAACCGGCGAACTCGACTTGGTCGTCGGCAAACGCCTGCCCGGTGAGCGGCACGGCGAACTGCTCTGGCGCGATCGCCTGGTGTGGGCGGGCCGTTCGGCCCCAACGGAATTCGACGATCCGGTCCCGCTGGTCACCTATCCGCCGCCCAGCCTGACCCGCCGGATCGCACTGCAGGCTCTCGAACGCGACGCCAGGACCTGGCGCGTGACCTGCACCAGCGACAGCCAGCTCGGCCTGCGCGCTGCCGTCCTCGCCGGTCTCGGCGTCATCGTGCATGCCGAAACCCTGATCCCGGACGGTCTGCGCGTCCTCGTCGACCCGCGACTTCCGGTTCTCGGCGACCTCGAATTCGTCTTGATGCGCCGTCGCACGACCCTGTCCGCGCCCGAGCAGGCGCTGTGCGATGCGATCGTCGCCAGTGCCCGCCGCTTCGGCTGAGCCGCCCGTGCGGATGTGTCGGGGCCGGTAGATAGGCTTGGATCCGTGGCAGATCCCGCGACCTACCGGCCGAAGCCGGGCACGATTCCCATTGAACCCGGTGTCTACAAATTCCGGGACGCACACGGGCGTGTGATCTATGTCGGCAAGGCGAAGAGCCTGCGCAGCAGGTTGAATTCGTACTTCGCCGATGTGGCTTCGCTGCATCCGCGGACCAAGCAGATGGTCACCACAGCGGCGAGCGTCGAATGGACCGTGGTCTCCACCGAAGTGGAAGCCCTTCAGCTGGAATACAACTGGATCAAGGAGTTCGATCCCCGATTCAACGTGCGGTATCGGGACGACAAGTCGTATCCGGTGCTGGCGGTCACCTTGAACGAGGAGTACCCGCGGCTGTTCGTCTATCGCGGCGCGCGCAAGAAGGGGGTGCGGTACTTCGGTCCGTACGCGCACGCCTGGGCCATTCGGGAAACCCTGGATCTGCTGCTGCGTGTCTTTCCCGCGCGCACCTGTTCCAACGGAGTCTTCAAGCGGCACAACCAGATCGGGCGGCCGTGCCTGCTCGGCTATATCGACAAATGCTCGGCCCCGTGCATCGGCCGCGTCGATGCCGACGAGCATCGCCGGATCGTCGAGGACTTCTGCGACTTCCTGGCCGGGCGCACCGATCGCATGGTGCGCGATTTGGAGCGCCGGATGCACGACGCCGCCGAGGACCTGGACTTCGAAACCGCCGCCCGGCTCCGCGACGACGTTCAAGCGCTACGGCGGGCACTGGAGAAGCAGGCCGTCGTCCTCGGCACCGGCACCGACGCCGATGTGGTCGCCTTCGCCATCGATGAACTCGAGGTGGCGGTGCAGATCTTCCACGTCCGCGACGGCCGCGTGCGCGGTCAGCGCGGCTGGGTGGTCGACAAATCCGGCGACGCCATCGACGGCCAGGAGGCCGGTGGCGAGGTGGCCGCGCTGGTCGAGCAGTTCCTCACCCAGTTCTACGGCGAACAGGCCGCGCAGGCCGAACAGGGCGAGGACGAACACGGCGAGGCCGAACAACCCGCCACTGCGGTGCCGCGCGAGGTGCTGGTGCCGGAACTGCCCGCCGATGCCGAGCAGGTGGAGGAATGGCTGAGCAAACTGCGCGGCTCGGCGGTGCGGCTGCGGGTGCCCCAGCGCGGTGACAAGAAGGCGCTCGCCGAAACTGTGCAGCGCAATGCGATGGAGGCGCTGGCCCAGCACAAACTCAAGCGCGCGGGCGATCTGACCTCGAGATCCGCTGCACTGCAAGACATTCAAGATGCCCTCGATCTGGACAGCGCGCCGCTACGAATCGAGTGTGTGGATATCAGCCACGTGCAGGGCACTGATGTGGTGGCTTCGCTGGTGGTGTTCGAAGACGGGCTGCCGCGCAAGTCCGAGTACCGACACTACGCGATCAAGGAGGCCGCGGGCGAGGGCCGCTCCGACGATGTCGGCAGCATCGCGGAGGTGACCAGGCGGCGGTTCTATCGCCTGCGCCGTGAACGCGACGAACTTGCGGCCGAGGAACTGGCATCCGGCCCGGAGGAAGGACATGCCGACGGCGATCTCGAACTAACCGCACGTCCTGGCATTGATCCACGCACCGGCCGTCCGCGGAAATTCGCCTACCCGCCCAATCTCTATGTAGTCGACGGCGGCGCACCTCAGGTGGCCGCCGCCGTCGAGGTCCTCGACCAACTCGGCATCACCGATGTCGCGGTGATCGGTCTGGCCAAACGGCTGGAGGAGGTGTGGGTGCCGGGGGAGAGCGATCCGGTGATCATGCCGCGCAATAGCGAGTCGCTATATCTGCTGCAACGGGTGCGCGACGAGGCGCACCGCTTCGCCATCACGTTCCACCGCAGCAAACGCTCCCGCCGGATGACCGCATCCGCATTGGACTCGGTGCGTGGCCTGGGCGAGTCCCGCCGGACCGCGCTCGTTACGCATTTCGGGTCGGTTGCCAAACTGAAGGAGGCCACCGTCGAGCAGATAACCGAGGTGCCCGGCATCGGTGTGGCGACCGCGAACGCTGTTTTGGCCGCATTGCGGGAGGAATAAGACACCTACGTTGTGTGTCTGCGCCCGATACCGGAACCGGTGCGGGATGATCGACAGGCACCCTGACACAGATCCGGTAGGACATGACACGCGTCGAATCGAACAACAGTGCGGGCAGCCCGCGGTCGACCGCTGGGCGGACCGGTCCCGCGGGCACTCTCGGCGCACCTGTCGAACGCGGCGACGGCAACCCACCGCAGCCGAAGGTCGAGGTGGTCATCGTGACCGGCCTATCCGGCGCGGGTCGCGGCACCGCCGCCCGTGTACTCGAGGATCTGGGTTGGTATGTCACCGATAACCTGCCACCGGAGCTGATCGGCCCGATGGTGGAACTCGGCGCCTCCGCCGAACCGCCGATTCGCCGCCTCGCGCTGGTCATGGATGTGCGCAGCCGCTTCTTCACCGGCGATCTCTCGGCGGTCACCGATCAGCTGCGATCGGCGGGAGTACCGACCAGGATCTTGTTCCTGGAGGCCTCCGATGACGTGCTGATCCGACGCTTCGGCTTCGCGCGCCGACGCCACCCGCTGCAGAGCGAAAGCGCCGACGGTACGCTCTCGGCGGGCATCGCGGCCGAACGGATACGCCTGTCTGCCGTGAAAACGGCGGCCGACCTGGTGATCGACACGACCGAACTCTCGATCCACCAGCTCCACCGCAAGTTGGAGGAGGCCTACGGCGGCGGGGCGCCCACCGCACTGCAGCTGACGGTGCAGTCATTCGGATTCAAGTACGGGGTTCCACTCGATGCGGACATGGTGTTGGATGTGCGTTTTCTACCCAATCCGCATTGGATACCGGAACTTCGGGAACATTCGGGACAGGAGACCGTGGTCAGCGAGTATGTATTGTCGCGTCCCGGCGCGGCCGATTACTTGAGCACCTGCCACCACCTGGTCGACCTGACGACGAATGGTTACCGCCAAGAGGGGAAGCGATACATGACGGTGGCAGTTGGCTGCACCGGAGGTAAACACCGCAGCGTTGCGATCGCCGAGGCACTCGGCGAACTGATCGGCTCCGCGGTGTTCGATTCACTGCAGGCAGAGAAATCCGGTCCAGCCGATGTCGTACGAGTCGTGCACCGGGATCTGGGGCGCGAATGACGGGGTGGGAATCGGATCCCGCCATAGTTGCGCTCGGTGGCGGGCACGGCCTGTACGCGACGCTCACCGCGGTGCGGCGGCTGACCAGAAAGATCAGCGCGGTGGTGACCGTCGCCGATGACGGCGGTTCATCGGGCAGACTGCGCGCCGAACTCGGTGTGCCACCGCCCGGCGATCTGCGCATGGCCCTCGCGGCGCTGGCCGCCGACGGTGAGGATGTGTGGACGCGCACCGTGCAGCATCGCTTCGGCGGCACTGGCGCACTCGCCGGACATTCGGTCGGCAATCTGATCCTCGCCGGGCTGACCGAGGTGCTCGGCGATCCGGTCGCTGCGCTGGACGAGGTCGCCAAGATGTTGCGTATCACCGGGCGGGTGCTGCCGATGTCGCCCATCGCCCTCGATATCGAGGCGGATGTTTCTGGGCTGGAAGCGGACCCACGCGTGAGCCGCTGCATCCGCGGCCAGGTCGCCATCGCGACGACACCGGGTAAGGTGCGGCGCGTGCGGCTGATTCCGTCCGATCCGCCCGCCAGTCCGGAGGCCACCTCGGCCATCGAACACGCCGATGTCGTTGTGCTGGGCCCGGGTTCCTGGTTCACCAGCGTGATTCCGCACGTGCTGGTGCCCGAATTGCGTGATGCGCTGGTGTATACCAGAGCGCGCAAAGTCCTGGTGCTGAATCTGGCCGCGGAGCCGGGAGAAACGGCGGGTTTCTCCGCGGAACGCCATCTCCATGTATTGTCCCAGCACGCACCGGAATTCGTGGTCGACGAGGTACTGGTCGATTCCGGGTCGGTGCCGGAAGGTCGCGAAAGAGAACATGTGGCCAGGGCTGCCGAACAATTGCGGGCGCGAGTAACCTTCTCCGATGTCGCCGAAGCGGGAACCGACCGGCATCACCCCGGAAAGCTTGCCGCCGCACTGGATCAGCTGATCCGGCAACCTCGGCCACATATGGCAGGGCTTCGAGTCGAGGGACGGCACATGGGTCAGGATGTGCGTTCCGGGTTGGGTGGAAAGGAGCGCGTCTCGTGGCGATGACAGCCGAAGTGAAGGACGAACTGAGCAGGCTCACGGTCTCGCAGGTGAGTTCCCGCAAGGCGGAACTGTCTGCGCTGCTGCGGTTTGCCGGCGGCCTGCACATCGTCGGCGGGCGGGTGATCGTCGAGGCCGAGGTGGATATGGGTTCCATCGCGCGGCGGCTACGGCGGGAGATCTTCGAGCTGTACGGCTACGGCTCCGATGTGCACGTGCTCGGCGCGGGCGGTCTACGCAAGACCTCGCGCTATGTGGTGCGGGTGTCCAAGGAGGGCGAGGCGCTGGCCAGACAGACCGGTCTGCTCGATGTGCGCGGACGTCCAGTGCGAGGTCTGCCCGCCCAGGTGGTCGGTGGCAGTATCGGCGATGCCGAAGCCGCTTGGCGTGGAGCGTTTCTCGCGCATGGCTCGCTCACCGAACCGGGTCGCTCCTCGGCGCTCGAGGTCAGCTGCCCCGGTCCGGAGGCCGCGCTGGCGCTCGTCGGCGCGGCGCGGCGGCTCGGCATCACCGCCAAGGCGCGTGAGGTGCGCGGCACCGATCGGGTCGTGGTGCGCGACGGCGAGGCGATCGGCGCACTGCTGACCCGGATGGGTGCGCAGGACACCCGGATCGTCTGGGAGGAGCGCAGGCTGCGCCGCGAGGTGCGGGCCACCGCGAACCGCCTGGCCAATTTCGACGATGCGAATCTGCGCCGATCGGCCCGTGCCGCGGTCGCCGCCGCCGCGAGAGTCGAACGCGCACTGGATATTCTGGGCGACGAGGTGCCCGACCATTTGGCCGCCGCTGGCAAGCTGCGGGTGCAGCACCGCCAGGCGTCACTGGAGGAACTCGGCCAGCTCGCCGATCCGCCGATGACGAAAGACGCTGTGGCAGGCCGGATTCGACGGCTGCTGTCGATGGCGGACCGCCGGGCCAAGGAGTTGGGCGTACCCGATACCGAATCGGCCGTCACCGCCGAACTGCTCGACGAAGCGTGAGCCGAATCGCCGTCCGGATGGGCGGCGATTCGTATTTTCCGAGGCTGAGCTGTCTACCCGGCTAACGGTCCGAGGTCCGGCGCCAGGCCGCCGCGGTCACGGGTGTCGGACCTGCTCGGGCGGCATGTGGCCGTGGTGAGCATCGGATTCCGTAGTGAGCGGAAACAAGGGCGCGGACGGCGCACTAGTGCGCTGAAACCACACGGACGGGCGTCTGCGCAGGTCCCACGTCCTCACGAATGCCAGGTGCGTGTCGGAGAGTGCACGGCTGGGCACTAGTGTGGTTATGGCATCGGAATGAATCCGCTTGAAAGCTGAGGAGCGATAACGTGACTGTCCGGGTAGGCATCAACGGCTTCGGCCGTATCGGACGTAACTTCTTCCGGGCGGTGGAGGCGCAGAAGGCGCTCGGCACCACCGACATCGAGATCGTCGCGGTCAACGACCTCACCGACAACGCGACGCTGGCCACTCTGCTGAAGTACGACTCGATCCTGGGCCGCCTGCCGCAGGACGTGTCGCTGGACGGCGATGACACCATCGTGGTCGGCGAGCAGCGGATCAAGGCGCTGGCCATCAAGGAGGGCCCGGCCGCCCTGCCATGGGGTGACCTCGGCGTCGACGTGGTCGTCGAATCCACCGGCATTTTCACCGACGCGACCAAGGCGAAGGGCCACATCGCCGCGGGCGCCAAGAAGGTCATCATCTCCGCGCCCGCCAAGGGTGAGGATCTGACCGTCGTCATGGGCGTCAACGACGACAAGTACGACGGCAGCCAGAACATCATCTCCAACGCCTCCTGCACCACCAACTGCCTCGGTCCGCTGGCGAAGGTCCTCAACGACGAGTTCGGCATCGTCAAGGGTCTGATGACCACCATTCACGCCTACACCCAGGACCAGAACCTGCAGGACGGCCCGCACAAGGATCTGCGCCGCGCCCGCGCTGCCGCGCTGAACATCGTGCCGACCAGCACCGGCGCCGCGAAGGCCATCGGCCTGGTGCTGCCCGAGCTGAACGGCAAGCTGGACGGCTACTCGCTGCGCGTCCCGATCCCCACCGGTTCGATCACCGACCTGACCGCGGATCTGGCCAAGAAGGCCACGGTCGAGGAGATCAACGCCGCGTTCAAGGCCGCCGCGGATGGCCCGCTCAAGGGCATCCTGAAGTACAGCGTGGACCCGATCGTGTCCAGCGATATCGTCACCGACCCGCATTCGTCGATCTTCGACGCGCCGCTGACCAAGGTCATCGACGACCAGGTGAAGGTGTACTCCTGGTACGACAACGAGTGGGGCTACTCCAACCGCCTGGCCGACCTCATCGGCCTCGTCGGCAAGTCGCTCTGACGCGCATGGCAGTCAAGACGCTCCAGGATCTGCTGAACGAGGGTGTCGAGGGTCGGGGCGTGCTCGTGCGCTCCGATCTGAACGTCCCCCTCGACGAGAACGGCGAGATTACCGACCCGGGCCGCATCATCGCCTCGGTGCCGACGCTGCGGGCGCTGGTCGAGGCCGGCGCCAAGGTGGTCGTCACGGCGCATCTGGGCCGCCCGAAGGGTGAGCCGGATCCGAAGTTCTCTCTCGCCCCGGTCGCGGTGAAGCTGGCCGAGCTGCTGGGCCGCAATGTCCAGCTGGCCGGTGACGTCGTCGGCTACGACGCGCTGTCACGCTCGGAGGGCCTGACCGACGGCGATGTGCTGCTGCTGGAGAATGTGCGCTTCGATCCGCGCGAAACCAGCAAGGACGATGCCGAGCGGGCCAAGCTGGCGGCGGCGCTGGTCGAGTTGGTCGGCGATGATGGCGCGTTCGTCTCCGACGGCTTCGGTGTGGTGCACCGCAAGCAGGCTTCGGTCTACGACGTGGCCGAGTTGCTGCCGCATTACGCGGGCACGCTGGTCGCCGCCGAGGTCGAGGTGCTGGCCAAGCTGACCGAGAACTCGCAGCGCCCGTACGCGGTCGTGCTCGGCGGTTCCAAGGTCTCCGACAAGCTGGCCGTCATCGAGGCACTGGCCCCCAAGGTCGACACCCTGGTGATCGGCGGCGGCATGTGCTTCACCTTCCTTGCCGCACAGGGGCTTTCGGTCGGCGGCTCGCTGCTGCAGGAGGAGATGATCGAGACCTGCAAGGGCCTGCTGGAGCGCTACGCGGATGTCATCCACCTGCCACGCGATATCGTCGTCGCGGATAAGTTCGCGGCCGACGCGGATTCGAAGGTGGTGCCCGCCCACGAGATTCCGGACGGCTGGCTCGGATTGGATGTCGGTCCCGAGTCGGTGGACCGGTTCGCGGTACTGCTCACCGAGGCGAAGACGGTGTTCTGGAACGGCCCGATGGGCGTATTCGAGTTCGAGAACTTCGCCGCCGGTACCCGGGGTATCGCTGAGGCGATCGTGACGGCGACGGGCAAGGGTGCGTTCACCGTTGTCGGCGGTGGCGATTCGGCCGCAGCCGTGCGCGCGCTCGGCCTGCCCGATGACGGTTTCTCGCACATCTCCACCGGTGGCGGCGCATCCCTGGAATACCTCGAGGGCAAGGAATTGCCCGGTATCGCGGTACTGGAGGACTGAACCATGGCACGCAAACCGCTCATCGCGGGCAACTGGAAGATGAACCTCAACCACCTCGAGGCCATCGCCCTGGTGCAGAAGATCGCCTTCGCGCTGCCGGAGAAGTACTTCGCCAAGGTCGACGTCGCGGTGATTCCGCCGTTCACCGATATCCGCAGCGTGCAGACTCTCGTCGAGGGTGACAAGCTGCTGCTCACCTATGGTGCGCAGGATGTTTCGACACACGACGCGGGCGCGTACACCGGTGAGATCAGCGCCGCGATGCTGTCCAAGCTGGGCTGCACCTTCGCGGTCGTGGGCCACTCGGAGCGGCGGCAGTACCACTCAGAGGACGACGCCACCGTGCTGGCCAAGACGAAGCAGGCGCTGAAGTACGGGATCACCCCGATCGTGTGCATCGGCGAGGGTCTCAATGTCCGCGAGGCGAAGACCCACGTCGAGTACAACCTCGAGCAGTTGCGCGGCTCGCTCAAAGGCCTGACGGCCGAAGAGGTTTCGAAGATCGTCATCGCCTACGAGCCGGTCTGGGCCATCGGCACCGGTAAGGTCGCAACCCCCGCCGACGCGCAGGAAGTCTGCGGTGCGATTCGCGCGGAGCTCGTCGAACTGGCCTCCGCCGAGGTCGCGGCGGGTGTGCGGGTGCTCTACGGGGGGTCGGTGAATGCCAAGAACGTCGGCGAGTTGGTCGCGCAGACCGATATCGACGGCGCACTTGTCGGCGGTGCGTCGCTCAAGGGTGACGAATTCGCCACGCTGTCCGCGATTGCCGCGGGTGGTCCGCTGCCCTGACGGGTGAATGTTCAAACCAGCCCGGTAGCACGCCTGATCGCGTGTTGCCGGGCTGATTTGCGTTCGGGACTTCCCGCTCGGGGCGAGGCGTACCGGTGCCGGTGGTGCGATGCTGTTCGCGTCTGAAGATCCAGTTGGCCGACAAGGACTTTCACGTGAGATCAACGAAGGCGCGCGCACTGGTCACGGTTGCGCTTATGGCGTTCACCGCGTTCGGGGCCGGATGCTCCGACGATTCCCCATCACCGGTGGAAACCATATCGAGTTCCGAGGCGGCTCCCACCAACCAGGATGCCGGGCACCAGAAGCTGGACCAGCTGGTGGGCGAATGGAACGGCGCGAAGTCGACCTTTATCGCGGGCGGAACCGCGGACAATCCGATCAAGAGCGATATCACCTCACGCTGGCACTGGATCGGCAAGACGGGCAATAACTTCATGCAGGAGGAGGCCGAGGGGACCTTCGGCGGCAAACCGTACTACCGGCTCGGCACACTCGGTTATTCGCCGACCGACGACCGCTACGAATGGTCGACGGTGGACAGCGTGACGCCGATGATGATGACCTACAAGGGCGCCAAGGGCAGCGGCGGCGCTGCCGACATCGAGGTGGCCGGGGAGTTCACCGATCCGGGCGTGCTCGGTCCGCAGTTCGTCGGCAAGCCGATTCCGATGCGGACGGTGATCGAACTGGAGTCGGCGGATCGGGTGACCATGGAACTCTACTTCGCGCCGCCCGGGGAGGCGGAGCGGATTGCGGACCGTGTGATCCTGACGCGGAAGTAGTCGGAATCAGAGGTGATTCACGATGAAACCGCTGGCTGTTAGTGCCAGCTCGAGTGGCTCGTCGCGCGGGTCCATCGAGATCTCGGCGGTCCGGACGTCCGGATAGTGCACATGTAACCGGTACAGGGTGCCGCGCAGGAGGTGGGCGAGTTCGGCGGGCTGCTTGGTGGCGTGCACGATGTACAGCACGGCCGTGGTACCGGAAATGCCGACCGAGCATTCGGCCAGGAGCGCGCCATCGGGGTCGATGAAGCCCAAAGTGAAGATGGTGTGCAGGAATTCGTCTCGCGCGGCTAGTAGTGCGGTGACGGCATCCACATCCCAGCCGCCGTCTTCGGTGCGGCGGGCGCGCCCGGCGGCGGTGTAGAGCTCCGCGTAGCGCACGAGGGTCACCGGTGACGGCGGCGTGGGCATCTTCTCGATGTGGGCGGACGGAAGATCAGGCCACGGACCGATCTCCACATGCCAGGTGCGTTTGCGGTCTGGGTGGCGCAGATCCGGTGTGCGGGAGGCATTTTCGTCCACGGCTACGCCGCGCGCAGTGTCAGGCCGAAGCCGTTGGTATTGCGCAGGATCAGCGTGTCCGCGTCAACGGTGGCCGTCGTCTTGCCGTCGAGTGCCTTCAGCACCCCCTGCTCGACCTCCATGATCTCCGGTGCGCACGCCATCTTCGTGGTTCCGATCTGGAACGTGACGTCCGGACCGTTTGCGGCCGGTGATGGGGTGGCGTGACCGGTCATACGATTGCATCCGGTGTTGCCGGAGACCCCACCGTCCGCCGCGATGGTGAGCGTGGGCTTCACATCGTCCAGCGTCTGCGAACGGATCTGCGCATCGGGCGTCATCAAGGCGGAGATGATCCATGTCGTGCCGATGAGCGGCTTATCGGGCTGGGCGACCTTCTTGTCCAGCAAAGTGACCGTTATTTCCTTCCCGGTCAGCGTCAGTGTCGAATCGTCGATCCGCCATTTGGGCAGCGACGTCAACACCTTGTCCTGCCAACTATCGGCCTGGTCACGTTCCTCCGGACATGCCAGCAGTGTGCTCGCGAGCGTCCCGACGTGCAGGATCCCATTGGTCAGATCCACCGTGCCGTCGGCCGTATTACAGCCGGAATTCGCCGAGATCTTGCCATCGGCAAAGGTGAGGATCATCGGCCCGCCGCCAGGAATCTGCTGCCCCACGACCCCGGTCGAAACAAATGTCCGTCCCATCGGAGACCCCGCCGGTTTCTCCTCTTGCTTGTCATCACCCGAACACCCGGCCACCAGACCGGCCGCCATAGCCAGCAGAACCCCGACGCGCACCGTTGTAGCCGACATGTAGCCGATGGTACGGGCGTCGCCGCTGGAAACCGCGCAACTCAGCTGCCGACCACAAACAACCAGCGGTCCGGCCCGGCATCGAGCGCGAAGACCCGATCCCGCTGGCGACCATGGTCGATCTGCGGCGGCCGATCCCGCTGCTCGACCAGCAGCCCCGGCCTGCCATCGGACGGACCCGCGCCCAGGCCGTTGCCAGCACCAGCGCACCGTTGAGCGAAATAGCGAACGGCACGTATTTCGACCCGTAGCTATGCTCGGGCCCGTGACCACTGCCGATGCGACGACACCTTTATCCACTTGGGCGCCGTTACGGTCGCGAATCTATCGGGCGCTCTGGATCGCGCAGTTGGTCTCGAATCTGGGTACCTGGATGCAAACCGTTGGGGCGCAGTGGATTCTGGTCGACGCGCCCAATGCCGCGACATTGGTGGCATTCGTACAGACGGCGACGACATTGCCGGTGATGCTGTTGTCGATTCCGTCGGGGGTGTTGGCGGATCTGTTGGATCGGCGCAGGTTGTTGGTGGGGGCGCAGTCGGCTATGGCGGTGTTGGCAGCGGTGCTCGCGGTATCGACGGCGACTGGGCACACGACTCCCGGCGTGCTGTTGACGTTGCTGTTCCTGCTCGGGTGCGGGCAGGCGTTGACGGGACCGTCTTGGCAGGCCATACAGCCAGAACTCGTTGCGCGCGAAGAGATTCCATCCGCCGCGGCGCTGGGCAGCATGAATATCAATATCGGGCGCGCGGTCGGGCCCGCCATCGCGGGTGTGCTGGTTTCGGTGTCGGGGCCGACGCTGGTGTTCGCGCTGAATGCGGTCTCATTCGTCGGCATTGTCACAGTGTTGGTCAGTTGGCGCAGACCGGCGAAGGAACGGAAGCTGCCCAGTGAACGTCCGCTGGCCGCGCTGCAGGCGGGCACCCGGTTCATTCGCGCCGCGCCCGCGATCCGTCGGGTGCTGTTGCGCTCGATTCTGTTCATCGCCCCGGCGAGCGCGGTGTGGGCGCTGCTGCCCGTGATCGCCCGTGACGAGCTCGGCTTGTCCTCATCCGGCTACGGTCTGCTGCTCGGCGCGCTCGGCCTCGGCGCGGTGACGGGTGCGGTCGGCCTGGGGCGGGTGCGCACGCTGCTGACCCCCACACAGCGTTTGACCGCGGCCGCGATCTTGTTCGGCATCGCATCGGCGGGTGCGGCTGTGCTGCACAGCGTGCCTGTGGTGCTCGTGCTGTTGGTCGGAGCCGGATTCGCCTGGCTGCTGGCCATGTCGACGATGAACGCGACCATGCAACTGCTGCTGCCGGCGTGGGTGCGGGCGCGTGGGTTGTCGGTGTACATGCTGGTGTTCATGGGCGGCCAGGCACTCGGTTCGCTGGTATGGGGGCTGGTCGCGGGCGCGGTTGGCCCGGTGGCCGCGCTACTGGTGGCGGCGGTGCTGTTGGCAGGTTCCGCGCTGAGTTCGGTCTGGCTGCCGATCCGCCACAATGCGGAGGAATTGGATCTGAGCCCGAGCGCCTTCTGGCCGGAACCGCAACTCGTGGTCGAACCGGATCCTGAGGACGGACCGGTGCTGGTGCTGCGCACCTACGATGTCCCGCCGGAGAAGGTCGATGAATTCCTGGCCGCGATGGTGTTCGTCGGACGGTCCATGCAGCGCACCGGCGCGATGGAATGGCGGCTGTATCGCGATGTCGGGGTGGTCGACCGCTATGTGGAGGCATTCGTGGTGCGCTCGTGGTCGGAGCATATGCACCAGCATCAGGTACGCCTGACCGCCCAGGACCAACTGCGCGAACGCGCCGTCGCGGAGTTCATGATCGGCCAGGACACCACCACACACCTGGTCGCGGTAGACACACCGTAGGTCGCGTCGAGCCGGGGTGGATTATGCGGGTAACGACGCACACCCATAGACTGTCCGGCATGCGGATGTTCCTGGATATCCTCCTGATCATCACCAGCGTGCTGCTGGTGCTGCTGGTGCTGCTGCACCGCGCCAAAGGTGGAGGTCTGTCCAGCTTGTTTGGTGGCGGCGTGCAGTCCAGCCTTTCGGGGTCGACCGTCGTCGAGAAGAACCTCGACCGCATCACCATCTTCACCGGCTTGATCTGGCTCATCGCCATTCTCGGTATCGGCTTGGAGATCAAGTTCGCTTGAGTTGCCTGGCGACGATGACGGCAGCCGCTGTCGCCACCGCCAACACGAGGGTCGCGATTACGAAAGCCGTCGAATAACCGTCGCCGATTACCGGTGCGACGACCAGTGGACCCAGCATCTGCCCCGCACCATAGCCCGCGGTGAGTGTGGCCGTAGCCCGGTGGTCGGTCAATTCGATGCCGATCTGGATCGCGAGCATGCAGATGCCCATGAACGTCCCGCCGAACAGCGCCGCCGCGATGATCGCCGACCACATGGTCGTCGAGCAGGCGAGCAGGGCCGACGACGCGCACTGCGCGAGAAGCGCGAGTACCAAGGCGGTCGTCGGCGTCCAGCGATGGGCGGCAATGCTCCAGAGCACCGCCGGTGCGGCGGCCCCGCCGACGATCACCCACATCGCCGACCCGACCGTCGCGTTGTGCGCGCCGACGGCGGCGACCAAGAAGGTGCCCAGCACGATATAGCCGACGCCTTCGAGCGTGTAGGCGATGAACAGCGCGCGCCAAGCCGTACTCGTACGTTTCGCGCGGACCACCTCGATGCTCCGCAAGCCGTGAATATCCAGTCCGAAGGCGGGCAGCAAGAGCGCAGCGGTCAGTCCGGCGGCACCGAGCCACAGGCCCTGCCAGGACATCGTCGGTCGCGCTGCGAGCGCGAGCAATCCGGTGAACGCGATACCGAATCCGACCCCGCCGAAGGCGATGCCCGCCGCGTGCGGGCGGCCACCGAGGCGAGCGATCGCGCCGGCGCAGCCGACGAAGATCACCGCACTGGCCACCCCCGCGATCAGTCGTAGCAGCGCCGGGAGCATCACGGGGCCGGGCATCGCGACCAGGGCTTCGCTGGCCACCAGAACCACTGCCGAAATGCGAAAAGTATTGCGGCTGTTCAGATCCGGACGACGTGCGAGCAGCACCGCGCCCGTCAGATAGCCCGCATAGTTGGCGGCGGCGATGAGCGCGCCGGCGTGGGCATCGATGCGGTGCGCGTCCACCATCGTGGGCAGTAGCGGTGTGTAGGCGAAGCGTCCGACACCGACAGCGCCGGCAAGGCCCGCACCTGCGGCCAGTGCCGGTGCGAGGGTGCGGCGTGGGGTGTCGAGGAGAGCCGATGCGGTCACAAGATTCGACGGTATGATCCGTTTCCCAGCCTGTGAAATGCTTTCTGTGCACGATGTATACGCTCGACGCATGGATATCGAGCTGCGGCACCTGCGGGCGTACCTGGCGCTTTGCGAGGAAGCGAACTACACCCGCGCCGCCGCCCGGCTACACCTCAGCCAGCCCGCGCTGACCCGAACCATCCAGCAGTTGGAGCGTCTGGTCGAATGCCGGTTGATCGAGCGCACATCCCGGCGTTTCGAGCTGACCGACGAGGGAGCCGAACTGCTCGAGCACAGCAGACGCATCATCGGCGATATCGAGACCGTCCAGGCGGACCTGCGCATGCGCGCCACGATCGAGGTCGGCTTCTCCTGGCTGCTGCCCGATGCCTGGTTCGCCGCGATCCGCACCCGCTTCGAGGCGCTGGGCGGCCGGATTTCGTTGCGCCGCGTGGAGGATCCGATGGCGGCACTCGATGACCGCTCGATCGATATCGCCATCCACCGCAACGATATCTGGCTGCCGCACCATCTCGAATCCCGCGAAATCGATTCGGAGCGGCGGGTGCTGGCGGTTTCGGTGCATTCGCCGCTGGCAACCGCGGTCGAGGTGCGCTGGTCTGATCTCGCGCACTATCCGCTGGTGGCCAATACCGTTTCCGGCACCACCACTGCCGAATCGTGGGACGCGCCCGATCCCAACAGAACCGTCATCACCTGTACGAATTTCGACGAATGGATCGAGCTCGTCGCGGCGGAACGCGGTATCGGGATTGTGCCGGTGCTGGCGCGCACTCGGGCACCGCATCCGGGCGTGGTCTATCTCGACATCGTGGATGCGCCGCGCTCGCATATCTATCTGACCTGGCGGATCAAGCCGACGCCGTTGCGATCGGTGCAGCGCTTCCTGAGTCTCGTCTGAATCTCAGTCGTTGCGCGGGATGCGGCCGTCGACGTCGGTGAAACCGTATTCCTCGGCGAGATCCGCTATGCGCCAAGCCGATCCGGATCGTTGGCAGCGGTCCGGATCGGCGGCCAGTGCGACGACGGCGCGACCCGGAAAGCGGGGGGATTCGGCGTTGTCGAGGTCATAGCTGCCCTCACCGGGCAGGGTGACGACGCGCCGGCCGTCCTTATCGCGTGGCACCATTTGCAGCAGTTCGGTATCGACGATTCCGGGCCAGAGCGAGACCACTGTGACGCCCGACTCGGCGAGGTCGTCGGCCATATCGGAGGTGAGCCGGTCCAGCGCGGCCTTGGCTACGCCGTATACCGCGTTGTGCATGTAGCGCTCGGCGCCGGGGGAGGAGATATTGGCGATCAGGCCTGCCGATTCGATCAGCAGGGGGGCCGCGAAAACGCTTGCGACATAATGTGATCGGACGCCGACATCGAAGGTCTCATCCCAGGCCTGCGGCGGCACCTCCCAGAACGGTTTGCCCAACCAGCGCGCGGCGGCTGGGGCGTTGTAGACATTGTTCACCAGTACATCGAGTCGGCCGTGCTCATTACGGATCCGCTCGAATAGTCGCTCGACCGCATCATCGTCGCGGTGATCGCAGACGACCGGAACCCCGACGCCACCGAGCAGGTCGATCTCGGCCGCGGTCGCGTGCACGGTCCCCGGTAGGCGTCCCGGTACGGCCGAGCGCCCGGTGACGTACACGGTGGCGCCTGCCGTACCCAACTCCAGCGCGATGCCCTTGCCGATGCCGCGGCTCGCGCCGGTCACCACCGCGACCCGGCCGCCTAGAACCTGAGGTATTCCGTTCACGATCCCGGGACATTACCGTGAAACAAGAACACGTTCTAGCTATTGGAGGCCGTAGTGGAATTGATTCATCGGTTCGTGACGAGCAACGGCATTCGCATGCATGTCACAGAACAGGGCGAGGGTCATCCGGTGATCTTTTGCCACGGCTTTCCGCATACTTGGTTCGTGTGGCATCGCCAGCTCGCGGCCGTCGCCGCGGCGGGCTACCGGGCCGTTGCGCCGGATTTGCGCGGATACGGGCGTACCGATGTGCCTACCGATATCGAGGACTACACCAACCGCGCAGTCATCGGCGATCTACTCGCACTGCTCGATGACATGGGCGCCGAGCAGGCGGTCTTCGTCGGCCTGGACTTCGGGGCCGCGCTCGTGTGGGAGTTGGCGTTGCGCGCGCCGGAGCGGGTCAGCGGTGTCATCGTGCTCAATAATCCGTTCGCCCCGCGGCCGCCGCGCGCGCCATCGCAATTATGGGCCAAGGCCGCCCAGCGTCACTTCCTGCACCTGGACTATTTTCAGAAGCCCGCCGTGGCCGATGCCGAATTGGGCGGCCGCTCGAGGGAATTCCTGGCTCGCGTCTACTATTCGCTCAGCGCCGACTACCACTACCTCGACACCTGGCGCTTCCCGGCCGAGGGCACCGGCTACCTGGACGTTCTCCCCGAAGCCCCGCTGTTGCCGTGGCGCTGGCTTTCCATCGCCGAATTCGACACCCTGGCAAAGGATTTCGAGCACACCGGATTCACCGGCGGGCTCAATTGGTACCGGGTGCTCGATCGGAACTGGGCACTCACCGCTGAATTCGCCGACGCCGAGGTCTCTGTTCCGACGTATTTCCTCTACGGCGATCGAGATCCGGATATGGAGGGATTCAGCGGGCGCGATCCGCTGGCAACCCTGCGCGCGAACGTTCCCGATCTGCGCGCCGTCACCAAGATCGCGGACGCGGGTCACCTCGTGCAGTTGGAACGCACCGACGAGGTCAACGCCCTGATCACCAGTCACCTGCGCGACCTGGTCCCGGATCCAGCTCTCACGCAATAGCCGGGTCAGCGGTATTCGTTGGTCAATTCAGGGTAGTCGGCCCAGCTGGGCAGAGGGCGTCGGTCCAGGTAGGCGGTGAGGCGGTCCAGCAGGTACTGCCAGCGCGGGCCGACCGAGCCGGCGTCGGCCGGGCAGATATGGCGGCGGATCAGTTCGAGATTGGTCACGACCCCGACCTGGGTCATATGCAGTTCGAGGATGCCGCCATCGATATGGATCACCAGATCATGCGGTGCGCGGCAGTCTTCGACGCGGATCGCGATGGGGCCGGGGACGGGACCGTCGAATGGTTCGATGGTCAGGTTGCCGTTGCCCGCGGTGACTTTGCCGAACCAGCGATCCAATTGCCGGTGTTCGGCGCAGGCGGACCATACGTCGAGTACGGGCATGCGGAACGACCGCAAAAAGTGCAGGAGCACCCGGCCTTCCTCGATCGCCCGATCGTGTTCGGGTCGTACCTCGCCGAGCATGGACATCATGGTCATAGCCGTGCCCTTTCGCCGCTGGTCACCGTGTGTCCACTGTATTTCCTCGGTCACGCCGCCGAATCCGATTCACGGGAAGTGAGCTACCGCGTGTCGGATTCGGCGGCGTTATCGGGATGTACTCAGGCGGCGATGAATCGCGCGCAATCGAATTCGTGGTTCAGCACGCCCCGCCGGAAGGCATCGAACTCGTTCTCGTCGAAGCGTAGTTTCACGCCATCGATCGGCTGGGGAATGGCGGCATGGAAGATGTATCCGCCGTCACGTCGCGATATCGCCAGATGCCGATCCTCGGCGCGGCCCGAACGCATACCGGCCTGGAAAGCGTCGAACTGTTCATCGGTGAAGACAAGAATTTCGTTGTCGGGCAATGACATTCCGGGCGTGTAGCGCTCATCGGCGAGCTTGTCGTCCCAGACCGCAGTCCACCCGTTCTTACGTGCGACGCGCACGCAGTTCTGGTTGGGCGAGCTGAAGGTCGCCTTGCGGAATTCGGCGACGGTGAAGGTGGGCTGCGTCATTGCATGTCCTTTCAACGGGGTGGAGCAGGAGTTGCGCCGGGTTGGCAGACCCGTTGCTCGTCCTTTAACGCTTATAGCCAACGGCGGCGAAATTACACGGCCGCGCCGTATCTTCCAGGTCGACCGGTTGGTCGGGGCGCCAGTCCGGCGCGTAGGCGATACCGGGTTCGACCAGATCGAGGCCGTCGTAGAGCGCGGTGAACTCGGCGCGCGTGCGCAAGGTCACCGGATCGGAGGTTTCGTCATAGAGTGCGGCGGCCGCAGCCATTTGCTGCTTGATCTCCGGGCCGGCGTCGTCCAAGGAAACGTGGGTCATCGCGGCATAGCTGCCGGAGGGGAGCCGGTCGCGCAGTCGCGCCATCAGGTCGTGCGGGTGATCGGCGTCGGGTACGAATGGCCAGACGCTGACGACCAAGAGGCCGAGCGGTTGCCCGAAGTCGATCAGCCGCCGGGTATCCGGATGGTCCAGAATCAGGTCGGGGTAACGCAGATCGGCCTCGATGATGGCGGTGTTGTCGAGGGCATCGCCGTGCAGCAGCAGGTCGTGGGCGCGATTGACCGCTTCCAGATCGTTGTCGACATAGACCACGCGCGAATCCGGCGCGACTTCCCGCGCGACCTCATGTGTATTGCCGACGGTGGGTAGTCCGGAACCGATATCGAGGAATTGCCGGATGCCCTGCTCCACCATGAATCGTGTCGCGCGGCGCAGGAATCCGCGATTGTGGTGGGCCCACACGTCGAGGAACGGAAGTATTTCGAACAGCCGCTCACCGAAGATTTTGTCGACCTCGAAGACAGCTTCCCCGGACAGGTAGTAGTGGTACATGCGGGCGGCGGATGGTCGGCTCGCATTGATTTCGCGGGGCTCGAAGTCGGCGGACATCCGGGGGCTCCTGATTCGTCAAGTGCTGGTAAATGTCTTGCGGCGGAATGATCGTGCGACGTGCTCCATGAATTTCCGGGAGTCCTCGGCGCCGAGTGCGGCGGCACTGAGCCGGGACCATACGGTTTCGCGGGCGGCCACCGCGGGTTTGTCATCGATATAGCGGATATCGCCCTGACTCTCCACGATCGCCATCTCGAGATCACCCGCCGCACCCGGCGACGGCACCCGTACCAGCGTGTACCGGTCCTCCATCCCGGCCCCGCGCGTGGTGACGGTGAATGGGAGCACCTGGATCAGGATATTCGGCCGCCTGGACAGATTCGACAGATGCTCGAGTTGTTCGAGCATCACCTCGCGCCCGCCGTATTCGCGGCGCAGACAGGATTCGGACAGGATCGCGCGGAACTCCGGTGGGTCCGCCTCGGTCAGCACCTGTTGCCGGGCCAGCCGCGCATGCACCGACTCCTCGACGGTGACGCGGTCCGCCGCGACCGGGGTGACCGGTTCGTGCAGTGCGCGAATATAGGACTCGCACTGGATGAGTCCCGGCATGATCTCCGCCTCGGCGGTGCGCAACAGGCTGGCATGCGCCTCCAGATCGACGAGCAGTCGCAGGTCCTCGACGTAGGCGCGGCGGTGGCCGGTGGTCCAGAAACCGCGCTTGTGATTGTCGCGACGCAGTTCCTTGAGCGTCTCGATATAGCCGGGGTCGGTGAAACCCAGTGTCGTTGCGAGGAGTTCGAGATCGCCGACGCTGATGGCGCCGACTCCATTGATCAACTGATTGATTCGGCTCTGGGTCGACTCGATGATCTTGCCGGCCTCGGTCTGACTGACGCCCCCGGTGCGGACCATATGCTCGATTTCGCGTCCCAGCAACAATTTTCGCGCGGTCCGTAATCGAGTTCCCATGGCTCCCCAGCGTATCGGTCTGAGCCTACTCATCCGATTCACTTCCTGAAGCGTGATAATCACGCTAGCATTACCGCATCAAAGATATCACGGCACGCCGAGGCAGGGGCGTCATCGAGGACCATCCCTGCGTCGCGGGGGCGGAGGGGATGTCGGATGACTACAGCCACGAACGATTGTCGGGCGGTGCGAAATGCCCAGTAGCGCAGAGACAACCGCGCAACGCTGCCGGCACTACCAGCGCGATCTGGAACTGCCCGCCGTCATCCTGCCCGAGACCGAGACGCGGATCATCGTGCAGACCGGACCGGTCAGTGCGGTGGTGATGCCCTCCCGGCTGGCAACGGAATTCGTCGCGGAACAGCATGGGCCGTTGGGGCCGGTGATCGAACACCCGGCGTCACGGCGGTGGACCTTTCTAACCGGACCGTCCGGGCCATGTCCGGAGAGTCTGACGCCCGCGCTGCTGCGCTGGAATATCGGCGTTGCGCCGAAATACGTTGTGCTGCCATCTCCCGATGACGAGCGGCGCGGTTTTCGGCGATGGATCCACGAGCCGCGCAACGGGTTTCGGCCGTCGATGCGCGAATTTCTGGAAGCGGTGCTGCGGTTGCGGCGATAGCCGACCAACGGGCGCGCGGTACTCGCCGATGCGAGGGGTTGGCGAGTACCGCGTGGGTTCAGCGGTTGGCGAGTTCGGTGGCGGCTGATTCGATTCGGGGTTCGTCGAGGAGGACGGTGCCGGCGGCCGGGCCGAGGGGGATAAAGGAGTCTTCGCTGGTTACGCGGGTTAGGTGGCCGTTGAAACCGGCGTCGATCAGGGCGGCGCAGAGGGATTCGGAGACGCCGCCGGTGTGGCGCGTTTCGTCGGCGATGAGGACTCGGCCGGTGGCGCGGGCGTGCTCGAGTAGGTCATCGACAGGGAGAGGGGATAGCCAGCGGAGGTCGAGCACGCGGGCTCGGATACCGCGAGATGAGAGGCGTTGGGCTACCCGCAGGCTCATGGGGACGCCGTTGGCGAAGGTGACGATGGTGAGGTCGGGGCCGTCGCCGTAGACGCGGGCGCGGCCGATGGCGATGTGGTCGGTATCGGAAGGTGTTGCGAGCCAGGCATTATCGCCAGGATGGTGCAGGTCGCGGGTGTGGTAGAGGGCGATGGGTTCGAGGTAGACGCAGACGCGGCCGTCGACGCGAGCGGCGCAGACGCAGGTGCGGAGCATGGCGGCGGCGTCATCGGCGCGGGCGGGGGAGGCGATGATCAGGCCCGGGATATCGCGCAGTGCCGCGATGGAATTGTCGTTGTGGAAGTGGCCGCCGAACCCCTTCTGATAGCCGTATCCGGCGATGCGCACGACCATCGGATTCCGGTATTGCCCCTGGGAGAAGTACGACAGTGTGGCGGCTTCCCCGCGCAACTGGTCGGCGGCATTGTGCACGTAGGCGAGATATTGGATCTCCGGAATCGGCACGAATCCGGCGAGTCCGGCGCCTAGGGCCGTGCCGAGCACGCTCTGTTCGTCGAGCAGCGTATCGAAGACACGGCGCACTCCGAACTGCTTCTGCAGGCCCTTGGTGACACCGTAGACGCCGCCCTTGCGGCCGACATCCTCGCCGAACACCAGGACGTCGTTGTCCCGGTCGAGCAGTGCGGCCAGCGTCTGATTGATCGCCTGCGCCAGCGTCGCCGAACCATCTTGCGTAACTGTTTGTTCCGCTGTGCCTTGGCGGCGCTTGTGGGTGTCGCGGGCGGGCCTGCCGCTCATCGCGATGTCGCGAACGATGGTGTCGACGGTCTCCGGTACCTGAGCTGATGTTCTGACACCAGACCCGAGCGGGCCTCGACGCAAGACATCGGCCCGCACCCGGTCCGGATGTAGCGGGGCCAACGGTGCCATCACCGCAGCGGCGGAGGTCAACTTCGGTTCGCGACAAACCGATTCGGCCATGGCGGCGACTCGGCCACCGATTTCGTCGTATCGTGCGATGACTTCGGTCGGGGTTGCGACGCCGGAGGTGATCAGGAGGCGCCCGGTTGCAATCACCGGGTCCCGGCGCAGGTCGGCGGCGATATCGGTGGGGCTGCGGTAGGCGGATTCGACATCGGATCCGGCATGGCCCATGAGCCGTACGGTGCTCAGGTGGAGGAAGGCCGGCTTGCGGTGTTCGCGCACCCAGTCGACCGCCTGGGTCGCGGTTGTCGCGGCGTCGAGGAGATCGCAGCCGTCGGCGTCGAAATACTGCAGGCCTAGGCGGATGCCGTAGGACTGTTCGATCCAGCCGGGCGGGGTCGGGACGCTGATGCCGATCCCATTGTCCTCGCATACGAACAGCAGCGGCAGTGGAACCCCTTGGCGCGCAGTGTGAATCGCGGCATTGATGGCTCCGGCGGCGGTGGAGTGATTGGCCGACGCATCGCCGAAACTACACAGCACCACCGAATCCGACGGCCATTCGCAGGCGACGCCGAGCCGAGCCGCGCGTTCGATCGCGAAGGCGAGGCCGACGGCGCGCGGCAGATGTGACGCGATGGTTGACGTCTGCGGGATCACCGCAGCCGGTTTGCTGCCGAAAACCTTATGACGGCCGCCCGATATCGGTTCAGCGGCCGCCGCGACGACGCCGAGTAGCACATCCCGGATCGGGTCGAGACCGGGCACCTGCCTGGCCCGGTGCACGAAGAATGCCCCCGAGCGATAGTGCAGCAGCGCCGGATCGGTGCAGCGCAGGGCAGCCGCGACCGCCGCATTGCCCTCGTGTCCGGAGGACCCGATGCTGTAATAGCCGCGCTTGGCTGTGCCCAACCGGCGTGCCGCGAGATCGAGATGCCTACTGGTCGCCTGTGATTCGAAAAGATCGAGGCACTGGGCTCCGGTGAGCACGACACCCTCGAGCGGCTGTTCGACAGGACGGCTCGGCCGTGGCTCCAGCGCCGATAGCTCGGCACGGAACCGCTCCTCGAGGTCGACTCGCTGTTCGGTCACGCTGTGATCATCTCCGACGGCTGCCGCTCCAGGGACCTGATTTCAGTACGATTTCCGAAAGTATTCTGATCACCTCGGCAGTTGCAAGAAATTTCTCCTAGTACCCCGGTGTCGAATCGCGGATTTATCGGCACATTCGGAATGGGCGCAGCGTCAGCGTGACTGTTCTGTTTCCTCGATCGTCCGCCGCAGCAGATCGCGAGCGACATCGAGCTCAACGGCCCGACGATCCAACTCCGCCAGCCGATCCCGCAACGCGGGCAATACGCCAGGACAGGCCCGCAACGCGCCATCGGCGACCGTGCACGGCAGCAGCCGCCCGATCACCCGCGTCGAGAGTCCCGCAGCGAGCAATGCGCGAATCTGCCCGACACGCTGCTCGGCATTCGCGTCGTACTCGCGATACCCATTGTGGCGGCGTTCGGCCGACAGCAGCCCGACTCGCTCGTAATACCGCAGCAGCCGCTCGCTGGTGCGGGTGCGGCTGGCCAGCTCACCGATCAGCATGATTTGACCTTCCCATGGTGTCAGGGATCAACACTCGAGACCGTAACTCGATTCCGTCAGGAGAAACGTTGATCATCGACGCACACAGCCACGTCCACGAACCGCTCGCCGACCACATCGCGCTACTCGACGAGGCGGGTGTGGACAAGACCGTCCTCTTCATGACCCGACCGCATCCGGAACGGGCCGGAACCCTCACCGAACTCCGCGCAGAGATGGACCTGCTGACTCAGGCGCTCGCAGGCGGCGGCCTCGGCCGCGAAGCGGCCACCCGCGAACTCGACGCCGCCCTCGCGGCCTACCCGGACCGCTTCATCGGCTTCGCCTCGGTGCCGCTCGACGCGCCCGACGCCGAAGCGATCGTCGAACGCGAGGTAGTCGGACGTGGACTGCGCGGCATCGGTGAGTTGACCCCGCCTCCCGACCAGGCCGGGCTCATCGAGCCGGTACTCCGTGCCGCCACCGACCATGGTGGATTGCCTGTCGTCGTCCACGGCGCCGCGCCCACGACCGCCGCCGACCTGCGCACCCTGACCGACCTTGCGCGCCGCTATCCACGCGTGCCGCTCGTGGTCTCCCAACTCGGCGGAGCGCACTGGATGGACGCGATCGAACTGGTCCGCGACACCCCGAATATGTACCTCGAACTGTCCACTGCCAGTATCATTTTCGCGGTCCGCCTGGCGATAGCCGAAATTCCCGAGCGCACCCTTTTCGGATCCGATGCCCCCTACGGCGATCCGGTCATCGCACGCACCACCGTCGAACGCGCCACCGGCTCACCACGGGTGCGCGAACTGGTCCTCGGCGCAACCGCGCAGGAACTGCTCAGTTAGCTCGCGGCACCCGGCAATGCCGCGGCGGCATCCCGATCCAACAGCCACGTAGTGGATTCCGACCCGCCGGCACCCGCCGCGGGGATCTCTACCGGATCCGCGCCCGCAACCGCCGCGGCCACCGCGTCGGCCTTGGCCACACCACCGACGACCAGCACAACATGGCGACTGTGCCGCACCGCGGGCAGTGTCAGCGTGACTCGCACCGGCGGCGGTTTGGGCGAATCCGTTACCGCGACAACGAGTTCGTGCTGTTCCCGTACCGCATCGGTATGCGGGAACAGCGAATTCACATGCCCCTCGCCGCCCATACCGAGCAGATGCAGATCGAAGGCCCCGTACTCGGCCAAGTGCGCGTGCACCGCCGCCGCATACTCGGCGGCGGCCTCGACCGGATCCGGATATTCGCCATCGGAGGTGGCGACCGGATGCACCCGCGACGGATCCACCGGCACATGATCCAGCAGCGCCTGCCGTGCCTGCAGATCATTGCGCTCGGAATCGCCCGCTGGCACGAATCGTTCGTCGCCCCAGAACACATCGAGCTGTGTCCAGTCGATATCGCCGGGTGTCTTGCGGACCAATTCCAACAGCCCGATCCCGGTCCCACCGCCGGTCAACACCACTGATGCGGACCCACGTGCCGCCTGCGCGGCCACCACGACGGCGACGAATTGTGCGGCCGCGGCGGCAATCAAGGCGTCGGTGTCGTCGTGTACTCGGACGGTGTGCGCGGGGAAGTTCGCGCGCTCACTCATAGGTCACCTTCTCGATTCCGGCGAGCGCCTCGGCATAGATCTCGTCGGCATCCAGCCGTCGCAGTTCCTCGGCGAGGCAGTCGCGAGTTTCCCGGCGCGCCAATGCGATTCGCTGATCCGGGTCACCGGTGCGGGTCAATGTCGCGGTGCGCCCGGTCTGCGGCCGCTCGATAGCGATCGACACCGTCGGGCGACGCACCTCCACCCGCAACGCACCCGAGCGGCGGCGCACCGGGCAGTCGAGGCGGGCGGCCAACCAGCCGGCGAGCATATCCAGCGCCGGTTCGTCGCGCAGTCCGGAGACGATCACCGAATCCACCGGCTCGAACGGCGGTTCGTCCATGGCGGCCGCCAACAGCGCCCGCCAATAGGTGATGCGACTCCACGCCAGATCGGTATCACCGGAGGCGTAGGAGCCCAGTTGCTTCTTGATCGTCGCCTGCGGATCGGCGGCGAAGGTGGCGTCGGTGATGCGGCGAGTCGCCAAGCGTCCCACCGAATCCTTGGACGGGAACTCCGGTGCGCCACGCGGCCACCAGGCCACCACCGGGGTGTCCGGCAGCAGGAACGGGATGACGACGCTGCTCTCGTGGTTGATCAGATCACCCTGCAGTCGCAGCACTATCACCTCGGCCGCGCCGGCATCACCGCCCACGCGGATCTGGGCATCCAACCGGGTCTCGGCCTCGCGATCGCCGCGCGCCAATACGACCACGCGACAGGGATGTTCGCGGCTTGCGTCATTGGCTGCGTCGATAGCGTCCTCGGCCTCGGAGCTGTCCAGCGTGCATACGACCAGTGTCAGCACCCGGCCCATGGTGATCACGCCATTGCTCTCCCGAAGGCGCACCAGGCGTTTGGTGACCTCGGAGGTGGTGGTCTGCGGCATGTCGACGATCATGGCCGCCGCCATTCGCGCCCGGTGCGGGCCAATACCTCGTCGGCCGAGGCCGGACCCCAGGTCCCCGCCTCGTACTGTTCGGGCTTACCGTCGGCGGCCCAGTGCTCGAGCACCGGATCCAGGATGCGCCAGGACAATTCGACCTCCGCGTTCACCGGGAACAGGGACGGCACCCCGAGCAGCACATCGAGGATCAGACGTTCGTAGGCCTCGGGAGAGGATTCGGTGAACGCCTCGCCGTAGCTGAAATCCATATTGACGTCGCGCACTTCCATGCTCGACCCCGGCACCTTCGAACCGAACCGGGTGGTAATACCCTCATCGGGCTGCACCCGAATAACCAGTGCGTTCTGCCCGAGATCCTCGGTCATGGTCTGGTCGAACGGCAGATGCGGTGCCCGCTTGAACACCACCGCGATCTCGGTCACCCTGCGGCCCAGGCGTTTTCCGGTGCGCAGGTAGAACGGCACACCCGCCCAGCGTCGGGTGTCGACCTCGAGGGTGAGCGCCGCGTAGGTCTCGGTGCGCGATTGCGGGTCGAAACCTTCCTCGTCGAGCAGTCCGACCACATGCTCGCCGCCTTGCCAGCCCTCCGCGTACTGGCCGCGTGCGGTGGTTTCATCAAGGGGCTCGACGAGTTTGGTCGCCGATAGCACCTTGATCTTCTCCGCCTGCAGCTGCTTGGGCTCGAAGCTGATCGGCTCCTCCATGGCGGTCAGCGCGAGCAACTGCAGCAGGTGGTTCTGGATGACATCGCGGGCGGCGCCGATACCGTCGTAATAGCCTGCGCGACCGCCCAATCCGATGTCTTCGGCCATGGTGATCTGCACATGGTCGACGTAATTGGCATTCCAGATCGGTTCGTAGAGCTGGTTGGCGAAGCGCAGCGCCAGGATGTTCTGCACCGTCTCCTTGCCGAGATAGTGATCGATGCGGAAGACCGTCTCCTCCGGGAACACCCGGTTGACCAGTGCGTTGAGTTCGACCGCACTGTCCAGATCATGGCCGAACGGCTTCTCGATCACCACCCGACGCCACGGCTTGCGGCCCTCGCCATCGGTTTTCGTCGGTTGGGCCAATTTGTGCTGGGAGAGCTGATCGAGCACCACCGGGAACATATTCGGCGGAATCGACAGGTAGAAGGCGTGATTGCCGCCGGTGCCGCGGTCCTTGTCCAGCTTCGCCAGCACGTCGGCGAGTTTGGCGAAGGCGGAATCGTCGTCGAAGGAGCCCTGCACGAAGCGGATGCCCTCGGCCAGATGGTCCCAGACCTCCTGCCGAAAGGGTGTGCGCGCGTGCGCTTTTACCGCTTCGAGCACGACGTTCGCGAAGTCCTCGTCCGCATAGTCACGGCGGGCGAAGCCGACCAGTGCGAAGCCCGGGGGCAGCAGCCCCCGGTTCGACAGATCGTAGATGGCCGGCATCAGTTTCTTCCGGGACAGATCGCCGGTGACGCCGAAGATCACCATGCTGCACGGTCCCGCGATCCGCGGGACCCGCTTGTCCCGCTCGTCGCGGAGCGGGTTCTTCCAGATATTCGTCTGAGTGCCGGCCATCGGGTCAGTTATCCCCGGTCTTGGCCAGTTCACCTGCCGTGGCGGAAAGCAGCTCCTCCCACGACTTCTCGAACTTCTCCACACCCTCGCGCTCGAGTACCTCGAACACATCGTCGAGGTCGATGCCGATCGCGGTGAGCTTGTCGAAGATCTCCTGCGCGGCCGCGGCGGTACCGCTGACGGCATCGCCACGGACCGCACCGTGATCGGCGACCGCCTCGAGGGTCTTCTCCGGCAGCGTGTTCACCGTATTCGGCGCCACCAGTTCGGTGACATACAGCGTGTCGGAGTACTCCGGATTCTTCACGCCCGTCGAAGCCCACAGCGGCCGTTGCCGATTCGCACCTGCGGCGGCCAGATGCTGATAGGTCGAGGTGTGCGCACCACCATCGAATACATCCTGGTATTCGGCGTAGGCCAGGCGCGCATTGGCGACACCCGCCTGTCCGCGCAGTGCCAGTGCCTCCGGCGTACCGATCGCCTCGAGTCGCTTATCGATCTCGGTGTCCACGCGGGAGACGAAGAACGAAGCGACCGAATGGATCTTGGCCAGATCGTGGCTGGCGCCCTTGGCATTGCGCAGACCGTCGAGGTAGGCGCCCATCACCTCGCGGTAACGCTTGACCGAGAAGATCAGCGTCACGTTGACGCTGATGCCCTCCGCGATCACCCGGGTGATCGCGGGCAGGCCCGCCTCGGTGGCCGGAATCTTGATGAACAGGTTGGGCCGGTCCACCGTCTTCCACAGGTCGATGGCCTGCGCGACCGTCTGCTCGGCATCGAAAGCCAGGCGCGGGTCGACCTCGATGGAGACCCGGCCGTCGACACCGTTGCTGGCCTCGTATACCCCGGCCAGCACATCGCAGGCCGCACGCACATCGTCGGTGGTGATGGTCCGGATCGCCGAATCCACATCCGCGCCTTGGGCGGCGAGCTCTTTCACCTGGGCGTCGTAGGCGTGGCCCTGACTCAGGGCGCCCTGGAAGATGGTCGGATTGGTGGTGATGCCGACGACGCTACGGGTTTCGATGAGCTCGGCCAGGTTGCCGGATTGGATCCGGTCCCGCGAAAGATCATCGAGCCACACCGAGACGCCCGCGGCGGAGAGGGCGGCGAGGTTTTCGTTCTGTGCCATGAGCTCTTATCCCTTCACGTTTTCCAGGGTGCGCTGCGCGGCAGCGACTACGGCTTCCGCGGTGATCCCGAACTCGCGGAACAGGGTCTTGAAATCGGCCGAGGCACCGAAGTGCTCGATCGATACGATCTCGCCCGCGTCACCGGTGAACCGGTACCACGGCATCGCGATACCGGCCTCGACGGCCACGCGAGCGGCGACCGACGGCGGCAGCACCTCGTCCCGATATGCCTTGTCCTGCGCGTCGAACCACTCCACACACGGCATCGAGACCACGCGGGTACCGATGCCCTGCGCCTCCAGCGTAGTGCGGGCGGCGACCGCGAGCTGCAGCTCGGATCCGGTCGCGATCAGGATCACCTGCGGTGTGCCGGTGGATGCCTCGGCCAGCACGTAGCCGCCCTTCTTCACACCTTCGTAGCTGGTGCCCTCGAGGATCGGCAGATCCTGGCGGGTGAGCGCGAGTGCGGACGGTCCGTCCTGGTGGGCGGGTTCGGAGACCGAGAAGTGTGAGGTGTGCTCGCTGCTGTCGCGCTCGAGGATGGTGCGCCAGGCGTAGGTGGTCTCGTTGGCATCGCCGGGGCGGACCACGTTCAGACCCGCGATCGCGCGCAGCGCGGCCAGATGTTCGATCGGCTGATGCGTCGGACCGTCCTCGCCGAGGCCGATGGAGTCGTGCGTCCACACGTAGATCGCGGGCACCCGCATCAGCGCGGCCAAGCGTACGGCCGGGCGCATGTAATCGGAGAAGACCAGGAAGGTGCCGCCGTAGGGACGGGTCGGGCCGTGCAGCGCGATGCCGTTGAGGATCGCGCCCATGGCGTGCTCGCGCACACCGAAGTGCAGGGTGCGGCCGTACGGGTTGGCCTTCCACATACCGGTCGAGATCGACTCCGGACCGAAGCTCGGCGCGTCGGGCATGGTGGTGTTGTTGGATTCGGCGAGGTCGGCCGAACCGCCCCACAGCTCCGGCAGCACCGGCGCCAGCGCTGCGAGCACCTTGCCGGACGCCTTGCGGGTGGCGATCCCCTTCGGATCCGCCTCGTAGGTCGGCAGATTCGCGGCCCAGCCCGCGGGCAGATCACGCTTGGCCAGCCGATCGAACAGTGCCTTGTTCTGCGGGTTCGCGGCGGCCCACGCGTCGAACCGCTGCTGCCAGGCCGCATGTGCCTGCTGGCCGCGCTCGATGACCTTGCGGGTGTGCGCGATGACATCGTCGTCGACCTGGAAGTTCTTCTCCGGATCGAAGCCGAGGATCTTCTTGGTCGCGGCCACTTCGTCGGCGCCGAGTGCCGCACCGTGCGCGGCGCCGGTGTTCATCTTGTTCGGCGCCGGGTAGCCGATGATGGTGCGCAGCACGATGATCGACGGCTTACCGGTCTCCGCCTTGGCCGCGGCCAGCGCCGCCTCGATGGCGACGACGTCCTCGCCGCCCTCGACAACCTGGACGTGCCAGCCGTAGGCCTGGTAGCGCTCGGCGACATCCTCGGTGAAGGCGATGGTGGTGTCGTCCTCGATGGAGATCTTGTTGTCGTCGTAGATCACGACCAGGTTGCCCAGCTGCTGGGTGCCCGCGAGTGAGGAGGCCTCGGACGTGACGCCCTCCTCCATATCACCGTCGGAGGCGATGACGTAGATGAAATGGTCGAACGGGCTGGTGCCGGGTGCGGCGTCCGGATCGAACAGACCGCGTTCGCGCCGCGCCGCCATGGCCATACCGACCGCGGAGGCCAGACCCTGACCCAGCGGGCCGGTGGTGATCTCGACGCCGTCGGTGTGGCGGAATTCGGGGTGGCCGGGGGTGAGCGAGCCCCATTTGCGCAGATGCGCGAGATCGTTCAGCTCCAGACCGTATCCGGCCAGGTAGAGCTGGATGTATTGGGTGATGCTGGAATGACCGCAGGACAGCACGAAGCGGTCGCGGCCGACCCAGCTCGGATCGCTCGGGTCCAGGCGCATGGTGCGCTGGTAGAGCGTGTAGGCCAGTGGCGCGAGGCTCATCGCGGTGCCGGGGTGCCCGTTCCCGGCGTTCTGCACCGAATCGGCTGCAAGAACCCGAACGGTGTCGACGGCCTTGGTGTCCAGATCCGTCCAGTCGTCCGGGTGGTTCGGCTGAGTGAGGGCGCGGATGTCGTCTGTGACTGACACGACCGAGGTTCTCCTGACATTGGTTTCGTCGACGGTGGCGGAGGGGTGCACGCACGGCAGCGGTGGAATGCGAACCGGTTTACCCCAACTACCCTAGATGTGCCCGATGACCGGCATGTGAGGAACCCGGCTTACTCCGGGTGTCGAATCGCTGCGACAAGGTGCTGGAGCGAGGGGCTATGGAAAGAAGGCTATGCGGCTGGGTCTACCATCGTCTGTAGTAGTTGCCGCCTCGCACCAGCTCGAGCAGGGGGAGCGCGGCAGTGGTTTCATGCCGGATGCGATGCACAGCGTGCGAGGAGAGATAGTGCGGATTGGGCAACAGCCGGGTGGCAATGGCGCACACGGCTCCTCCGCGACGGCGCTGGCCGACCGGTTCACCGGCGATGGCCTGCTGTCCCGACTATTGCGGCGACCGCTCGCCTATATCGCGTTGACCAAGCCGCGCGTCATCGAGCTGCTGCTGGTCGCGACCATTCCGACGATGCTGCTGGCCGACCGCGGACACGTCGATATCCGACTGATCCTGGCCACGCTGTTCGGCGGTTGGATGGGCGCCGCGAGCGCCAATACGCTCAACTGTGTCGCCGACGCCGATATCGACAAGGTGATGAAGCGGACCGCGAAGCGCCCGCTGGCCAGGGAGGCCGTGCCGACCTCACATGCCTTCGTATTCGGGGTGACGCTCGGCATCGGCTCTTTCGCCTGGTTGTGGTGGCAGGCGAATCTGCTCAGTGGTCTGCTGGTCGTCGCGACGATCCTGTTCTACGTCTTCGTGTACACCCTCGGCCTCAAGCGTCGGACCTCGCAGAATGTTGTGTGGGGTGGCGCGGCCGGATGTATGCCGGCGTTGGTCGGCTGGTCGGCGGCGACCGGAAATATCGGCTGGCCCGCGATCGCGCTGTTCGGTGTCATTTTCTTCTGGACGCCGCCGCATACCTGGGCGCTGGCCATGCGCTACAAGGAGGACTATCGCGCGGCCGGCGTCCCGATGCTGCCGGTCGTGGCCACCGAGCAGGCCGTCACCAAGCAGATCGTCATCTACACCTGGCTCACCGTGCTCACCACCCTCGCGCTGGTCCCCGCGACCGGTGTGGTCTACGCGGCCGTCGCGCTCGTGGCCGGAGCATGGTTCCTGCTCATGGCGCACCAACTGTACTCAGGTGTGCGACGCGGTGAATCGGTGAAGCCGCTGCGACTGTTCCTTCAGTCCAACAACTATCTGGCCGTGGTGTTCTGTGGTCTCGCGGTTGATTCGGTGCTCGGATGGGACACGATCGGCAGCTTCTTCGGCTAGGTCAGCCGAGGTATCCGTCTGGCCGGACTCGTACGGTGGTGCCGTCGACCGCGTCATAGGCGGCGAAGGCGTGACCGTCGACATCTACGACGTACTGTCCAGTCGCCTTGTCGCCGGGTCGGATCACTGTATATACCTCGACACCGGGCTCGGGCTGTACGTCGGTTTCGCCGAATGACAGCAGCGTCGCATGCGGTCCGCGGAACAGGTCGAACAGTCGAATCGGCCGCCCTTCGGCATCTTTGACCGGTGCGTCGGGTGCGCGGTCACCCGCGACGAGCACGCCGTCGTCGGCGGGATCGCGGTAACTAATATCCAATTGACGCGTCTGCTCGCCGCGCTGCATGGCGTCCTGCGCACCGTCGACCAGCTTGTCCAGCAGTTCGGTACTGATTCCGAGCACTCGTGCGGCTACCGTGCGGCGCTCGGATTCGTAACTGTCCAGCAGTGATTCGTCGCCCATGACAGCGGCGGCGAGTTTCCAGCCGAGGTTGTAGGCGTCCTGGATACCGGTATTCATGCCCTGTCCGCCGGTGGGCGGATGCACATGCGCGGCATCGCCCGCGAGAAATACCCGACCCTCTCGGAACCGTTGCGCCAGACGGATATTCGGCCGCCACACAGTTGCCCAGGTGAGGTCGGTGAGGACGATATCCAGATTTTCGGCATAGCGGTCGACGAACTCTTGCAGCACCTCGAGAGTGGGTTCGGCATCGGAGCCCAATGGCGCGCCGAACTGGAACTGTCTGCCACCGGGCAAGGGAGACAATATGATTCCCTCCATCGGGCGACCGGCCGCCGCGAACCAGTAGCCGTAGTCGTGGTCGAGTGCGTCGGCACTGACATCGCCCAGCAACATGCGGATCGAATCGTCGGTGGTGCCCTCGAACGGAACTCCGAGCGTCTTGCGGACCGTGCTCTTGCCACCGTCCGCGCCGACCAGATAGGCGACACGTAGCGTCTCGATGACGCCGTCGTGCGCTAGCTCGACGCTGACCTCGGTCTCGTCCTGTTCGAAAGTGACCAGCGCCGTGGCGAGTTCGACCCGCACACCGAACTCGGCGAGCCGGTCGCGCAGGATCGCCTCGGTCCGCGACTGCCCGAGCACCCAGAGGTTGGGGTAGGGGACCGCGGGCGTCGGCTCGACCGGCTCGGCCATCCGATGTTCGCCCGCGAATTCATTGCCGGAGTACGCGCGGATGACCGGTGTCGGTGATCCGGCCCGGCGAACCGCGTCCAGCACGCCGAGGTCGTCGAACACTTCGAGGGTGCGCGGCTGGATACCGTCGCCGCGCGATCCAGCGAAGAATTCGGTGGCCCGGTCGATGATGCGCACTGGGATATTGCGGCGGGCCAGGTCGATGGCGAGGGTGAGGCCGGTGGGTCCGGCACCTGCGATGAGTACTTGCGTATGCACGATTTCTCCGTACTGAATCATGTTGGCGGTTTACCGTCGATTGATCAATCCGGGACCACGACCACCCGGGCGGTGCCGAATTGCGCGGCGACCCATGCGTCTTCGATCTTCGAGAGCGGGAACTCCTGTACCGCGGTGTCCAATCGGCCCTCGGCGATCAATTGCATGTATTCGGGGATGGCGGCCAGGATCGACTGCATCGACACGGATCCGGCTCCGCTACCGGAGATCGTGATGCGACGGCTGCGCAGCAGCGCCGCCGGAACGGCCGCCTCGGCACCTGCCATGGAGCCGATCTGGATGAATGCGATATCCGCGTCGTCCTCGGTCAGGCCTTGGCGTCCGAGGGCTGCGAAGGCGGCCTCGGCCGGTGCTCCCCACACATAGTCGAGCACCAGGCTCGGCGCCTCGGTGCCGAGGGCTTCGGCCAGCACCGACGCGGTGGCCTCCTTGTTGTCCTGCAGCGTGACCGTGTTCGCGCCATATTCCGTCGCCCGCTCGAGTGCCGACGGATTGCGTCCGGCGGCGATCACCCGGTCCGCGCCGAGTATGAAGGCGTTCTGCACGGCCAGCAGTCCGGCGGCACCGGTGGCGCCGAGGATCAGCACGGTGCCGAGCTGCTGGTTGGGCAGTGCGTCGCGGCGTTCGCGCAGGACCAGCCACGAGGACAATCCAGGGTTGAGACCACCGGCAATTCGCGCGGGTTCGGCGCCGGTCGGGAGCGGAATCCGCATCCGCGTGGGCACCGCCATGAGTTCGGCCAGCGTGCCGTAGGGGGCCTGCGGAAAACCGGTGTAGACGAGTGCGCCGTCGGCGGTGCGTGCCACCGCGTCGAGGCCCGGGATCAGAGGGTAGGCGTGGGTACTGCCGTAGTGCGTGCCTGCGGCCAGCGATCGAACGATCGGGTGGATGCCCGCCGCCACCAGTTCGACCAGTTCCCGGCCTTCGGTCACCTGCGGGTCGTCGAAGTCGCCGTATACGGGCACCTCACCGGCGTTGCGCAGAACTGCTGCTTTCATGATCTTCACCAATCTGAATTGAAATTCACTGAATCTGAATTCAGTATGGAGGTTGGTAGGTTTTCGTGTCAAGGAGGTGGTGCGAGTGACGTCGAGTCGCCGAGAGAAGTCCGCAGAGACCGAACAGGCACTGAAGGATGCGGCGCGGCGGGTGTTCGCCGAACGCGGCTACTTGAACACCAAGATCACCGACATCACCGCGGCCGCGGGGCGTGCGGCCGGGTCGTTCTACAACCACTTCGCGAGCAAGGAGGAGCTACTCCAGGCGCTGCTGAACGATCTGGCGAGCGCCGGGGACGAACTTGCGGAGCAGCCCGAACACAAATCCGATTTCAGTGACCCGGAGGCGGTGCGGTATCACGTCGCCGGGTATTGGGCCTTCTCGCGAGAACATGCGCCCGTGCTGCGCGCGATCACTCAAGCGGCGATCGTCAGCGAGGATTTCGCTCGCGTGCTCGGACATTTCGGCGTCGAACAGCGCGCGGATATCGCCGATCATCTGGATGGCCTGGCCGGCAAGGGATTACGGCTGCCGAGCAGCATCGATGCCAGTCTGGCGATGATGTTTCAGGTCGCCCAGGGCATGTTGGCGCTGGTCGAGGACGGCACTGTCGCGCTGACCGACGAGCAGGCGATCGAGGGTTTGACACGGTTCATTTACCGTGGTCTGACCGGACTGGACTACTGATCCGGCGAATCTGGTGCCGGGCGGCGGAACCGATCTGGTTGCGGTCGGAACGCGAATCGGCCGCCAGACGGCGGAACCGGCTCGGTTGCGGTCGGGGGGGTGAATCGGGCTGCTGGGCAATGGATTCAAGGCGCCAACGGCCGCGCCGGGCGGGCGGCCGTTGGCGTGGGTTACGGCAGCAGGACGATCGAGCCGGTGGTCTTGCGGCCCTCGAGATCGCGATGCGCCTGCTCGGCTTCGGCCAGCGGGTATGTGGCGCCGATCCGCACATGCAGCGTGCCGTCGGCGATCGCGGTGAGGATATCGGTTGCACGCCAGAGCAATTCGGCCCGGTCTCGGGTGTAGTGCACCAGCGTGGGGCGGGTCACGAACAGCGACCCTGCCGGGTTGAGGCGCTGCAGATCGAAGGGCGGTACCGGGCCGCTGGCCGCGCCGAACAGGGCGAGCATGCCGCGTACCCGCAGAGATGCGAGGCCGGCCTCGAAGGTGGCCGCGCCGACACCGTCGTATACGGCCGCGACGCCGACACCCTCGGTAAGTGCGCGAACTCGATCGGCGAGATCATCGGTGTAGCGCAGGACCTCGCTCGCGCCCGCCTCGCGGGACAGCTTCTCCTTCGCGTCGGAGGAGACGGTGGTGATCACTCGGACACCACGCGCGACGGCGAGCTGGGTGAGCAAAAGGCCCACCCCACCCGCGCCCGCGTGCACCAGCACGGTCTCGCCGGGTTCGGGCTTGTAAATCGATTCGATCAGGTAGTGCGCGGTCATCCCCTGCAGCAGCGCCGAGGCTGCGACCGGTGTGTCGACACCGTCGGGCACCTTGACCGCGACCGCCGCCGGTACCGCGACCCGCTGGCTATAGCTGCCGGGCGCCGCCGCCCAGGCGACCCGGTCGCCGACGGCGAATTCGGTCACATTCGCACCGACCTCGGCCACCACGCCGGTGCCCTCGGCACCGGGAATATAGGGGACCGCCTGCGGGTAGCGGCCGGTACGGATATAGGTATCGATGAAGTTGATGCCGATCGCCGCGGTGTCGACGAGCAGCTGATCCGGGCCGATCTGCGGATCGGGCACCTCGACGTAGTTCAGGACTTCGGGACCGCCGTGCTCGGAAACCTGAATAGCGCGCATGAGATCCGTTCTACACCCACGGGGGCTGGACCCGAACGTACCGGTCAGTAAACTAGCCGCCATGAGTGTTGAAGCCGCCGCCCCCGTGCAGCTGTCGGGTTCCCTAGTGGATTCGGTCAAGGGATTCGTCGCCGAGCACGGCGGTTCCGCCACCGCCGTGCTGCAGCCGATCGGCCGTGCGGGTGTGCGCATCACCCTGGTCGGCTCCGATGGTGTCCTCGGCGACCGTGTGGTCGACGATCTGGCGACCGCCAAGGAATTGGTCGAAACCGTCGACGGCCTCACCGAGGCCGATGAATGGGACCGCGAGCTGATTTCGGTGGTCACCCCGCGCAAGGGGCACTGGGCCAAGATGGCCGGTTGGGTTGCCCGGCAGACTCGTTTTCCCAAGGCGCGCAACGAGAACTGAGGCCGTTCAGGCTCGCGTGGTCGCGCCGTCGGATTCGCGAGTCTCGCGTGGGACGGCGCGCAGGACCAGCCGAACGATCGGGCCCGCGAAGATGCCTGCGAGCCGGGTGAAGGGCCAGATGCCCAGGATCAGCAGCAGTATCAAGCCGCGCGCCTGATAGATGAGCGGTGCGTGCTGCATGGCTTCGGGATACGGATCGATGGTGCACAGCGAGCGGAACCAGGCGAAAAGCGTTTCGCCGGTTCGATATTCGCGTGCCACCGTGGTCGGATCGTATTCGATGATCACTCCGGACAGCAGCGCGGCCGTCAAGGCCGGGAAAGTGATGCGGTCCAGCGGGGTGATCACCGGGCGCGACGGACCCGCGATCAGATCCGGTAGGAACAGCAAGACCGCCCCGACCGTGGCCGCGGCGACACCGCCGATCTGCACGATCGTGGTGACCACGTGCAGCGCACCGGCGGGGCGGGCGTGCGGTTCGGCGGTGATCACCTTGAACAGGCGGATAAGGACTATGAGGCAGACCCCCGACCGGAATGCTGTCGATCCGAGCCGCTGACTGCGGTCCATCTCCGGATAGCGGATGTAGCTGCGGAAACCGTCGCGCCGGTAGCGCCACACGTGGCCGAGCACGAACGACAGGAACGCGCCGTAGGGCAGCGCGATCCACAACAGCGATGTCACGGGTAGTTCGCTTTCGGCTTGCAGACGATCGGACGTATCACGTTCGCAGAGACGCCGAATGTCGAACAAGGGACCAACGTCCCTTACCGAGGGGTACTTCGGGAGTCGGCGGCGAGCCGTTGGTGGATCGCCGCCGACTCGTGGTCTATTGCGGGAGTTCGACCGCGCCGTTCTGGTGCCCGTTCGTGCTGAGATTCATTGCGGGCAGCATGGATTCGCGCGCAATCGAGGTGAGCGCACCCGCCTGCTGAATGATCTCGGCCAATGTCGAGGTGACACCATGCGCGCCGTTCGACTCCGTGAAATGATCGACATGCTCGAACGGCGCCGCTTCGCTCCCTTGACGGAGCGGCCATTGCCACTCAGCTCAGGGCTTCGACGATCTCCGCCGCGAGCGGTGCCGACGATGCGGGATTCTGGCCGGTGTAGAGATTGCGATCGACCTCGATATGCGGGGCCCACGGCTCGCCCTCACGGAAATCGACGCCGAGCTCGACCAGCCGATCCTGCAGCAGCCACTTGGCTTTATCAGCAAATCCGGCCTGGGTCTCTTCGGCATTGGTGAATCCGGTGAGACGGTAGCCGACGAACGGGGAATCGCCGTCGATGGCGGTCGCGAGCAGCGCGGCGGGCGCGTGGCAGACGACGCCGAGTGGTTTGCCCGAGGCCAGCGCGGCATTGAGCAACGCACCGGAGGCGGTGTTCACCGGCAGATCTTCCATCGGGCCGTGTCCGCCCGGGTAGTAGACGGCGTCGTAGTCGGCCAGGTCGACGTCCTCGAGCCGGATCGGGCTGCGCAGTTCCGCCGCATCGGCCAGGGTACGGGCGATCTGCGCGGCACCGTCCGCGCCGCCGTTGACCTCGGGCGCGAGACTGCCCTGGTCGACGGTCGGCACGACACCGCCGGGAGTGGCCACCACGATTTGGTGACCCGCCGCCTTGATGGCCTTATACGGCGCCACCACCTCTTCGGCCCAGTAGCCGGTCGGATGTTTGGTGCCATCGGCGAGCGTCCAGTAGTCGACGCCGGTCATGACGAAAAGAACCTTCGACATCGTGTGCCTCCTGATCGGGGGAATTGGGCGACGTACTGTTCCGTATCCAGAGTGCCAGTTCGTAGCGATATCGACGTTAGGTACCTGTTCATCGAAGCACCAATAGGATCGCCGATAAGGGGCATCAAAATAATGATGGGTCTCTGGTTCCGAGTGGGGGATCGTAAAGTAGGGGACGATGAACGCGGATAAGGCGAGCGAGCTGGCGGCTCGGCGGGTCGGTGCCGCGCATGCCGACGCGCAGCAGCGCGTCGCGCTCGCCGAAAGCTTCTATCCACCGGAACTCCGCGCCTACCGTCGGGCCGAAATCGCCTTCCTGCAATGGGAACTCGCCCGCGGCGTGCTGCACGCCGAGACCGGCAGCCCGTGGTGGCGGGCCCTCAACGATCGCCTACTGCACGACAAACTGGAAGCCGCGCTGCTGCATCATGCCGGTGCGCGCGATGCGTCGACGCCCGGTGCCCGGCTGTGGCTCGAATTCCTTACCGCCCCTGCGCCCGCTGCGTGGTACCGGGCGCACAATCGCAGCATTGTCGCCGGTTATCTGGAACATCAAGGTTTGGCGGCGGCCGAACTGCCCGCCGAACGGTTGATGATCAATGTGACGCTCATGCGGGTACTGTTCACCCACGTCCTGGTGGCGCGGCCGACCCTCGCCCTCGGCCGGCTCGGAGGCCTCGGCGGCTGGTCGGCCGATCCGCGCCGCAGCTCGGTTCGTCTATTTCTCGACCTGCGCAATGTTTTTCCCGAGGTGTATCCGCTGGCGAATATGTCCGTCGATGCGGTGCTCGCGCTGGAGGGACGGGTGGCACGGGCGCTCGATTACGGGCTGATCGTGCCGAAGTTGGAGCAGATATACGCCTTCGCCGCAGAGCAATTGGATGAGCCGATGATCGTCGAGCTCGTCGACAACGGCGATCCGTGCTACGCGGGTCTGCGGATCGAACGTGGGCAACTGGCATCGGATGCGTTGACCCGAACACTCGCGCGCGTCACTCGCCCGCGGTTCGGGTAGTCGGGGGCGTGCCTGCGTGTGGGCTCAATAATCCCCGCGCACAAGGTTTTTCGGTAACTCGCCAGCCGCAAATCTCGCGACCTCCGCAGCGACAACGGAGTAGGCGCGTTCGAGACTGCCGCGGGTGCTGCCCGCGACATGCGGTGTCAACAGCAGACCGGGCGCTGACCATAGCGGGTGGTCGGGCGGTAGCGGCTCCGGGTCGGTGACATCCAGGGCCGCGCGCAATCGCCCCGAAACGAGTTCGGCCAATAACGCTTCGGTCCGCACGATCGGTCCGCGCGCGACATTCACCAGCACCGCGCCGTCCGCCATCTTCGCCAGGAATTCGGCATCGACCATGCCGATGGTCTGATCGGTCACCGGAACCATCAGCACCACGACATCGGATTCGCCGAGTAATCGGGGCAATTCGTCGACGCCGTGCACACCGTCGCGTGCGGTCGTGCCCACCAGCGTCAACGTAGCGTCGAAAGCTTCGACCCTGCGGCGCAATTCGATACCGAGATCACCCGCGCCGATACCGAGGATCCGCTTACCCGCCAATGTATCTGTCCGATGTTGATACCAGCGACGTTCGCGCCGCAAATCGGCGAACTCCGTCAGCTCCCGATAAATGGTGAGCAGCGCCGCGACGACCCACTCCGCCGAACTGCCACCATGCGCACCCCGCGCGTTCGACAGCAACACCCCGTCGGGTAGCCGACCGATCCATCGTTCGGCACCGGCCGTGAGCATCTGCACCAACCGCAACTTCGGCAGTCCGGCCATATCGATCGACTCGGGCCGCGCCAGAAATGCCGGGATCAGCACCTCCGCCAACTCAGCCGCCGCGGGCAGCGCTTCGCCGGGCGCATACCGCACCGGCCGTATCCCATCGAGCCGAGCCAATATCCCGACCCCATAATCATCTGGCACAAGCACGGTGACCGGCATGCCTGCCAGATTAGCCGCGCCCACCGCCGAATTGCATCCGATCATCGGACCATTCGCCGTAGCATTCGATACACGGTGGGGTCGAATAACTTTCGTGATCCGCGCTGGCCGCCGCTGCCCGGTCCGCCGTGTACTACGAGCGCGGGCTTGCCGTCCGGGTTGCCGCTGGTCTCCCAGTAGACCTGGTTCCTGTCGCCGACATCGAGGAGCCCGCGCTCGTATGGCTCGATATCCGGGAACGGTTGTGGCGCTGCGGTACTCGGTGCTGATGGTCCCATCCGAACAGCATGCCGGAAGCGCTATGCCAACTGTTCGGTGGAGTTGGGGATCGGTGCTGAGACCCGTTCGCGGGTGCGGAGGGAGGCCCAGAGGGCGGCGGTGGCGGCGGTGCAGGCTGCGGCGCCCCCGACGTGGGTGGCGACCAGGGCGGCGGGGACGTCGGTGAAGTACTGCACGACGCCGACCAGGGATTGGGCGCACACCAGCCCGAGCAGGACGAGCAGGCGTGTGCGGACCGCGGGGGTGATGCCGACTGCGAAGAGGCCGAAGGCCAAACCGATGAGCAGCGCGAGATAGCCGACCAGCAGTTGCGAGTGCAGGTGGACCAGCGTGACGATCTCGACCTGGAGGCGTTCGACCGGTCGTTCGATGCTCTTATCGCCCGCGTGCGGTCCGGCGCCGGTGACCAGCGTGCCGGCGATGAGGACACCGGCGAGCGCGACACCGCTCAGCCCGGTGAGCCAGCGCAGGGGTGCGGGCGCCTGGATCACCTCGATGCCATCATCGGGTTCGCTCACCTTCGCGAACATGACCACCGCGACCCACACCATCAGCATCGACGCCAACAGATGCACCGACACCGTCCACCACAGCAAACCGGTGCGCACGGTGATACCGCCGATGACCGCCTGCAGTACCGTGCCGCCCGGCATCAACCACGCGTACACCAGCACTTCGCGACGACGGCGGGCCCGGGTGACGGCGAGCACGATGAGCGCCGCGCACAGCGTCACCGCGAATGTCAGCATGCGGTTGCTGAACTCGACGGTCTGATGCAGCACCGGAACCTCGGCCACCCCGGTCGGGGTGAAGCTGCCAGGGAAGCACTGCGGCCAAGTCGGGCACCCGAGCCCGGACGCCGTGACCCGCACGATCGCCCCGGTGACGGCGATCCCCGCCTGGGACACGATGACCGCGACAGCAATCAATCGCTGCACCCGCAACGAGGGCAGCGGAAGTAAATCGACGAGCCGCAGAAACGCGCGATACAGCACCCAGCAATCGTAGCCGGGCCCCTCCCACCACCCGCACCCGGTCTACTACGCCCCGTCGTTCCGCTCGAACAAGATCGGGTGGACACTATGGCGGCGTCGGTCGAGAAGCCCGCGCCACCGTTTCCACCTGATCTTGATCGGGTTAGTCGAAGCGGAAGAATCGGGTGGCGAGGAAGGCGGAGATGCCGCCCCATGCGGCGAGGACGGCGATGCCGAACCAGTCGATGCTGGTGCGCATGGCGTCTTCCAGCGTGTCAGCCAGCGCCCCGGACGGCACCAACCGCACCAGCACATTCACCACTGCGGGTAGATCGTCGGAGGCGAATACGATGCTCGCGATGCCGAGCATGACGAACCAGAGGATATTCGCCAGTGCCAGCACGATCTCCGCCTTGAGCGTGCCGCCGAGCAGCAGACCCATTGCCGCGAAAGTGGCTGTGCCGAGCGCGATCACCAGCGCGCCGAGCCCGAGCCCGGCGAGTTCCGGTCGCCAGCCGAGCGCGAATCCGATGGCCCCCAACAGCATTGCCTGTAACACCACCACGATCAGTACCGCGGCGCTCTTGCCCGCCACAATGCCCCAGCGGGGGAGTGGGGTGGCCCCGAGGCGTTTGAGCGCACCGTAGCGCCGGTCGAATCCGACCGCGATGGCCTGTCCGGTGAAGGCGGTCGACATCACCGCCACCATCATCACCGCGGGCACGATCTTGTCGACGCGGTCCTCACCGAGGTCCCCGAACGGCAACAGGCTGAGCCCGACAAGCAGTGTGATCGGAATGAACATGGTGAGCAGCAACTGTTCGCCATTGCGCAGCAAAAGGATCAGCTCGAGCCGGGTCTGCGCGGTCATCATGGCGACGCGACCGCTCGGACGCGGATCGGGGGTGAAAGTGCCCGGCGCGAAGCGGTTTCCGGCGAGATCTGGCTGATTCATCCGCGTAGGTCCCGTCCGGTGAGTTCCAGGAAGACGTCCTCGAGCCGACGCTGATCGATCCGGATATCGGTCGCCAGCACATTCTGCTGCGCACACCACGCGGTCACCGTGGCCAGCACCTGCGGATCGATCTCGCCCTCGACCAGATATTGTCCGGGAGTTGTCTCGCGCGGCGAGAAGCCTTCCGGCAGGGCGGTTTTCAGCAGGTGCAGATCGAGTTTGGGTGGCGCGGTGAAGCGCAGTTGGCCGGCCGCGCCGTGTGCGGTCACCTCGGCAGGTGTCCCGGAGGCGACGATCTGTCCGTGATCGATGATCACCAGTTGGTCGGCCAGTTGTTCGGCCTCGTCCATCATGTGTGTGGTGAGCAGCACCGTGACGCCGTCGCGGCGCAGTGCGTCGATCAGCTCCCACACGATGAGCCGCGCTTGTGCGTCCAGACCCGCGGTCGGTTCGTCGAGGAAGACGATCTCCGGCTTTCCGACCAGCGCGCAGGCCAGTGCGAGCCGCTGCTGCTGGCCGCCGGAGAGCCGTCGGTACGGTGTGCGCCGGTTGTCCTGTAGGCCAAGGGTTTTCAGCAACCACTCGGGATCGAGCGGATCGGCGGAGTAGGCGGCGACCAGGTCGAGCATCTCGCCGGCACGCGCACCCGGGTACGCGCCACCGCCCTGCAGCATGACGCCGATGCGCGGCCGCAACCGGTCGGAGTCGGCGATCGGATCGAGTCCGAGCACCCGGACCGAACCGGCATCGGGGGTCTTGAACCCCTCGCACATTTCGACCGTCGTGGTCTTGCCCGCCCCGTTGGGTCCGAGCAGGGCCAGCACCTGTGCCTGTTCGACGGCGAAGCTGATCCCGTCGACGGCGGTGGTCTCGCCGTAGCGCTTGACGACGCCGTCGATACAGACGGCGGGTTCCGAGGCTGCGGTCACCATCGCGCCTCGGTGCTCGGCTCCGTCGCGTCCAAGGGTGCTGTGCCCATTGTTCGCTCGCTTCGCTCCCTCACGGTGTCACACCGTAAGCGGTCGAGGGATGTGACCCGGACGACACCCCTGCCTCGTCAACTCCGCGGTCCGGAAGGACCGGCCGCGGTGGGCGCGGTGTCGGCGCCGAGCTGGTGTAGCCGCCACGGCAGCGACTTGCGAGTCGCCAGGATCATCAGCGTGCAGGTGAGAACAGTGATGCAGGCCGCGTAGATAAGGACGAAGGGCGGGATTTCGCTGCCCGAGGGCATGAGCATGACACTGATCGCCGCGGAAGCGATCGTGGCGGGCACCCGGAAGGCGGGCCGGCTCGCCCAGGCCGCCAGCGGGACGATGCCCCAGAGCAGATACCATGGCTGCACCACCGGAAACAGCAGGACGACCGCGCCGAAGGCGACGCCGAGAGCGCCGACCGGATGCAGCCGACCTCGCCAGGTGGCCACCATGAGCCGCACCACGACCAGTGCGGCCGCGATCGCCGCGATCGGTCGGGTGATGCTCAGCAGCGCGGTGGTGTGGTCGCCCAATCCCAGTAGGACGCCGCCGAATCCGGTGGCTACACCGAGCGCGGTGGGCAGCGACATCCAACTGCGCACCGAGTTGGCCATGGTCAGTGTGTCTATCCAGCCGAAACCGAGACCGCTACCCAGACATACCGCGAGCATGACGGCGCCGGTGACACAACCGAGGAATAGCGCGGCTCTGAGCACCGCACGCCAATCGCCGCCCCATTTTCGGCTCAATGCCATCCACACGAATGCCAGAGCCAGCATCGATGGAATCTTGACCATGGCGGACAGCGCGATCAGCGTGGTGCCCGATAGAAGCAGCACGAGTGCGTGTCCGCGCATCGGGCCGATATTGCTCAGGGCGGCCAGACAATATTCCAACCCGACCAGCATCAGGCCGAGCATCATGGCCTCGTTGTGCACACCGGATACCAGGTGGAATATCACGAGTGGGTTCACGGCGCCGAGCCACAAGGCGGCCACGGGCGATACTCGACACCGCTGTGCCAGTCGGGGCAGTGCCCAGACGATGCAGGCCACGCCGAGTAGCGCAAGCATGCGGTGCAGCAGCACACCGGCGAGCATATTGTCGCCGACGATTTCGGCGATGCCCTTGCCCAGCCAAATCGAGAGCGGGCCATATGGCGCGGGCGAATTCTGCCAGATATTGGGCACGCTGCGCGTCAGAATGTGGTCTTGGCCGAGCCCCTGTACCGGGCCGACGTCATAGGGATCGAGTCCACTCGCCGCGATCTCGCCCTGGGCCAGATAGGAATACACATCCTGGCTGAACATCGGCGGCGCGACCGATAGCGGGATGATCCACAGCAGCAGCGTACGGTCCAGTTGCGATCGGCTGATACGGCGAATGCGGTTGGACTGTAAGCCGAGTGCGAATCGGCCGAGCAGCAGCCAGGCCAGCATCACGATAACCGTGCCGACCATGGTCGTCGCCAGCCCCGAATTGTGCACACGCGCGGGCAGCCCGAGAATCGCCTTGCCGTAGGTCGGATTCTGCAGCGTGGGTTGGGCGCCGAGACCGAGCGCGCCGATGGCCATCATCACCGAACCCGTCGCGCCCAACAGACGGACCCGGCGCAGTTGCGCGGTCTCCTGCGGGTTGAGTTCGGCGGCTTCGGGCTCGTTGATGTGCAGGGTTTCGCCGACGGTGTGGTCGGGCGCAACATCCAGGCCGATGATCCGACGTCCCAGCGAAACGGCGGTACTGATCGGTGCGGTCCGACGCAGGCGAGTCAGGGTGCCCGAGGTGGTCGATCGGCTGCGTTCGACCCCTGGTTCGCCGTGTTCGCCTGACATCACGCGGTCAGCGTAGCCGATGCCACCGGCGTATCCGGTGCTCCGCGGAACCGACTGCGGGGCTTGTTCGCACTGCTTTCGGCCCTCGCTTGTGGCCACTGTTGCCATCGATTGGATCACGCCGTCGAAGCGCTGCTCACGTTCCCGAAGAAGCTGGTCGCCGTGCGCTGACGGATTTTCGGCACCGATGTGTGGCCTAAATCGCACTTGTAATTCTGTCGGGTGCTCGGGCTGGTCGTCGCGCGAGACCCGCAGGTGGTGAACCTGTTGCCTCCGAACACCGCCGGAAAAGCGCTCCGGTGCAGGTCATCGGCCCGGTCAACTCAGGGCACCCTTATTAGATTCCGGGAACGAATTCCGTCACACTGGTGTTGTGAAAACCGTGGGTTTACCGCACGACGAGGATCGAGGGACCGGTCGCCGCACCGGTGCCGGGCCCGTTGCTGCGCCCGCGCCCCTGGTCGCGGGTGGTGAAGGACATACTCGTGCCGCCGTGGTCCAGCTGCTGCTCGAAGAGGGTCCGATCACCGCGACCGCGATCGGCACCAAGCTCGGCCTGACGCCGGCCGGTGTCCGTAGGCACCTGGACGCACTGATCGAATCCGGTCAGGCGCGGGCCAGTCGCTCGGCGCCGTGGCAGCAGAAGGGTCGCGGCCGCCCCGCCAAGCAATATCAGTTGACGGCCGTGGGCCGGGGACGGCTCGGCCACGCCTACGACGATCTGGCGGGGGCGGCGATTCGCCAGCTCGGTGAGATCGGCGGCGAACAGGCTATTGCCGATTTCGCGCGCGAGCGGGCGCGGACCATCGTCGAGGGCATCGAACCGGTCGCCGAGCACACCCCCGAAACCACCACCGCCAAGGCGGACGAGATCGCCGAGGCCTTCACCGACGCCGGATTCGCCGCGTCCACCCGCAAGGTCGGCGCGGGCGTGCAGATCTGCCAGCACCACTGCCCGGTGGCCCACGTCGCCGAAGAATTCCCGCAGTTGTGCGAGGCCGAACTCGAGGCTTTCCGGGACCTGCTCGGAACCCACGTCCAGCGACTTGCGACGATCGCCAACGGCGACTGCGCGTGCACTACCCATGTGCCGCTGTTCGTTCTCCCTATCACCGATAACGCTTCCCATAAAACCGCTGCACAGCCCGCAGCGGTACGTACGAACGACTCCGGAAGGAGTGCCGAATGACGACGACCACCGACCAGGTGCAACCGCTCACTCAGGAAGAAACCATTGCTTCCCTGGGCAAATACGGTTACGGCTGGGCCGATTCGGATGTGGCCGGTGCCAGTGCGCAACGAGGCCTGTCCGAGGCTGTCGTCCGCGACATCTCGGCCAAGAAGAACGAGTCCGACTGGATGCTCGAGCACCGGCTGAAGGCACTGCGCATCTTCGATCGCAAGCCCATGCCGAACTGGGGCTCGAACCTGGACGGCATCGACTTCGACAACATCAAGTACTTCGTGCGCTCCAGCGAGAAGCAGGCGGAGAGCTGGGAAGACCTGCCCGAGGACATCAAGAACACCTACGACAAGCTGGGCATCCCGGAGGCGGAGAAGCAGCGTCTGGTTGCCGGTGTCGCTGCGCAGTACGAGTCCGAGGTCGTCTACCACTCCATCCGCGAGGATCTGGAGAAGCAGGGCGTCATCTTCCTGGACACCGACACCGGTCTGCGTGAGCACCCGGAGATCTTCGAGCAGTACTTCGGCACGGTCATCCCGGCCGGTGACAACAAATTCTCCGCGCTGAATACCGCCGTGTGGTCGGGTGGTTCGTTCATCTACGTGCCGCCGGGCGTGCACGTCGACATTCCGCTGCAGGCCTACTTCCGGATCAACACCGAGAACATGGGTCAGTTCGAGCGGACGCTGATCATCGTCGACGAGGACGCCTACGTGCACTACGTCGAGGGCTGCACCGCGCCGATCTACAAGTCCGATTCGCTGCACTCCGCGGTGGTCGAGATCATCGTGAAGAAGGGCGGCCGCTGCCGCTACACCACCATCCAGAACTGGTCGAACAACGTCTTCAACCTGGTCACCAAGCGGGCCAAGGCCGAGGCGGGCGCGACCATGGAGTGGGTCGACGGCAACATCGGCTCCAAGGTCACCATGAAGTACCCGGCCGTCTGGATGACCGGTGAGTACGCCCGTGGTGAGGTTCTGTCGGTGGCCTTCGCCGGTCCCGGTCAGCACCAGGACACCGGTGCGAAGATGCTGCACTTGGCGCCGCACACCTCCTCAACCATCATCAGCAAGTCGGTGGCGCGTGGCGGTGGCCGGGCCTCCTACCGCGGCTTGGTGCAGGTGAACAAGGGAGCGCACGGCTCCAAGTCGACCGTGAAATGCGATGCGCTGCTCGTCGATACGATCAGTCGCTCCGACACCTACCCGTACGTCGACATCCGCGAGGACGACGTGACGATGGGCCATGAGGCGACTGTCTCCAAGGTCTCCGAGGACCAGCTGTTCTACCTGATGAGCCGCGGCATGACCGAAGACGAGGCAATGGCGATGGTGGTGCGCGGCTTCGTCGAGCCCATCGCCAAGGAACTGCCTATGGAATACGCACTGGAACTGAACCGGCTCATCGAGCTGCAGATGGAAGGGGCCGTTGGCTGATGGCGACTGGCGTAATTGGAGCGGTCGAGGGCGAGAATCCCACGGCCAAGCCGATTCAGAACCCGGGCGCAGGAGCCGCGACCAACAAGGGTGAGGTCTTCACCTCCTACGACGTGAACGCCTTCGAGGTGCCTACGGGCAAGGACGAGGCGTGGCGGTTCACCCCGCTGCGTCGACTGCGCGGTCTGCACGACGGCACCGCGGTCCGCGACGGCAAGGCCACGGTCGAGGTCTCCTCGGTCGCCGGAGTGAACGTGGAGACGGTGGCGCGCACCGACTCTCGTCTCGGCGCAGCCGGTGTGCCGTCGGATCGTGTCGCCGCCCAGGCATACTCCGGCTTCGAGTCGGCGACGGTCGTGTCGGTCGGTGCGGAGACCGAGGTCGCCGAGGCGGTAGTCGTCACGGTCACAGGTCCAGGCGAGGGCAAGACCGCCTACGGGCACCTGCAGATTCGCCTCGGCAATTTCGCCGTCGCCACAGTGGTCATCGACCAGCGCGGCAGCGGAACCTACGCTGAGAACGTCGAATTCGTGCTGGGTGACAGCGCCAAGCTGACCGTCGTCGCGGTCCAGGACTGGGCCGATGATGCCGTGAACACCACCGCGCACCACGCCGAGCTCGGTCGCGACGCCACCCTGCGGCATATCGCGGTAACACTCGGCGGCGATCTGGTGCGTCTCACCGCGAACGTCCGCTACGACGGTCCGGGCGGCGACGCCGAACTGCTCGGCCTCTACTTCGCCGACGCCGGTCAGCACTTCGAGCAGCGCCTGCTCGTCGACCACGCGGTACCGCACTGCAAGTCCAATGTGCTGTACAAGGGTGCGCTGCAAGGCGATCCGCATTCGCCCAAGGGTGATGCCCGCACGGTGTGGGTCGGTGACGTGCTCATCCGCGCCGCCGCCGAGGGCACCGACACCTTCGAGGTGAACCGCAATCTGGTGCTCACCGACGGCGCGCGTGCCGATTCGGTGCCGAACCTGGAGATCGAGACCGGTGAGATCGTCGGTGCCGGACACGCATCCGCGACCGGTCGTTTCGACGACGAGCAGCTGTTCTACCTGCGTGCTCGCGGTATCCCGGAGGATGCGGCCCGCCGTCTGGTGGTGCGCGGCTTCTTCCACGAGATCATCCAGAAGATCGCGGTCCCCGAGATCCGGGAGCGGCTGGAGTCGGCCATCGAGGCCGAGCTCGCCGCGATCGGCGTCTGATACCCGAACCATCTACCCCCACAAAGGAACTCGAATTCGATGACCACCCTGGAAATCAAGGACCTGCACGTCGAGGTCGCGAACCCGGACGAGTCCGGCGAGCCCATCAAGATCCTCAAGGGCGTGAACCTCACCATCTCCTCCGGTGAGACCCACGCCATCATGGGCCCGAACGGCTCCGGCAAGTCGACCCTGTCGTACGCGATCGCCGGACACCCGAAGTACACGGTGACCTCCGGCTCGATCACCCTCGATGGCGAGGACGTCCTCGCGATGTCCGTCGACGAGCGGGCGCGCGCGGGTCTGTTCCTGGCCATGCAGTACCCGGTCGAGGTGCCTGGTGTCTCGATGTCGAACTTCCTGCGCACCGCCGCCACCGCGGTCCGCGGCGAGGCCCCCAAGCTGCGCACCTGGGTCAAGGAGGTGAAGGAGTCGATGAGCGAGCTGGAAATCGACGCCGCCTTCGCCGAGCGCAGCGTGAACGAGGGTTTCTCCGGCGGTGAGAAGAAGCGCCACGAGATCCTGCAGCTGGGCCTGCTCAAGCCGAAGATCGCCATCCTGGACGAGACCGACTCCGGCCTGGACGTCGACGCGCTGCGCATCGTCTCCGAGGGCGTCAACCGCTACAAGGAGCGCGAGAACGGCGGCGTGCTGCTGATCACGCACTACACCCGCATCCTGCGCTACATCCAGCCCGAATTCGTGCACGTATTCGTCGGCGGTCGCATCGTCGCCGAGGGCGGCGCCGAACTGGCCGAGGAACTCGACGCGAATGGCTACGTCCGCTTCACTCAGAGCTCACCCACCCCGTCGGCTTCGCCGACTGCCGTCCCCGAGTCCGCAACCGCTGGAGCCTGATATGACCGCCACGGTCCGTACCCTCGACGTCGCCCGGATCCGGGCCGACTTCCCGATCCTGAGCCGCACGGTTCGGGACGGGAAACCGTTGGTGTACCTGGACTCCGGCGCGACCTCGCAGCGTCCGCTCGCGGTACTGGACGCGGAACGGCAGTTCCTGACCGAGAGCAATTCGGCGGTGCATCGCGGTGCGCACCAGCTCGCCGAGGAGGCGACCGACGCGTACGAGGGCGCGCGTGCCGATATCGGCCGATTCGTCGGCGTGGACGCGGATGAGATCGTATTCACCAAGAACGCGACCGAATCGCTGAACCTGGTGACCTACTCGTTCGCCGACGACCGGTTCCCGTACCACGTGGGTCCCGGCGACGAGGTCGTCATCACCGAGCTCGAACACCACGCGAATCTCGTGCCGTGGCAGGAACTCGCGCGCCGTACCGGTGCCACTCTGAAGTGGTACGGCATCACCGAGGACGGCCGGATCGATCTCGATTCGCTCGAGTTGTCGCCTGCCACCAAGGTCGTCGCGTTCACCCACCAGTCGAATGTGACCGGTGCGGTCACCGACGTCGCCGAATTGGTGCGTCGGGCAAAGGAAGTCGGCGCGCTCACGGTGCTGGACGCCTGCCAGTCGGTACCGCATACGCCGGTGAACTTCCGTGAGCTGGGTGTCGATTTCGCGGCGTTCTCCGGGCACAAGATGCTCGGACCGTCCGGTGTCGGCGTGCTCTACGGGCGGCGCGCGCTGCTCGAGGAGACCCCGCCGTTCATCACCGGCGGTTCGATGATCGAGACCGTCACCATGGAGGGCAGCACTTACGCGCCGCCGCCACAGCGTTTCGAGGCCGGTGTGCCGATGACCTCGCAGGTGGTCGGATTGGGCGCGGCCGTGCGATATCTCGAACAGATCGGGATGGAAGCCGTTGCGGCACACGAGCACACGCTCACCGGTGCGGCACTGGAGGGACTCGCGGCGATCGCGGGCGTGCGGATCGTCGGACCGACCGAGAATATCGATCGCGGCGCAGCGGTGTCGTTCGTGGTCGAGGGCATCCACGCCCATGACGTCGGGCAGATTCTGGACGACGAGGGCGTCGCCGTGCGCGTGGGCCACCACTGCGCTTGGCCGCTGATGCGTCGTCTCGGCGTGCCGGCCACCGCCCGTGCGTCTTTCGCGGTTTACAACACTCTCGATGAGGTAGACCAGCTGGTAGCCGCGGTGCGGAAGGCCCAGAGCTTCTTCGGAGTTGCATAAGACATGCGCATGGAGCAGATGTACCAGGAAGTGATCCTGGATCACTACAAGCACCCGCATCATCGCGGGCTACGGGAGCCGTTCGGTGCCGAGGTGCACCACGTCAACCCGACCTGCGGTGACGAGGTGACCTTGCGCGTGCAGCTCGACGACAACGGTGACGTCGCCGATGTGTCCTATGACGGCCAGGGCTGTTCGATCAGTCAGGCCGCCACCTCGATCCTCACCGATCAGGTGATCGGTCTGCCGGTGCAGCAGGCGCTGAAGGTGGTCGACTCGTACAACGAGATGATCTCCAGCCGCGGCACCGTCGAGGGCGACGAGGACATGATCGGCGACGGTATCGCGTTGAGCGGAGTGTCCAAGTACCCGGCGCGGGTCAAATGCGCACTGCTCGGCTGGCTGGCGTTCAAGGATGCGGTGATCCGGATAACCTCCGCGCAAGAGGCCAAGCGGACCATGGGCAGCGATATCTCCACGAATGGAAAAACGTCATGAGTGAGACACCGGCCATCGAAACGACCGAGCAGGTTGAACTTTCGGCCGAGGACATCAAACAACTCGAGGACATCGAGGAGGCGATGCGCGACGTAGTCGACCCCGAACTCGGCATCAATGTCGTCGACCTCGGTCTGGTCTACGGCGTGAGCGTCGACCAGGACAATATCGCCACCCTCGATATGACCCTCACCTCCGCGGCCTGCCCGCTGACCGATGTCATCGAGGACCAATCCCGCAACGCACTGGTCCGTTCAGGTCTGGTCGAAGACCTCAAGATCAACTGGGTCTGGATGCCCCCGTGGGGGCCCGACAAGATCACCGAAGACGGTCGAGAGCAACTGCGCGCCTTGGGCTTCACGGTCTAGGACCGCGAATTCGCTGCGGGTCACTATGACATGGCGGCTCTGACGACAGCGTCGATCAGCACTGCTGTTGGAATGGGAAACACCGTGCCGCAGGTGGCTCGGACGTGGCTGGCTGTTTCAGCTGCCCGGCCGGTTCGGTGCTCGATTTCGGACGCGGCTCGACGACAGTCGGTTTCGGGTGCATCCCTTCGGAGATGAGTAACCAGGTCGTGGCGATTATCGCCCCGGCCACCACCGCCGTTGCGAGCAGTTGCGGCAGGCCCGCGATGAGTTTCGTCCCTGTGGCGGCCACGGCGATGAGGCAGCGGCGCGCCGTGGACGCCAGCCGAGGAGCCGTAGCCCGACGCGGATGCGCGGCGGCGGGTGCCTCGGCTGGCTGCGACAATCGCACAGGTCGCGGCTGGGCCATCGTCGGTTGCGACTCAGACGCCGGTGAACGCTGCGGTGCTTGCTCCGAAACCGGCTGCGCCCCAACCATCACCGGAGGTTGGGCCGGTGCCGTTGACAATGACTGCGGCTCACTGTCCGACACTGACCCGGTCTCGGTCCTACGGTGCGGCTCTTCCGCCGATCCAGGTTCCGGCCCAACCGAGGCCAAAGGGTGATGCTGTGGTGCAGCCGTTGCCACAAGAATCGGCGGGGTCGGTTTCGGCAACCAATTCCGCAGGCGCGGCTCTCGGTGCCGACGACCTCGGCGGTCGAGATCACGGCGGGACGGCGGCTTGTCCGACGATTCATCGGACTCGATCCACGACGACCAACTGTCGGTGAATGCCGAGGACAACTGTGGATCCGACTGCGCGTATATCGCGTTCGGATGGTCCACCGGCTGCGACTTTGGCTGCGGCGGCGCGGATGCCAGGGCGTGCGGCTCGATTTCGCGCGATCGTGCCACGCTTTCCGACGGCTCCTCGTCGATCTCGGTCGGCAGCCATGGCGGGAATGGAGTCCTGACCGGTGACCTCTCCGACGACATACGAGGGTCGTCGGGAAGTTCGACGGCGCCGACCCCTACCGACGCATAGGCTTGCACCAGCACCTTCGATGCCGGACGCTCAGGTCGTCCGGTTTGCGACGGAAATCCCTCGGCCACAAGCTCTTCGATCGTGACCACGTGCGAAAGGCCGAGCCCGCCGAGCAGTTCGTATGCCTGCTCCGCAGTCCAGATCAGCTTCCGGTTCGCTGTTCGAAGGAACCAGGCGCGCAACTCCGTCGACGAGCCGAGGACCACGGTACCGCCGGACTTTCGCGATTCGCGCTCCGGTGTGACGGCCGCTTCTCCGGGCGGCACGACCACGATCAGCCGGTCGACGAAGGCATCCGGGTGCTGCTTGCGCACCAGCTGGCTCAGGTCGAATGGATCGCCGTCGCGCAGCGGAGCTGGCTCCGCATCGCTGTCCTGGGCTTCGATCACGACCACGGCGCGCGGAGTGATGACCACCACGTCCGTCTGCCGTGTCGCGTCGCCCGGGTGGCCGTTGTTTCCGTCGGGTATGGGATGCCCCGAAATAGCAAGCCCCACAATGACGTATTGACCGTTCCAAGTCCGTATCCATTCGAGCACGCACTGTTCGGCCCCTTGCATGTCCCGTTTGTTGACAACCAGCATCGAGGGTCACCCTCCGTCTCGCCTGCACAGTCGACCCCCCCAACGGTATTCATCGCAGACGTCGCGCGAGAATCCGAAAGGCACTCAAAGAGCAGGGGTTTGGCGACAAAAGGTGTCACTATATCGGCGCGTCGGCAGGGGCGTCGCGTCAGATCGGGTGCACGCGTCGGGGCGCAACACACCGGCGATATCGATGCAGGTGAGGTGGCGGTAGCGACGCGGCGGTCGTCACATTTCCCGGCCGGGCCTGGTCAAAGCGGTGGCGGGCAGATGTCCGTCGCCGCCGCACTGCGGTGGATGACCTGCGGAAGAGGGAATATATGTCGCAACGCTTGCGGTGGGCGTGGGTACGGACCGGCCTCTACTGGTTTCTCGGATTCGAGTTCTTCGTCGGCTTCGCAACCAAGTGCTGGCCCGGGTCTACGATTTTCGGGCCCGCCTATTCCGAGAAGTTCGCGGAGTGGGGATTTCATCCGAATATGCGGTTCGTGGTCGGTGGGCTGGAGTTGATCGCTGCCGTGCTGCTGGTGCTTCCGCGCCGGGAGAGCAGATTCCTGGGCGCGGCCATTCTGGTGCTGGTGCTGACCGGCGCGGTGACCACACATCTCATCGATGACGCGCCGATCTGGCAGGGCACCTCGGCACCGATTCATCTGGTGATCATGATGGCCGTCGCGCTGGTGAATTGGCCTGCGGACTGGCGAGATGTGGTGCCGCCGTGGGGCCGTACGGCATCGTCGGCGAGAGCTTCTGTGGCGCGGGGAGGTCGCTGACCAACGGATGTCCAGCTCTGGTGATACAAAGATTTGGACAATTAGGATCGAAGCGGTCAGGATTCGAGCCGAAGCTATTTTCGGAACTGGGGAGCGCAACACATGTCACTATCGTCCAAGGCTGCCATGGGTCTGGTGGCCGCGTCCGCGGGTGCGTTCGTCGCAGGCGGGGCCGGGGCCGCGCAGGCGGAGGAGGCCCTCTACGGCTCGCTGGCGATTTCGGTCTCCGCGCGCGGCGATGCGACTCTCGGATGGGCTTACAACTACTCGAACTGGGCGGATTCCGATCGTGCCGCGGTGCAGCAGTGCGGAGTGTCTGGTTGCCATGTCATCGTGCAATTCGCCAATGCGTGCGCGGCCGTGGCCCGCAATGGCGATGATCACCTGGGCTGGGCCTGGGCGCCGACACGTGCCGAGGCCGAGCAACAGGCGATCGCCAATGCCGGGCCGACCGCACCGCCGCCGCTGCTGAACTTCGGCAGCTCGGCGCCGCGCGAACCGCGCATTGTCGATTCGCAGTGCACCGCGAACGCGAGCTGACGAAAAACCGAATGCGTTCTCGACGCGATCCGCGTCGAGAACGCATTCGGTTGCGCCCGCGCCGAGGGATCAGCGGCGCAGCACTTTTCGGGCAATGATATTGCCCAGGAACTGAATCCCCTGCACACCGACGATAATGATCAACGTCGCGACCAGGGTGACCTGCCAGTCGAAGCGCTGATATCCGTAGACCAGCGCGAAATCACCGAGCCCACCGCCGCCGACGGTGCCCGCCATGGCGGACATATCGACGATGGCGATCACCACGAAGGTGTAGCCGAGCACCAAGGGCCCCAGAGCTTCCGGGATCAGCAGCGTCAGAATGATCCGCAGCGGGCCGGCGCCGACGGCCCTGGCCGCCTCGATCACGCCCGGATCCACGGTGACCAGATTCTGCTCCACGATGCGGGCGATACCGAAGGATGCCGCCACGATCATGACGAAGGCCGCGGCCTCTGTACCGATCGTCGTCCCGACCACTTCGAGGGTGACGGGGCCGAGCGCCGCCAGCAGGATGATGAACGGAATCGGCCGGACCACATTCACCAACACATTGAGCAGCACATTGATCGGCGCATTCGCCAGCAGTCCGCCCTTGCGAGTGGTGTACAGGGCGGTGCCGAGCAACAGCCCGATCAATCCGCCGACGACGAAGGTGAGCAGCACCAGATAGATGGTGGTGCCGATGGCCTCGGTCAGTACCGGCCGGAGTTTGTCCCAATCCGTATGCACGAGTTCCCCTCTCAGCCGACCCGGTGACCGAGCGCTTCGATCACCTTGTCCACATCGTCATCCGAACCGTGCAATGCCAGCGTCACGCTGCCGAATGTCTTGTCCTGCAACGTACTCACCCCGCCATACACCACCTCGAACTCGACACCCGCATGCGCGGCCGCGGCCAGCGCGGCACCGATGCCGCGCTTGTCATCGATATCCACGGTGACCAACCGACCACCGTGCAGCTCACCGAGTCGTCGCAGTTCCTCGGCATCGGGCCGATTGTGTAGCACGGTCTCGACGAAAGACTGCGTCGGCGCCGCCTGCGGGGTCGCGAAAACCTCGAAGGTGCTGGCCAATTCGACGATCTTGCCTTCTGCCAGTACCGCAACGCGATCGGCCACCGCGCGAATCACATCCATCTCGTGTGTAATCACCACAATGGTGACGCCGAGTTCGCGATTGATCTTCTTCAGCAGTCGCAGCACCTCACCTGTGGTCTCCGGGTCCAGCGCCGAGGTCGATTCGTCGGCGAGCAGCAATGACGGCGAGGTCGCCAGCGCTCGGGCGATGCCGACCCGCTGCTTCTGACCGCCCGAGAGCTGCTCAGGATAGCTGCGGGCCTTATCGGCGAGCCCGACGAACTCCAGCAACTCCTCGACCCGTGCCTTGCGTTGGGCGCGCCTCCAGCCCGCGACCTTCAGCGGATACTCGATATTGCCTGCGGCCGTGCGCGATCGGAACAGGTTGAACTGTTGGAACACCATGCCGATATCCCGGCGGATGCGGCGGACCTCGGCCTCCCGCACACCCGTGATGGGCGTACCGGAGACCTCGATAGTGCCGGTGGTCGGCTTTTCCAGCGCGTTGATCAGCCGGACCAGCGTGCTCTTGCCCGCGCCGGAATAACCGATCACACCGAAGATTTCGCCCTGCTCGATACGCAGCTCGATATCGTCGAGAGCGACCTGCTTATCCGTGCCCTTGCCGAAAACCTTCGTGACCGAGCGGAATTCGACCGCAGGAACCTTCTGCTCGCTCACTTGCCGTCTTTGATGGTCTGCTGCACCCTCGCCAGGATCTGCTCCAGCTCGGGACCGCTGCGCTTTACTTCGACCGCGGTGTTCTTGGTGACCTCGGCGTGCGCCTGCTGCACGTCCGGATCGTGCCAGAGCTCGGCCACCTTCTGGTACAGCTCGTTGTTCTTGTCCTCGGCTCTGGACACCACGACATTGATGTACGGCTCGGCCGCCGGATTCTTCGGATCATCCTTGTAGAGCGCCGAATTGGGATCGATGCCGGAGCGATCGAGGAAGGTGTTGTTGATGATCGATCCGTCGACCGAGGCCAGCGAGAGCGCGGTCTGCGCCGCGTCGACCGGGGTCACTTCGACCTTGGATGCAGCCTTATCGATATCGGCGGGCGTCGGCGCCTTGCTGGTGCCCGAGAGTTTCAGCAAACCGGCAGCTTGCAGCACGAACAGCGCCCGCGCCTGATTGGTCGGATCGTTCGGGATCGCGATCTGGGCGCCCTGCGGCAGATTCGCGAGCGACTTGTGCTTCTTGGAGTAGAGCCCGAGCGGAACGATGTAGGTCGAGGCGATCGGGGTCAGGGTGTCGTTATTGGCGACGTTGTAGGCGCCGAGGAACTGCAGATGCTGGAACAGATTGAGATCGATCTGCTTTTGCGACAGTGCGAGATCGGGCTGCTTGTAATCGGAGAAGTTGGTGATCCGCAGGGTGATGCCCTGCGCCTTCGCCTTCTCCTCGAAGACGTCCCAGGCGTGGTCCTTGTCGGTGGTGCCGATGCGCACTACGTTGTCGGAGGAAGCCTTATCGTTGCTGCCGCACGCCGTCAGGGTGAGGGCCGCGGTGGCTACCAGGACCGGGATCGCCAGTACCCGATGGAATTTCACTCGTGCTCCCGAATGCTTTGTCGCAATATGAACCCGATAATCCAAGCGATGCGTCCGAGGGGCGGACAACGGTTTGGATTGTGCTGAGCGAAACTCTGGCAATCAGTTGGACGAGCGTCTAGGTTGCCTGCAATGCGATTGCTGCGCCGTGTTCTGGTGATTCCCCTGCTCCTTGCCCTGGCTGTCGGCGGGGTCGCGTGTGGTCGGGAGCACCGTGAGGATGTGGTGCGCATCGGTGTGAACGACATCTCGCTGCCGCATTGGGATGTCTACAAGAAGAAGGCCGCCGAACAGGGCATCGCTGTCGAATTCGTCAACTTCACCGACTACAACCAGCCGAATCCCGCACTGGCACAACGTCGCATCGATCTCAACAAGTTCCAGCACGTGCGGTATCTGGCCAACTACAACGTCCGCAATAACGACACCCTGGTGCCGATCGGCGCGACCGAGATCTACCCGCTCACGCTTTACTCGCGCAAGCACAAGTCGGTGGCGGAGATACCCAAGGGCGGTCAGATTACCCTGAGCAACAACCCCGCGAACCAGGTCCGTCCGCTGCTCGGCTTGGCCGCCGCCGGACTGATCGTGCTGAAGGGCGGTGCGAGCTGGGATTCGAAGATCGAGGATGTGGACACCGACGCATCGCGGGTGACGCTGAAGACCATCGATCCGACACTGACCGCACAATCACTGGAGAGTGTCGACGCCGCATTCGTCGATGACACCTTCGCACGCCCCGCAGGTCTCACCAAGAACGAGACGATCTTCACCGACGATCCCGAACGTCCGGAGCTCCGGCAGTACATCAATATCTTCGCCGCCCGCGCCGAAGACAGGGACAACCCGAAACTACTTGCGCTGGTAAAGCTTTACCACGATCCCGCGGTGGAGGCGGCCATTCGGGCGGAGGCCGGATTCCAGGGCATCTTCAAGACGAATGACGCGGCCGATCTGCAAGCCACGCTGGCGGAGTTGGAGACCGAATTCCGCAAGTGAGTGGCGCGCTCACTCCGGGAGATGTTCGGTGCTTGCCGCGGCGAGGGCGCGTGCCGCCTCGCGTGTGGCATTGGTATTGGGTTGCAGGGCACGAGAACCGGCGAGTTTCGTGCGCAGGTGCTCGGCGACGGTGATCGGGGCGTATTTGCTGCCCACGCCGAGGCAGGAGGGAAGCGTTTCGATGACGGCGTCCGGATTCCCGTCATGGAAAAAGGCTGCGCTGCGACGTCTTTGGATGGTGCCATCGGTGATCGGCGGCATGACGCGATGCAGAGTGGACAGCCAGCGTTCGTTGGTCCAACGCGCCATCACATCGCCGAGGTTGACCAGCAGGGCATTGTCGGCGGGTTGTACATCGTGCCAACGGTTATCGGCGCCGACGACCTGAAGGCCGGGGACCTGATCCGCCCACAAGACGGTGACGATGCCGTAGTCGGTGTGTTCGCCCATGCCGGTGAGTTCGCCGTCGAGATCGACGGTGCCCGGCGGCAGCGCATAGTTGTTCATCCGCAGGACGTCGAGGGAATGGTCGGTGAATCGGGTGAAGTAGCCCGGGGGCAATTCGAGGGCGTCGGCGAAGATGGTGGTGAGGGTTCGCGCGATGCGGGCAGCGTGCGCGAAGTAGGTCTCCACGGGTGCACGCAAGCCTGGAACCTCTGCCGGCCAGAGGTTTTCGGCGTAGTCGCTCGCGGACAACTCGACCCCCGGATAGGCGGCCGCGGGGATGCCCACATTGAATGCCTCGAAGTAATCGTTCATGCGGGTGGCGGATGTGACGCCGAGGCTCAGGCTGAGGCTTTCGCTCTTGGGTGGTGAGTAGCCGCGATTGATTTCGGGCGGTGTGCGATAGCCCTGTTTTATCGCTGGGTCGAGGTCGAAGAAGTTGTCGATTGCGGCTGCGAAGTTGTCCAGCACCGGCTGCGGGATGGCGTGGCCGGTGATCTGCATGAAGCCGACCGTACTTGCGGCGTCGTCGATTCCGCGGGCGACGGCCCGGCGTTCGGCTGCGGAGCCATCGCCGACGTAGGAGGAGATATCGATGACCGGCACTCGGAATTCCACGACGGAGTCCTTCCCCTCGACAACATGTTAATGATAAGCGACAGCAATCAGAATCTGCTATCCATATGTCGTGAACGTTCACCAGCGTCACGGTCAGGTTAAGCCCGGACCGCCGCCCGCATCGGCGATCGGGCAGACTTCCGCTGTGCCGGAAACCGCAGTCCCCGACGAATCGAGTCTGGCCGCGCTGGTCGGCGGTGTGGTGCGGGCGCTGCGGGAGAAGTCCGGACTGTCGATGCGAGATCTGGCCAAGCGGGCCGGTATCAGTCAGCCGTTCCTGAGCCAGATCGAGCGCGGCGTCAGCGCGCCATCGATGATCAGCACGTACCGGCTGGCCGCGGCGCTCGGCGTCGCCCCGGGCGATCTGCTGCCCGCACCCGAATCGGAGCGAGTCCGAGTCGTGCGCGCCGACGAAGGTACGTTGATCCCGGTCGCCGATCGCCCCGATGCCGCCGTCGGCCGGGCGCTGAATATGCGGCCGAACAGTCCGCTCGAGGTCATCGAATACCGGATCGAACCCGGTCAGCACATCGGCGAATGGTTCGAATCGACCGGCGTGAGCAGCCTCTATGTCATCTCAGGCGCGATCGAGGTGGAAATTGTCGGCGCGGGTCGATTCCGGCTCGGCGCACGAGACTTCATCACCTTCCCGGCGACCATGCGCGACCGCTGGCATCGGGTCGACGATGAGCCCGCCGAGGTTCTGCTGGTCATCGTCCATCCATCCTGATTTCGCGGCCCGATTCGGCAGCGCGAGCGGGCCACAGCGGCGATGATTTCCGGGTGGACGACATCACGTATCAGGACACCCGGCTCGCGCTGCACGCGGTGGGGGAGTTGTTGATCGCGGGCCCACAATATCGGCGGTTCGGGACCATCCGACTACGGGTGGTGCACGGTGGTTTCGGTGGTGCGCAGTGGCCGGTGTCGGTGGTCGGCACCGATCTGGTGTGGCCGGAAGGTCGGGTCGCGCTCGTGGGTACCTTCGACAAGGTCGCCGCCGCCGCGGGCTTCCAACCCGAGGCACCGGCCGATGTCTACACCGACACCACCGGAGTCGACCCCGGCGACCAGCTCGCAGTCGATCCGCAGGCCGCGAGCATCATCGCGGACTGGTTCGCGCTCGGGGATTCGACGCTGCGCTGCACGGCGCCCGATGTCATCCCGGTGCTGTGGCCGGAGCATTTCGATCTGTCCAGCACCGTCAATGAGGTCAATTACGGTGTGTCACCGGGAGATTCGGCGCATCCGGAACCGTACGCCTATGTCGGCCCATGGGCGCCGCGCACCGGCGAATTCTGGAATGCCCCGTTCGGCGCGCTGCGCTCGCGCGAGGAGGTGAACAACGCCGCCGCCCTCCTCGACTTCTTCGAAGAAGGTAAAGCGCGGGCCGCCGAGTCCTGAAGATCACCTGGGGAGTGCGTGCAGGTAGGCGCTGGTGGTCCGATCGGCAGGAAAGTAGGACTCGATGGCGATCTCGTCGAGCGTCACATCGAAGGCCGCACCGAAGCGCATGATCGTATTGAACAGCGACAGCTGTGTGCCGCGGTGCTCGAGCTGGATCGACAGTGCGACCTCGGATGGATCGACCTGCGGGAGAACGGCTTCGGATGCGAACGCACTCAGTTCCATATGCAGCGCGGCCAATTCGGGATCGCCGGACAGCTCCGCCTGCCGCGCGAGTCGTGGCAGCAGGAACCCACGCAGCTGCTCGATATTCCGCACGCGCGGCGCGAACCCCTTGGGATGCAGACCGATTCGCATCATGTTGATGGGTGGCTCCAGCAGTTCCGCGGCCACCCCCTCGAAGAACACTTCCGCTGCCCTATTGGCGAACAACAGATTCCACTGTCGATCGATGGCCAGCGCCGGAAACGGTTCGTGGGCATCGAGTACCCGCCGGACCGCGGCGCGCGCCTGCGCAAGATCCGGATCGTCGAGTGCGCGATGCCGGTACGTCGGCGCATACCCGGCCGCGACCAGCAGCCGATTGCGTTCGCGTAACGGGATGTCCAGATGGTGGGCGAACCGCTCGACCATCGCCGGACTCGGAACGGTGCGCCCGGTCTCGACGAAACTCACATGCCGCGTCGAAATGCCCGATTGCACGGACAATTCGAGCTGACTGAGCCTGCGCCGCAGCCGCCACTCGCGCAGCATCGCCCCGACGAGATGTTCGCTATCCACCCGGCCAGTATCACCACGCCGCGTGGGGCGCCGCCATTACATGCCTGGTAATCGACAGGCGTACCACGCTCTTGCGACGGTTACCGGCATGACGAACAACCTGGCAATCCGCAACAAGGATCTCGTACTGCACGGCTTGGCCGAGTTCAGTCGGGGCAATGTCGAGATACTGCGAAACCTGTTGCACGAGAACTTTATCGAGCACAGTCCTGGTAATCCGTCCGGCCGCGACGCCTTCGTCGAGTTCATCGCGAACGCGCCGGTGGCCGCCGCCCGACTCGATATCAAACGGGTCATCACCGATGACGAATACGCCGTCGTGCACTACCACATGATCGCCCCAGACGATGCCCGCGGCGTGGCGGTGGTGGATATCTGGCGGCTGGTCGACGGCGTGATCACCGAGCACTGGGATGTCGTACAGCCGGTGCCCGACGCTGATCAACTCCCGCACGGCATGTTCTGATCCGGCCCAGCGGGCGTCGCACTCCGCACCGGTCAATCGGCCGCCGCGGATCAGCGCCCGCTTGGTGCCCGGCGGCACTGCAGGCAGGGCGCGGTTTGCTGGGGAGTGTGCCAACGGTCGGTTATGCGCCCTTGCGGGCCGCTGCTTTCTTCGCGGTCTTCTTGGCGGGCTTGGCGGCGGTCTTCTTGGCCGCAGTTTTGGCGGACTTCTTCGCCGGTGCCGCCTTTGCCTTGGGCTCGGCGGCTGCCTTGCCGGAACTCTCCGCGGTCCGCCGCCCACTGGCCTCCAGACTGCGTTGCAGTGCGGCGACCAGGTCGACGACCTCCGCGTCCATCGCGGCGGGCGCTTCCTCTGGCTGACTGACGACCTTCCCCGTGCCGCTGGCGATGGCCTCGTCGAGCACCTTCTGCAGCTCGATCTGGTACTCATCGGTGTATTGCTCGGGATCGAAATCGTCGGACATGGTCTCGACCAGCGTCTCGGCCATCTTGATCTCCTGCGCCTTCGGCTCGGCGACACCGTCCAGCGATTCGAAATCGACGGAACGCACCTCATCGGGCCACAGCAGGGTCTGCAGTACCAGTACACCGTCGCGTACTCGCAGCGCCGAGAGGCGGGTCTTCTGCCGCAGCGTGAAATGCACGAGCGCGGTCCGATCGATGCGCTCCAGTGTGGTCGCCAGCAGCACGTAGGCCTTGGGGGTGTTCGAGTCGGGTTCGAGGTAGTAGCTCTTCTCGAACAGGATCGGGTCGATCTGGTCGTTGGGTACGAACTGCAACACCGGAATCTCGTGCTTCTCGGCGGCGGGCAGCTTCGAGAAGTCCTCGTCGGTCAGGATGACCTTGTCCCCCTCGGGGGACTCATAGGCCTTATCGATATCGGCGTACTGCACGGACTTGCCGCAGACCGTGCAGACGCGGTCGTATTTGATCCGCCCACCGTCCTTGGCATGCACCTGGTGGAACCGAATGTCGTGGTCCTCGGTAGCCGTGTACACCTTGACAGGGACGTTTACCAGCCCGAACGCAATCGAGCCTTTCCAGATAGCTCGTGCCATTACTCCATGATGGACGAACCCATTCGAATAGGCGAGCGAATCGGAATCCCGAGTGTCGCGGTCGCGACGCGCCGACGCAGCGGTGCTGGCAGGGTGGCGAAGAGGGTGCGCATGGCGGCGACGGTGCCGCCGAGATCGGTGCGACCCGATAGATAGGCCCGTTGTAGTTGCGGCGGCAGAGTGAAGAAGGCATCGAAGAAGACGGGAAGGTCCTCGGGCGGTAGAGCGAGCAGCGCACGCAGGCCTGCCGACCGCAACGCGTGTACCGCTCGGGCTCGAGCCGGCCACGCCGACGAATCGAGGGCGACGGTGTCGGCGGCGGCCAGCGATGCGGTGACGCTGTAACCCGTTGCGGGATGGGTGAATGCGCCCGCCGCGCCGAATCGCCCCTGTCCAGGGTGGCCGCCCTGAACCGGGAACCGCACGCGTTCCACAGGTTCGGACCCGGTGAGTTCGATTCCGCGCGAACGCAACCGGTGGTGCAGTCGGTCGCGCAGCACGGCGGTGTCGAGAGCGGGACGACCGGCGAGGCAGGTCTCCTCCAGCAACATCGTCTCCGCACTCAACGGCACCGCGTACAGAAACGACCGTGGCGCACCGGGTTCCGCGCCGTTGTCCGCCCGCCAGTCCATGAACAGGGGTGTGATGTCGGCGCCGCGTCGCACGATTACGCCGTACGCGGTTTGCTCGGCGAGTTCGGGGGAGCGCTGAATTCCTCGTGCGTCGATAACACGTTTGGCGCTGAATCTTGTTTCCGAAGCCAAAGTTACTGTGTTGTGCCGAATTTCGACGACCCGATCGGTAACTATTTGTGCGCCGTCGAGATTCAGGGAATCCCGCAACCGTGCGGAGTTGAAGACGACATAGGTTCGGTCGAGTCGATGCGGCCTGGTACCCCAGGCCGTCGGATGCGCCACGGTGCTGGCTATGGCCGCCGGATCCAACCATCGTGGCAGCTCGTCGTGCCAGCCTGCGTACGTCGCCGACCAGCGCCTATCCGGCACCGGATCGATTGCGGTGACCGACATTCCGTGCGCGAGACAGCGGTGCGCGAGCGCGCGACCGGCGGGTCCGAGTCCGCAGACGATCAGATCCGCGGTCATCGCCTATCCGATGTCGAGCGCGGATGTCGGTGTGGCACAGCGAGTTCGGTGGCGTGCAGGGCGCACCCCTTCGTTGTCGGCGCGGTTCGTCGGTCGTGCGGAGCCTACTGTCGCGCGGTCGGGTCACCGTTGCGTTGTGATAGTTCACGGATATCGACGGTGACATTCTTCATAATGCGATCATGTCAGATCTCGCTTTTCCAGCAACGATGTGACTCGCCAGTAGCCTCGTGTCATCGTCCGGCTGGTCACAATGTCCGGTGCGCCGTATGCTCGGCGTTGTCGAACGGATTGCCCAGGGTCGGGCAATCCTGATCCGATTGCCGAAATCAATGTTGATTTCGGAACTTTCTGTTCCCTTGATCCTGTGGAACGGAATTCCCGCATCGTCTGCCCGCGGCCATTGTCGTGCCAGCCGGGAAGTTCGTGCTGCCCGTCTCTGTCGAAAGGACCGCTACGGTGAATTCTTCCCGATTACGCGCCCTTGGAGCCGCCCTACCGGCCGGCGAATACACCACTTCAGAAGTACTGAGTCGGATGACAAGCGGCGGCGAGTTCGACGTCGAGCGAATTACCGGCATCGGTCACCGCTATATGGTCGACCGCGCCAGTGAGGACACCCTCACCCTCGGCGTGCGGGCTGCGGCGGACGCGCTGGCGAAATCCGGTTTAGACGCCGCCGAACTGGACATCATCATCTGTGGCGGCACTACTGTGCATGATGGATTCCATATGGTCTTCGAACCGTCGGCGTCGCAGGAGATCGCCCGGCGCATCGGTGCGGTCAATGCCTCCGGCTATGACGTGGCGAATGCCTGTGGCGGCACCATGACCGGAATCTATCTGCTGGACAATCTGATTCGCGCGGGTGCGGTGCGCAATGGCATGGTCGTCACGCCCGAGGTGATCTCGCCGGTAACCGAAGGCGCCCTCGCCGAGGCCATGGATGCGCGCGATCCACAGTTCGCCGCACTCACTCTCGCCGATGCCGCGATCGCGGTCATTCTCGACCCGGCGGTCGACGAGGAAGACGTGCTGCACTACGTCGATCTGACGACTTGCGCCGAGTATTCGCCATTGTGTATCGCCAAACCGAGCGATGCCAGCGAAAACATGATCATGTTGACCGACAATCTCACCATGCAGGCCGCGCCGCGTCGGGAAACATGGGCGAAATTCCACAGCGATATCCTCGCAAAGCGCGGCACCACATTCGCCGACGAGAAGTTCGACTTCATCGTGTTCCATCAGCTCGGCGTCGGATTCACCGAGAAGCTGGCCGAATCCGGCAGCAAGATTCACGGCACCGAGATGCCGCCGCGGTTGGCGACCGTGGAAAAGTATGGCAACACCGGGGCAAGTACGCATTTCCTGGTACTGCACGACTACATTTCCCGAGGCGAGATCCCGAAGGGGGCCAAGATCTGTTTGGTGCCGACGGCCTCTGGAATGGTCTTCGGTGTCCTTTCGGCAACTATCAGCGCATTGGTGGGATGAAATGTCGTTCATTATTCGGCGATCCGCCGTCAGCGCCGACCCCACCCTCGGTTCCATCGACCACGCCGTGCGGGCGGCCGGGGAGTGCCTCTCGGGGGCGGGTGTCGAGCCGAACGATATCGACGTGCTGATCAATGTCGGCGTCTACCGCGACAGCAATGTCGTCGAACCGTCCAATGCCGCTCTGATCCAGAAGGAATTGGGGATGCATCTGGACTACCAGGTCGGCTCCTCGCGGGCGGGTTTCTCGCTCGATCTGCGCAACGGGGCGTGCGGCGTGCTCAACGCATTGCAGGCCGCGGGTGCGCTGCTGGAGAACGGCACCGTCGAGCGGGTACTGATCGTCGGCAGCGATGCTCATCCGGGCGGCATCGGACATGCACCGGCCGACTTCCGCTACGCCGCGGTCGGTGCCGCATTGCTGGTGACCAAAGGGATCGATGAGGGCACCGGCTTCGATCGCGTGCACCTTCCGGCGCCGCTGCCGCGCGAGGGCGGCACTCATCCCGGTGTCGCCGGGTACCTCGATCTGAAAGCGATGGGTAACGACGGCCAGCGCTCGATCACCGTCGATGTCGCCGACGACTACGCGGAATTGGTCAGCGGCGCAGCGTTTGCCGCGGTTCGCTCGTACCTAGCCGAACGTCCGGAGGGACAGCGCGTGCTGGTCACCAATAACCCGGTGCCCGACTTCGCGGCCACCCTGGCGAGCGAATTCGGTTTCGCCCGAACGCATCAGGCCGCGACCGGCGATCTGGACGGGGGTAGCTCGGGCTTGATCATCGGCTATCACCAGCTGCTCGAGGCAGGCGAGCTGTCGGCTGGTGACGAATTGCTCTTGGTCGCCGCCGGATCGGGTCCGATCGCGGGCTGCGTGAGCTACACCGTGCCCGCCGGCGGTGCGGGGTGAATCAGCAGACCGCGGATCTGAGCGCGCTGCTGGAGCACCAGATCCGACACCGCGCCGACCTGGCCGCCATCAGCTATCCGACGGTGGCGCATCCAGAACGTGCCCAGCGCGCAACGGATCTCGACTTCGCGGTGCTGACCTTCGCCGAACTCGGCGCGCGAGTCGAAGCCTATGCCGCGGCATTCCAACGGATCGGAATCAGCAAGGGCGTCAAGACCATTGTCATGGTCGAACCCGATCCCGATCTGTTCGCGGTGATCTTCGCGCTGTTCCGCGTCGGTGCGGTACCGGTGGTGGTGGATCCGGGTATGGGCGTGCGCCGCATGCTGCATTGCTTCCGCAGTGTCGGTGCGCAGGCGTTCATCGGGATTCCGCTGGCGCATCTGGTGCGGTTGGCGGCGCGGCGCACATTCCGTTCGGTGCGGCTGCACGTGACGGCTGGACGCTCGTTCTGGGGTGGGCACACTTTGCTCGCCATGCGACAGACGCCTGGTGCGGTCGCACCCGAGATCGCCCATTCGCCCGACGATCTGCTGATGATCGCCTTCACCACCGGCAGTACCGGACCGGCGAAGGGGGTGGAGTTCACGAGGGCCGGATTCGCTGCTTCGCTGCGGGTGATCGAGCGGTTGCACGGTCGCCCGACGGGTTTCGTCTCGCTCACCTCGGTGCCGCTGTTCGGCATCTTCGATCTGCTGCAGGGTGCGCATGTGGTGCTCGGACCGGTCGATCCGGTGCGGGTGTCCAAGGCAGATCCGGCATTGCTCACGGATGTGGTCCGCAGTTTCCAGGCCACGGATGTCACGGCATCGCCTGCGCTGCTCGGTCCGCTCGGCGAATATCTGACCAGAACCGGGATCAGGTTGCCGAGCCTGGTTCGGGTCATCTCGATGGGCGCTCCCGCGAATCTGGATGCGCTGGAAGGGGTTCGGGCCGCGCTCGGGGAGTCCGCGCGCGTCTTCACCACCTACGGCGCCACCGAGGCATTGCCGCTGACCACCCTCGAATGGTCCGAACTCGACGAAACCCGCAAGCAGACCGCCGAAGGCGCGGGCACCTGCGTCGGCCGCCCGATCGCGGAATCCGACAGTGATACACGGGTGCGGATCATCGCCATCTCCGATGACGAAATACCCACCTGGCACGACGATCTCGTGCTTCCACCGGGGCAGATCGGCGAAATCGTCGCCACCGGTGCGCAAGTCAGCACCGCCTATCATCGCAACCCCGCCGCCGATGCCCGCAACAAGATCGACGAGACCCGTCCGGACGGCACCGCGCGCCGCTGGCATCGCGTCGGCGATCTGGCCTGGCAGGACGACTCCGGTCGGCTGTGGTTCTGCGGCCGCTCGGCCCAGCGGGTCCGCACCGCGGCCGGTGACCTGTTCACCGTGCAGTGCGAACAGATCTTCAACACCCACCCGGATGTGCACCGCACCGCGCTCGTCGGTATCGGCGAACCGGGTGCACAGATCCCGGTGCTGTGCTTCGAATTGCGGTCCGGGGTGGCGGAATCCGAGATCCCACGGGTGCAGCGGGAGCTGTGGTCCATCGCACGCGAACGCGAATTCACCAGGGCGATCAAGGTGTTTCGCGCGCATCCCGGATTCCCGGTCGACATCCGGCACAACGCCAAGATCGGGCGCGAGGAATTGGCCGCATGGGCCGGAAAGGGGATGACGTCATGAAGGCATTGGTCACCGGGGCAACCGGATTCCTCGGCAGCCATATCGTCGACGCCGCGATGGCGGCCGGCGATGACGTGCGCGCCATCGTTCGGCCGTCGAGCGATCTCGGCCATCTGTCGACGGTGCCCGAAATCGAAACGGTGGCAGGCGATCTGGGCGACTACGAATCGCTGGTCACCGCATGTAAGGGCGTCGATGTGGTCTATCACAGCGCCGGGCTGGTCGCCGAGGTCGGCAGCCGCGCGCAGTTCTGGGAGGCCAATGTCGAGGGCAGCCGGCGGCTGATGAAGGCCGCGCAGCAGGCCGGTGTCGCCCGGTTCGTCTTCGTCAGCAGCCCGTCGGTGGCAACCTCCTATGACACCGACCGCTTCAGCATCGACGAATCCGAACCTTATGTGACCGCCCCGAAGAGTCTGTACGTGGAAACCAAGGCCGCCGCCGAACAACTCGTCCTGTCCAGCAACACCCCGGATTTCGTGACCTGCGCGCTGCGACCGCGGATGATCTGGGGACCGCGTTCCTCGGGCTGGATGACGCTGCTGCTGCGAAAGCTGAAGTCCGGCAAGCTGCCCGACCTCTCCGGCGGCAAGAACGTCATGGTGTCGATCACCTACTGTGAGCACGCCGCGCAGGCCTGTCTGCAGGCGGCGCGCTCGGACCAGGTCGCGGGCAATGCCTACTTCCTCGCCGATCCCGAGGATGTCGACCTGTGGAAGTTCGTCAAGGATCTCGCCGTCGCCTTGGACCTGACGCCACCCAGCCGCATCATTCCCAAACCGGTCTTCGATGCCGCCATCGCGGTTTTCGACACCATATGGCGGGTGCCCGCGATCAAGGAGCGCTACGCGCCGCCGCTGTCCAGTTGGACCACCGCGGCGCTGACCGTCTCCAGTACCTACGACACCAGCGCCGCCACCCGGGATTTCGGCTACGCGCCGACGGTCTCACTGGCCGACGGACTGGCCGCCTACATCGACTGGGTCGGACAGGTCGGCGGCGTCGACGCCGTCATCGGCCGCGGATGACCGACGGTCGACGCCACGCATTCGAGCGAAAGCCGCTCCACGCCTAGGAGACTCGCATGATGACCACCCCGCTCGCCAGCCGTCCGACCGGTACCGCCGAGGTGCCGACCGCACCTGGCGCCTTACCCCTGATCGGACATTCACACCGCCTCGCCCGCAGACCCTACCGCTTCTTGCAGACGCTGTCGGATCTCGGACCCGTGGTGCGGGTGAAGATTCCGGGCTACGACACCTATGTCGTCACCGAACCGGAGCTGATCCGCGAGGCGTTCGTCGGGCTGTCCGATCAGGGTTCGATGATCGATCGCGCGCAGGCGCTGCTCGGCGCGGGCGTCACCGTCTTGTCCGGTCCGCAGCACAGGCGGGAACGTCGCATGATCGCCCCGGCTTTCGCTCGCGGTCGCATCGCGCAGTACGCCACCGTGATGACGCGTCTGGGCGCCGAACAGGCCGATGCCTGGCGCGACGGTCAAATGGTGGTCGTCAATACGCAGATGCACGACCTCGCGCTGCGCACCGTCGCGGGGGCGCTGTTCAGCGGCGACCTCGGCGCGGAGACCGGCGCCGAAATCCACGAGATGCTCACACCGGTCATGACGCTGCTCGCCCGCCGCGTCACCCGCCCGGCCTGGATCGACAAACTGCCACTGCCCAGCAATCGCCGCTTCGAAGGGCTTGTGGCCGGTATGAAGTCGGCGACCAGCAAGATCATCGCCGCTTACCGTGCGGATCTGGCCGCCGACTCGAATCTGGATCACGGCGACCTGCTCGACACCCTGATCAAGGCCCGCGACGACGACGGTGTCGCACTCACCGATGCCCAGGTGCACGACGAGCTGATCAACTTCCTGGTCGGCGGCACCGAGGCAACCGGCATGACGCTGTCCTGGGTGTTCCACGAGCTGGGCCGAAATCCCGAGCTGGAAGCCGCTTTCCATGCCGAGATCGATGCGGTGCTGGGTGGTCGCCCGGCCGAATTCGCCGATCTCGGACGGCTCGATCTGACCAAGCGGATCGTCACAGAGACCCTGCGCATGTACTCGCCGTGGCTGACCGTCCGCGATGTGCCCGCGAACTATGAACTCGGCGGCAAGGCGTTGCCGAAGGGCGCCATGTTGCTGGTGTGTCCCGTTGCGGTGCACCGGGATCCGGCCATCTTCCCGAATCCCGATGAATTCGACCCGGACCGCTGGCTGCCTGCGGCGATGGAGTCCCGGCCCAAGGGGGCGTACCTGCCGTTCGGTATGGGCACCCGGCAGTGCCCGGGAAATGTGTTCTCGCTCACCGAGGTTGCCCTGCAGGTTGCTACGATCGGCGGGCGCTGGCGCCTGCGCCCGATGCCCGGTATCGCGGTGCAGGAGACGGTGATCGGCGCCCTGGTACATCCGAAGTATCTGCCGATGCGGGTGGTGGCCAGGCAGGTGCAAACCGGGCACGTCGCGGATTCGTCAGGGAGCGAACGCGGAGCGGCTTAACTAGTGATGAGGGTGTGGCGGTGTTCGAACTGACCAAGCTGACCATTTCGAGCGACCTGCAAGCAGTCGCTACGCGGCGCAGCAAATGGATTCTCGGCATCTTTGTCGGGCTCGCGCTGGTTATGGGGATGCTCAGCTCGACATTGTTCGACAACGTGCAGGGCGGTGGCTACAGCGATCCCGGCAGCGAATCCAGCCGGGCAACCGAGATGCTGCGGGATACCTTCGGTCAGGCGCCGCCGAACTTCGTGCTGCTGGTGCACAGCGACACCTCGATCGACGATACTGAATCCGCAACGGCCGCAGTGAAGTTGGCGCTGAAACTGAAGGATGAGCCGGGTGTCGCGGGGGTCATGTCCTATTGGATGGACAAGTCGCCCGCGCTGCGCAGCGGCGATGGCAAGTCGGGGCTGATCGTCGCCAGCATTCTCGGCGAGGAGGGTGCGGTCGATCAGAAGGTCGGCGCTCTGGCGGACCGCTACGGCGGCACGCACGGGCCGGTGCAAGTGCGCGTCGGCGGTTACGCGATGTTGTTGCACGAGACGGTGCAGCAGAGCGAGAAGGACGCCGTCCTCGGTGAATCCATTGCCTTCCCGATCACCTTGATCGCCCTGCTGTTCGTATTCGGCGGTTTGGTGGCGGCCAGCCTGCCGCTGGTCGTCGCTGCGGTGACCGTGATGATCACCATGGGCGCGCTGTGGCTGATCACCCTGTTCACCGATCTCGCCGCGACCGCGACCAATGTGGCAACCCTGCTCGGCCTCGGTCTCGCGATCGATTACAGCCTGCTGATCATCAGCCGCTACCGCGACGAATTGGCCGCAGGCGCCGCGACCGGTCCGGCCGTCGCCGCGACCATGCGCTCGGCCGGACGCACCGTGGCCTTCTCGGCGGTCACTGTCGCGGTCGCGCTGTCGGGCCTGTTGTTCTTCCCGCTGCTCGCGGTGCGTTCCATGGGTTATGCCGGGCTGGCGGTCGCGGCGATCGCCGCGACGGTATCGCTGACGGTGCTGCCCGCGATTCTGCTGCTGCTCGGTAGTCGCATCGATCGCGGCCAACTCGGCTGGTTCTTCCGTCCGCAACGTCCCGCGCCCGGCGAGGGTTTCTGGCATCGGCTCGCGGTATTCGTGATGCGCAAGCCGGTGCCGATCGGTCTGGCTGTCGCGGCCTTCCTGCTGCTGCTCGGGACCCCCTTCCTCGGTGTGAAACTCGGCTTCCCGGACGAGCGGGCATTGCCGGAGTCGATGAACAACCGTCAGATCACCGAGACCATCCAGCGTGAGTTCGCCGCGACCGACACCAACGGACTGTTCGTTGTGCTGCCCGACGGCAAGTCCGGTTTGGACGCCTACGCCAGGAAGCTCTCCGAAGTCGACAATGTCCGTCGCGTCGACACCGCCACCGGCAGCTACGCCCACGGCGGGCAGCTCGCCCCGGCCATGGCACAGCATGCGCGCTTCGAAACCAAGGATGCCGCATACATTTCGGTGACACCGGATACCAGCGATCCGGCGCTGCTGGACCGGGTGGCCAAGGAGTTGCGCGCGGTGCCCGCACCCTCGCAGCGGTTGGTCGGCGGTATCGCCGCCGCGAGCGCCGATTCCCTCGATGCGGTGACCTCGGTCTTGCCCGTCGCACTGGCCTACGTCGTGATCATCATGTTGGTCGTGCTGTTCCTGCTGACCGGTAGCGTGGTATTGCCGCTGGTCGCGATCGTGCTCAGCGCACTCAGCCTCACCGCCACCTTCGGCGCGCTGGTCTGGATCTTCCAGGACGGGCATCTGTCCGGCCTGCTCGATTTCACCGTGACCGGCGACCTGCCGCCGACCGTGCCGGTCATGCTCTTCGGCGTCGCCTTCGGTCTGGCCATGGACTATCAGGTATTCCTGCTGTCGCGGATCCTCGAAGAGTACGAACACACCGGCAAGAACGAATCCGCCGTTGCCCATGGCCTGGAGAAGATCGGCCGGATCGTCACGGCCGCGGCGGTCCTGATCTCCCTGGTGTTCCTCGGATTCCTGGCCTCGGACATCACCTTCATGAAGTCCTTCGGCATCGGTCTGCCGCTGGCGGTGCTGGTCGATGCGACTCTGGTCCGCGGCTTCCTGCTGCCCGCGGTGATGAAACTGCTCGGTGACTGGAACTGGTGGGCACCCGGCCCGCTCGAAAAGCTGCACGAGCGTTTCGGATTCGACGAAGGTCCGTCCGCGCCGTCGCTGCCCGATCCGGACGCCCTGCGCCAGCCCGCCCGGGTGTAGAAATACCGATGGCCGTGCGGTATTCGCCGCACGGCCATCGATGCTCTTGGGACAGTTGGGTTCCACCGTTGGTCAGCGGGTTACCCTGGTGCGTCTCAGATTCCGCCGGTCGAGAGCAATCCACCGTCGACGCGGATCGTCTCACCGGTAATCCACTTGGCCTCATCCGACACCAGGAATCCGATCAACTGCGCCACATCCTCCGGCGCGCCGAGTCGCTTCATCGGATACACGCTCGCGGCCCGCTCCTCATCTGCCGAGTACAGCGCATCGGCGAACTTGGTTTTGATTACACCCGGCGCCACCGCGTTCACCCGAATATTCGGGCCCAGCTGCCAGGCCAGTTCGTCGGTGAGCCGGATCAGTGCGGCCTTGGAGGCGCCGTACGCCGCGATCACGCCGGTCGAGCGCAGCCCGGCGACACTGGCCACATTCACCACCGCACCGCCGTGATCGCGCATCCACGCCCGGTATGCCTCCTGCACGTAGCCGAGTGCGGCGACGACATTGACATCGAAGATCTTGCGCACCGCCTCCAGATCGGCATCCATGAGCGAGCCGTAGACCGGATTGATGCCGGTGTTGTTTATCAGGATGTCCAACGAGCCGAATTCCGAAACCACCCGACCCACCGCGGCGGCCCGGCTGTCCGGATCACCTGAATTGCCCGCCAGCGCGCTGACCTCGCCCCGATGACCGAGCGCCCGTAGTTCGGCGGCCGCCTCCTCCAGCGGTTCCGGCTTGCGGGCGGTGATCAGCACATTGGCGCCGCGACGCAGCAACTCCGCAGCGACCGCCTTGCCGATGCCCCGGCTGGCTCCGGAAACGAGTGCGCTCTTGCCCAACAGATCGGTCGTCATGTGATGGCACGCTACCGCAGTAGCCGGATCGTCGAACCCGCGGACGCCGGACAGCGCTCGAGCTCGGTGTTCCCAGCGCCGGGAGTACGAACGACAGACGTCGCGGCGCATCGGATTACGCTGCCGGACAGGGTTTCGGCGGAAGGTGTGGAGCAATGGCTGGCGATACATCTATCGATACATCGCTGCCATCGCGCCCGGATGCGCCTATCGTCAACGCCTACATCAGCCGCATAGAGACGACGCTGGCGAAGTTGGTGAAGGCGATGGGCGACGGCTCGGCGAAGTCGATTACCGTCGAGGATTTGAAGGGCCTAGGGGAGTCGCAGCTGAAGTCCGGCGAGCTCGTCACGAAATACCATGCCAAACAAAGTGACGACGCAAAATATCGAGACGATCTGAACTCGCTGGACAGCAATATCGCCCAGATCGCGTCGGAATCGGCCGACCTAGTCAACACCGTGAACAAAGAAGTAAAAAGCCTGGTGGCCACTGTCAAGCAGGAGCTGAGTTACGACAATCTGCCGAATCTGACCGATGTGCCATTGCCGCGCAGCATCGAGTTGCAGATGAACACGATCGATAAGATCGATAAAGAGATCGACCAAACGGCGAAGACAGTCAAGGACGCGCACGACGCACTGGACGAACACGCCGGAAAGATAACCGACCCGGAGTCGACCGACAGCGGAAGTGCCCCGAATTCGATCGGTAGCGGCAACCAGTTCCCCACCTATACCGGTAGCGGTGGAAACGGTCGCAACACCAGCGGACCCGCAGGTCTCGGCAACCGCGCGAGTGCTCAACCCATCAGTGGCGGTAAGAAAGCGACGGCCAGCGAAATCTATCAATACCTGCTCAAGCAGGGCTTCACACCAGCGCAAGCAGCGGGCATCTTGGGCAACATGCAGGTTGAATCGGGTTTCGACACCGGCGCGTACAACCCCGGCGAAGGAGCCATCGGCCTTTGCCAGTGGGAAGGTGGCCGACGGGCAGCACTCGAGGCTTTTGCCGCCAACGACCGCGAACACCGGCCGGTCACCGACTGGCGTCTCCAAGTCGATTTCATGATTCACGAGCTGAAGGGCAGTGAGTCGGGTGCGTACAGTCATCTCACATCGGCGACCTCGCCAGGTGCGGCGGCGGCAGCGTTCGATCAGTACTACGAACGCAGCTCCGGCGAGGCCCGTGGTCAGCGCGTCGCGAATGCCAACAGCATCGCGTCGAGCCTGGCCGGGGTATCGGTCTAGCGCCGAGCAGAGAGTTAGTGCGGTCACACCTGGATCGCAGGTGTAAGGAGCACCTCCTGAGCCGGGTAAAATCGGTGGTTCTTGTGCGCCTCCGCGTCGCACAATCGAGCAGCAACCGACCAGCACCACGTACCCGTAGGAGAAGCCTGTGATCACCGCGACGGACCTGGAGGTCCGGGCCGGCGTCCGCACCCTGCTGTCGGCCCCTGGGCCCGCACTGCGGGTGCAGGCCGGCGACCGGATCGGACTGGTCGGCCGCAATGGCGCGGGCAAGACCACCACGCTGCGCATTCTGGCGGGCGAGGGCGAGCCCTACGCCGGAAAGATTTTGCGCTCCAGTGATATCGGCTATCTCCCGCAGGATCCGCGGGAGGGCAATCTGGACGTGCTCGCGCGCGATCGGGTGCTCTCCGCTCGTGGCCTGGACACCCTGCTGCGCGATATGGAAAAGCAGCAGGCGTTGATGGCCGAGGTGGTCGATGATGCCGAACGCGAGAAGGCGGTGCGCAAATACGGTCGGCTGGAGGAGCGCTTCTCGGCGCTCGGCGGTTATGTGGCCGAGAGCGAAGCGGCGCGCATCTGCAACAGCCTCGGCCTGCCCGATCGAGTGCTCGGCCAGGCGCTGCGCACGCTCTCCGGTGGTCAGCGCCGCCGAATCGAGTTGGCGCGCATCCTGTTCGCCGCCTCCGATGGCAGCGGCGGACGCTCGGACACCATCCTGCTGCTCGACGAGCCGACCAACCATCTCGACGCCGACTCCATTACCTGGTTGCGCGGCTTCCTGCAGAACCACGACGGCGGCCTGATCGTGATCAGCCACGATGTCGAACTGCTCGGCGACGTGGTGAACAAGGTCTGGTTCCTGGACGCGGTGCGCGGTGAGGCCGACGTCTACAACATGGGCTGGCAGAAATACCTGGACGCGCGTGCCACCGATGAACAGCGTCGTCGTCGCGAACGCGCCAATGCCGAGAAGAAGGCCGGCGCCCTGCGCGCTCAGGCCGCCAAACTCGGTGCCAAGGCCACGAAAGCCACTGCGGCACAGAACATGGCCAAGCGCGCGGATCGCTTGATGGCCGAACTCGACGAGGTTCGGGTGGCCGACAAGGTCGCGCGGATCAAATTCCCCGAGCCCGCGGCCTGCGGTAAGACGCCGCTGATGGCCGAGAACCTGACCAAGGTCTACGGCTCGCTGGAGATCTTCACCGGCGTCGACCTGGCCATCGACCGCGGCAGCCGTGTCGTCGTACTGGGCCTCAACGGCGCGGGTAAGACCACTCTGCTGCGCTTGCTCGCCGGGGTGGAGACGCCGACGGCAGGCGGTCTCGTGCCCGGTCACGGCCTCAAGGTCGGCTACTTCGCCCAGGAGCACGACACCCTCGACGATCAGGCCACGGTGTGGGAGAACATCCGCCACGCCGCACCGGACGCGGGGGAGCAGGAGCTGCGCGGCCTGCTCGGTGCATTCATGTTCTCCGGACCGCAGCTGGAACAGCCCGCAGGCACCCTCTCCGGCGGTGAGAAGACCCGTCTGGCGCTGGCCGGGCTGGTGTCCTCGGCTGCCAATGTGTTGTTGCTCGACGAGCCGACCAACAACCTGGACCCGATCTCGCGTGAGCAGGTCCTCGATGCGCTGCGCACCTATGCGGGCGCGGTCGTCCTGGTCACCCACGACCCGGGCGCGGCCGAGGCGCTGTCCCCGGAGCGGGTGATCTTGCTGCCGGACGGCCAGGAAGACCACTGGTCGGCGGAGTATTTGGAACTGATTCAGCTGGCCTGATCGGGGGTCATCCGGCCGGAATTTCGTTGCGGGTGGTTGGTTTTCACCTCACAGAACGGGTTCGGCGGTGATATTAATCACAAAGACCCGTTGATCACAGCTTCCCGAGTGTCTAGCCTGGAATGACGCGGCTCGGCGACTCGGAGGAAGCCATGAGCGACAGGCCCACACAAGTCAAGGCCACACTGGGTAAGGGCACACGCGTCACGGGGAAATCACGCGACCGTTTGCAAACCCAGCTGAAGAAGCAGTACGAGGCGGGAGCCAGCATCCGATCGCTGGCCCGGTCGACCGGCCGTTCCTACGGTTTCGTCCACAACGTGCTGGTGGAGTCGCACGTGCAACTCCGCAGTCGCGGCGGTGCGAACCGCCGCAAGAGCCAGTAGCGTTTCTGGATCTCAATCCCGGTGTCGGCGAATCGATTTCGCCGACACCGAGGGGGATCGAGCGCGCTAATAGCCGGGCACCGCAGCGTCGCCATTGACCAGCAGGTTGGCGAGGCTGCGGAACATCGGCAGGCCCGTTTTGATCTCCAGATACGCGAACTGGCCCTGCGGGTTGACCTCGAGGAAGTAATACTCGCCGTCGAGGCCCAGGCGTAGATCCAGCACGCCGAAGCTGAGGCCGAGTGCGCCCATGAGCGTGGCCAGCGACTTGCTGACCGAGGCGGGCAGATGCTCCGGTGCGAAGTCGACGGTGGTGTCGAGCCGGGAATCGACCCGGCCTACCCCGGACTGCGAGTCGATGCGCACCGCCCATTCGACGCCGTCCATCCAGACCACACGCAGATCACACCGTGCCTCGACATAGTCCTGGAAGGTGGTCGGCGCGGAGCGGATGCCAGCGAGGCGGCCGAAGTCGGCCTTGGTGATGATTCGGGTCTCGGCGAATTCGGCGCGTCCGGTGCCGGTTCGCTTGTAAACCACCGAGCCCGAACGTGATTCGACGAAGCTGCGCGCCTCGTCCGGATCGTTGGTGATGAGGGTTTCCGGGATCACGAAACCGGCTCGCCGCGCGGTCTCCAACTGCACGATCTTGCGGCTCGCGGTGCGATCGGCGCCGGGATCGTTGACCCAGTACGCGGGGATCGACCACAGCATGCCCTGGATGAAGCCATCGCATTCGGCTTGGCGGTAGGCGTCATCCGAGGCTCGCACACCGGCCGGAACCTGCGCGAGACGCGGTCTGCGCCACCAGACCGAGCGGACATCGTCCAGCCCGATCACATGCGACAGCGATCGCGCGGTGCCGTGCCGATCGAGCCGGAAACTTCCGGATTCGCGCGGAAAGTCGCGCAGGTCGAGCTGAATCGGGCTGAGCCCGTGGTGTTCTCGCAACGTCGCCGCCATCGCGGTACCGTGCAGATCATCGGATTCGGAGACGATGAGGACCGAACCTGTCCGGCGCGCCGCCATGCGCAGTTCCGTTCAGTCGAGACTGTCGCAGTTTATGCCGTCGTCGCTTGTCGCGAGCGATTTGGTTTGGCAGTAGGTGAAGGTCGCTCCGCTGGCGCCCGCGCAATCGGCGAGCTGCAGGCTGTCGGCCCAGGATGCGGTGAGTTGTTGCAGCGCTTCATCTCCCAGTGCCGCGGAGGGTACTTCGGCCAGCGTCATCGGCCGGTCGACGAGGTCGATGCGCAGGCGGCGGGTGAAGTCGGCGGTGGCGCCGGGGCGGATATCCATCAGCACCGGGCGGCCGTCGTGTTCTGCGGTCGCGCCGTCGGTCCAGTCGAGGACTCGCAGTACATCGTCGCGGCGGAAGGTCCAGGTTCCTTCGGTCACTCTGACCGTGAAATCTCGTTCCGACTCGGCCACCAGCAGTCCCTGCAACGCGGGAACGCGGTCACCCGCCGGCCCGGTACCGGGAAGGTGGATTGCGTCGGTCATAGTGAGCTCTCCGATCTGCTCGCGATTTGCCAGGACCCCCGAGCGGGAACTGGATCATATCGCGCAAGGGGTCTCGAACGGTTCGGATCGCCAGATTTGACCGCCGCTGGCAAACCGAATTCAGGCTCGGGATGCGCTTGTGCCGAAAGATTTTCGGCACAAGCCCGAATAGGCATTGGCAACCATTGAGCTATTTCCGAACGGTGCTGCGCGGTCGACATTGCCCGGGATTGGCGGCCGTGCATTCCGTCGGCGCCTCCGCTGCGACAGTACCGTCGAACGTGCTGATCTCCGCGCGGATTCGAAAGATCTGCGTCACTTCACCAATCGCGCCGGTTGGCGTTGCGCTCGGCCCACCATTCGGGAGACTCGACGAACCAGTTGTCGTATTCCTCCTGCGATGCCGCCAGATCTTCGAAGGTGGCCTCGCCCTTGACCAGCCGGTCGAGCAGGCGGAAGTAGCCGAAGCGTTCCACCGCGGGCATGAGTGCGATCAGGATTCGTGCGGAGGCGTCCGGGCTGGCACCGAAGGCGTGCGGCATGAGCTTGGGTACGACAATCGACCCGCCCGCGCCCACGGTGACGATCTTATCTCCGGCCAGTACCTGCAGTTCGCCGTCTGCGACGTAGAACAGTTCATCCGACTTGGTGTGGTAATGCGGTGCCGCGCCGTCGGCGCCCGTATCCATGGTGACCTCCAGGTGGCTGACCGCGCCGCCGGCCTCGTTCGAGTCGATGAGCAGGCGCATGGTGACCGCCGGGGTGGCCAGGGTTTCGGCATCCTGCGGCTGGCGGATCGCGAAGGTGCGGTCGGTGGTGGCGTCCACGATGCTCTCCAAATGATTCGGTGATTGATAATTCGCTACCGAACTATATAGCAGCGAATAGAATCTTGTCCATGGGTGAGATCGAACGGGATCCGGTGGATGCGATCGTCGAGCAGTGGCGCCGGGAACGGCCGGACCTCGAGTTGGAGGCGATGGGCGTGATCGGACGGCTGGGGCGGCTGCTTGTGGTCGCGCAGCGCGATATCGAGGCGGTCTTCATCGCCCATGGCTTGCAGCGCGGAGAGTTCGATGTGCTTGCCGCACTGCGTCGTTCGGGCGAGCCGTTCGAATTGAACCCGTCGGTGCTCGCCGACACGCTGATGATGTCGCGCGCCGGAATGACGGGACGGCTCGACCGCCTGGAGTCGGCGGGGCTGGTCCGGCGCATCGCGGATGCGCAGGATCGCCGCGCCATCCGGGTCGCGCTCACCGACCCGGGCCGCACGCTGATCGACAGAGTCGTCACCGCGCATACCGAGAACGAAACCAGGATGTTGTCGGTGCTCTCGGCGAAGGATCGTCGCGACCTGGACCGGATCGCTCGGGTACTGCTCGGCAGCCTCGAGGGCGGCGCGAAATGAGGTAGTTCGCTACTCGGGTGGTACGGCGGTCATCGGTTCACCATGGGGTGATGATCGATATCATCACCCTCCGCGGCACGGGTGAACCGCGGAATACCAATGGGACTCCCACCGGCATGCTGCACGATGTCACGAAACTGCTTGATCCCGACCGTTTCACCGCCTTCGAGCCGGATTGGCTCGCCTCGGTGGGGCCGAGCCCGGAACTGTGGGGCCCTTCGCTGGACACCTCGATCCGGCTCGGTGTCGCGGCGGGCGTCAAGGCGATTCAGGACTCGCCAAATGTCTGCGGACTTTTGAGCTATTCGCTCGGAAGTATCTGCGCGAGCAAGATTCTGGAGGGGGTGCGGTCGGGTCAATACAAGAACACCGACGGCTCACCCTTGGAAATCGCCTTCGCCGTCAATATCGCCAATCCGTTGCGTAAACGGGGTCAGTCGGTCGGCAATCTATGTCCGGCAACGACTTACGGCTTGCACGGCGAACACGGCGCTTGGCCCGCACTAGATGTCAAGGAGTACGCGAATCCGGGCGATATCATCACCTCGTCACCGGCTGACTCACCGCTGCGGATCATCGATATCGGAATTTCGCCGTTCTCGTTCGTCGAGGGCGCCCGCATCGGCAATGTTGCCCCGCTGATCTTCGCCGAGTTGCTGCGTTTCCTGATGAACGATCCGATCGGCAATCTCGATCGCTATGCGGCCGCGGTCAACGGGGTCATCGGTTATCTGACGCCGTGGCCGGATGGGCAGCACGTTCTCTACTCCGGACACAATATGCCCGGCACGAATGTCCTGTGGACGACCCATGCCGCCAACTATCTGAACGCCAACTACTGATCCGCCCGGGGTCGGGCAGCGAGGCGCGGTCTCGGATAGTCGGCGCCGCCGGGGGCGGATCCACCATTTTCCCGGCGGCGTCGCAGTCCAGGGGCGGCTCAATCCCCCTGTGCGGCAGCGGAAATGGGCTGCCACTCACGCCAGAGCGCCAGGCGGGATTCGTAATCCGCGGTGGCGATGGTCAGCGGGACCTCGCCGAGGAAAATGCGCAGTGGCGGCTCGGGCGCGTCGACGACCGCGAGGATGGCAGCGCGCGTGGCGGCCGGATCGCCCTGGCGCACCGCCGAACGTTGGGCGGCTCGGGCAGCCCTGGCGGCATCGTAGGCCGGGAGTGGGCTGGCATGCCGCGACGAGGGGCCCGCCCAGTCGGTGCCGAATCCGCCCGGTTCGATCAGGGTGACGTGGATCCCGAAGGGTGCGACCTCCTGGGCCAGCGCCTGGGAGAACCCCTCCAGAGCCCACTTCGACGCGTGGTACGCGCCGAGGTTCTGGAAGGCCGAGATGCCACCGATGCTCGATACCTGAACGATGTGGCCGCTGCCCTGGGCCCGCAGGATCGGCAGCGCCGCCTGGGTGACCCACAGTGCGCCGAAGACATTGGTTTCCAACTGTGCGCGGAACTCGTCCTCGCTGAGTTCCTCGATCATGCCGAACTGGCCGTAGCCGGCATTGTTGATCACGATATCGAGCCGCCCGAAGCGCTCGGCGGCCTGCTGTACGGCGGCGAAATCGCCGTCCCGTTCGGTGACGTCCAAGCGCAGCGGAAGGAAGGCGTCCGGATATTTCGCGACGAGATCGTCGAGTGTGCTGGTATCGCGCGCCGTACCGGCCACTCGATCGCCGCGCTCCAGTGCGGCGAGTGCCCATTCACGGCCGAATCCTCGTGAGACTCCGGTAATGAACCAAACTTTGCTCATGCGACCCACGCTAGTCACCTGGAGTGCACTCCAAGCAAGTATTCAACGCCGGTGCAGCGTAACCGGCAGCGCCGAGGGCGACAGGACGAAGTCTCGATTGGAGGCGCGCACCAAGTAGTTCGGGTCGGGTGTCGGGCGCCAGCGGGCCAGCAGTGCCGCGGCGGCGAGCCCGATTTCGATCATGGCGAAATGGTCGCCCAGGCAGCGACGACGGCCGACGCCGAACGAGAGGTTGGCCTTCTTGTCGATATCGGCGGCGCGTTCGGGCGACCAGCGATCCGGGTCGAAGGTTTCCGGATCGGCGTAGTAGCGCTTGTTGTGCTGAACCAGGTAGGGGGAGAACATTATTGCCGTGCCATCGGGAACGGTGAGTCCGCCGATAGTGACATCGCCGTCGGCGGTGCCCGCGCTGATCCATGGGCCCCAGAACCGAAGTGTCTCCGCCACAACCTGTTTCAGGTAGGGAAGTGCGCCGAGATGATCGGCGCGGACCGGGCCCGCTCCGACGACGGAATCGAGTTCGGCGTACAAGCGCTCGGCGATCTGTGGGCGGCGCATGACCTCGTGCCAGAGCCAGCCGGTCAATGAGGCCATCGAGCCGACGCCACCGGCCAGCATGAGGATTGCCTCATCGATGATGTGCTCATCGGACAGGGTCGCACCGGTCTCGCTGTCGGTGTGCCGGATGAGCGCCGAGACCACATCGTTGAAATCCTCGTCGCGGCGGCGGTATTCGGCGATGACGGCGCCGATGGCGGTGCGCAGGTGCCGGGCCTTGGTGCGCCAGCGCCAGTTCGAAATGAGCCGCAATCGGCGCACCTGCGGGGGGAGCGCGGTGCGCAGAATGACCTGACTGAGCAGCCACGGCACACTGTCGCGGATCTCACGCCGTGCGTCATCGCTGAAATCGGCGGTGAACAGCGTCGAGGAGACCGTGTCGAGAATGAGTCCGTGTGCCTCGTCCATCAGATTCACCTGACCGCCCGAAGGCAGTGCTGCCGACCAGGTTTCGGCGATATCGGCCGCCGCCCGCGTGTACTCGGCAAGGCGGCTCTGGCGCAGCGCGGGCGAGATCATGCGCCGCCGCAGCTTGTGTTCCTCGCCACGCAGGACATTGACCGATCCGCCCGCTACATCCTCGATAGCCTCGCGCAGATCATCCCGATTGAGTTCGGCATCGCCGAGACCGATCTCGCGGACGAGATTCGGTGTGGTGAGCAGATATCCGGTCTTCTGGCCGAACCGCAGGCGCACGATCGGGCCGAGATCGGCCAGCGAGGTCACGAAGCCGGGAGCGTCGCGTAGGGCCCGCAGGCTGTGGCCGACCAGCGGCAGCTGACCGGGAGCGGTCGGTACCTCCGAAAGCGATTGCGGCATGACCAGTTCCGGGCTGCGCGCGGACTCGGCCCGGGCCTGTCGATAGATATCGAGCACCGTCCCGATGTGCTGTGACTGACGCACCGAGTCGCCGTATTTGCCGAGGATCTGGCGCATTTCCGCGAGCGCGGAGCGATCGGCGTTGAGCGCGGCGACGGTGTCGGCAATCGCGGCAGGCGATGGATCGGCGGTGCGAATGCCGCCCCCGGGTGGGACCGATTCATCGAGATCGGGATCGCAGTAGATAATCGGCAGCCCGACCGCCACCGCCTCGAGCAGGACCATGCCCTGCGTGTCGAAGCCGTGCGAGGGGAACAGTAGTGCGTCGCCTTCGGACATGGCGGCGAGGCATTCGGCTTGAGTGGCCCTGCCGTGCAAGCGGATTCGGTCCGCGAGCCGATACTCGGCGATGGTGGCGGCCGCCTCGGGCTGCAGGTCGCCGTCACCGTAGATATCGAGAGTGCAGTCGTCGAGGTGTCGCACGGCCTCGATTGCGGCCAGCGGCCGCTTCTCGGCCGATAGCCGCCCGCACCAGATCAGCCGCAGTGGTATGTCGGCCGCGCGCTCGACAACCGGTGTGCTGCTGCTGTTTTCGATCAGCTCGTCATCGACGCCGTTGGATACCACCCGAAGTGGCCGGGTCAACCCGTGCGCGAGTAGTTGATCGGCGAAGTGCTGGGTCGGCGCGATGACCCGATCCGCGGCCTGAGCCTGACCGACGATCGTCCACCAGGCATGGCGTGCCGCACGGCTTTCGGCGCGGTGCGGCATGTGCTGATCGTGCGGTACGAACCGGCCGTGCAGCGCGCGTAGGGCCAAAGCCGCCGGATACGGTGCGAGCGAAGTGTTCTCGATGAACGCGTCGTCGCGGCTCTGGGCGGTGTGGATGAGCGGAATCCGGTGTCGCCATGCGGCTTTCATGCCAGCGATGGCTACGCCGTAGGTGGTGTGGGTGTGCACGAGGTCGATCGGGCCCCGCGCGGCGAAGGCGGCATCGATGAGTTCGGCATTGCCCTTGGTCGGCAGCACGACCGGGAATCCGTTGACAACGAGACCACCTGCGGCGCGCAGCGGCACCACATTCGGGAGCTCGTCGGCGCCCGGCTGCGGCGCGACGAACAGCGTGACGCGGTGACCTGCGCGTTCGAGTCCACGGCACAGCGAAGCGACCGCGGTCTGGACTCCGCCGAGGGTGGCCGGGTGGTAGTCCACGAACATCGCTATGTGCACAATGGCACTGTACTGACACATCGCCGCCGTGCGGAGCCCTTAATTCTGTGGACTATTCGGTCGGCCGTCAGGGCCCCGATACGAAAGAGTGCCGTGAAAATAGCGATTCCGCTCACCGGAACCCGCGGTGATGTCCAGCCCGTCGTGGCTTTGGGACTCGAGCTGCGCCGTCGCGGCCATGATGTGCTGCTCGGTGCGCCGCCGAATCTGGTCGAATTCGCCACGGCCACCGGACTTGCCGCCGTCGCCTGCGGACCGGATGTGCAGCAGCTCTACAGTTCCGACGCCGGACAGCGGGCGCTGGCGGCAGGCAACACCCTGCGGCTCATGCAATTGGTCGCTCGGCAGATGGCCGATTATGCCCAGCAGATGAATCGGGAGGTCATCGACGTTTGCACGGGCGCGGATCTGATCGTGGCGAGCACCGTTACCGAGGACCGGGCCAGTTCGGTTGCGGAGGCAATGGGGGTTCCGCTGGTCAGCCTGCATTATTTCCCCTGCCGGAGCAATGGCGCATATCCGTTTCCGGGTGCGCTACCGCCGCGGTGGAATCCGCCTGCGGCCGTAAACAGGGCGACGTGGGCGGCCGCGGAGAATCTGCGCCGCGTGGTATTCATGCGCTATCTCAACGATCTACGCGCGATCCTCGGGTTGCCGAAATCGCGGGCGAGTACCGCAGCGGTATTGGCGCGTGCGCATGTTCCCGAAGTGCAGATCTATGATCCGGCATTGGTTCCCGGATTGCCGGAAGAATGGGATGAGCGCAGGCCGTTCACCGGATTCCTGACGCTCGATCATGCTGCCCGTGCGGCCGTAGGCGATTTGGCGGGTGACCATGCGGGAATTCTGTCGTGGATCGAGGCGGGGGAACCGCCGGTGTTCTTCGGATTCGGCAGCATGCCCATTCGGGATACGGCCGCGGTGCTTGCGATGGTTACCGAGGTGTCTGCTCGTCTGGGTGTGCGGGCGTTGGTGAGTGCGGGTTGGAGTGATCTCGATATTGCCGATGCGCAGGCGGGACCGAATGTGAAGGTTGTCGGTCCGTTCGCGCACGATCTGGTTTTTCCGTACTGCGCTGCGGCGGTGCATCACGGCGGTATCGGGACGCTGTTCGAGAGTTTGCGCGCCGGACTGCCGACGCTGGTGTGCTCGGTGTCGTTCGAGCAGCCGATGTGGGGCGGGCAGGTCGAGCGTCTCGGTGTGGGTGCGCATCTGCCGTTCACGCGACTGACCGAAGCTCGATTGGAAAAAGGCGTCGCGTCGCTGCTGACATCCGAACGCCGCTCCCGCGCAGCGGAATTCGCGAAGACGCTGAGTCGCGAGGACGCCGCCGCCCGCACCGCCGACATCATCGAAGCCGCCGCCCGATGACCGACGTCTTCGCCGACACCCTCGTCATGTTCCGCCGCTGTGTCCGGCACACTCTGCGCAGCCGCGACACCCTCATCATTTCGCTGCTCATGCCGATTCTGGTGATGCTGCTGTTCACCTACGTCTTCGGCGGAGCCATCGATGTGGGTGGGCCCTATCTAGACTATGTGGTGCCCGGAATCATGTTGCTGTGCACGGGTTTCGGCTCATCGATCACCGCCACCGCCGTCTCCGCCGATATGACCCGGGGCAGCATCGACCGCTTCCGCACGCTGCCGATGTTCCGTCAGGCGGTACTCGCAGGCCACGTTGCCGAGGGCGTTGTCCGCAATCTCGCGGCCATCGCGATCGCCGTCACTGTGGCGCTCGCACTCGGCTACCGCCCCCAGGCCGGTCCACTCGGGTGGCTCGCGGCCCTCACGGTCATCACCCTGTTCGTCACCGCCATCTCCTGGATCGCCGTCGCCCTCGGCCTAGTCGCCAAGAATCCGGAAGCCGCCGGCGGCCTCACCTACGCCATCATGTTCATCCCCTACATCAGCAGCGCCTTCGTCCAAACAGCCACCATGCCCCACTGGCTGCGCGGCTTCGCCGACTACCAACCTGCCACCCCGATCATCGAAACCGTGCGCGGACTCCTGAACGCCCTCGACACCACCCGCAACGCCCCCCTCGCCCTCCTCTGGTGCGCCATCCTCGCCACCCTCGGATTCACCAGCGCCAGCATTATATTCAGCCGCCTGTCCCACCACTGACCAGCTCGTTTGCGTCGACGACCGCCGCGGCAGAGGAAGATCGAGGCGACGGTGTATTGCGGGAAATGCGTCGCATCCTGTTGTAGGGCTCAGCGCATGTCGCGGTGACCAGCGGCTAGTTCGGTCATTACCTTGTCGGCGCCGAAGAGACGCTGGACGCGGGTTGAGAGATTGGGGGCGATCAGGGCCAATATCGCGCCGAGGCGGACCGGGAGGGGGGCTACGTCGGTTTCGGCGATGTTCCGTTCGATCGCTCGGACCACGGCGTTCGCGACGTCTTCCGGGCTTCGGGTGCCGACGCCCTGTGGTAGGGCCGCGCCGGATTTGATGAACATGCCCGCGTCCCTGACGAATCCGGGGTAGATCGAGGAGACACCGATGCCGCGGCTTTGCAGGTCCTCGCGCAAGGCCAAAGCGAAGCCGCGCAGTCCGAATTTGGTGGCGTTGTACATCGCCGCCTTACCGGATGCAGCCTTGCCGGACAGAGAGTTGATGAAGACCAGATGCCCCTTGCCGCGTTCGGCCATCTGCGCACCGGCGAGGCGGGCGAGCACGATGGGGGCGCGCAGATTGACCTCCAGTGCTCGATCGATCTCGGTCAGCGAGTAGTCGAGCAGGTCGCCAGAACCGGGCAATGCGGCATTGGCGATGACGACATCGAGGTCACCGGCCTCCGCGAGCAGCTTCTCGGCACCACCCGGCACCGCGAGGTCCGCGACGATTGCGCGTGCTCCGAACTTGGTCGCGGCCTGGTCCAGTGCCTCGGCGCGGCGACCGGAGAGCACCACACTCGCCCCTCGTGCCGCGACCGCGGCGACGATCGCGCTCCCGATCCCGCCGGTCGCGCCGGTGACCAGGACACGGGCTCCGTTCAGTTCCATGTCGATGATTATGGTCCTCAGTCGACGGTGTCGGACGTGATCACGCGATCCAGCAGATGATGGAATTCCTCGGAGCTCTGGGGGGAATCTGGGGTGTCGACTGGCCCGGCAACAGCGGAGCCGTGGTGGCGGTAGCGGCCGGGTGAGGTGCCGAACTGTTTCTTGAACGCGTTGGAAAAGGCATAGGCGGTGGCGTATCCGACCTGGTCGGCAATGGCGGAAAGGGGATCGGTGGTGTCGCGGAGCAGCGCGGCGGCCCGCGTCAGGCGCCACCAGGCCAGATATCCCATCGGCGGCTGGCCCACCAGTGTGGCGAATCGGCGGGTCAGGGTGGCGCGGGAGACACCAGCTTCGGTGGCCAAGCGGTCATTGCTCCAGGACGCGGCCGGGGCGGTGTGCAGCGCCCGCAGCGCGTTGGCAGTGACCGGATCGGTGAGCGCGGCCGACCAGATACCTGTCCTGCTCTCGGTCATCCACGCGCGGACCATGTAGACCAGCAGCAAATCGAGCAGGCTCGGAACGGCGATACAGGAACCGGGGCGGCGCTCGTCGGCTTCCAGCGCTAGTAGGTCGATGGCGGCGCGGAGTTCGCGGTGATCGCCCGTGCGGGCTGGTAGGTGGATGACCGCCGGCAGCTCCGCCACAAGGGGGTGTTGCCCGCGTCGGTCGAGCCGGTACTTGCCGCACAACGCTTCGAACCCGACTGTGTCCGAGGACCTTTCGGATGCTTGCTCGGCACGCCATTGCTCGAACGGAACGGCCTGCGCCACAGTTTGCGCGTCGATGGACCGATCGGAGAGGACATGCCCGGTTCCGTGTGGCAGCAAGACTGCGTCACCTGTTCCCAGCATCACTGGATCCCCCTGATCGGGCAGCACCCAGCAGTTGCCCCGCAGGACGATATGGAACCCTGCCCCGAAGTGCGGGGCGAGGCGGGTGCACCAGTCGCGCTGGTGCGTATACAGCCGGCTCGACGACGGTTGCCCCAGGCGTATGGAAGCGATCGCGTCGCTCAGCACATCCATAAGCCGATGTTACTGAGAACACTCACTACTGAGTCGATTGGGTATCTTTGTGAGCGCAGTACCCATTGATCGACTCGCATCCGCGTCCATAGGCTCGGCGGTATGGAAAGTTCACAGAGCATCGTGCTGGGCGACGTCGAAATCTTCCGTGTCGTCGAATGGCAGGGCACCCTGATGCCGGGCACCGACCTGCTGCCCGACACCACCGATCAGATCTGGCGGGACAATACGGACTGGCTCGAGCCAGATCATTGGGAACCCGACACCGGACTGGTCGTGGGAGCGATCCAAACCTGGGTGCTCCGCAGCGGCGGTCGCACGATCCTGATCGACACCGGCGTCGGCAACGGCCGCGAACGCCCCAGCCGCGCGTTGTTTCACCACCGCCACGGCGACTTCCTGAACCGTCTTACGCAAGCCGGTGTGCACCCGCAGGCTGTCGATCTCGTGGTCAACACCCACCTGCACGGCGATCACGTGGGCTGGAACACGCACGACGTCGATGGCCAGTGGATGCCGACATTCCCCAACGCGCAGTATCTCATCCCGACCGCCGACGACACCTACTTCGGCCCCACAGGCGGCTACGCCGGCGGTCGCCGCCCCGACGACCGGCTCATCTACGAGGACAGCATCACACCGATACATCGCGCTGACCAGGCCGTCCTATGGGACGACACCTACCGCATCGATGACAATCTGACCCTGGAATCCGCACCCGGCCACACCCCCGGATCCTCGGTCCTGCACCTGGAATCCGGCACCGATCGCGCGATCTTCGTCGGTGACCTGGTGCACAGCCCGATCCAACTGCTCCACCCGTCCTGCAGCAGCTGCCTTTGTCTCGACCCACACCGGGCCGCAACCACCAGGCGCCGAATCCTCGAACAAGCCGCGGACCAACGGCAATTGGTGATTCCCGCGCATCTCGGCGGCTCGGGAGCGGTGGAAATCCGCCGCGCAGGAACAAATTTCACACTCGGCGAGTGGGCCGCCACGCCGGCAGCGCCACGCTGAGGCAAGCGCCGACCCTCCAGATTTCAACGGCCGGCGCAACCGTCGAGCGCCGGAAAAGCCCGGCCCCGGGTCAGTTCGGTTCCTCGAAAAGCACACGGGCACGGAGCACCACATAGTCGTGTATTAGAGGGCAGTCGGCCGTCGGCGGAGGGGGTCGGGTGCATACGATTTCATTCCTTGCGGCGCACCGATGCTTCGACGAGATCCAATACCGCCGAAAGGTTTTCGTTGGTGTGCCCGGACGCGATGCGGGCGATGAGACCGTCCAGCACGAGGTCCAGATATCCGAGGAGGACGTCGGTGGGAACGTCGTCGCGGAGGGCACCCGCGGCCTTGCGGCGTTCCAGGCGGGCCAGGGTGGCGGCGGTGAGTTCGGCAGAACGCTGGGTCCAACTCGCGCGGAATTCCGGATCGGTGCGCAGGCGGCGCGCGATCTCCAAACGGGTTCCGAGCCAATTGAATTGCTCCGGGTGGGCGAGCATATCGCGCATGACCTGCACCAGACCCTGATTGGCCGCGACATCGGCCATGCGGTCGGCATCTTCTTGGGCCAGGGCGAGGAAAAGGGCGTCCTTGTCCCGGAAGTGGTGGAAAATCGCGCCGCGGGACAGGCCGATGGCCTCTTCCAGACGGCGCACGGTCGCACCGTCGTACCCGTATTCGGCGAAACAGGCCCGCGCCCCGTCCAGAATCTGACTACGCCGGGCGGCGAGGTGATCATCACTGACTTTGGGCATTTCGGCGGGCTCCTCCGAGCGAAGCGGGCAATGCAATGTGAAGAGGTCCGCGCACCGCGGGTGACGCGGTGCGCGGACCTACTACGGCACAGTCGTTCAGCCGCGAATCATGTTGCGCAGCACGTACTGCAGGATGCCACCGTTGCGGTAGTAGTCGGCCTCACCGGGGGTGTCGATCCGGACCACCGCGTCGAAGGTGACCACATCGCCGTTCTCCTTGGTGGCGGTGACCTTCAAGGTCTTCGGAGTCACACCCTCGTTCAGCTTGGTGATGCCCTCGATGTCGAAGGTTTCGGTGCCGTCCAGCTTCAGCGACGCGGCCGACTCACCGGCCGGGAACTGCAGCGGAATGACGCCCATACCAATGAGGTTCGAGCGGTGGATGCGCTCGAAGGACTCGGTGATGACGGCCTTCACACCCAGCAGCGAGGTGCCCTTGGCGGCCCAGTCACGCGAGGAACCCGAACCGTACTCTTTACCGCCCAGCACGACCAGCGGGATGCCCGCGGCCTGGTAGTTCTGCGAGGCGTCGTAGATGAACGCCTGCGGGCCGCCGTCCTGGGTGAAGTCACGGGTGTAGCCGCCCGAGACATCGTCGAGCAGCTGGTTGCGCAGCCGGATGTTGGCGAAGGTGCCGCGGATCATCACCTCATGGTTACCGCGACGCGAGCCCAGGGAGTTGTAGTCCTTGCGCTCCACGCCGTGCGAGTCGAGGTACTGTGCGGCCGGGGTGCCCGGCTTGATCGGACCGGCCGGGGAGATGTGGTCGGTGGTGACCGAGTCGCCGAGCAGCGCGAGTACGCGCGCGCCCTTGATGTCCTCGACCGGAGCCGGCTCCATATCCATGCCGTCGAAGTACGGCGCCTTGCGGACGTAGGTCGAGTTCTGGTCCCACGCGAAGGTGTCGCCCTCAGGGGTGCTCAGGCCCTGCCAGCGCTCGTCGCCCTGGAAGACGGTGGCGTAGGACTTGGTGAACATATCCCGGCTGATCGCCGACTTGATGGTGTCGTCGATCTCCTGCGGGGACGGCCAGATGTCCTTCAGGAAGACGTCGTTGCCGTCGGTGTCCTTGCCCAGAGCGTCGGTCTCGAAGTCGAAGTCCATGGTGCCCGCGAGCGCGTACGCGATGACCAGCGGTGGCGAGGCCAGGTAGTTCATCTTCACGTCGGGGGAGATACGACCCTCGAAGTTGCGGTTACCGGAAAGCACCGCGGTGACCGACAGATCGTTGTCGTTGATCGCCTTGGAGATCTCCTCCGGCAGCGGACCGGTGTTACCGATGCAGGTGGTGCAGCCGTAACCGCCCACGTAGAAGCCCAGCTTCTCCAGGTACGGCCACAGACCGGCCTTCTCGTAGTAGTCGGAGACGACCTGCGAGCCCGGGGCCATGTTGGTCTTGACCCACGGCTTGGAGGACAGGCCCTTCTCGACCGCGTTACGAGCCAGCAGGGCCGCGCCCAGCATGACCGACGGGTTGGAGGTGTTGGTGCAGGAGGTGATACCCGCGACCACGACCGCGCCGTGATCGAGCACGAAGTCACCGCGCTCAGGATCGGTGACCTTGACCGGCTTGGACGGACGGCCGACACTGCCGTTGGCGGCGGACGGCAGGATCGCGTCGTCGTCGGCGAAGGACAGCACGGCCGGATCCGAGGCCGGGAAGGACTCCTCGATGGCCTCATCCAGATGCGTGTGCGGGGTGGCGGCGGCCGGGCCGGACTCCGCGTCGTTGGTGTAGTTGTGGATGTCCTTGCGGAACGCGGTCTTGGAGTCCGACAAGAGGATTCGGTCCTGCGGACGCTTCGGGCCGGCGATGGACGGCACCACGGTGCTCAGGTCCAGCTCGAGGTACTCCGAGTAGGCGGGTTCGTTGTCGGCGTCGTGCCACAGGCCCTGTTCCTTGGCGTACGCCTCGACCAGCGCGAGCTGCTCGTCGGTGCGGCCGGTGAGGCGCAGGTAGTTGATGGTCTCGCCGTCGATCGGGAAGATCGCTGCGGTGGAACCGAATTCGGGGCTCATGTTGCCCAGGGTGGCCCGGTTGGCCAGCGGCACCTCGGCGACGCCCTTGCCGTAGAACTCGACGAACTTGCCGACCACACCGTGCTTGCGCAGCATTTCGGTGACGGTGAGCACCACGTCGGTGGCGGTCACGCCCGGCTTGATCTCACCGGTCAGCTTGAAGCCGACGACGCGCGGGATGAGCATGGAGACCGGCTGCCCGAGCATGGCCGCCTCGGCCTCGATACCGCCGACGCCCCAACCCAGTACGCCCAGGCCGTTGACCATGGTGGTGTGCGAGTCGGTGCCAACGCAGGTGTCGGGATAGGCCTGGCCGTTGCGGACCATGACCGTGGGGGCCAGGTATTCGATGTTGACCTGGTGCACGATGCCGACGCCCGGCGGGACGACCTTGAAATCGTCGAAGGCGCCCTGGCCCCAGCGCAGGAACTGGTAGCGCTCGCCGTTGCGCTGGTATTCCAGGTCGACGTTGCGCTCGAGGGCGTCGGCGCGGCCGAACACGTCCAGGATGACCGAGTGGTCGATGACCATGTCGGCGGGGGAGAGCGGGTTGACCTTGCTCGGGTCGCCGCCGAGGGTAGTGACGGCCTCGCGCATCGTGGCCAGGTCGACGATGCAGGGCACGCCGGTGAAGTCCTGCATGATCACGCGGGCCGGGGTGAACTGGATCTCGGTGTTCGGCTGAGCCGATGGATCCCAGCTCGCGATGGCGCGGATGTGATCGGCGGTGATATTGGCGCCGTCCTCGGTGCGGAGCAGATTCTCCGCGAGGACCTTCAGTGCGTAGGGGAGTTTTTCGGTGCCGGGCACGGCCGAGAGACGGAAGATCTCGTAGGAGTTGCTTCCGACCTCGAGGGTGCCCTTTGCGCCGAAAGTATCGATACTTGTCGTCACGTCAGCTCCACTCGTCTGTGAGGGTGGCCGCGGGCGGGGCTGTGCCCGCGGCTGGTTTTCGAGCGACCTGCAAGCGGTCGCTACGGTTACGTGTTCGGAGGGTTCCAGCGCTGGAACGTACTGGCTCCTCGCGGCTTCGAGCCTAACAGTACGCTTGTCCTGTGAAACGCGCGGGTGCCGTTGGGTGCGCCGTCGGAAGGTGGTCCGACACTCCGTCGCGTACTGTGCTTTCGAGTTGTTCGGAGTGACCGGTGGGCCTGCACCGGTTCACCCTGCAGTGTTGGATGCCCGTCGCCTCGCGTACCGATGCGGCTCGACAGACCGGATGGAAGATGACCGTCTCGCACACCTCGGTGTTCACGCCCCTGCGCGCGGAACTCCCCCCTGGTATCGACGACAAGACGTTGACCCAGATCAAGGAGGATGTGGCCGACAACCATGTGGCCACGCCGAAGGGTAAGGACCAGGACGCGCTCGAGGCGGTCGTCGCCGATGCCCGAGCCCACGGCATCGAACTCAGCATCGTGGTGATTCCCGGTAATCCAGGCCACGACTCCAATCTACGTGACCTGGCAACCGAGGTCGGCACCACCGAGCACGGAACCGTGGTTGCGCTCAGTGACGACTGGGTCGGCACCTACAGCGATTCGATCAGCCGGGTGAAGCTGGAATGGGCTGAGGACGCGTCCAAGAGCACCCAGGGTCATTCGGCGCAGGCGGCGCAGATTTTCATCGATCGGCTCGAGCAGCCGGAGAAGGTCTCCTGGACTGCGATCACCAGCGTGTTGCTTGTCGGCACGGCGGCGGTGGTCGGTGGTCTCTACTGGGTGAAGTCGCGCCGTTCTGCCGAGCGGGCTGTGCCGGTAGGGGTTTCGGCTCGCGGCGACGACCGGGATCTCATCTCGTAGCGAGTATCCGCTCAGCTACTTTTCGTGCCGGCCGGTTTGTTTTTCCCGGCCGGATCCCCATACCTATATGGCTATTTCTTGGCAACGGCCAAATTACACGCCTGTAGTTCTGTTGCCAGAGTTTCTTTGGTGAATGATGTGTCGTACGGTTCGAATGTTTACTGATGGGGAAAGAGTGTTCAGAGAGCTATCTGTGCACCACTGAGCGCGATGGGTCGCAGGGGGCTCGTGAGGTTAAGCCTGGTCGGGTCCTTGGGAGGTGCGATGCGCAACAACGGCGTTGCCGGTTCTCGGCGTCCGCTGTCGGTCGCTCTGGGGTTGCTGGTCACTGCCGCCGTGTTCGTCACGGCAGGGCCGGTCGCCGCGGTGCCGCCTGCTCCACCCAACCCGAGCGATAGCCAGATCGCCGACGCCGGCGCGCAGGCCGACGCCAGGGTGACCGAGGTCGGCGCGCTGATCAACCAGGTCGCGGCGACGGATCAAAAGCTGCGGGAACTCGACGCCGCCATTGCGCAGAAGCGCGAGGAGGTCAACAAGGCGCTGGTCGATCTGCAGGACGCCCGCGACGCAGCCGACGCTGCCGCGGCCGCGGTGGTGCAGACCCAGCGCGAACTGAGTGAGGCCGGAACTCAGGTCGACCAGGCCAGGCGCAACTTCGACCAGTTCGCGGTGCAGGCATACACCCGGCCCGCGGCGAGCTCCATCGTCACCTATCTGTCCTCGGCCACCCCGGATGTCGCGCTCAACCGCGCCCAGGTGTTCACGCTGGTATCGAAGAATCAGCAGTCGGTGCTCGACTCGCTGCGCCGCGCCCAGATCGCACAAGGCAATAGGAATGCCAGTGCGCGCCAAGCGAAATCGGCCGCCGACGCGGCCGCCGCGGTGGCCGAACAGAAAAAGACCGACGCGGAAAACGCCGTCGCCGCGGTGCGGGCCGAACAGGATCAGCAGGCGGCGCAGCGGGAGGGCCTACTACGCGAGCGCACGGCGGCGCAGGGCCGCCTCGACCAGGCGCGCGCGAATGTGGCCGGGCTGCAAGGGCAACGCGAGGCCTATCTGGCCTGGGACGAACAGCGCAAGGCCGAGGAGGCCGCCATCCGCGCGGCGGCCGCGGCCGCCGCCGCACGTGCGGCCCAGGATCAGGCCGCCAAGGACCGCGCGGCGCAGGCGGGCGAGGGCAAGCGGCCGCATATCCAGATGCAGGATTCGCCGCCGCGCCAAACCCGCCCGCGCGCCACCGGCCCGACCATGCCGTCGATCACCGGCTCGCAGGCGATCGAAACCGTGGTCGACCGGGCCATGTCGCAGATCGGTGTCGTCTATGCCTGGGGCGGTGGCGATGAGGACGGGCCGACCCTCGGCATCCACGACGGCGGTGTCGCCGACAGCTTCGGCGATTACAACAAGGTCGGCTTCGACTGCTCGGGTCTGATGATCTATGCCTTCGCTGGTATCGGCGTCTCACTGCCGCACTACAGCGGGTATCAATACAACGCGGGCACCAGAGTGCCCGTCGCCGAGCGCAGCCGCGGTGACATGCTGTTCTGGGGCCCGAACGGCAGCGAACATGTCGCGCTCTACCTCGGAAACGGGAAGATGGTGGAGGCGCCGCAATCCGGCGAGGTGGTACGGGTTTCTCCGGTGCGCGAGGGCGGCATCATGCCGTACGCGGTGCGGATCGTCACCTGACCCCTAGGCTCGTCTGGTAACCCTAGGCTGGGCCGCGCCGCGAACCCGACCGCGAACCTGTTGATTTGCCGTGATCTCGGGTCCGGTTGCGGCATATGCGGCCATTACCTGGAATAGTTGTGGCAGCACGCACAGGACCAAAGCGAAAGCGGGGATGTTGGTGACTTCGACGGACGGTGTGAGCGGGGCAAGTTTGGCGAAAGAGGCCGCTGCTCCCGCACCCAGCACCCTGGAGCGTGACGTCCAGACCCTGGAGAAGGCGATATACGAGGTCAAGCGCGTTATCGTCGGCCAGGATCGGCTCGTCGAACGGCTGCTCGTCGGGGTGCTCGCACGCGGCCACGTACTGCTCGAGGGTGTGCCAGGTATCGCCAAAACCCTTGCGGTGGAGACCTTCGCCAAGGTGGTCGGTGGTTCGTTCGCCCGCGTCCAGTTCACCCCCGACCTGGTGCCCACCGACCTGATCGGTACCCGCATCTACCGCCAGGGCCGCGAGGAATTCGATACCGAACTCGGCCCGGTCGTGGCGAACTTCGTGCTTGCCGACGAGATCAACCGCGCGCCGGCCAAGGTCCAGTCCGCACTGCTCGAGGTGATGGCCGAGCGGCATGTGTCGATCGGCGGCAAGACCTACCCGATGCCCGATCCGTTCCTGGTCATGGCGACCCAGAACCCGATCGAGAGCGAGGGCGTGTACCCGCTGCCCGAGGCGCAGCGCGACCGCTTCCTGTTCAAGGTGGTCGTCGACTACCCGTCGGTGGAGGAAGAGCGCGAGATCATCTACCGAATGGGCGTCACCCCGCCGGAGGCCAAGCCGATCCTCGACCCGACCGAACTGATCCGCTTGCAGCGCGTGGCCGCGAATACGTTCGTGCACCATGCGCTGGTCGATTATGTGGTCCGGGTGATCGCGGCGACCCGCAAGCCCGGCGAGTTCGGCATGCAGGACGTGGCGAGCTGGATCGCCTACGGCGCCTCGCCGCGCGCCAGCCTCGGCATCATCGCCGCGGCCCGCGCCGTGGCGCTGATCCGCGGCCGCGACTATGTGGTGCCGCAGGATGTCGTTGAGGTGATTCCGGATGTGCTGCGCCACCGCCTTGTACTGTCCTACGACGCACTCGCCGATGAGATCACCCCCGACGATGTGATCAAGCGCGTGCTGCAGACCGTCGGCCTGCCGCAGGTCGCACCGCAGGCGGTCGCCCCGGGTGGTCAGTCCGCACCCGTGCCGGCCGCACCGCCCGCCATGGGACCGCACGGCGGGCAGCCGCCGATCCCGCAGCCGCCCGCACCTCAGGACGCGGTGCCGCAGCCGTCGGTCGCGCAGATGTCTCCGGCCGCCGGCAATAACCAGCCGAAGTGACCTCGGCATCGGATCCGGTTCCACCAGTGCCGATGTCTCCACATGCACCACCGTCTTTCCGATCGGGCGAACTGTCGGATCCGAAGCTGACGGCGGCGCTCAGAACGTTGGAACTGACCGTCCGTCGCCGGCTCGACGGTGTGCTGCACGGCGATCACCTCGGCTTGATTCCGGGCCCCGGCTCGGAGCCGGGCGAGGCCAGGACCTACCAGCCGGGCGACGATGTGCGACAGATGGATTGGTCGGTCACCGCCCGCACCACCCATCCGCATGTACGGCAGATGATCGCCGACCGGGAACTCGAGACCTGGATGGTGGTCGATCTGTCGGCCAGCCTCGACTTCGGCACCGCGCTATGTCAGAAGCGCGATCTCGCGGTCGCGGCCGCGGCGGCGATCACCCACCTCACCAGCGGCGGCGGTAATCGGATCGGCGCGGTCGTCGCGACCGGTGAGCGGTTGACCCGCATTCCCGCGCGCAGCGGCCGGGTGCACGCGCAGTCGATGCTGCGCGAGATCGCGACGACCCCGCACGCCCGCGACGGTGTGCGCGGCGATCTGCGCGAGGCGATCGAATCGCTGCGTCGCCCGCAGCGCAAGCGCGGACTCGCGGTCGTCATCAGCGACTTCCTCGGTGATATCAACTGGCAGCGCTCGCTGCGCGCCATCTCCGCGCGCCACGATCTACTCGCGGTCGAGGTGCTCGACCCGCGCGATCTGTCGCTGCCCGATGTGGGTGATGTGGTGCTGCACGATCCCGAGACCGGGCGCACCCGCGAATTCAGCGTGACGCCTTCGCTGCGTGCCGATTTCGCAACCGCCGCCGAGCGTCATCGCGTTCAGGTCGAACAGGCCCTCCGCAGTTGCGGTGCACCGGTGCTCACCCTGCAGACCGACCGGGACTGGATCTCCGATGTGGTCCGGTTCGTGTCCACCCGGCGCCACGCATTCGGCGCCCCGAGCGGACGGGCGCCGCGCCAGTGAGTATTTCGCATTTCACCGCGCTGGTCTGGCTCGGCTTCCTCGCTGTTGTCGTGCTGATCGCGTTGGGCTACATCCTCGTTCAGCGCAGCCGCCACCGGCACATGCTGCAGTTCACCAATATGGAGCTGCTGGAGAAGGTCGCCCCGTCGCGACCGAGTCCGATGCGGCATGTGCCGATCGCGCTGATGTTGGTCGGTCTGGTGTTCCTCACCATCGCGGCCGCGGGGCCGACGGCGGTCAAGAAAGTGCCGCGCAATCGCGCGACAGTCGTTCTGGTGATGGATGTTTCGCTGTCCATGGAGGCGACCGATGTGCCGCCGTCGCGACTGAAGGTGGCGCAGAAGGCCGGTAAGGAATTCGTCGACGGGTTGCCGCCGGGTATCAACCTCGGCTTCGTCACTTTCGCGGGCACCGCCTCGGTAATGGTGCCGCCCACGACGAACCGCGAGGCCGTCAAGGCGGCCATCGACAACATCAAACTCGCCGAGCGCACCGCCACCGGTGAGGGCATTCTCACCGCGCTGCAGTCGATCGACACCATTGCCACTGTGCTCGGTGGTGCGGAAACGCCGCCGCCCGCGCGCATCGTGCTGATGTCCGACGGTAAGCAGACGGTGCCCGACGACAAGGACGTCGACAATCCACGGCACGGTTTCACCGCGGCTCGCCTTGCGAAGAACAAAAGCGTTCCGGTATCGACGATTTCGTTCGGAACCTCGTGGGGCACGGTGGAAATTCCGGACCAGGACGGTAGAGGCGCGCAACGCGTCAAGGTGCCTGTCGACGATGATGCGCTGCGCGAGATCGCCAAACTCTCCGGTGGCGATTTCTATACCGCTTCGAGCCTGACCGAGTTGACCGCGGTCTACGACACGCTCGAAGAGCAGATCGGTTACGAGATGACCAGGGGCGATGCCAGCAGACCATGGCTTTTGCTCGGCATGCTCGTTGTCGCTGCCGGTGTAGTTACCGGCTTGCTCTATCGTCAACGCCTGCCGTAGTCGTCAATGCCTGCCGTCGCGACGCGCCCGGTTCTACATAGAAGCACTATGTGTGGCCCGGACGTGGCGCACGAACCCGAACAGATAGGTTGGTCCTCATGTCGAACATCACATCCCGGTCGGTCCTGGTGACCGGTGGCAACCGCGGTATCGGACTCGCGGTCGCGCAGCGTCTGCTTGCCGACGGGCACAAGGTGGCCGTCACGCATCGTGGGTCGGGGGTTCCGGACGGACTGTTCGGTGTGAAATGCGATGTGACGGATAGTGATTCGGTCGATGCCGCCTTCACCGAGGTGGAGCAGCATCAGGGGCCGGTCGAGGTGTTGGTCGCCAATGCGGGCATCACCGACGACACCCTGCTGATGCGTATGACCGAGGAGCAGTTCACCAAGGTCATCGATGCGAACCTGACCGGTGCATTCCGCTGCGCCAAGCGTGCGAACCGCGCGATGCTGCGGGCACGTTGGGGTCGGATGATCTTCCTCGGCTCGGTCGTCGGCCTCGGCGGTGGTCCCGGCCAGATCAACTACGCCTCGTCGAAGGCCGGCGTCATCGGTCTGGCGCGTTCCATCACCCGTGAACTCGGCTCGCGCTCGATCACCGCGAATGTGGTCGCGCCGGGCTTTATCGAGACCGATATGACGGCTGAACTGCCCGACGATCTGCGTGACACAGCGAAGAAGTTCATTCCGCTGCAGCGCCTGGGCCAGCCGGAAGACGTCGCCGCCGTGATCAGCTTCCTGGCCTCCGATGATTCTGCCTACGTGTCCGGCGCGGTGATCCCGGTCGATGGCGGCATGGGCATGGGCCACTGACCCAACCGAAAGCCGACGTGTTCGGCGGTCGCGTAACCAGTTGAACTTCGACTACAGGAGAACCGAAAACCCATGGGCGGATTGCTCGAAGGCAAGACCATCCTGATCACCGGCATCATCACCGATTCCTCGATCGCGTTCCATGCGGCGGCGGTCGCGCAGGAGCAGGGCGCGAAGGTGATCATCACCGGCATTCCGGAGCGGCTGCGGCTGATCGATCGGATCGCCAAGCGGCTGCCGCAAGAGGTCGCCCCGGCCATCCCGCTCGATGTCACCAACGAGGACGATCTGGTCGTACTGGCCGATAAGGTCCGTGAGCTCGCGCCGGACGGCCTCGACGGTGTGCTGCACTCGATCGCTTTCGCGCCGCGCACGCTGATGGGTCCGGAGGCACGTCCGTTCCTGGACGGTCCCGGTCCGGATGCGGCCAAGGCGTTCGAGATCTCGGCGTGGAGCTACGCCTCGCTGGCCCGCGCTGTGCTGCCGGTGATGAACGAGGGCGGTTCGCTCGTCGGTATGGATTTCGATCCGCGCACCGCGATGCCGTTCTACAACTGGATGGGTGTGGCCAAGGCCGCGCTGGAGTCGGTGAACCGCTATGTGGCGCGCGAGGTCGGCACCGCCAAGCGCATTCGCTCGAACCTGATCGCCGCGGGCCCGATCAAGACCCTCGCGGCCAAGGCCATCGCGGGCACCGCGACCGACGATGCCGCCAAGCTCAACCAGCTCAACACCTACTGGGATGGAGCGTCGCCGATCGGCTGGGATGTCGACGATCCGACCGTGGTGGCGAAGTCGATCGTCACGCTGCTCTCGGACTGGCTGCCCGGCACCACCGGTTCGATCATCTACGTCGACGGCGGGGCCAGCCACAACACCTGGTTCCCGGAGAACATGTCGATCAACTGAGGTAATCCGAAGGGAGACACCGTGGTTCGGGCCGCCGACGCCCTACTGCTGCTGTCGTTCGGCGGTCCCGAGCGGCCCGAGGACGTTATGCCGTTCCTGGAGAACGTCACTCGGGGGCGGGGCGTGCCGCGCGAACGTCTCGAGGAGGTCGCGCAGCACTACCTGCATTTCGGCGGTGTCTCCCCGATCAATGCGCTCAATCGCGACATCATCGCCGCGGTACATCGCGAATTAGCCGGTGCAGGAATCGAATTGCCGGTGTATTTCGGTAACCGCAACTGGGATCCGATGGTCGAGGACACCGTCGCGCGTATGGCGGCCGACGGTGTGCGGTCGGCCTTGGTATTCCCGACCTCGGCGTGGGGTGGATACTCGGGGTGTCTGCAGTACGCGGAGGACATCGCAAGGGCGCGTGCGGCTTTCGGGGCGGACGCGCCGGAGCTGGTGAAATTGCGGCAGTACTTCGATCATCCGCTGTTGATCGAGGCCTTCGCTGCCGCGATTCGTGCTGCGGTGGATTCGCTTCCAGCCGAGCGTCGCGATGGTGCCCGACTGGTTTTCACCGCGCACTCGATACCGGTATCGGCCGATATTGCCGCGGGACCGCGCGCGGATGGTGGGCGGCTGTACAGTCGTCAGGTCGCCGAGGCGGCGCGATTGTGCGCCGCCGCGACGGCATTCACCGATTACGACGTGGTGTGGCAGTCCCGTTCCGGCCCGCCGCGGATTCCGTGGCTGGATCCGGATATCGTCGATCATCTCGAGGATCTGTCGGGCAAGGGTGTGGATGCGGTCGTCGTGTGCCCGGTCGGATTCGTCTCCGATCACCTCGAAGTCATCTGGGATCTGGACAACGAAGCCAGGGATAAGGCCGCCGAACTCGGCATGGCGTTCGCCAGGGCCGCCACTCCCGGCACCGATCCCCGCTTCGCCCAGTTGGTCGTCGAACTGATCGACGAGCAACTGGCGGGTAAATCGCCACGCCGACTCGGCGACATTCCAGGCTACGGCTGCACCGTTAACGGTGCCCCCTGTGCAATCGACTGCTGCACCCCGCCGCGACGCCCTGCCGCCGCAACCTAGACGTCGACGGCAACCAGCCGCCGGTTTGCGTCACTGGGCGTCAAAGCGTCGCCTTGCGGGCACCGCGGCGCCGTGGGCGCAGTTGATACAGGCGATACCAGGCCAGCGCGAGGAAGACTGCCCCCAACCCGGCGACGACTCCCATATCGAGCAGCCACGTGCCCATGGTGTGTTTCCAGAGCGGATCGGCTGCGCCCGTGTGCGGTGTGAGAGTGTCCAGGTCGAGGGTGGCGGCTCCCGCGCCGAACCCCCAGCGCGACGGCGATAGGTAGGCCAGTTGTTCCAGGCCGAGTGTGCCGGGGAGCCGCACCAGCCCGCCGGTGAGCACCAGTTGTGCCATCGATAGCACAATCAGCAGCGGCAGTGTCTTCTCCGAGGTGTTCACCGACACCGATACCAGTAAGCCCAATGCCAGCGATGCGATGCCGAGCAGCGCCATCGCCAGGATCAGCTCCAGCTCGACCATCGTGAAAAGCCCCTTGGGTGGCATGTCCACACCGATGGTGCCGATCAGGACCAACACCGCCGCCTGAAGGGTGGTGATCACGCCCAGGACCAGCAGTTTCGACATCAGATAGACCCCTGCTGACAGGCCTGCCGCGCGTTCTCTGCGGTAGATCGTCTGCTCCTTGACGATCTCGCGAATCGAGTTGCCGGTGCCGACGAAGCAGGCCGCGAACGCCAAAACCATGAGCTTGGTCGGGGCGTCGACGTTGGATCCCGGCGGCCCGGCGAAGCCCTCGCCCGATGGCACTGCGGCGATCAAGCCACCTAGGAGTATGGGCATCACCCCGAGCAGCGCCATATAGCTTCGGTCCGAGGCAATCACCGCCAGATATCGCCGGCACAACGTACTGAGCTGGGCAAGCTTGGACTGCTGCGCGGGCGGCGGCGCCGGTGGGCGCACTTGCGCTGGGCCGACATCGTCGGTCAGTCCGACCGCCACGTAGTTCTCGAAGCGTGAAGACCTCTGGAACTCACCGGCCCAGTCGCGGTCTTCCTCGCGGTCGAATGCCTGGAAAACCTCGGCCCAAGTGCGCTGTGCGAACTGCTGCAGCCCCTCCTCGGGCGGCCCGTAATAGGCCAGCCGACCGCCGGGCACCAGGACCAGCAGGCGGTCGCAGGAATCAAGATTGGCCACACTGTGCGTAACGACGATGACGGTCCGCCCGTCGTGCGCCAGTTCGGACAGCATTTCCATGACCGTCTTATCCAGGCCCGGGTCGAGGCCGGAGGTCGGTTCGTCGAGAAACAACAGGGACGGTTTGGTCAGCAACTCCACTGCGACGCTGACACGTTTGCGCTGCCCGCCAGAGAGCTTGTCGATGCGGGTTTCGGCGTGCCGCGTCAAGCCGAGTTCTTCTAGGACCTCGTCGACCCGCTGCTCGCGCTCCTCGCTGCGCGTGTCACCGGGGAAGCGCAGCTCGGCCGCGTAGAGGAGCGCGCGCCGCGTCGGAAGCTGGTTGTGCAGGATGTCCTCCTGCGGGACCAGCCCGATCCGGTGTCGGAGTTCGTCGTAATTGGTGTACAGGTCGCGTCCGTCGTAGCGGACCGTCCCCTCCGTCGCGGGCCGCAACCCGGTGACCGCGCCGAGTAGCGTCGACTTGCCCGCCCCGCTGGGCCCGATGACCCCGACAAGCGAACGCTGCGAGATGGGGAAGCCCACTGCGTCGAGGAGCACCTTGCCCTCAGGGGTCCGCACGGTGAGGTTCTGCACCGAGACCGACACGTCACCGGTGTCGACGAACTCGCGCAGCTCGTCGCCGACCAGCCGGAACGTGGTATGCCCCATGCCGATCAAATCGGATTCGGATAGGTCCGTGGCGTCGATCCGGTGGCCGTTGACGTAGGTGCCGTTGTGGCTGTCGAGGTCGACGATCCGGTACCTGCCGTCGCCGATCGTGCGCAGCTCGGCGTGATGGCGGGAGAGCATGAGGTCGTGCGCGACGATGTCGTTGTCTGGCGCGCGTCCGATCCGAAGCGTCGGCGAGGTGATCCGGACGACCGCGCTGGGGCGGGCCCCTGAGGGTGCCGATCGCGAAACTCGCCTGGGCAGACCCGCGTGGAACTTCGTGACCGTAGCTTCGTCCGCGAGGTTGTAGCCCGGATCGGAGACGATCATCGTGTCTCCCCCGATATCGTCATCGGACTCCTGGCCGGTTTGTCCTTCTTGCCCCTCGATGGAAACGGCCAATTGCTCGCCGTCCACGGCGTGCCCGAGCTGGAACGTCTCGTCATGGTCGATCAGCATCCGATCGACCCGGTGACCGTCGAAAAAGGTGCCGTTGAGGCTGCCCGCGTCCTCGATTTCCCAACCGTCCGCACCCCGCTCCAGCACGGCGTGCAACGAAGATGCGCGCGGATCGGTCACGATAACGTCGGATGCCGGATCGCGACCGACGTTATATGCCGTCCCAGCACGTAGCCGATAGACGCGTTCCCTTGTCTGCACCACGAGAACCGGCGCCTCGGGAAATTCGATGGATGACTCGTCATCCGCCATGAGATGAGTATACCGACTGGTCCGCCGTGTTTGGTCAGAAACCAACGGTGGTGACGTAGGCGTAGACGCCGGGGAACCCTGGGCGGGCGCTGCCCTTGCCCCATGAGGTGAGGCCGATCAGGCGGCCCGCGACCAGCAGTGGATCGCCGCTGTCGTATTCGGCGGTATCGGCGTCGGGGGATCCGGCGCAGAGCATATCGGCGGGGTCGAAGGCGGAGCCATAGGCGGCGGCGCACGTGACGTTGGGGACGATCGGGACGGCGGCGGATCGCAGGAGCGTATTCGAGGTGTCGTGCTCAGAGGTCGCGCCCCAGCCGACGATGGTGCCGGTGTTGCCGTATGTGCGCGGATCGCCCTGTGGCGTGGCAATTTCCAGGAACGGCCCAGGTCTCGCCTCGTCGAGGATGAGGATCGCGAGATCGTTGTGGTGCACGGTCTCGCCCTCGAAATCGGTTTCCCGGAAATCCGGGTGGATGCGAATCTCCTTGACCCCCACGGTGACTCCATCGTGCGAGCGCAGGTCGGTGCGGCCGAAGGTGACGGTGATCCCCTGCGGCAGCAGCCGGGCCAACTCGACGCAATGCGCCGATGTCACAACCCGATCGGGTGCGATGAGCGCACCGCCGCAGAATTGCCCGGATGGCCGGAGGAAGTACAACGGGCTGCCGACGGCGGCGAGCCACGGGTAGGCGCTCGCCTCGATGGTATTTCCACCCACGATCGCCGTGGCGGGAACGACGGGCGCGCCGAGACCGATGATGAATGTGGCGGTCACGGCCGCGGCGATGCGAGATATGCGAAACATGCCGCCTCCCGGTTCATTTAGGCGATCGCTCGGACTATTCAACCAGAGGATGCCGGTGTTATGGCGCCTTCGCGGTCCGCCGGCCGCCTTATGCGTCGAACGAAGTGCCTTACGAATTGCCTCGGGCGGCGGCGTGCACTGCCACCAACCGGGCAGCGCGGATCGCATCCCACAGTGGGCGCAGGAGGTCCTCCTGGGCGCCGGTAGCGGTGGCGGAGGTGGGGGAGGATGCCGGTTCGCGTTGGGCAACAGTGAGGATCGCGGCGACGTGGTCGGCGCTGTCGAGGATTCGCCTGGCGCGCAACGGGATCGAATCCGGATAGTCGTGGCGGGAGTAATCCGCGAGCTCGGCCTCGATGAGTTCGCGTGGGTCGGCGTCGATGGTCGCGCCAGCGGCGGTGGTGTGCAGGCGCATGAGGGCGTCGGCGGCATCGCGCACCGCTTCGCGCATCGTGTATTCCGCCTCGCCGAGCGACATATCCGGGCCGGGCGCGGCCGGAATCTGGGTGCTGTAGACGGTCCACTGCAGGGTGTCGTCATCGGCCCACTGTGGGATCAGTCCCGTGCCCTCCTCGCCTGGCACACCGAACAGCAGTCCCTCGCCCGCCTCGATCGCATCCGCGCCGAAGGCGGTTCCGGTGGGCAGTCCGCGCACATCGCCGGGCACCGGCAGCACCAAGCGCAACTGCGCACCGGGTTGTGCCATCGCCTCGCGAATCACCTTGAGCAGCGCCATGACTCCGGTGCCGGACAGATTGTCGCGGGAGGACCACGGCAGGTCGTCGCGACCGCCGGTCAGTGGATCGCCCGCGGCGATGGTGTGCCGCGGTGCCCAGGCGTACAACGCCTCGAGGATGTCGTCGGGCGCGCTGCAACCGGCCAGCCAGGAGCCGGCCCACACCGTCAGCGTGGCACTAGGAGAGCACATAATTATCGAGCATAAAGGAGGGTCGCGGCTCGGGGGCGTCCATGCCGGATACCCCGGTGAGCTGCGCGCATCGATCCGCCGCCCGGTACCGCGAGTACTGGAACAGCGAGTGCGCCGCGGTCGTGGGCGTGCAGGCCGAATTCCGCGGAGTGGGACATGATTTCAGCGATTGGACCCGATAACGATGATCACTCCGGTTCGGTGACGAAGTCGATGAGTCGCTCCACCGCGCCGATCAGGGGGGATTCCAGATCGCGGAAGGATTCGACGGCGTTGTAGACCCGGCGCCATCCCTGCTGCGGTGTGCCCCAGCCGAGCCGACGGCAGATGCCGGTCTTCCAATCCTCGCCGCGCGGCACCTCCGGCCACGCCGCGATGCCGATCGCGGCCGGGCGCACGGCCTGCCACACGTCGATATACGGATGCCCGGTGACCAGCACATACTTGCCGAGACCGGTGGTCAGCTGGGTTTCTTTCGAACCGGTGACCAGATGGTCGACCAGCACACCGACGCGCCGCCCCGGTCCGGGCGCGAACTCGGTCAGCCGCTCGGCCAGATTGTCCAAACCCTCGAGATGTTCGACAACCACGCCCTCGACCCGCAGATCGTGTCCCCAGACCCGCTCCACCAGCGCGGCATCGTGGACGCCCTCCACCCAGATCCGGCTCGTCTTCGCGACCTGCGCGCGCAGCCCATCCACCCGAGTCGAACCCGACGCCGACCTGGTCGGCTTCTTGGGTGCCGCGGCTTCGGGCCGGACCAGAGTGACGGGCGCACCGTCGATCAGGAACGCCGCCTCGCGCAATGCGAACAACCGCACCGCACCGCGCGCATCCTCCAACTTGACGAATTCGCCGTCATAGCTGCGATCGAATCCGATCACGGCACCACAGAATCCGGTCGCCGCATCCTCCACCACGAGATCGCGTTCGGCCACGACCGTCGGCACGCTTCGCTTCTTCGATCGCGAATGTCCGGAGAAGATGTCTCCGCCATATAAGTCACGCCCACTCACCTGCTCGAAGCTAGCACCGCCGGTTCGGGTTGCGGCGCAAGCGAGTTGGCGTGCCGGTTACAGACTGTGGGCGAACAGCGCGTATTGCGCCGCCACCTTCTGCCGAACATCGGCTCCGTTATCGCTGTTGACGTTCGCGACATAGCGCTTATAGGTGACATAGCAGCTGTGCTCGACCTGCTTATCGGTATCGCCGCGGCGATTGAGCCGCTGGCAGATCGCGCCGGGTACATCCGTGGTCGCATCGATCGGATCGTATTCGTCCCCGGAACGTGCGATGAGCTCGTTGACCAGACAACGGACCAGAGGCTCCGTCGCGCACTCGATAGACGATGGTGTCGTCCGCGATCGCCCGGGCGTCCAATCCGGTTTCGTCGATCATGCGCTGTATTCGTGCCGGCGTGCACGACGAGGGATGGGCCGCACGCGCTGAATTCGCGCAGGTCGAGCCTGTGGTTGCGGCGGTCGCGGACGACGGTACGGGCCATCGGCGCGTCCGGATCGATAACATGCCAGGTTTCTCGTCCTTCGTACGCGATGTTGTTGCGTGCGCAGCCGGATTGGTTCAGCGGATCGTGGTGGTGTCCCGATTGCGATCGAAATCAGCGGACGCACAGTCGTTTCGATTCAGACGGCTGGGGAGTGCGCCATGGGGCGCGCCGAACTGCCGCCGCTGATCTTGGGTCTGTCGCGCCACAGAAGTGGTTCGGGCCACTACAGTGTGTCTGTGACCGCAATCGTTTGGCTGGTCGCGGGCCTGCTGCTCGCGGCCGCGGAGATGCTCACCGGGGACCTCACGCTGCTGATGTTGGGCGTCGCCGCGCTCGGAACCGCGGGTGTCAGTGCCGTGGCCGATACCGGGCTGGTCGCCGACGCGGTGATCTTCGCGGTGCTGGCGCTGGTGCTACTGCTCGGGGTGCGGCCAGTTCTGCGGCGCCGCTTCGGAACTCCGCCGCCGATCCCGACGAATGTCGACGCGCTGCCGGGTAAGCAGGCGCTGGTGTTGGAATCGGTCGGCGCGCACAGCGGCCTGGTCAAAATCGGTGGCGAAGAGTGGACCGCGCGGCCATTCGATTCGACGATCGAGTATCCGAAGGGAACCACGGTGTACGTCATGAAGATCGACGGCGCGACGGCCGTCGTCTGGAAGGAGCCGTAAATGGCTGTGCTCATCGTTGCCGCCGTGCTGGTGCTGTTGGTCGTGGTGGTGGTCTTCAAATCGATCGCCCTGGTGCCACAGGCGGAGGCGGCCGTCATCGAGCGACTCGGACGATATTCGCGCACCGTCTCGGGTCAGTTGACGTTTCTGGTGCCCTTCGCCGACCGGATTCGGGCGAAGGTCGACCTGCGCGAGCGGGTGGTGTCCTTCCCACCGCAGCCGGTGATCACCGAGGACAATCTGACCCTGCATATCGACACCGTCGTGTACTTCCAGGTGACGAGCCCGCAGGCGGCGGTCTACGAGATCAGCAACTACATCGCGGCCGTCGAGCAGCTCACGGTGACCACCCTGCGCAATGTGGTCGGTGGTATGACCTTGGAGCAGACGCTGACCTCCCGCGATCAGATCAATGGTCAGCTGCGCGGGGTGCTCGACGAGGCGACCGGACGGTGGGGACTGCGCGTCGCCCGGGTCGAGCTCAAGAGCATCGACCCGCCGCCATCGATCCAGGAGTCGATGGAGAAGCAGATGAAGGCCGACCGCGAGAAGCGCGCCATGATCCTCACCGCGGAGGGCACCCGCGAATCGCAGATCAAGACGGCCGAGGGCGCCAAGCAGGCGCAGATCCTGTCCGCCGAGGGTGCCAAGCAGTCCTCGATCCTGGCGGCCGAGGGTGAACGGCAGAGCCGGATTCTACGCGCCCAGGGCGAGCGTGCCGCGGCCTACCTGAACGCGCAGGGACAGGCCAAGGCCATCGAAAAGGTTTTCGCCGCAATCAAATCCGGTAAGCCGACGCCGGAACTGCTTGCCTACCAGTACATGCAGACCCTGCCGCTGGTCGCGCGTGGTGACTCGAATAAGGTGTGGCTGGTGCCGAGCGATTTCGGCAAGGCGCTCGAGGGCTTCGCCCAGAACTTCGCGACCAAGGGCGAGGACGGCGTATTCCGCTACGAGCCCGCCCCGGCCGACGATGTGGAGAGTAAGCCGGAGGACGATTCCGATGTCGAGGGCTGGTTCGATACGGCCCGCGATCCGGCCATCGAACAGGCGGTGCGTGCCGCGGAGGCCGATGCGCGGGCATCGGTGGAGGGCGTGGCGACTCCGGTCACCCGAACCCAGCCCTACCCGCACCAGCCGGTAATGCCAGCACGGCAGGAGATCCCGCCGCAGCAGATTCCACCGCACCAGCCCCCATTCCGCCCGGACGGGCCGCAGGGACAGTCCTGGCAGCCGCCGTCGCAGTAAACCGTGGACACCCCGGATCTTTTGTCGAGGTCCGGGGTGATTTATTCGCTGGCTACGGCGCGAGATCGATGGTGAGCGTTGCCAGTTGGAGCGCGATGGCGCAGGGGTCGAGTGTTGTTGTGTGGGAATGGTTTTGGACGCGCCAGACGATGGTGCCGTTGTCCGCGGCGGAAAAATGGTTCGGCCTGGCACCGGGTGCGCTGCAATACTCACGGTCCACAAGGACAGGAGGGATTGCGCGTGGCTGATTCTGGGGTGTTGCCGCTGCTCGATCGGGTTGCCGGGGCCGTGGCGGAGGCGATCGGTCGCGCTCGTCCGGAGCTGGTGGGGACCGATCCGGTGGTGCGACGCTCCGAGCGTGCGGATTTCCAGTCGAACGTCGCGCTTGCGGTGGCGAACCGGGTGCGGGTGCGGCCCGCTGAGTTCGCAGCTGAATTGGTCGCGGCATTGGATTCGGATGATGCGCTGCTCGACGCGGTGACGGTCTCCGGTCCGGGATTCCTCAACCTCGCGGTGTCGGACCATGCTGTGTGGGAACAGGTTTCGGCGCGTCTAGCTGGCGATCGCTTGGGCGTACCGGATTTCGAGCGCGGTCGGCGGACAGTGGTCGACTATTCGGCCCCTAATATCGCCAAGGAAATGCATGTCGGGCATCTGCGCACGACGGTTATCGGCGACTGCATCGCGCGGGTGCTGGCCTTTCTCGGGGCGGCGGTGATTCGGCAGAATCACCTGGGGGACTGGGGGACTCAGTTCGGGATGCTGATCCAATATCTGGATGAGCATCCGGAGGTGCGCTGGCGGCATGATGAGCTGAGCGGCGATTCGTCGGCGGTTTCGGCATTGGACCGGCTATACAAGGCGGCGCGGACCGAGTTCGACGGTGATCCGGCATTCGCGGAGCGGGCCAGGGCTCGGGTGGTGGCGCTGCAATCCGGCGATGAGGCAACCTTGCGGCGGTGGCGGGAGATCGTCGCTGAATCGGAGCGGGCGTTCGGTGAGATCTACGATCGGCTCGGTGTGCTGCTGACGGCGGACGATTATGTCGGCGAGTCGTTCTACAACCCGATGCTGGCCGACATCATTGCCGAACTGGTCGAGAAGGGGATCGCCGTCGAGAGCGACGGCGCTCTGGTCGTATTCTCCGAAGAGGTCGATGGCCCTGACGGCCAGCCGGTGCCGCTGATGGTGCGCAAGCGGGGCGGCGGATATGGCTACGACACAACGGATTTGGCGACTATCCGGTACCGGGTGCAGACCCTGCGTGCCGAACGGCTGCTGTATGTCACCGATTCCCGTCAGGCCTTGCACTTTCGGCTGATCTTCGAAGCTGCCCGGCGGGCCGGTTGGTCGACCGGTGGCATCGAGGCCGAACACATCGCATACGGCACTGTGCTCGGTCCGGATGGGCGGCCATTCAAAACCCGTGCGGGCGGCACGGTCCGACTGACCGACCTCCTCAACGAGGCGGTGGTGAAGGCCAGAGCCGTTGTCGCCGAACGGAATCCGGAACTGTCAGCCGCCGAACTCGACGCGATCGCCGAACCGACCGGAATCGGCGCGGTCAAATACGCCGACTTGTCCACATCCCGGGTCAAGGACTACACCTTCGACCTGGACCGCATGGTCGCATTGAACGGCAATACCAGCGTCTATCTGCAATACGCGCACGCCAGGATCCGGTCCATCCTGCGCAAAGCGCACGATCGCGACGTGCGGATCGATCCGACCATCGCACTCGCACCCGCGGAGCGGGCACTGGCGCTCGAACTCGACGCCTACGGCACGGTTGTCGTCGAGGTCGCGGCCATTCTCGAACCTCATCGATTGTGTGGCTACCTCTATGCTCTCGCACGCGACTTCACGTCTTTCTACGAGACCTGCCCCGTCCTCACCGCGCCCGACCAGGTACGGAAAAACCGTCTCGCACTGTGCGATTCGACCGCCCGGACGCTAGCGCACGGACTTGGCCTCCTGGGCATCGCCGCCCCCGAACGCATGTAGTCAGCGGGATGCCCCGCCAAAAGGCGCTCGCCAGTGCATCGTGGCGAGCGCGGCCACTGGACGTACGGAAGCATTGCCCGAATTGGAATGGGAGCACGGCTTTCTCGCCGCCACACTGATGACCTTGGTGGCCGCGGTGAACCCGCTGGTCTACATCGAACGCAAAGGCTGGCTGCGCCGAGATTGTGACCGCGGTCTCGGTGATGGGTGCCGGTCCCGCGGTGTGAGCAGCCACCGACCCGCGCCGGATCGGTACCGAAATACCGCCGCGACGGATTACCGTGCGCCCATGACGACTGCCGCAACCGCCGCCCGCCATCTGCGGCCACGGGCCTGGATCGCCCCGATCGCCGTGGTCACCCTGCTCATGTCGCTACTGGCCACGATGTATTTGGCGTACGTAGTCAATCCGAGCAAGAATTTGCACGATTTCCCTGTCGCGCTGGTCAATCAGGACGACGGCGATACCCTGGGCGGCAAGCCCACCAATGTCGGCAATCAGATCACCGACGCACTCGTCGCGAACCTGCCCGCCGATAAGATCGACCTGCGGATCCTCGGATTCGCCGAGGCGCAACGGCAACTGCGCCAGGGCAAGGTCTACGGCGCGATCGTCATCCCCAGTGACTTCACCAAGCGGCTGGCCATCCTCGGCGCGGCCGGTGTGGTGCCGGGCAAGGTCGAACAGCCGATCATCACGGTGCACACGAACCCCCGGGCCGGCAGTTTCGCCACCGGGGTCATGCAACGGATTGCCGATCAGGCGCTGCTTCGCATCCAGGAGACCGTCGGCAAACAACTCACCGACACCGTGCAGACCCAGCTGCAACCTGCCGGGGGCGGCCAGGCGCCACAGCTTGCCGGTGCCAGCCAATTGATGCTCGCCCATCCGATCCAGGTGGTGGTCGATCCGTATCGGCCGCTGCCCGACGGAACTGGACAGGGTTTGTCCGCGTTCTTCTATACGATCATGGTGCTGCTCGCCGGATTCACCGGTGCGATGATCATCCACGCGATGACCGATTCCGCCCTCGGTTTCGCCCCCACCGAGTACGGCCCGTGGTACGTGCACTATCCGACCGCGCCGATCTCCCGCTTCCGTACCCTGCTGTTGAAGTGGGCCATCCTCATCGTCACCGCCCCGATCGTCTCCGCGGTATTCCTCGGTGTCGCAGCGGCATTGGATGTGCCGCTCGATCATCCGCTCGCACTGTTCCTGTATTGCGTGCTCGCGATCGTCGCGGTCGGGGTGACCGCGCTGTCGGTGCTGGCCGCGCTCGGCACCGCGGGTCTGCTGGTCAATTTGATCCTGTTCATCGTGCTCGGCCTGCCCTCCTCGGGAGGTAGCGTGCCCATCGAGGCGACGCCGACGTACTTCGAATGGCTGGCCACCTTCGAACCCATGCACCAGGTCTTTCTCGGGGTGCGCGCCATCCTCTACTTCAATGCCGGCGGTGCCGCCGGGCTCGCGCGCGGTAGCTGGATGGCGGTGCTCGGTTTGGGTATCGGCCTCGTTGTCGGCGCGGTGGTGACTCTGTACTACGACCGAAAGGGCTTGCATCGCAAACCCGCCGAGGCGGCCACGACGGAATGAGCGTTGCGGGCATGGGGGTGAGCGATCGAGCCATTGGAACGCTCACGATTTGTTCCTAACGTTGTGCCCATGACCTTCGACATCGGCGTGATCCTTCCGACCTCCACTCCCGATCCGGCCCACCCGATCCTCGGCGATGTGCGGGCCGCCGCCCGCATCGCCGAACAACTCGACCTCGAATCGGTATGGTCCACCGACCATCTCGTGGCGAGCGCGCCCATGTTGGACAGCACCGTGACGCTCGCAACCGCGGCCGCCGTCACCGACCGGATTCGAGTCGGCTACAACGTCATGCTGCTCGCACTGCGCCCGGTGGCTTGGGCAGCCAAGCAGATCAGCACACTGCAGTACGTATCGGGCAACCGGCTGCTGCTCGGCGTCGGCACCGGGAATCCGGCACACGGCGATATCGGTTGGCGCGCGGCCGGTACGACGTTCGAGAACCGTGGTCGGCGCACCGATGAGGCACTGCGGGTGCTGCCCGACCTCGTCACCGGTGCGACGGCCACGGTCAACGGCGTCGATGTGGCGCTGGCCCCCGGATCGGCGATGCCACCGGTCCTGGTGGCGGGCAATGGGACTCGGGCGCGGCGGCGGGCGGCCGAATACGCCGACGGCTGGATCACGCTGCAGCCCGGCCTGGCCCAGTTGACGGCTGATTTCGACGAATTGCGCACACTGGCAGCACAATTCGATCGACCTGTGCCCGCGGTTACCGTGGTCGCGCCGGTACTGCCCACTGATCATTCGGCCGCCGTCGAGCTGCTCGCCGCGCACCGGGACGCCGGTGTCGAACGCGTCATCCTCGCCCCGACCGGCCCCGAATGGCAGCGCGATTACGAGAATGCCGCAAAACTCCGTGCGGCACTGTGACTACCGTCGACTACAGCTGCGTCAACCGCAGTTTCAGCGCATCGGTGATGATGGCTCGGGCGGCTTCACCGTACCGAGCCTGTCGGTGCAGCGCCGCCCAGGTCTTCTCGTAATACGCGAGTTCCCGCGGTTGGGTGATGGTGAGACCCGCTGAGATGGTCTCGACCTCCGCGATGCGTTTGTCGAGCAATACGAAACATGTTGTGGTGTAAAGGAAATCCGCCGTCCGAGGAATTATGCCGAGCCCGAGTCGGGGCAGCGGCATCAGATCGATGAGCCGTTCGAGCTGACCGGCCATCACCTCGTTATCGCCGACAGTGGTGTAGAGCGCCTGTTCGGCCAGCAGGATGCTGATCCGATGGGTGCCGTGGTGCAGAATCCGTTGGCGCGCAATTCGTGCCGCTACCGCGCGGTCGATATCGTCGATACCGCCGACGAAATCGATACAGGACTCGAGTACCGCCCTGGCATAGGGTTCGGTCTGCAATAGGCCGGGAACGACCGCGTTCTCGTAATTGCGGATGGTGGTGGCGCGTGCCTCCAACTCGATGCGGCGGCGCTGCTGCTGGGCATGCCCGGTCGCCGCGATGCGCCGCCACTCCTGCCAGAGCGCCTCGATATTCGCCAGTGCCGCACGCAGGTCCGGCAGCAGCAGTTCGGCGCCGCACAGTCGGCACCACTGGGCCAGATCGCTATCGCTCGGCGTTTGTTTACCGTGTTCGATGCGCGACACCTTGGCCGAATGCCAGCCCGCTTCGGCGGCGAGCTGCACACCGGTCAGATGTGCGGCCTTGCGCAGTTCACGTAAGCGTGCCCCGAAGGCTTGCCGGGACTGCTCGACACCGGTCATCCACTCCGCCCGCCGGGCATGTAGTCGTGGTGCGGAATTGCTTTGTTCCACAGTGTATCTCGTACTGTCGTACAGCGTGCGACCAGCACGGGGTCGGTAGTCACCGCGGCCCCCGCCAGATCGCCGGTCTTGGTGAAGATCGTAAAGGCGACCGTCGCGTCGAGCAGCCACCATTCGTCAGCGGTGTATTCTGCGGGATCGGCGAGATGCCTTGGCAGCCAGCGGATATCCTCGCCGTAGCGCTGATTGCGATCGGTGAGCGCGTGCAGGAATCGAACGTAGTCGGTGAGCGGCTCCGAGACCACCCGCACGCGCCGAATCGGCACGCCGCGTCCGGCGACCTCGCTGGTGAGCTCCTCCCAGGCCCGCCACGACGGCGGATAGGACTCCTGCTCGAACGGCGGTAGGCCTGCGAGCACGCGGCGCATCGGTTCGGTCTCGTCGGAGACCTGGGAGTGATCATCGGACACCTCGAGATGGAAAGCGTCGCCGCGGGTTTCGCGGATGAGATCGTTGGTTTCCTCGATGGTGTAGAAGAGCATTGCATTACCATTCCCACGGGCTCTGTCCGACCGGGACCGCGACTGCGGTCTCGTGCTCGGGAATCCGCATGTGCGCCAGGGCATCCGGATCGGTGATCGGCTGTCCGGCGAGAGTGAAGGAACCGTGCCCCGAATCGAGCAGCGGAGCGCCGATATACGTGCCGGGCTGCAGCCAGCCGAGCAGCATATGCGGTATTTCGACGCGGTTTGCGTCATGGGCTACCCGGTAGCCCTGCACGAGATACAGATGTCGATCCTCATCGATCCAGAGCCGGGGCGAGCCGGTGTTGTTGGTGGGTCCGCCGAGCAGTTGTATACGCATCAGAGTGGCCTCGTCTCGCGTGGGCATTGCGCTGGCTGCACACAATCGTCACCGGTCAGCGCCATATGGGTCAACAACTTCCGCAAATCCCCGCAAAACCATGGTGCCGCGCCGGGCCGCTTTTCTACTGTTCTGGGTGGGTGCTGGCAGACAGGGTTGGTGACATGAGCAGGTCGGAACCATGGGAGGGCGTCGGGCGGTTGGCAAGCGAAACGGGGTCACTTGGCAACGGGGTGGCGATCAAACCTTGGGCGATCGGGTTCGTACGGTGGGATATTTCGGGATCGATGGTGGATCACGATCTGCGGGCCACCCGCACCTGCGCGGCTCGTATGGGATACGAGTTGGTCTCGATGAAGGTGGGTCCGCAGGGTGATCCGGTCGCACGGCTGCTCGCGGCCATCGTGCGCTGCGGTGCGCATGCGGTCATCGTGCCGAGCAGAGAGCACATCTGGGCGTCGCGGCGCGCGGTCACGGAGATCTGTGACCTGGTCGTGGTCGCCGGGGACACGGTGTGGGAACGCGGCCACCAGTGGCCGCGGTGGTTCGCGCGATGATCCTTACCTCGCGCGTAATCGACTCCGCGATCGGTAGCGGGCAAGGTTGAGGTATCCGCTGGAGCTTTCCGGCGGAGGACCGAAATACCTTCCAGCAGAGGATGATTCGCTATGTCTCAGTATGAGGACGCGGTACGGCGCTACTTCACGGCGTGGAATGCCATCGATGACGAGGCGCGGGCGAAGGCGGTGGCCGCGGCATGGCGCGAGGACGGTTTCTACACCGATCCGCTGGCCGATGTCGCCGGGCACGAGCAACTCAGCGCCGCCATCGGGGGCGTGCACCAGCAGTTCCCCGGCTTCGAATTCCGGCAGCTCGGTGCGGTCGACGGACACCACGACACCGCCCGGTTCTCTTGGGAGCTGGTCGCGGCCGACGGGAGCGCGCCGGTCGCCGGGACGGATGTGATCACCCTCGCCGAGGACGGACGGATCATCGGTGTGCACGGCTTCCTGGATCGCGTACCGGGGGCGTAGGCGAATTCGTAGCAGGGGAGGTCCGTCCGTTGACACTGTGCGCGGGCGGCAACAATTGTGCTCGCGCAGTCTGCTCGGGTCCCAGCGCGCCTCGATGGGCTCTATGCCGTGGGTGAGCGACACTGCCGCGCGACCGTCTCAGGCGACTTGGGTAGGCCTATGCGCGGATCCGCATGAACGCGCTGCCTCGGCGTTGGTGAACGTCGGATGAATCCGGTTGCGCCTGCGGCGAACACCCTGCAGCGCAGGGCCCAGCGGAGGATGCTGGAGAGGGCGGCCTAGATATCGAGTGCGCGCCTGATGAGCAGGATGGTGGTCAGCGTGGACGACGAGTCGATCCCGTTGTCGGGTCCGGAAGACGCCACACGGCGACACGATCTCGATGAGTCGGCGATGGACGCGTACTCACGTTCGGTCATCGCCGTGGCGGCGTCGGTCACCCCGCATGTTGCGAGTGTGCGAACCCGGCGGGGGAGCGGATCCGCGGTGGTCTTCACCGATGACGGATTCCTGCTCACCAATGCGCATGTGGTCGGCTCGACGAGCAGCGGCGATGTGGTGTTCGCGGACGGTGTGGAATCACGCATCGACGTCGTCGGCATCGATCCGCTCTCCGATCTCGCCGTGCTGCGCGCCCGTGCCGGTGCGCCGGGTGCGGTGGTACTCGGCGATGCCGACAAGCTGGTGGTCGGCCAACTGGTGGTGGCGGTCGGGAGCCCGCTGGGGTTGGCGGGCTCCGTAACCGCGGGCGTGGTGAGCGCGCTGGGGCGAGCTGTCCCGGTCGCCTCTCGCCGAGCCGGTCGCGTGATCGAGGATGTGATCCAAACCGATGCCGCCCTGAACCCGGGCAATTCCGGTGGCGCACTTGCCGATTCATCGGGACGGGTAGTCGGTGTCAATACGGCGGTCGCGGGCGTCGGACCCGGTCTCGCGATCCCGATCAATGCCACCACTCGCCGCATCATCAATACCCTGCTGAAAGACGGCCGCGTGCGCCGCGCCTACCTCGGCCTGGTCGGCGTTCCGGCCCCACTGCCCGCAGCCGTCGCCGCCCGCACCGGCCAACATGCCGGTGTCCGCATTGTCGAGGTCGTCCGCGGCGGCCCCGCCGATCACGCGGGGCTGCGCCGCGGCGACCTCGTACTCAGCGTCGCCCGCTCGCAAGTGGCCGACGCCCAAGGCATACAACGCCAACTCTTCGGCGACGCCATCGGGGTCTCGATGCCGGTGACGGTATTGCGCAACGGCGCGATGGTCGATGTCTTCGCCATCCCGATCGAGTTGACCGTCGATTAGCGTGTCAGCGGCCCCACGGTCGGATGACGTCGTCGGCTAGATCTTCGCGGGGGTCTTGATTCCAGTTGTCGTGGTTATTGCCGTTCGGCCCTGGTTCGACTGCGTGTACCACCATCGTTCGTCACCTCCCTTCGAGCGGTCGTTGCTGTTGCGGATTAGCCCTCCGCACGCAACCGCAAACCGGAATCGACGCACGGCGTGCATGCGCTGCCCAGGCAACGCCGGTGCGTCAGTCGGACACGGCGACCTGGGCGGTCTCGAGATCCGCTTCGTGGGTTTGCGACCAGCGCGCGTCGACGATCAAACCGATGATGCCGATGGCGATGAGCACCCCGGAGACTACGAGCATGCCGGGGTGGGTATGTCCGGTGAGGGCATCGCCCAGGATGACGGTGCCGACGGTTCCCGGGAGGATGCCGATGACGGTGGCGATCAGATAGGGCCAGAAGCGGATCGAGGAGAGGGCGCAGCAGTAATTGATCACCGAGAACGGGGCGAAGGCGATCAGGCGCAGCGATCCGACCGCGAGCCAGCCCCGGCGTTCGAGGCGTTCATCGATGGAGCGCACCGCCGGATGGGTGAGATGGGCGGCGACGCGCTCTCGGTCCAGCGCGCGGACGAGCAGAATCGCCAGGGCCGCGCTGACCGTGGTTGCCGAGGCGGCCAGGACAATGCCGAGTGCGGGTCCGAACAGGACGCCCGCGCTGACCGTCAGTACGGTCCGCGGGACCGGAGCCACCGTGACCAGCGCGTGGACCACGAAGAACAGCAGCGGGAAGATCGGGCCGACCGAGGTGGCCCAGTCCTGCATCTGCTGCGGTGTCGGCAGCGGGACCAGCATGGCCGCGATGAACAGCACCGCGCCGCCGACGAGCAGGGCGAGGATGCGTGGGTCCCGAATGAGCCTGAGCACCGCGCCAGGTTACCGGTTGGTAGTGGCGGCCACGGACAACCGCCTGCGCAGCTGCCGCTAGCATCGAAGGAACGGCACGAATGCTCGTTAACCGATGTGCTCGCTGAGCTGGGCGAATGCAACGGTTTCGGGCGCACACGAGGGTGTGCGTCGAGGAGAAGAGGAACAGCAGCTATGCCGATTGCTTCAGAGCCGGTGCCTGATTACGCCGCATGGCGCAAGGGCGTGGCGGGGGTACTGGCGAAGGCCCGCAGGGTCGACGTCGCCGAACTTCCGGAGGAGCCAGAAAAGCTGCTCGAGGAACAGACCTATGACGGTCTGACCATCGCCCCGCTGTACACCCGCGGGGATGAGCGGCCCGAACTGCCGCTACCGGGCGAATATCCGTTCGTCCGTGGCCGGGACGCCACCAGGGATGTGCGGCGCGGCTGGTATGTCAGCACTTTCATCGGCGCGGCCGATGGCGCTGCGGCGAATCGCGAGATCTTGGCCACGCTGGAGAACGGGATCAGTGCACTGTGGCTCGGTGCAGGCGAGCGCGGTGTGCCGGTGGCCGAACTGCCCGCGGCACTCTCGGGTCTGCTGTTCGAACTCGCACCGCTGACACTCGCCGCTGGTGATGCGGTTTCCGCAGCGGCACAACAGGTCTTCGCACAACTCGACGGTTACCAGGTAGCGGACCGGACCGAAATTCGAGTCGCGCTGGGTGCGGCCCCGCTCACCAGTCGCTTCGCCGGAACCGCCGATGTCGAACTGGCGGAGGCGATCGCCCTGGCCGGTCAGGCGGTGCAGCGACCCGAGACCGTGCGCGCCATCACGGTGGACGGCACCGTCTTTCACGATGCGGGTGCCTCGGACGCGCAGGAGCTCGGTGCGGCGGTGGCGGCCGGTCTGGCCTACCTGCGCGCACTCACCGAAGACGGCCAGGACATCGCGGATGCCTTCGAGCAGTTGGAGTTCCGCTTCGCCGCGACCGACGACCAGTTCGCCACCATCGCGAAATTCCGCGCGGCCCGCCAGCTCTGGGCCCGCGTAGCGCATGTGTGCGGCGCGCCCGCATTCGGTGACGCACCGCAGCATGCGGTGACCTCCGCGGCGATGATGACCCAGCGCGACCCATGGGTGAATATGCTGCGCACCACGCTCGCGGCTTTCGGCGCGGGAGTCGGTGGAGCGGACACGGTTACGGTGCTGCCCTTCGATTCTGCGCTGCCGCCCGGCGAGCTCGGCGTGTCGAAGTCGTTCGCGAATCGCATGGCTCGCAATACGCAGCTGCTGCTGCTCGAGGAGTCGCATCTGGGGCATGTGCAGGATCCGGGTGCCGGTTCCTGGTACGTCGAGGATCTCACCGCCGCGCTCGCCGCCAAGGCGTGGGAGTTCATGCAGGAGCTCGAGGCCGCGGGCGGTTATCCGGCCGCGTTGGACACCGGCCTGCTCGCCGAGCGGATCGCCGCGACCCGGTCGGCCCGGGATGCGGATGTGGCACACCGCAAGACGGCGGTCACCGGTGTCAACGAATTCCCGAACCTGGCCGAACAGCCGCTATCGGAGGCCGCGCGTCAGCCCGGACAGGTGGTGCGCTACGGCGCCGCCTTCGAGACGCTGCGCAACCGCTCGGACGCCTACCTCGCGGCCAAGGGGGCGCGACCACGTGCGCTGCTGGTGCCGCTCGGCACGGTGGCCGAACACAATGTTCGAGTCACTTTCATCGCGAACCTGTTGGCCTCGGGCGGTATCGAGTCGATCAACCCCGGTCCCCTGGAAGTGGCCGGAATCGGTACGGCGGCAACCGAATCCGGTGCCGCGATCGCCGTATTATGTGGTTCGGACAAGCGTTACGCCGAGCAGGCGGGGCCGGCGGTCGAGCAGTTGCGTGCCGCCGGGATCGGGACGGTGCTGCTGGCCGGTGCGGAAAAAGCCGTCGCCGACCTGAGCGACGCGCAGCGCCCCGACGGTTATCTCGCGGCCCGCATCGATGCGGTGGCCGCACTGTCCGACCTGCTGGAGAAGGTGGGAGCCTGATGACATTGAGTCATATCGACAAGCCGGGCGAAATCGACGAACCCGGCGGCATCGAGCACCGGATCGGCAGTTTCGCCGAGGTGCCGCTGTCCGAACGTCCGGCCGAATCCGCCGCCGTCGACTCAGCACAGGTCGACGCCTTCGTGCGTGCCGCGGCCGAGGCGAACAACTACACCCCCGAACAGTTGGTGTGGTCGACGCCCGAAGGTATCGACGTGCGACCGGTTTTCACCAAGGCCGACCGCGATGCCATTGCGGCCGAAGGCTATCCGCTCGACAGCGTGCCCGGCGTCGCGCCGTTCCTGCGTGGTCCGTACCCGACGATGTATGTGAACCAGCCGTGGACCATTCGCCAGTACGCGGGTTTCTCCACCGCCGCGGATTCGAATGCCTTCTATCGCCGCAACCTGCAGGCGGGCCAGAAGGGTCTGTCGGTCGCCTTCGACCTGGCCACGCACCGCGGCTACGACTCCGACCACCCGCGCGTCCAGGGTGATGTCGGGATGGCCGGTGTCGCTATCGATTCCATCCTCGACATGCGTCAGCTCTTCGATCACATTCCGCTGGATCAGGTCTCGGTGTCGATGACCATGAACGGTGCGGTGCTGCCGATCCTCGCGCTGTATGTGGTCGCGGCCGAGGAGCAGGGCGTCGCACCGGAACAGCTGGCCGGAACCATTCAGAACGACATTCTGAAGGAGTTCATGGTCCGTAACACCTACATCTACCCGCCCAAGCCCTCGATGCGGATCATCTCCGATATCTTCGCCTACACCAGCGCGAAGATGCCGAAGTTCAACTCGATCTCCATCTCCGGCTACCACATCCAGGAGGCCGGAGCCACGGCCGATCTGGAGTTGGCCTACACTCTCGCCGACGGTGTCGAGTACATCCGCGCGGGTATCGCCGCGGGTATGGAGGTCGACAAGTTCGCGCCACGCCTGTCGTTCTTCTGGGCCATCGGCATGAACTTCTTCATGGAGGTCGCCAAACTCCGTGCGGGACGGCTGCTCTGGAGCGAGCTGGTGGCGAAGTTCGAGCCCAAGAGCGCGAAATCGCTATCGCTGCGAACGCATTCGCAGACCTCCGGTTGGTCGCTGACCGCGCAGGACGCGTACAACAACGTGGCGCGCACCTGCATCGAGGCGATGGCCGCCACTCAGGGCCACACCCAGTCGCTGCACACCAACGCCCTCGACGAGGCGCTGGCTCTGCCGACGGACTTCTCCGCGCGCATCGCCCGCAATACCCAGCTGCTGATCCAGCAGGAGTCCAACACCACGCGGCCGATCGACCCATGGGGCGGTTCGTATTACGTGGAATGGCTCACCCACCAGCTGGCCAACCGCGCCCGCGCGCATATCGCCGAGGTCGAGGCGCACGGTGGTATGGCGCAGGCGATCGGCGAGGGCATCCCGAAGCTGCGCATCGAGGAGGCCGCCGCCCGCACCCAGGCGCGCATCGACACCGGCCAGCAACCGGTGATCGGCGTGAACAAGTACCAGGTCGAAGAGGATCAGCAGGTCGAGGTCCTCAAGGTCGAGAATTCGCGGGTGCGCGCCGAGCAGATCGAGAAGCTGAACCGGCTTCGCGCCGAACGTGATTCGGCCGAGGTGGAGCGGGCACTGGCCGAATTGACCCGTGCCGCAGGCTCTTCCGAGGGTGGCATGGCGAACAACCTGCTCGCGCTGGCCATCAATGCGGCGCGCGCCAAGGCCACCGTCGGTGAGATCTCCGATGCACTGGAAAAGGTGTACGGCCGCCACCAGGCCGAGATCCGTACGCTCGCCGGTGTGTACCGCGACGAGGCCGGAAAGGTGACCAATATCAGCAAGGCGATCGAACTCGTCGAAGAATTCGCCGACGCGGAGGGGCGGCGGCCGCGCATCCTGGTCGCCAAGATGGGCCAGGACGGGCACGACCGAGGTCAGAAGGTGATCGCCACGGCCTTCGCCGACCTCGGGTTCGACGTCGATGTGGGCCCGCTGTTCCAGACCCCGGAAGAGGTGGCGCAGCAGGCGGCCGACAACGACGTGCACGTCGTCGGTGTGTCCTCACTGGCGGCCGGCCACCTCACGCTGGTGCCCGCGCTGCGGCAGGCACTGGCCGATGTCGGACGTCCCGACATCATGGTCATCGTCGGTGGCGTCATCCCGCCGGGTGACTTCGAGGAGCTGTATGCGGCGGGTGCGGCGGCGATCTTCCCGCCCGGCACAGTGATCGCCGATGCCGCGATCGATCTGCTGAAGAAGTTGGCCGGCGAGCTCGGTCATGAGATCGGTGGCGGCAGCAGCCAATGACTTCAGCATCGCGCAGCGATCCCATGGTGGGTGGTGGTCGGGCGACGGGCGGGCGTCAGCGTGTAATCGATGTAGACGCACTCGCGCAGGCGGTTCGCTCCCAGGAGCGGGCCGCCTTGGCGCGGGCCATCACTCTGGTCGAGTCGACCAGGGCCGATCATCGGGAGCTGGCGCAGCAACTGCTGCTGAAACTGACCCCGCCCACCGATACGGTCACCTCGAATCGTGTCGGCATCACCGGTGTTCCCGGCGTCGGCAAGTCGACGTTCATCGATGCGCTCGGCATGGATCTGATCGGCAAGGGGCATCGGGTCGCGGTGCTGGCCGTCGACCCGTCCTCCACCCGAACCGGCGGCTCCATCCTCGGTGACAAGACGCGCATGGCGCGACTGGCATTGGAGCGCAACGCCTATATCCGTCCCTCGCCGACGGCGGGCACCCTCGGGGGTGTCGCCAAGGCGACCCGCGAGACCATCGTGCTGCTGGAGGCCGCGGGCTACGACGTGATCCTGGTGGAGACCGTCGGCGTCGGCCAGTCCGAAGTGACGGTCGCGAATATGGTCGACGTATTCTGCTTCCTGACCCTGGCCCGCACCGGGGATCAGCTGCAGGGCATCAAGAAAGGCGTCCTGGAACTCGCCGACCTGGTCGCGGTGAACAAAGCCGACGGCAAGCACGAGATCGAGGCCAAGTCCGCGGCCCGCGAATTGGCCGGGGCACTGCGCCTCATCCATCCGCACGACGCGCTCTGGCGCCCACCGGTGCTCACTATGAGCGGCCTCGAAGGCCATGGGCTGGACAAGTTCTGGGACACCGTACTCCAACACCGCCGGGTACTCACCGAGGCGGGTGAATTCGCCGAAAAGCGCCGCCGCCAACAGGTCGACTGGACCTGGACCATGGTGCACGACCAACTACTGCGCCGCCTCGCGGAGAACCCGAACGTCAAAGCCATTCGCGCGCAAGTGGAAAAGCAGGTACGCGACGGTACATTGACCGCCGCATTAGCCGCCGAGCAGCTTCTCGACGCCTTCGACGGCTGAGCTCGCGGCAACGCCGCTGCGGGTTCATCACTGCCCAGCGCGTCACACCGAATGGCCGTGGGCCTCGAGGAGGGTGCGCAGGGTGGTCGCGAGTGACGAGGCCGCGTTCGATCAACTCGCCATCTGGCGCGTCGAAATCGCCGCCGACTGGACGTACTCGAGCCCGCCCGCCGAACTCGTGCCGGGTCGGCGAATCGGCACCTACCGGCTCGGCCTGGACGAACTGCTGACGAATGCCGACGGCGTCTCAGCGATTTCCATGGCGGATTTCGCCGTCGCGTTGCTCGACGCGGCAGAGTGGCCCGCGCACCGGCAGATCAGATTCACCGTCGTCTCGATGTGAGCATCACGCGATTCCGAAGAGCCCTGCGGCATTTCGATAGCACACCTGCTGCAGCCAAGAATCACCCAGCTCCAAGCGTTCCAGTGCGAAGATCGAATGTCCGTACGAGTAGGGGATGTTCGGAAAATCGCTACCGAACAAAATGCGCTCGCTCAAAGAATGCAGCCTGTCGTGCTCGGCGACCGGAAAGGGGGCCGTGGCCTCGGTGAAATCGGTCCACACCATGGTCGTGTCCAGGTGCACGCCCGGATATTCCTCTGCCAGATCCAGGAATTCGGAATACTCGGGCGTGCCCATATGCGCGATGATCAGCTTCAACCGCGGATAGCGTTGCAGCAGACCGGCAATGGGCTCCGGTCCGGTGTACTCGCCGGGCACGGGTCCGGAGCCGCAGTGGATCAGCACCGGTATTCCGGCGTCCTCGATCATGCCCCACACCGGATTCAGCAGCGGATCACCGGGATGGAAGTCGCCGACCTGCACATGCACCTTGAACACCCGGGCACCCCGCTCGATCGCCGCCTCGACGTAACTGTCGGCGTAATGTTCGGGATAGAACGTCGCCGTGTGCAGGCAGTCCGGGGTGCGTTCGGCGAAGTCGGCGGTCCATTCGTTGAGCCACGCCGCCATATCCGGCTTGTGCGGATACACCAGTGCGGTGAACGCGCGAACACCGAAGTCGCGCAATGTCTTCAACCGGACCTGCTCATCATCGCGGTAGGCGATCGGCCACTCCCGGCCGACCAGCGGACCGGCCGAATCGAAGTATGCCCACACCTTGGCCATGACCTGCTCCGGCATGAAATGCGTATGGACGTCGATGATTCCGGGCAGTTCGAGCCGGGTGCGGAAATCGGTCAGGTAGGTATTGTCGTCGCTGTCGCCGATCATGGAGCAGCCTCCTGCGGGTAGACCGAGCGGGCGAAGTCACCGACCCTGGTGATCAATCGTTCGAAGAACACCTCCGGGTCGGTGCCGACCACGATGTCGGCGTTGGGTTCTCGGCCCCACATGCCCACCCAGTCCGCCACGGTGGTTGCCCGGGTGATGGCGCCGACGAGTTCGACATCGACGGTGGCCGGTCGAGTAGTGGCAAGCGCCGGATCCAGCGCGACCGCCGCCGCGAACGGATCATGCATATGCGCGAGGTAGCCCTGGTCGTAGAGCTTGTGGAAGTCGAAGTAGAACCGGACCGCATCGGTGAAGTACCGCACGATCGGATTGCTCGTGGCCGACCTGGCCTCCGGCGGGTCGGTCTCCGAAACCATCTCCACGGGCAGGCTGCCCGCGCGTTCGGCGAGTTGCGCCACATGTTTGGGCCGCATCTCGATGCTCTCGGTGATATCGAGCGCGCACACGATCGGCCGCCGATCGGCGGGGGCGGCGGAGAAGGCATCGAAGACCTCCTTGGCCGCCTCCGGATCCACGTGCACATTCCATTCATTGGTCGGGGTGGTGTTGCCGGGGTGATTGAAGGCTCCGCCCATGATCACCAGCCGCCGCAGCAGCAGCGGTAGCCGTGGTTCGAGGCGGACTGCGAGCGCCAGATTCGTCAGCGGTCCAGTGCAGAGTCCGATGATCTCGCCGGGAGCCCCGCGCACCAGATCGACCCACATCTGGGCCGCCGACCGGGACGAGATCGGCCGGGCCGATGGCGGCAGTTGCGCATAACCGACACCCTGCGGCCCATGTGTGTCCTCGGTGGTGCGCAGCGGGATCGCGAGCGGGTCCGCGGCGCCCAGCGCGACCTCGATATGGGGTGCTCGGCACACATCCAGCCAGGCGAGATTGTTCGCCGCCACCTGCGGTGCGGGCACATTGCCCGCGGTGGCGGCGATTCCCACGATCTCGGCCTCCGGGGAGGCGAGCAGGTAGAGCAGCGCGAGTGAATCATCGATCCCGGTATCGACGTCCATGACGATCTTCTGCCGCACCAGTCGAGCGTAGCGAGCGGGCCCGGGCGGCTCAGTAGGTGGGCAGCACGTAGTCGTCGGTACTCGACATCATCCGCAGCATTACCGGACGCATGACCCGTGAGGTCATGACCTTCATGCTCGTGCGGGCCATCCGTGTGCCGAGGCGGGAAGTGGGCAGCATCATCTTGATGCCGCCACCGGGCAGCTCCTTGGCCTTGTCGAGGAACGGTTCGACGATCTGCTCATAGCGGGTCAGTGCTGTCGCGAGATCATCTGGCGCGGCTGCGATTTCACCGGCCAGGACGTAGGCGCCGACAATGGCCATGGCAGTACCCATACCGGTCATCGGGGAGCCGCAGAAGCCGGAGTCGCCGAGCAGCGTGACTCGCCCGGTCGACAGCGAAGGCATATCGACACGGGCCAGCATGTCGAAATAGAAGTCCGGGGTTGTGGTCATCGCGTCGAGTACCGCCGGTGTCTCCCATCCCGCCTCGGCCAGCATGTCGTGGATGAGCCGCTGCTGCGCGGCAACGTCGCGGCGCAGCGCCGGATCGGCCTCGGTGCGCAGGGTGATGATGGCCTTGGAGGTGGCCGGATCGGCATCCGGCCGAATCGCGACCGCGGCGCTGGGCACCGTATGCATCTTGAACCAGCCCGGCTCGGTTCCGGCTGGGGTCGGGATGGTGAAGAACGACATGTAGCCGCCGAGATAGGTGACGAACCGCTCCTCCGGTCCGAAGGCCAGCTGTCGGGTCGCCGAGTGCACACCGTCCGCACCGACGACCAGATCGAAACGCTCGGTGCGCCCGGATGCGAAGTCGACCTCGACACCCGTGTCGTCCTGGCGCAGCGCCGCGATCCATTCCCCGTAGCGGTAATCGAGTTCGCCCGCCGTGCTGGCGAGTTCGGTGAGCAGGACCTGATTCAAATCGCCTCGGGTGATTTCGATTTCGGCCACCGGACCCTTGCCGTCGAACATCTCCGCGGGCATCCGGGCGAACTCCCGGCCGTTTTCGTCGACGTAGGCCATGCCGCGCTCGTCGAGCTGGTACTTGCGAATGCCCGGCATGAGTCCCATCCGCTCGGCGATCTCGCGGCTCGGTCCGCGCAGGTCTACTGCCTGTCCGCCGGGGCGCGGCTTGGGTGCGCGCTCGACGACGGTGGTTCGGATGCCTGCTCGCAGCAACTGCAGTGCGAGCGCGTTGCCCGCGATGCCGCCGCCGCTGATGAGGATGTGGAGGGAGTTGGTGCTCATTATCGGGCCAATCGCTCGAACGAGTGTGTCAGACATATGTCTAACACGTGGTTGGCACGAATGTCTAGTACAAATGTCTTAGCGGTGTGTAAGCTGAGGTCATGGGAAACCGAGAAGACCTATTGGCGGGAGCGCGTAAGGCCATCATCGAACGTGGCGTGGCGAAGACGACCGCGCGCGATATAGCGGCGGCGGCGGGTGTGAGCCTGGCCGCGATCGGCTACCACTTCGGTTCGAAGGATCGGCTGATCACCGAGGCGCTCGCGGAGGCGCTCGGCAACGATATCGGCGACCGGATGGAGGCGCTGGTCCGCGCGGGCAGCGGGCAGCCGCCCCTGGAGGCGTTCACGCAGATGTGGAACGCGATGCCGCAGGTCTTCGAGGACAACCGGGACGGCATGCTGGCCAGTCTGGAGAATCTGGTGCGCGTCGCGCGGACGCCGGAATCACGGACGTACATGGACGAAAGCCTCAACGGTGCATACGAGGACATCGCCCGAGCCTTACGGGAATCACGTCCGGATCTGGACGCGGACACCGCCCTGGCGATCGCCGAACTGTACTTCGTGCTGACCCAGGGACTCGGCATCCTGTGGACGATTACCCACGGCGGGAACCTGCCTGACGGCGCGCGGCTGGCCAAGGCCATCGCGGCCCTGGCCGGTGAGTCCTGAGGGCGTCGACCAGCGCGAGTTCTACCGGGTGTGCAGCGGCCACACCGGCCGGTCAGCACCGTACCGCGGTGCGGGCCACGCGTAATCCGGATACTCGGCGAGCGCCGGCGCGGCGGTGGTGACATTGCCGTGGGTGACCGCCGCCATCGGACTCGGCGGCGCGGCCTGCGGATGACGCGGGGCGCGGCCGGGCGCATTGAGGAGCCAGGATGCGGTGCGCGCCAATGCGACTCGGACATCGCGCCCGATGCCGTCATGTGCGCGGGCGACCAGTGCGTCGATCACACCGGCCGCGAGCAGATAGCCGGAGGCGTGGTCGAGCGCCTGCGCGGGGAGCGTCCCCGGTACCGCGGGTGCGCCCTCGACAATCGAAATTCCGGCGGCGGCCTGCACGATGCTGTCGAAACCGCGCCGCCGACCCCACGGGCCGGATTCGCCCCACGCCGATATCCGACCGTGCACGAGGCCGGGTCGACGGGCGGCGGTGAGTCCGGCGTTTTCCAGCGCGCCCGGTCGATATCCGGTGATCAGCACATCGGCGGCGGCGAGCAGCTCGTTGACCTGCGGCAGGTGCCGGTGCAGATCGAGCAGTGTGGAGCGTTTGCCCTGGCAGGTGTCGTGGTACTGCCATGGGATCTCCGATAGGTGCGGCGGGTCGATCCGCATCACCTCGGCGCCGAGCAGCGCAAGGGTTCTGGTCGCGACAGGTCCGGCGATCACGCGCGTGAGATCGAGTACCCGGACCCCGCGCAACGGCTGCAACGGCGATGCGCCGATCGGCAGGCCGAGCTCGCCCTGGTCGATTCGGGTGTCGATCGCCACCACTGGACCCGATGCGGCGGCCTGGCCCTGCGGACTCTGCGCCCACTCCTGCTCGGAACGCACCTGGACCGCGATGGCGCCGTGCGCGGCCGCATGTTCCTCGATATCGCTGGCCCGGCTCATCGCCATCTGCGCGACCGCAAGATCGACGGGGGCGTCGTCGGGCAGGCCGAGCGAGGCGAGCAATCGCGCGCGGTGATGCGGATAGTTGACATGGGTGCGGACCCAGCCGTCGAAGGTGGGAAAGAATCCGGACAGATCCGCGAATATCTTGGCGGGCGCACCGCCGACGCGCAGCAGGCGTTCACTGGAGAAGGCGGCGGTGATCCGTACCGGCTCCAGCCGGTGCAGCACCGGATTGAGATGGTGTGCGTCGCGGATTCGGTTCGCCGCGGCCGTCACCGCGGCCACCGATCCGGCGGCCAGCGCCCAAACCGGTAGCGTCGCAGCCAAACAGCTGCCCGGATCGTCGGCGGGGACGATGCCGGAGGCCGGTACACCGATTCCGGCCTCGTAGTCGCGGACCAGCTGTTCGTGCGCAATCACGAGATCGAGAGTAGTTGTTGTGCCGCAGTAGTAGGGTCGTGGCCATGACGCCGCTGCAGCGTTATATCGCCGAAGAGATAGCCACCGACCATGCCGACGGATTGATCGGTCGCCGGGAAGCACTGCGCCGACTAGGAATGCTCGGCGTCGGCGCCACCGCCGCGGTCGCATTGCTCGCCGCGTGCTCCAGCAGCGGCGACCAGGCGAATTCCGCGTCGACGGGCTCGAAACCCGGGGCGTCCTCGGCCCCACCGGGTACCAGCGGCGCGGTCCCGGCCACCTCGATCACCTTTCCCGGACCGGGCGGTCGCCAGCTACAAGCCGCATGGGCGGCCGCGCCACAGCCGCGCGGCGGCGTGCTCGTCATCCACGAGAACAAGGGACTCACCGACCACATCCGTTCGGTGACAGCACGTTTCGCGGGAGCCGGATACTCCGCACTCGCCGTGGACCTACTGTCCGAACGCGGCGGTACCGCCGCCTTCACCGACCCGGCGGCGGCCACCGCCGAACTCGGCAAGATCGCACCGGAGCAGTTCATCGGCGATCTGCGGGCTGGAATCGCCGAGCTGGAACGGCGGGTGCCGGAGCAGAAGATCGGTGCCACCGGCTTCTGCTTCGGCGGCGGTCTGGTCTGGTTGCTGCTGGCCTCGGGTACGCCGGAACTCGCTGCGGCGACACCGTTTTACGGACCCTTCCCGGAGAACGGGGATCTGTCCGGTTCGAAGGCAGCGGTACTCGGGATCTACGCCGCCAAGGATGAGCGGGTAATCGCCTCGCGTCCAACCGCGGAGGCGGCTCTTGACCGGGCAGGTCTCGTCCACGAGATATACGTCGCACCGAATGTGGACCACGCCTTCTTCAACGACACCGGACCTCGCTACGACCCGACCGCCGCCGCTGAAGCGTGGCAGCGGGTCCTGGATTGGTACGGCACATATCTCGGGTGAAATTCCGACGGTGAAGGAGATCGACGTGGGCAAGGCCATCGCCGCCACGGACTGGCTGCGGGTGTTGCGCGCACATCCCGCGCCGAGCCGGCAACTGCTGTGTTTCCCGCCCGGTGGGGGAGCGGTCACGGCGTATCGGGCACTGGCCGAACGGTTCGACAATGGGACCGCCGTCGCGGCTGTGCAGTATCCGGGTCGGCAGGACCGGCTCGATGAGCCCACCATCGGCGATATGGACACCCTCGTCGATCGGATCGTGGACGAAGTGCTGAATCAGGGCCCGGTGGAACAACTTTCGCTGTTCGGTCACAGCATGGGCGCGACCGTGGCCTTCGAAACCGCACGCCGCCTGGAACGCAAGGGGCAGTCGCTCATCGCGCTGTTCGTATCCGGCCGTCCGGCACCGACTTTCGTAGAGCCGGGCCGCCTGCATCTCGGCTCCGACGACGATCTGATCGGTGATCTGGAGCGCCTGGCAACCGATCCCGCGTCCGTCCAGATCCTGCGCGACGAACCGAGTCTCGCCGAACTGGTACTGCCCGCGGTGCGCAGCGACTACCAGGCCATCGAGACCTACCGCTATCGCGAGGGCGCCTCGCTGTCCTGCGCTGTGTCGGCCCTGGTCAGCACTGAAGATCCGACGATGACGCCGGAGCAGGCCGAGGAATGGCGCGAACACACCACCGGTTCCTTCGACCGCACGGTCTTCCCCGGCGGTCACTTCTACCTCGACGACAAGGTCTCCGAGGTCGCCGACCTCATCGTCCGCACCCTCCAGGCATAGCCCACCCACGACACCACCACGCACACCGCGACCAGCCCACGCACCAAACCCAGCGCACTCTGCGGGTAGATCACCCCGGTCAGATAATGGTCGATGAACCCGCTCGGCGGCAGCCCCGCCATCCCGGCCCGATGTCGCGCCCAATTCTCCAAATACGTGAGCGGACAATCGAATCCGAACAGCACCGTGCTGAATCCCCAGCCGAATGCGATCAGATGCAGCCAGATGGTGCGCGGCCACCGCCACGCCACGAACCCGCCGACCACCACGTACACCACGAATACGAAATGCACCGCGGCGGTGGCATCAGCCAGCAGCCGATACACCATATGCCCAGCGTAACCCTGGGCACTGCGTCGATTACCAGGGTGAGGGCTGGTAGTCCTTGAGGAAGCAGCCGTAGAGGTCGGTGCCGGCTTCGCCTTGGACGATGGGGTCATAGACGCGGGCGGCGCCGTCCACCAAGTCCAGGGGGGCGTGGAAGCCCTCTTCGGCGAGGCGGAGTTTGGTGTAATGCGGGCGTTCGTCGGTGATCCAGCCGGTGTCCACGGCGGTCATGAGGATGGCGTCCTGTTCGAACATTTCGCGGGCGCTGGTGCGGGTCAACATATTCAGCGCGGCCTTGGCCATATTCGTATGGGGGTGGCCGGCCCCCTTGTACGCGCGGGAGAACTGGCCCTCCATGGCGGAGACGTTCACGACGTATTTGCGGCTGGCCGCGGCGGCGGCCATTGCCGGGCGCAGCCGCGAAACCAGAATGAACGGCGCCACCGAATTGCACAGCTGGACCTCGAGCAGTTCGGTCGGGTCCACCTCGGCAACGGTCTGCACCCAGCTGTTGGTGTGCGCCAGATCCGGCACCAGACCACCGGCATCGATGGCGATACCGCGCGAAATGCGTTCCGGTGTGGCCGATCCCGCGACCAAGGCCAGTTCCGCCACGTCAGCTGAGGACAGCGACGGCGTCAGTGATGCGGTGAGTGCGGTGGGGTGCGCCTGCATGGTCTTGCCGAAGGTCACCACATCCGGCAGCACACCCGCGGGCAGCGGATCGGATTCGGCCTCGACCAGCGCGCTGTACGCGCCAGGGGAGCGGCGCACGGTCTGGGCGGCATTGTTGATCAGAATATCCAGCGGCCCCTGTGCCGCGACATCATCAGCGAGCGCGACCACCTGGGCCGGATCCCGCAGATCGATACCGACGATGCGCAGCCGGTGCAGCCAGTCGGCGCTGTCGTCCATGGCGGCGAAGCGGCGGATCGCATCGTTCGGGAAGCGGGTGGTGATGGTGGTGTGCGCACCGTCGCGCAGCAGTCGCAGCGCTATATACATGCCGATCTTGGCGCGACCGCCGGTCAGCAAGGCGCGCCGTCCGGTGAGATCGGTACGGGCGTCCCGTTTCGCGTGGCTGGTGGCCGCGCAGTCCGGGCACAGCTGGTGGTAGAACGCATCGACCCGGGTATACCGCTGTTTGCAGACATAGCAGGGCCGCGGCCGGATCAGCGTGCCCGCGCTCGCGCCCGCCGCATTCGAGGTCAGCGGGATGCCGGCGGTTTCGTCATCGATGCGATTGGGTGAACCGGTCGCGGTCGCCGCGACCACCGCACGGTCCGCCTCGGCGACCGAATCCCTGGCCACGGTTCGCTTGCGCTGCTTCAATTTCTTGAACATATGGCCGACGGCGCGCTGCACCGTGACCGAAGCCGGATCGTCCTTGTCCAACTGCCCGGCCTGCTCCAGCACCCGCAGGCAGATCGCCAGCTCATCGGGGTCGATGGCGGTGCCGCTCGGCGTTGGTGCGGTAGACGTCGACGCGGTGTTCTCGACCATCGGAATGCGGGTTTATCCTTCGTGAACTGGGAGGTTGACCCAGTCATTGTCGCATTCGAATGCGGACCGGTCGGCGCGGGCGGTCCGCACCGACCGGATGCCACCTATTTGCGCAGCTTGCTCATTGTGGAGGTGGCCGTCTTCTTCAGCAGATCGGTGACCTCGGACGCGCTGAGGATCTTGCCCGGGGACTTCGACGAACTGGACGAATACTGCGACCAGCTGATGTGGTAGGTGGTCCAGCCGTCGCGCATGGCCAACGAGATATCGGCCGTCGGATCGTCGGACTTGTGCTTGCCGGTGATCACATACGCCTCGTCGCCGAGTCCGGAGATCTTGTCGACCTTCGCGTCCTTGCCGTATGCGCTCTGGGTCCAGGTCTCGTACGACGCGGTGAATTCAGGTCCCGGATTGGTCTGCTTGTGCACCTGCGCGCTGGTGTAGATGGCGGCGTAGTCGTACTTCTCAGTCGAGCCGGACGGAGTGAAGCGGACATCGCACCCCATCGAATCGACCGCGGCGTGCTTGGAGCCCTCGTGCTTCGGATAGGTATTGCCTGAGGAATCGGTCTTCGACAGCGTGAAGCCCGCGCTCGTGTAGGGCGAGGTGTCGGTGAGATCGCAGAGATTGGCGACATACTTGTAGCCGCGCAGATCGGCATCCTTGCTGATATCGGCCTTGCCCGCGTCGAACGCGCCGATCGCGAACATCGCACCCGCCCACACCGCGGAGGTGACGACGACCGCGCCGAGCGCCCAAAGCCAGCCTTTGCCGCCGGGTTTGGGCGGCTGTTGATATCCGGGTGCGGGTTGCGGGTATCCGGGCTGTTGGAAACCCGGTGCAGCCTGCGGGAATCCGGACAGGGGCTGCTCGAATCCGGGTTGTTGGAAACCGGCTTGCGGGTATCCGGGTGCGGCCTGCGGTGTTCCCGGCTGCGGATATCCGGGTGAGGACTGGTGATATGCCGGTTGCTGATATCCGGTCCCCGACTGGTGGCCGGGGGGTGTGGCTTGCGGGGCCCCACTCTGCTGGTATCCGGGTGCGGCCTGCGGTGTCCCCGGCTGCGGATATCCGGGTGAGGACTGTTGGTATCCCGGTTGCGGATATCCGGTCCCCGATCCGGCGGGCGCGGTCACCGGCTGATCGAATGGCTGCCGCACCATCGTCGGATCAGCGGGTTGCTGCTCCGCCGGGCTCTGCGGTCCGGCATCGCCTTGCGGTCCCACGACCGGAACCGCGGGCTGCGATGGCAACTGATAACCCGGCTGCCCGACCATCGTGGGATCCGATTGCGAATACTGCGGTCCCTGCTGCGGCTGTTGCTGCGCCCACCATGCGTCGTTGGGCTGATTCTGTTGTTCCCCCGGTCCGGTCATGCGCGCAAAGTACCACCCCGTCGGATTTCCCGGCCACCCACCGTTGGCGGGCATCTGCGATCACTGCGGGATGCTGGCGTTCGCGGCGTGCAGATCCTCGACGAAGTTCGCGATGGCCTCGGCGACGAGCAGCGGTTCGGTCACCGGCAACCAGTGATCGGCCGGAATCGGGCAGCGCCACAACCGATCCACCCACCGTGCGCTGCCGTAGTAGAGGAACGGCGGCACCAACACATCGGTGGTGTCCACAACCAACTGCACCGGCACCGCGGTGCTGCGCTCACGCGGCCGCAGCAGATGATGCGGCAGATTGGCCACGGCGATCCGTGCGCCCGCGGCCAGATCCGCGCGCCAGGTCGGGGCGATCGGCGCGTACGTGCGGGCGACGCCGCCGAGCCATTCGATCAACCAGGTGCGCACCCGCGGTGGATAGGCGATCCGTCGCGCTGCGGTCTGGGCCGTTCCGACGCCGTGCCGCCAGAATTTCCGGTCGGCGATCAGCTCCAGCGCTCGGCGTGGTTGGCCTGCCAATTCGCGCAGTGTCATGCCGACGTGATCGAGATTCGGACCCGCTACGGCAGTGAACGAGGCGATCCGGGTATTGGCACGCGGGTCGCAGACCGCCTCCCAGACTTGCACCGCACCCCAGCCGTGTCCGCAGACGTGCACCGGCCGCTTCGGGCTGACCGCATCGATCAGCGCGAAGAAATCATCGGCCAGTTGATCGAGTCGGTAGTCCTGCGGCACAGCGGGTTTCGCCGATTCACCGTGTCCGCGCACGTCATAGGCGATGACTCGGAAGCCGTCGGCCAGCAGCGTCGCCACCGCGGACCAGACCAGATGGGTATCGGACAGGCCGTGCACCAAGACGAGGGGTTCCGCACTGCGCTCGCCCCATTCGAAGACGGCCAGCTCGCTATTCGCGCCGAGCACCGTGGACCGGCGGTATGGACGTTGAATGCCGGTCGGGTCGGGGGAGTCGAGCGGTTCGGTCATCTGCTTGCCTCGATCGATGCGCTGAATGCTGCGTGTGTACCGCCGGTACGTGATCCGATACTGACAGTACGCATTACCCGAATCAATGGGACGAAACCACGATGGGCTATGTGGCTGGGTGATGCGGATGCCCGCCGTCCCGACGGCACCGACGAATTCGTCGAGCAGGCAACCGAATTCGTCTGGCGGCTGATCGACGGATTCCTGCGCCGTCAGGGCATCTCGGCCGATCCGGATTTCCCGAGCTTCACCTCGCTCGCGGCCGTCAACCGAGCCCGGCGGCCGACCGGCTGAATCGCATTCCGCGCCCTCGTAAAGCCAACTCGACCTGCGGCGTATCCGCTTTGTTGACATTGTGCCAATAGTTCGCCAATCTGATGTCGAGACGCGGGTGCGACAGGCCCGCGCCCGCGGCAGGAGCGACCGGCCCGAAGGCGATAGCTTGCGTGACCACGTAGGGCCCCGCGAGTGCCGCAAATTTGACACCGAGCAAAGGATTTCTGCGATGGCACGCGCGGCATGGAGTGACAACGAGGTCGAGGCGGTTCGGGAGCTGGCGCGAAACTTCTTCGAGAAGGAAGTCGTCCCGCATGAGGAGAAGTTCGTCACACAGGGGCATCCCGATCGCGCGCTGTACAACCGGGCCGGTGAGCTCGGCCTGCTCTGCACCGCGATCCCGACCGAATACGGCGGCGGTGGCGGCACTTTCGCGCACGAGGCCGCCATCATCGAGGAACAGGCCTTCGCGGGTGACGGCTCCATGGGCATGGCCGTGCACACCTCGATCATCGCGCCGTACATTCACCACTTCGGCACCGAAGACCTCAAGCAGCGGGTGCTGCCCAAGGCCGCGACCGGGGAGATGGTGTTGTCGATCGGCATGACCGAACCGGGCACCGGCTCGGATCTGCAGAACATCAAGACCCGCGCGGTCCGCGAGGGCGACGAGTACGTCATCACCGGCTCGAAGATCTTCATCACCAATGGCTGGCTCTGCGACGGCATTCTCATCGCCGCCAAGACCGATCCGAGCAAGGGCGCGGCGGGCGTCTCGCTGATCTTCGCCGAGGTCGGCGACGATACCCCGGGCTTCAAACGCGGCCGCATCCTGAACAAGATCGGTGGCAAGGCCCAGGACACCGCTGAGCTGTTCTTCGACGGGCTACGCGTGCCCGCGTCGAATCTGCTCGGCGAAGCCGAAGGGCAGGGTTTCTATCAGATGATGCAGATGCTGGCCCAGGAGCGACTGGTCACCGGCATCCTCGCGGTCGCCATGATGGAGCAGGCGGTTGACCTGACCGTCGAATACACCAAGGGGCGCGAGGCCTTCGGCAAGCCGTTATTCGCTATGCAGAACACCAAATTCGAGATGGCCGAATGCGCGACCATCGCCAAGGTGAGCCGAATCTTCCTCGACGACTGCATCAGCAAACATCTGCGCGGCGAACTCGATATTCCCACCGCTGCGATGTCGAAGTACTGGCTCACCGATCAACTCGGTATTGTGGTCGATCGCTGCCTGCAACTGTTCGGCGGCTACGGCTACATGACGGAGTATCCGATTTCCCAGCTCTACACCGGTGCCCGAGTGCTGCGCATCCTCGCGGGCAGCAACGAGGTAATGAAGGATCTCATTGCCAGGTCACTCTGAGTTCACCGCTAGCGATCGCTCGCGGGTCGCTCGAAACGATGCCGCTAGCGATCATCGCTTGCGGGTCGCTCGAAACAACACCGAGGCGCAGCCACGCAGGCGCAGGCTGGAACCGGACGAGCGACGCGCACAGATCCTGGAGTGCGCGATCGACATGTTCGGCGAGCGGCCCTACGCGGCGGTCTCCACCGCGGAGCTCGCGCAGCGCGCCGGGGTCGCGCGCGGGCTGATCAACCATTACTTCGGCAATAAGCGCGACCTGTATCTCGCGGTCGTGCGCCGGATGGTCACCCTGCCGCGCCTGGACGATATGGTCGCACCGACCGGCACCGACCGGGAACGTGTCGAGGCGAGCGTGCACTGGCTGCTGGATGTGATCTCCGAACACGGCAGCACCTGGGTCAAGGTGACCAGCCATGAGGGCGTCGGCGACGATCCGGAGGTGCAACAGATCCTGGATCAGGCCGATGACGCGGCCGCCGAGCGGATGCTGCTGATGGTCGGGCGCGCGGAATCGGCACACAGTGCGCAATTGCGTGCCATGGTCCGCGCATTCGGTGGTCTGGTGAAAGTCGCGGGCCGGGAATGGATCACCCGCGGCACCCTCACTCGCGGGCAGGTGCACGTGCTGCTGGCCGACATGCTTATGACATTGGTGACCGAGACCATGCCGAAGGTGGATCCGGGGCGCTGACGTTGCGGCGTGGGCTATTTCGGCAATTCCGAAGGGCTTTCACCGGGCGCGAGCCTGCGTTCGGTGGCGCTGTAGCGGACGGGCCGCATATGGCCCGGCGCGTGCCCGGTGCGACCGTACTTCAGCTCGATCACTTCCTCGCGGCGATGCTCGACCAGCAGTGCGCCCACTCCGGTGATCCACAGTGCGGCCGTCACTATCGCGCCGATCTGGGTCCAGCCGATGAAACCGTAGCCAGCGGCGGTGAGGGTGCACGCCATGGCGACGACGCCGAGCAAGCACAGAATGATGCCGGGAACGTTGTAGTCGTCACCGAGTAGATCGCCCGCGTGGGAATGCCAAGGGCGCGATTGTTTTCCTCTCGAACCGGAGCCACCGCGCATGGCTGCCTCCTGTGCCGAAATCGCCGCATAGATAGGTTCCGGGACCAGCATGTACCTCTATGGCGTAGCGCGCGAGTGGTGTTTGCCGGTTTGTTACTCCACTGCTCGAACCGCACCGTACCGAAACCGTTCACCCCGCTGACGAGGACAGGTGAGTTGACATGGCGGCTTTCGCGATTACGGTTTGATGACGATCGATCGGCCGTTTCGGATGATGTTGCGGCCGTCGGCCCCTATCCTTTGTCGGTATCGGGGCGGGTCCGGGCAGTTCGAGGTTCCTGCGCGGTTTTGTGGTGTGGAAGAGGGACCTGGATGGCACGGACGGATAACCGTGAGCGCGAGCGCTGGCCGGAGGCGCAGCCGGAGGAGTACGAGGCGGAGACCGGAGCGATCGGTCGGTGGCCGGATACCGATCCGAACGACCGCTGGCCGGAGGTGGAGCCGCCGACCCGGCGGGCTCCCCGGGCCGGTCGACTACGGGTCGAGGTTCCGCCCATCGTCAACCCGTATGCGATCGTCGCCTTGGTGGCCGCGCTGCTCGGCCTCTTCCCGGTCGCGATCGTGTTCGGGTTCATCGCGTTCAGCCATCCGCGCGGTAAGACCATGGCGGTCTGCGCGCTGCTGCTCGGCGTGATCGAGGTGGTCGGTATCGCCGGATATGTCGTGCTGTCCGGCGGCAACTTCTCCGACGCGCTGTCCGGGATGAACCGGACCCCCGTCGTATCGAGTGTCGCGCTGCCCTCCACCATCTCCCAGACCGCCGTCGTGCAGCCCTCGGTCGCGCCGACCGTCATCACACCTCCGCCCACGTCGACGAGCCAGGTGACCCCGAAGAAGGGCACGGTGTGCACCGAGCCGGGTCGCATCGGTACGGGGGCCGACGGCACCACTCTGCTGTGCCTGGCCAGTGGCGGTGTCTACCAGTGGAACGGTCCGTACACCGTGGGCGGTACCGTCGCGGAGCCCGGAACCAAATGCGACGGTTCGAGCAAGAGTGCTCGCACGGCGGACGGGCGCGCGGTTACCTGTGAGAGCAAGGTGTGGGTGCTGTGGACCGAATAGCGGTCCGGGCCGCAATAGCCTTCAGGTAGCTAGCCTTCCATTTCCGGCTTCTTGGCCCGGCTCGGTTGTACCCGGGGCGGCTCGTTCGGCATCTTGGGATATTGCGGTGGCCACGGTGCGTCCATGAGTCCGGATGCCATATCGCGCTCCGACATTTTCAGCAGCGGCTCGATGGATTGGGCCGGTCGCTGCGCCCACGGGTCACCGGATTCGGCCAGCCGCGCGGGGACGGTGGCAATGGTCAATTCCTCTGGGACCACGGTCTCCAGATCGGACCAGGCGATCGGCGTGGAGACCTGCGCGCCGACCTTCGGGCGCGCGCACCACGCGCCGAAAACCGTTTTGTGCGGGGCATTCTGGTTGAAGTCGACGAAGACGCGGTTGCCGCGCTCCTCTTTCCACCACTGTGCGGTGATCTCATCCGGATGCCGTCGCTGCAGCTCCCGAGCCAGCGCGACGGCGGCTGCGCGCACCTGGTAGCCGTCCCATTTCGGTTCCAGCGCAACGTAAATGTGCAATCCGCGCGAGCCCGAGGTCTTGATGCGGGAGTCGATGCCGAGTTCGGTGAACAGCTCGCGGGTGAGTACCGCGGCGTGTTTGAGATCGTCGAAGGTGATGCCGGGGGAAGGATCCAGGTCGATGCGCAGCTCATCGGCGATATTCAGATCGTCGACGTGATTGGGCCAGACGTGGAAGCCGAGGCAGCCCTGGTTCACCGCCCACAGAATGTGCGCGAGATCATGGGCGACAAGGGCATCGCTGGTGGTGCCATTGGGTGTGGCGACCTCGACGGTGTGCAGCCAGTCCGGCGCGGATTTCGGCACCCGCTTCTGGAACCACGACTTACCGGAGGCCCCATCGGGATACCGCTCCAGCAGCAGCGGCCGATCGCGCACCACTTGTAGGAACGGCTCGGCCACGGCCTGGTAGTAGCGCACCAGATCGAGTTTCGTCTCACCGCGTTTGGTGAAATAGACCTTGTTCGGATTGCTGATGGTGACGGTTCTGCCGTCGACCTCGATATCGACCGACTCGCTCATCATTTCCCCCGGGCTTCGGTGAAGATGGCGCTCAATTCGGCCGGCGCGACCTCGTCGAGCTGGGCATAGGTACACGATTCGGGTGTGCGATCGGACCGGAAGCGAACCAGCCTGCCGCCGTGCCGCAAGCGGCCCGACTGCACATGTTCGTAGCGGACCTCGGCGACCAACTCCGGACGCAGCGCCTCCCAGGACAGATCCTTACCGCCGGTCCACCGGCTCACCCCGCCCGGCATCTTGCCATCGGCCTTCGCCTGCGCCGCCGCATCGGCCCATTCCCGCCACGGATGATTCGCCAATGCGTTCTCCCGCAACGGTTTCAGCTCATCCACCAGCGACTTGCGTTTGGCTGCGGTGAAACTGCTCGCCACCCCGACATGATGCATATTGCCCGCGTCGTCGAAGAGTCCGAGCAGCAGGGATCCGACGCCTTCGCCGTCCTTGTGCCAGCGGAAACCGGCCACCACGCAGTCGGCGGTGCGCTCGTGTTTGACCTTGAGCATCACCCGCTTGTCCTGCAGATACGCCAGCTCGTTCGACTTGACCATCACGCCGTCGAAACCCGCACCCTCGAAGCGGGTGAACCAGTCCTCGGCGACGGCGGGATCCTGGGTGATCGGGGTCAGATGCACCCTGGCGAGTTCGGTATCGAGAATGGTCTCCAGCAGCCGTCGGCGTTCGGCGAACGGTTCACCGGTCAGATCCTTATCGCCGAGGGCGAGCAGATCGAAGGCGACGAAACTGGCAGGTGTTTCCTTGGCCAACTTGTTGACCCGGGAGGCCGCCGGATGCAACCGGTTCTGCAGGGTGTCGAAATCGAGTCCCTGATCGGTGACCACCACGATTTCACCGTCCACCACGCATTTATCCGGCAGCGCCGCCTTCAGCAGTTCGGCGACCTCCGGAAAATAGCGGGTGAGGGGGCGGTCGTTGCGGGAACCGAGTTCTACTTCGTCGCCGTCGCGGAACACCACACAGCGAAAGCCGTCCCATTTCGGTTCGTAACTCAGGCCCGGCTCGTGCGGCACCGAGGGCGCCGTTTTCGCCAGCATCGGCCTGACGGGCGGCATCACGGGTAAGTCCACAGCATCCTCCTCGGGGTCCGTGCTCTCACCCTTATCGACGTCGCAGTCGACGCAGATTCATCGGTGCGGCCGGGGTTGTGGCTTGATCGTAGAACCCCGGTCCGACAAGGTCGTGAACCTCGCCTGGATCGCCCGAAGTGCCGAGAAGATGGGGAGCTTGCGCGCTATTCCAGCCAGCCGTGCTGATCGGCGAAGGCGGTAAGTCGGTCGCGGATGGTGAGGATCTCACCGGCGGTGAGGGCGGGGCTGGCGTCCAATAGCAGCTCGGTGATCAGGCGTTTGTGTTCGGTGGCGGTCAGCTGGCCGGAGCCGGACTTGTCTTTCTTGTGCCGAGGAGCGGGTGGTAGCGGTTGACCGCCGACCACGGCGAGGTTGACGGCCTTCGGACCACGATCACCCTCGGTCACATCGAATTCGAACACCCGCCCCTGGCGCAGTTCGTCCTCGTCCAGTCCGATGTCGTTCACATGAACGAACACATCCGGGCCACCATCGTCGGGCCGAATGAACCCGAATCCCCGCGAACTGTCGAACGACACCAATTTCCCGATGGACACCAACACCCGCTCCTCGCGCCGTCGCTACTCGGCCACTTTAGCCCGCATTTTCTCCGTCGTTGGATGAAAGCGCCTTTTGTAACGAGTTGAATACAGTCAGGCCCTGACCGACCATTCCGTTGACCAATTCGCCGACACCGTCGGGTCCGTTGAGCACCGTCAGGTTGGCGTTCGCCAGGCCGTTGGAGGCCTGCTTGACGATTTCCGGCAGCTGCTCGATCAGCAACTGGTCCAAGGCGATCCGGTTGTTCGAGGCCGCCGCCTCGGCCTGGATCCGGGTCCGATCGGCCTCGGCCACGGCGAGGATGCGCACCCGTTCCGCTTCGGCCTGAGCGGGTTTCACGACTTCGGCCTGCAACTGCTGCTCGCGCAACTCGGCCTCTTTGCGCGCCTGTTCGGCCTGTGCGGTGAGCACCTCCTGCATCGCCTTGGCCTCGGCCAGCGGGCCGGCCTGTGCCGCCTCGGCATTGGCCTTATCGATATCCTGCTGATACTGCGCCTGGAGAATGGCGGTCTCGCGCTGATATTCGGCTCGGCGGCGCAGCGATTCCTGTTCGGCCTCGGCGGCATGCTGGGCTGCCTGTGATTGGGCGATCTGCGCATCGCGCTGTACCGCCGCGTTGTGCGGTGCGGCCAGTGCGGTGATGTATCCCAGATTGCCGTCATCGATGGATTGGATTTGGAACGAATCCACCCACAGCCCGATGTTGCTCATCTCCACCTTGGAGGCCACCAGCACCTCGTCGGCCAGCCGCTGGCGTTCGCGGATGATCTCCTCGACCGTCATCGAGCCGACGATCGAGCGCAGGTGTCCGGAGAAGATGCGCCCGGTCAGCACCGACATCTCCCGCTCCTGTTCGGACAGAAAGCGTTGGGCCGCATTGACGATCGACTGGGTGTCGTTGGCGACCTTGAACGCGATCACCGCGCGCACCTCGAGCTGGATGGCCTGCTTGGTGACGCAGCGCTCCTTGATCTCGGCCTCGAACATGGCCAGCGACAGATAGCTCACTTTGCGGAAGAACGGCATCACCCATTTGCCGCGTCCGATGACGACGCCGAAGGGCGCGTTGTCCTTGCTCTTACCGCCGCTGACCAGCATTGCTTCGTCAGGATCCGGAACGTGATAACCCAGCACTGTGCCTCCCTAGCAGTTCATTACTTCGGTCGCGGTGTCAGATGTCGTCGACCGGGACCGGTTCCAGCGGAATCCACGGCACCACATCGACGATGCGGCCCGGCTGTACCGCGATGATCAAGACGGTTTCTCCGGCCGAGATCGACTCGGCCGCCCGCGCGATATATATCTCCGTGCCCCCGCGAATCGCAACCAATACTTCGCCGAGCATTCCGGGACCCCGGATCGGCGAGGTGAGCGTACCCGTCAAACCTTGCACGGGGTCGGTCATCGCGATGAACTCCTCGCACTCGGTGCCAGAGTTGTCAGCGTACGCGCGATTCGCCAATGGCTCCGGTTACGAGAGGGACTCGGCGATGATGCGCCCGACCGATTTCTTGGTGAGATAGTGCGCGGCATCGTGCGGACTGGAACCATTGTCGAGTTCGGGGTGGGTCGTCGGCACCACATCGCGTCCGGGCGCGGACGGGAAATACGGTGCCAGATCCAGATGCGCCGCGACGATATCGTCGCGATCGGCCAAATTCTCCCAACGTGTGAGCGCGGCGGGCACCGTGGGCGGTTGCGGGCGTAGCAGCGGATAGATGATGGACTGCAGCGCCAACGGCGAACCCAGCGTAACCAGCGTCGCGGGCTGCTGGGTCCGGTGTAGCGCCTCGTAGGCGACCACCGAGCCGAGCGAATGTCCGATGACCAGCCGGGTCTGCGGACCGATCAGGTCGAGCACCTGTTGCTGCGCAAAAGTACGCACTTGCTCGTCGGACAGATATCTGCTGACCTGGGCCAGCGACCGGTTGACGAATTTGCCGGCCATCCCGAAACCGAAGGGCGCGAACCATTTCAGCTTGGTCAGCGCATTCGCCGCCGGTCTGGCCTTGCGGCCGAAGCCCTGTGCGCCCTCGGTGCCGAGTGCGGAATTGTCCAGATAGCGTTGCGCTTCCTGTCGATCGCGCCGCTCGGCCGCCTGCTCGGCTGCCGTGGCCAACCACGCCTCGGCGATCCGCTCGGTGAGTTCGTCGTCTTCCGTACCGACCGGTCCGCCGCCGCCTTGGGCGCCGGGATCGAGAAAGGCATTGCCGTAGAACGCCATCCGCACCTCGAGCACACCCGGGCGCTGGCCGCGCCACAGTTGATCCGCGAGTTCGCCGAATCCGGCCGTGCGAACTCCGGCTGCCAGCGCCGGAAGCCATTGCGCTTCCAACAGATCCGCGCCGTACTGCTCCTGCGCGATCCCGTGCACCAAGATGATCGCCGCCATCAGCCGCCCCCGTTGTCACTTGCCCCGATGTGTGTTCGGGTACCTTCCTACCACGCAGGGCTGATCCTTTCGAGGGACCTGCAAACAGTCGCTGCGGCCCGTTGTCGGGGTGTCGAGGTCGTAGGGGAGTCGACGGCGGGAAATGGTGGTGCTGATATGGGAGGAAGGCTCGCCCTGGTGGTCGGGTCCGAGTGTGCGGCACTGGGGGAACTGGGGTTCACCGGTGAATTGGCTACCGGTCTGTATGGAACCTTGACCGAATTCGGCGGCTGGCGGGCGGCGACGGAGGTGCCGGGTCCGGTGCTGAATCCGACGGTGGCACAGCTGGTTACGGCGGTCGACGTGGCATTCGACGCGGCGGCACGGGAGCAGGCGACGCTGCTGATCGGATTCGTCGGGCACGGCACCGCGACCAGCGCGGAGGATTTCTTTCTGCTCGGTCAAGATTCGCCCGCGGTGCCGAACTCGCATACCGCCTTCCATCTGACACAGGAGATTCGCGAGCGTTTGAACCGATCGGCGCTGGACGGGCTGGTGGTTCTCGTCGACGCATGTGAGACCGAACAGGGCGTTCTCGGCGCGGCCCGCCGCTGGACCGACCTGCTGTCGCGGGCGGCGGGTCGGATGGAGTTGCTGGTCGCCGCCGGTGACGGGCCCGCGTATGCCGGCTGCTTCACCCGAACGCTGCTGTCCACCTTCGCGGCCGGACTGCCCTCGCGCGGGGAGAATCTGCTGCCGTCGGATCTGGTCGATCCGATCGCCGCGGCGTGCACCCGGCAGCAGCCGGAGCATCTGTCGTTCACCTCGGGCACGGTATCCGCGGCCGAGAGCGGTGACCCAGGCCTGTGGCTGGTGCCGAATATCGCTCGCCGCCGCGATGCCGTAACCGGTCGTCCGGCAGCGGGTTTCGTCGATCAACTCACCCGCAGGCTGCTGCTGACACCGGCTGTGCGCGAGACCCTCGACGACATCGTCGGATCCGGCAGCTACCGGTTGCGCGGGGTGATCGGACCTCCCGGCGTCGGAAAATCGACACTGCTGGCAATGCTCATCCGGCCGAGCCTCGTCGATACCCTGCCTGTCGCACCCGAATACATCACGGCCGCAGTATTTTTGACGGTCAGAAGTTCGGTCGAGGCGGTCGCCGCGGAACTGTCCGCACAATTGAGCACCCGACTGCCTGGCTTCCGTGCTGCGGTCCGGGCGGCGCGGAGCCTGGCTCGACACAGTGTCACGCCACCCGATGTCTTCGACGTCGAGGTGCGCCAACCGCTCGCGGACTTGGGCGGATGGGGTCGCCGGGTCACCATCGTCGTGGACGGGCTGAACGAACCGGAGCAGGGCACCCAGCGACTGCTGGTGGCCGCGGTCGCGGAGTTGACCCGCAGACCTGAGCTCGCGCACGTCCGGGTGATCGTGGGAATACGAGAGGGGCTCGGCTTCGAGAACGACCCGGAGCTGCGGCATATGCATCGGATCGTGGTCGCCGAGCCGGTGGCCGAGGATATCGCCGCGATTGTGGAATCGGCCGGATATGAACGCGCCGCCGTCGACGAGCAGGAATGGGTCGGCTGGATCGATGCCCGGTTGGCCGAAACACCAACAGCGCGTGCCGATTACCCCGCAGCCGCAGCAGGTTGGTTGCTGGCCGGATTACTGGCCGAGATCGCCACCGAGGTCACCGATCGGGTGGTTGCCGAGGACATCGGGGTCGATGGTCTGGTAGCGCTGCGGGTGGGCGCGGCCATTCGGGCCGCGGCCGACGATGGACCGGATATCGCACCGAATATCGCCGATGCCTGGGGGATCGGCGCGGTGCTCGGTGTGCTCGTCGCGGCTGGTGTCGGTCCGGTGCTGCCGCTGGAGCTGCTTGACGCGGCGATGCGTGAACTCGGGGCCGAAGTGAGCATTGCCGGAATCCGCGATCTCACAGTGGGTTTGGGTGTACTGGTTTCGCGCAGCCGTCCCGGGACGGCCGATGAATCGCTCGGTATCGCCCACGCCGCCCTGCTCCCCGGACTGACCGATGAATGCGATCGGCTCGGCGTGCACAGCGAGGATGCGCACCGCGCGGTGATCGCGGCCATCGAGGCGGGCACGACCGAGCGCGTGGCCGACTATGCCCGTGGCGCGGCGGTGCGCCACTACCTGGCCTATGGCGCCGCGGCTGCGGCCTTCGGCTATCTCGAATCGCTGGAAACCACACGCGTGGTGGACAATCGAGATCTGTGGGCCGCCTGGCTACCGAGTTTCACCGCCGCCATGGGGCCGGATCATCGCGTCACGCTGTTGGTTCGCAATCATCTCGCGAACTGCCGTGGCCGCAGCGGCGAATTCGCCACCGCCGTCACCGAATTGGAAGAGTTGGCTCGCGATCAGACCCGGGTACTCGGCGCGGATGATCTCGACACCGTCACCACTCGCTACGACATCGCGGATTGGCGCGGCCATATGGGCCAGCTCGAGCGGACAGTCGCGGATTTCGAACGACTCGTCATCGACCACGCTCGCGTCCTCGGCACCGATCACCCGTGGACACTGCGCGCGCGAAACAGCTTGGCCTATTGGCGCAGTGAACGCGGCAGCCTGCGCCGCGCGGTCATCGAATTCGAACAGCTGATCGCCGATCAGGAGCGCATACTCGGGCCGGTAGACCCGCAAACCCTGCGCACCCGACTGCATCTCGCGCGTTCCCGCGCCATGGCGGGCGAGCTGGCCCGCGCCTTCACCGAATTCGAACTGCTGCTCGTCGACCAGGTCCGTATCCTCGGGCCGGATGATGCCCAGACTCTGCGCACCCGCATCAGCGTCGCGCGCTGGCGCCGGGAGAGCGGCGAAACCGCGAGGGCCATTACCGAATACGCCGCCCTCTTGACGGATCAGTTGCGCATCCTCGGGCCGGATCATCCGGATACGCTGCACACCCGCAATTGCCTGGCTGGGTGCCACGGCGAGGCTGGTGACGTCGGCGTCGCCATTGCCGAATTCGAGCCGCTGCTCGCCGATCAGATCCGCGTCCTCGGGCCCGACCATCCGCACACCCTGCTCACCCACAGCAACCTGGAATACTGGCGTGCCCGGTCCGGCGGGTAGCCGAGGCAGGCAGGGGCTGATGTTCTCGCGGGCCAGCGGCTGGCCCAGCGCAACGTTCAATCCCGCGGCGCGCGAGTCGAATGCGAATCGAATCAGGACTGGTACAGCGAGCGATAGGCGGCCAGCGTCGCGACACAGTGGTCGATCACCTGCTCGCGGGTGGCGCGCAGCGATCCGTTCAACCAGGCGGAGAACATGCCCGCATTACCGCTGGCCATGGTGAGCGCGGCCAATCTGCGGCGCACCGGATCATCGATATGGGCGAACAGGTGGTCCTGCAGAACCTTGGTGAAGACCGGCATGACCGCGATGGTGGTCTGGCCGAGGCCGGTACTCGAATACGGTTCGACCAGGAACAGTCGGGACTTGCGCGGATCGGCGAGCACCTTGTCGACCAGGATCTCCGATAGCACGCGGTCGCGGGAGGGATCGGCGGCAGCGAAGGCCGTCATCGGTTCCAGGAATTCTTCGGCGATCTGCCGGTAGAGCACATCCAGCAGTTCGTCTCGGCTTGCGAAGCTCTCATAGAAGTACCGGTCGGTGAGATTGGCGCGCCGACATACCGCGCGCATGGTCACACCGCCCGCACCCGATTCCCCGATCAGGTCGAGCGCGGCCTCGAGTAGCGCGGCGCGGCGCGCCTCCCGACGTTCGGTGAGCGTTGTACCGCCCCAGATCCGCGGACCGGCATCGTCAGCTGATTCCTGGCCTTTCTGCACCCGCCCACACTAATGCCTGCCGGTCGGGACGAGATCAGGGCTGTACGCACCGCATCTGGGCACCCCGCATCTGGGCACACCGCATCGGGTCTTCGCGCGCGGGCCGTGGGACGGTTCAGCCGCCGCGTTCGAGTGCGAATCCGGAATCGCGCCAGGCGACGATTCCGCCGCCGAGGCTGCTGGCATCGAAACCGTCCTGGCGGGCGATCGCGGCGAAACGCAGGGATAGTTCCCCGACCGGACAGACGAAGACCAAGGGGCGTGATCGGGAGAAGGGGATGCCTTGGGTGAACATATCGTCGAGTTGGTCGTCGCGGATATTGATCGAGCCCGGCACATGGCCGATGCGGTAGGCCATCGCACCGCGGGTGTCCACGATGGTCGGGCGGGCGGTGCGGTCCAGTTCGGCCAGTTCATCCGGCGACACGGACGCTGTCGCGGCGAGTTGGGCCGCGGTGGGTGTGCGGCGGCGATCGGCGCGGTCGAAGAGTTCCGGTCTGCGCTTCTTGATATAGGACAGGTACGGCTCGAGTCGATCACAGACGATGACGACCGCGACCACCGGTTCGTTCGACGAAACCGCCTGCTCGCGAAGGGTTTCCAGCGCCGCGGCATAGCTCGCGCCGCTGGTCGGTCCGGCCAGGATGCCGTACCCGGTGGCCAGTTCGAGGGTGGCGTCCACCGCGCGCGTGGAATCGATGGTCACGATGCGGTCGTAGAAATCGGGTTGGAACAGCCCCACATCCCACATCTCGCTCTCGGAGCGGATCCCCGGTATGAAATCCGAACGATCGGAAACCACAGCGATGCAGCGCAATTCGGGATTGTGCTTGCGCAGATAGGTGGCGGTGCCGCGAGTGGAGCCGGTGGTGCCGAGTCCACCGATCAGATAGTCGATGCGGGTGATGCCGTCGGCGGCCAGATCCTCATGGATCTCACGGCCGGTGCCATGGTGATGTGCTTCGATATTCTTCTCATTGGTGTACTGCGAGGCGTGATAGTAGGCGCCCGGATCCTTGCTCATGGTCGCCTCGATCACCGAATACACATCGTTCGGAGTGGTCGGATCCGGACATTCGGACAGCCCGGGCAACTCGACGATCTCGGTGCCGAAAAGCTGCAACAGTTCCCGCACCTCGGCAACCTTGATCCGATTGGTCACCGCTCGCAGGCCGATGCCGTGTATCGCGCCGAGAATACGCAGCGCCTTGGCGGTATTGCCGCTGGAAGCCTCGATGAGCGTCTGCCCGCTCGCACGGATCTCGTCCAGATCGTCGCGGATCATGCCCCAGGCCACCCGGTCCTTGACCGAGCCGAAGGGATTGTGCGACTCCAGTTTCGCGTACAGCTCGACATTGGTCAGGCCGTGCACCGCCGGATCCAACCGCAGCAGCGGCGTGTTGCCGATCAGCTCGGTGATGTGGTCGTAGCGCATTACGGCGCTCCGGAGGGTCGGCGCGGCAGTGGCGATCGGCGCGGTCCGCGCGGGGGAGTGCGGGGCGGTGGCGGCAGACCGACGGGTATGAGCGGTTCGTAATCGGTATCGCGATAGACCTGGAAACTGTCCCCGCGATGCACGACAGCGAGTTTCGCGGGCAATGCGTGCATCGATGCCGAGGCCGCGGACAGATCCATGTGATAGGCGCCGGTATTCGGGAAAATCACCAGATCACCTTGGCGCGGGCACTCGGGCAGCCACACCTTGTGATTGGTGATCAGATCGCGCTCCAAGCACAGGCGTCCGGCGAAATACACGCCGACCGCCCCGGATTCGACCGCCGGACGCGATGTCGGCATGGTGTCGGCGGCGCTGCGCAGCGGGGTCACACCATCGCCCCGAACGGGTGCGGTGCTCGGCATCTGCGCGACACCGGGCAGGACCACCGGATCGACCATGACCTCCTGATCCGCTGGAGTCACCTGATCCCGGCTCAGATCCAGATTCACCAGCACCGTGCCATCGGCGAGTTCCTTGACGAACTCCACCCGCGACACCGTCACCCCCGCATGATCGACCAGCGCCTTACCGGGCTCCAACCAGATATCGAGCATATTGTCCCCGGTCACCTGGGCCACGCTGCGGCCACCGTGCCGCTCCAGCGACGCGCCGAGCAGATCGTCCAACATCCGTGTGGCCGGCACGGTGTTCGCGTACTTGTGGAAGACCGGAATGCCATGCACCGCACCGTCATCAACGTGATAGCCGAAGGTATTGTTCGACCAGCTCATCGATTCGCCACGGCCGAGCAGTGATTCGCGCAGTGCACGCACATACCCGTCGAAGCGGTCCGCGTCGTCGGTGAACACCTGCCGGAAGCCGCCGCCGATATTCAGCACCGAAGGGCCGAGTCCATAGGCGTAGGCGCGCTCGACCAGCTCGAGGCAGGCGTCGATGGCCCGGATGCGTTCGGCAGCATCACCGGAGTCGATATGAAAGGCGAAGCCGAGGAACGCGATTCGCTGACGGTTGGCCGACAGCAGATCCAAGGCCTCGTCCACATGGGCCAGCGGCACACCGAAGCGGCTCACCGCCGTCTCGTCGAAACCGGAAACCCGCAGCAGCACCGGAACTCTCGCGCGGTCCCCGGCCAGTTCGGTGATCCGCCGCAGCTCCCACAGATTGTCGACATTGATGGTGACGCCACAATCGATCAGGTCACGCAGAAACGCTTCACCTTTCGGCCCGGTAACCTCGATCCGAGCCGGGCCGAATCCGGCTCCGATGGCACTGGCCAACTCCTGCGGGGATGCCACATCGATGGCGATGCCGGCTTGTTCGGCGGTGCGCACCAGGGCGCGCGACTGATTCACCTTGTGCGCGTAGCAGATTCGGTAGCGCGCGCCCTTGCCGTCGAGTACGGCGCGCAACCGTTTCAGGTTCTCGGCGTAGACCTGCGGAAACACCAGGTGGATCGGGGATCCGAAGCGAATCAGCGTCTCTTCGACCCCGTCGCGGGTATCGAGAAAGGCGCGCACCAGCGGATGGATCTTCGCGGGTAGCGCCGGGAGCGGTGCCGTCATACGGCGGATTCCGTCGGCTGGGACTGCGTGGGCGCCAATGCTGTTCGCGCCGGCTTCTCGGTCACCGGGTTGTAGCCGCCGTCGCGGATCGACTCGAAGGCGCGGGCCCGATTGCGCGGACTGCGGAATTCGGCGACTACACGTTTACTGGGCAGATCGATCTCGATCACCTTGATGCCCATCGTTTCCAGTACCCCGGTGATCGTCCGGACACAGTGCTGACAGCTCATATCCGGCACGTAGAAGATCCGATCCTCGGCGCTGGCGGGCGCGTCGGCGGTGAGTTCGTCGAGCTCGGCACTCACCTCGGTGATCCGGATCCGCCCGGCGAGCTGTTCGAAGATCTCGACGAACTTGTCCACCACCAGGGGCAACAGTGTGTAGTGCCCGCCGCCGAGATGATGTGGCATGGCGGCCAGGCATGCGGGTCGAGTATTGGCGGGCAGCAGCGCGTATTGGCGGGAGATGAGATCGAGGTCGTCGTGATATTTGGCGATGGCCGCGTCGATACTCAGTCCCTCGACGCGGGTCGCGCGCCGCATCACCGTGTGCGCGTCCTCGATCGTCGCGTCCTTCATCGCGCGCAGTGTCGCCACCGTATCGGCGGTGTAGCGTACCGTGCCGTCGGGTTGGGCGGCCAGCGTCACCGGGATCATGCCGCGCCGGTAGGTGGATGCCTGCAGTTCCCAGAACCAGCGGGTGGCGACCGTTGAGAAGATCCCGGAATCGTGGATGCCCCTGGCGAATTCGGCCGCACTGCGATACGGCGTCTGCCGCGCGAGCAGTGCGTGCTGGGCCAGTGCCCGGCCGGTGGCCTCGATACCGACGCAGAAGATTTCGAACGGATCGTGATCGGTGGTGGTGCCGTCGAGAACCGCGTGTTCGCGTGGGCCGAGGCTGTCGACCCGTTGTGTCAGTGCGGAATTCGCGGCAAGCGCATGCCACAGCACCAACACGGTTTCGCGCATGGCGATGGGCACCAGCGGGCCGAGGCCGTCGGCGCGGAAGTGGCCGGTATTGGGGACACCGTCGCTATCGGTCCAGGCGATGCGGTGCGTCGCGCTGGTGACCTGCGCGGGCTGGCAGGGCCGCATGAACTGCTGCAGGTACAGCCGCTGTGAATACGTGAGGTGACTGCCGGGCTCGGGACGCAGTGCGGCACAGGTGTATTCGATATCTCGATTCGACGGGACCGCGATGGGAGTGGCGAACAATCCGGGTTGGGCCAGGCCGGCCAATACCCGGGACGCCGCCCGCCGGTCATAGCGCGGGGTGTCGTCCATTCTCATGTGACCTCCTCGGCAATCGTCTTGACGCAGGTCGCGAACCGGTCGATCTCCTCGACGGTGTTGTAGATGTGCGTGCTGACCCGTACCGAGTCCGTGGCGTCCTCGCCAGCCCGGGGTGAGCAGTGTAAGCCGGTGCGGACCAGAAAACCCAACTCGCTCAACACGAATCCGAGGTCGGTCGCGGAAATGCCTGCGAGGGTGAAGGACGCGATGCCGTAGCCGATTGCGCACGGTGCATGTGCCGGACCGGGTAGGAATTCCAGCCTGGGTATCGGACGCAGATTGTCGATGAGCCGCAGCGTCAGTGCGCGATTGTGCGCGGCGATCGCCCCGATATCCAGCGATTCCAGTACCTCCAGCGCGCTGCCGAGGGCAAGGATGCCCGGAATGTTCTGGGTGCCGCCCTCGAGCAGTGCCGGCATGCCGGTCGAGGTCAATCCTGTATCGGTGAGCTCGACCCCGGTATTCCCGCCGGGCAGGAACGGCAGTAGCCGATCGTGAACTCTACGGTGGCAGTAGAGGATTCCGGTACCGGGCGCTCCGAACATCTTGTGCGCGGCGAAGCTCGCGAAGTCCGCGCCGAGTTCGGTCACGTCCAGCGGCATATGCCCTCCGCTCTGACTGCAGTCGAAGCACAGCAGAATCCGGGGATCGAGTTTGCCGCGCAACTCCTCCAGCGTGGTGAGTCCGCCGAAGACATGGTGCAGATGGCTGGTGGTGATCAGCCGGGTCCGCGGGCCGACCTTGGCCAGGATGTCGTCGGTATCGGCTTCGCCGAGTTCGGTCATCCGGTAGGGGACCAGTTCGATGCGCCGGCCGAAGCGGGCGAGCACCTGGCGCAGATGGTGCCACGGGTGCACATTCGAGGCGTGATCGCGTGGGTTGTAAAGGATTTCGTCGCCGTCATCGAGTTCGGCCAGACCCCAGGACAGTGCGACGGCATTGAGTGCCGCGGTCGCACCGCCGGTGAACACCACCTCCGCGGACGATTCGGCGCCGATGAAGGTCGCCATGCGATCGCGGACGCGGGCCAGACGCGTGGTCAGCTCGGTGGCCCACGGATAGGTGCCGCGACCGGCGTTGGCGGTGCGCGAGGTGTGATAGTGGTGGATGGTCTCGATGACCGGGAGTGGCTTCTGCGTGGTGGCCGCACTGTCCAGATAGGTCTCCGTGGATTCTGCCAGCGCCGGAAAAAGTTCACGCACGGTGGCGAGGGGCGATGGTGCCGGTATCCGTGTGGTGATCGATCGGGCTAGGTGTGTCCCGGACGCAGGTGACCGCAAGGTGTCGCTCCCTCCGAGAACCGCGCTGGACGTCACCAACGATACGCACTTTCCCGGGCGACTTCGAAGTTTTCTCGTAGCCAACGGCTTTCGACAAGCGCAACTAGCAAGGGCCCTGTCGCGGATATCCACGACGGGTCAGTACTGCCCCTGTACATACTCGACCAGATGCTGGCGTTCGGTCGCCAGTTCGGAGATCGCGCTCTTGACCACATCGCCGATGCTGACGATGCCGATCAGCCGGCCGTCGCGGACCACGGGCAGGTGTCGGATGCGGTGCTCGGTCATGGTGCCGCGCAGTCCGTCGACCCGGTCGTCGGGCGCGCAGGTGCGCACATCGACGGTCATGATCTCCGAGACGGGCGTATCGAGCAGCGCGGCGCCGCGCGTGTGCAGGTTGCGCACCACATCGCGCTCGGAGACAATGCCGGCGATCCGGTTGCCGTCCGGCGATACCACCACCGCCCCGATATTGCGCTCGGCGAGCGTGCCGAGCAGGTTCCGTACCGTGGTCTCGGGCGCGACGGTCGCCACGTCGCTGCCCTTGCTGTGCAAGATTTCCGCTATTCGCATAATCCACCATCCAGAGGTCGCGGCACTACCAGGATGACGCCTTTGTGATCTCGTGACCAGCACAAATCCGCATCAGGCTGCAATTTACAGCCGTCGGGCCACGCTGCGGTCCAAATCGCGCGCCAGCAATGCGATAGCGGCCTGTGAGATGCCGGCCGAGGTGGCCAGATCGATCGAGGTCAGCTGAGCGATGCGGCGCAGTCGGTAATCGACGGTATTCGGGTGGACATAGAGCTGGCGCGCGGTGAGCTGGCGGTTCATATCGTTGCCCAGGTAGGCGCGCATGGTGTCGAACAGTTCGGGGTGGGCGTCGAGCGGATCGAGAATGGTCGCGATGCGTCGGGTGGCGGGACCGCCGCGGGTGAGCTGGTACTCCACGGCTAGGTCGGCCATCTGATACAGGCCCGGATTGCGTCCGCCGACCCGCACCAGATTGAGTAGTTCGTGGGCCTGTTCGGCTGCATCGGGTATCTGATCGGTCTCGCTGGTGACCAGCGTGGCGGTCAGCGCGACCTCGGCGGATTCGGCGAGCAGTCGCAGCGTTTCGGCGGTCAGGACCGGTGCGTCGTCCTCGATCGGGACCAGTAGCGTGCCGCCCTTGGTGCTCAGCAAGGCGAGCACCCGGGATTCGAAGGCGGTGGCCAGTTCCGATTGCAGTCGGCGCAGCTTCCTGCGGGCGGCCACATGGCTGTCGACCCGCGGATCACGCTCGTCCGGATGCTCAGGAATCGATAGCGCGACCACCTGATACGAGTCGGCGATGGGGATGCCGGCCTGGCGGGCGAGTGCGGAGCTGCCCCGACCGCTCAGCAGCGCCGACGCCAGTGTCTGCGTCGCGGTCTGGTGTTCGCGCGCGACGAGATGCTGTTCTTCGACGTAGGCATCCGAAACCGCCGCGGTGATCGCTTCCAGCAATTCGAGCATGAGGTCGGTGGCGACCAGCAGTTCATCGATATCGTCGGCCTTCGCGCGCGCGGTCACCAGTCCGAACGCGATGCGCAGGCCCTCGTGGTAGGCGCGCAGGATGGTGCCCAGCGGCACCGCCTCACGGGCCCATTGCGCTGCTGCCTCCCTGACCTCGCCCAGCTGTTCCTCGCCCGGAACCGTGCGCTTGTCGAACATTTCGGCGGCCAGTGCCAGGCAGCTGCGGGTCAGCTTGGTGACATCGCCGCGCAACTGCTCCCCGGGCAGTGTGCGACAAGGCGCCATACACGTCGCGAAGTAGCCGACCATGCGCGAGGCGACGCGGTCGGTATTGAGTAGGGGAATCGACGCGGGCTGGCCGCCGATCTCGAGGACAGGTTCCGTCGGCTCGACGGACAGATCCAGCGCGGAGAAGGTCATACGCGTCGCTTCCAGTGCCACATCGGACGTGATAGATCTGCGCCCGAATCGTTACATCACTATACGAAATGGTTATGAACCAGGGAAGGCTACGCGAAATCTATTGCGGCGCGGCAACGTTGTGGATTGCCCACATGCGTGCCATGTGCGGTGGTGGGACGCTCCAGCGCTCCGGTGCGGATTGTCGAAAATTCATGACCAGCCGTCTTGACATCAGCCTCGGGGTCGGCGTTTGCGCGCGGTTCGCCCGCGTCGTCGTTCCCGTACATCCGAATTCGGTGTGCACCTTCACCCCTGGCTCATCGGCGGGCAGCGGGATCTAAGCTGCGCCTTGCCGATTCCGCAGCTCTGAATCAGCTACCGCTGCGCCGCTACGGATTTCGCGTTCTATTGCGATGGCGGCGTAGTGCTGGCCGCTGGCGTGTAGTTCGGCGATGCGCCGCTGCAATGCCTCGGTGCCATAGGCCGCGGCGATATCGGCGATCCCGAGTCGACCGGCAGCGTGTGGTGGATTCATGCGAATGCCCCTGTGGCTCTGGCGCCGAGATTCCGATGGCGACAGCGGCACGGGCTCTCGGATGCGAAACTCCCTTGTCGCGCACGAGTTTAGAGCGGTGTGTCGTACAGATGCAAGTACATCCGCACGAACATCACTGTGTGCGAAGCGATTTGGAAGCTGTTCTGATGGACCCGTTGGGGTCGAACGTTATTCGTCGTCCAGTCCGGCAGACAGGTAGGCCGCAGCGGCGAGCCACTGGCGGCACTGCGGGCCGTGCACCTCGTGCAGATGCAAGATCTCGCGGGCCTGCCGATAGGTGAGGCCGCGCGGTTCGACACCGCAGTCGAGTGGCGCGTACTCCGGCGCCGAGCATTGCCGCAGGGTGTTGATCCCGGATCCGCCGGCGATCGTGGCCCCGCGCGGAGTTCGGAATGGCGTACTCATCTCGATCGCCCCTCGCGTCTACCGGATGGGGAGGTGATTGTGGTGACGCCGGCGCGAACTCCCTGCGTACCTCCCCGATTCTGGTTCCGAGTCTAGGCCGTCGGCGCTTACAGATGCAAGTACATTTGCACGAACGACCAACAGAAATATGAACGGCGGTCGTCGGCCGGGTGGCCGATGACCGCCGTTGTGCCGCTTGCGCTTTAAGGTTTGCGCGCGACCGCGCCGTAGGCGGAGATCGGCCGGATCCGGCCGACCTCGGCGGCATCGGCGCGCCACTGGGTGATCGAGACGAATCCGGGCTCGACCAATTCCAAACCGTCGAAGACGGCACGGATTTCGGCCTGCGGGCGGGGAACATAGGGTGCGCCGCCGGTGCCGGTGTAGTTCTCACACAGCGTCACATACTCTTTGCTGTCGTCGGTGCCGTCCCACATGACCAGGAAGCTGCCCGAGGGCACCGCGGCCACCACGGTGCGCACGATGCGCTGCAACTCGTCATAGGACTTGGCGTGGCCGAGCACGCCCATGAACATCACACCGATCGGCTCATTGAAATTGAGTACGTTGCGGGCGTCGGCGATGATCTGCTCCGGATCGTGGTAATCGCAGTCGACATAGGTGGTTACGCCCTCGGAGGTCGTGCTGGTGAGCAGCGCGCGCGCCATGGTGAGGACCAGTGGATCGTTATCGACGTAGACGACCTTCGACTCGGGCGCGACGCTCTGGGCGACCTCATGAGTGTTCTGCATGGTCGGCAGGCCGGTGCCGATATCGAGGAACTGGCGGATGCCCTCCTCGCCGGTCAGGTAACGCACCGCACGAATGAGGAACTGGCGCGACTGCACGGCCATGGTGGTGATGTCCGGGTCCACCTCGACGCCGGCATCACCTGCGATCCGGTCGATTTCGTAATAGTCCTTACCGCCCATCCAGTAGTTCCAGATGCGCGCGGAATGGGGGATGTCGGTCCGGATGAGCGGGGTGTGATCGTCGGACATGGGGCTGGACTCCTCGGCGAGCTGATAAACGGTGAACCGGACTGCTCAGGCGGCGGGTGTCGCGAGTGGCCGGCACGGCCGATGTGCACTGTGACAGTACAAGATTCGCGCCGACGAGACCGGCGGGATCGAGCGGTCGATCACCCATTGCGGGTGCGGCGCGCACAGCCGCGGACAGCACTGACGTAACGCGTTGAACAGGGGCCACGAAGGGAACCGGCAGGTCTGAATTCTTTTGTGCCGCATAGCGGAGCTTCGTGCTATCTTGCAGATGTTGGTGCAAATGCAAGAACGTTTGAGCGCACATCTGCAAAGCCGCTCGAGCGTACATCTCACACTGGAAGCAGCCGAGGAGTGGGGAAGATGTTCGACACCGGTACACCCAAGATCAAAGGTGCGTGGCGCAAGAGCTCGTTCAGTGGTCCGTCGGGCGGTAACTGCGTCGAGGTCGCGGAGGCGTCGGATGGTTCTATCGCCGTTCGCAATTCACGCGACCCGGAAGGTGGCATCCTGTTCTACACTCGACCGGAGATCGACGCGTTCGTGCGCGGCGCGAAGGCCGGGGAGTTCGACGACCTGACTAGCTGAGCGGTAACATAGGCGATCGGTGCGGTGTGTTGGATGTGGTATTTGTGACACACTGTGGTCAAACCCGAGTATCGGAGATGACTTCATGATCGCAGAACCCGATGACGACGGTCGTGTGCAATCGGTTGTAGTGGAACGTGGTCCGACTGTATTGCGGATCGCGCTGGGCGGGCAGTTGCGTGACCTCCGGGTGAAGAACGGCATCACCCGTGAGGCCGCAGGTGACGCCATCCGCGGTTCACACGCCAAGATCAGTCGTCTCGAGTTGGGTCGCACCGGTTTCAAGGAACGCGATATCCGCGACCTGCTGACCCTGTACGGCGTCACCGACGTCGAGGAGCGGGAGCGTTTCCTTGATCTGGCACGGCAGGCGAACGAACCAGGCTGGTGGCATCGCTACAGCGACCTGCTGCCATCCTGGTTCGGCACCTACCTCGGTTTGGAGCAGGCCGCGACCAAGATCCGTACCTACGAGGCGCACCTGGTGCCCGGGCTGCTGCAGACGCCCGAATACGCCAGGGCCGTAATGTCACTCGGGTACGAGGACGCCGATATGGACCGCCGCGTGCAGGTTCGCATCCGTCGGCAGGAGGTGTTGCGCCGCGCTGACCCGCCGATCGTCTGGGCGATCATCGATGAGGCCGCGCTGCATCGGCCGGTCGGTGGTTCGCGGGTGCATCGCGAGCAGATGGAACACCTCATCGAGTTGGCGGAGCTACCGAACGTCACGGTGCAGGTCCTACCGTACTCGGCGGGTGAGCACGCGGCCGCGGGTAGTTCGTTCAGCATCTTGCGATTCGCCGAGACCGAGCTGCCTGACATCGTCTATCTCGAACATTTGACCAGTGCGCTGTACCTGGATCGGAAACAGGATCTGGCACTGTACCTCTCGGTCATGGACCGGCTGAGTGTGCAGGCCGAGGCGCCCGGCGAGTCGCTGAAGATCCTCGCCGAGTACGCCAAGAACGCCTGATATCGCTATCGACCCGGCTCGTTCGGGTCGATAGTGCTCGTTTCGGCTGCGAACGCGTCCGCGGCGGCGAGATCGAAATCGCCGTGGTCGCTGCCGAGTCCGCGGGCGACCAGGGCAGCGACCGCATTGCCGAGTATCGCGGCGGCACGCAGATTCCGGCCGAGTGCGATGGCCCGGATGAAACCGGCGGAGAAGGCATCGCCGCAGCCGGTGGTGTCGACCACGTCGACGGCGAACGCGGGAATGTGCTGATGGTTGTCCGGACCGACGAGTAGGGCGCCGTCGGCGCCCCGGGTGATCGCCAGAATGCCTGCGCCCGCGTCCTTGAGCACTTCGCAGCCCGCCATCAGATCGGTGGTTCCGGTGAAGCCCAGCACCTGTTCGTCATTCGGGAGAAAGTAGTCGGTATGCGGGAGGACCTCGGCGATGGCGTCGAGGCTGCCGAGCGCGCCGGGCGCGATCAGATCGACGGAGGTGCTGACACCATTGTCCTTGGCATGCTGCAGGATTCGCGCGGCAATGGCCGGGCCGATCAGCTCCGGGCCGCCGAGGTGCAGATGGTCGGCGGCGGTCAGTGCGGCCCAATCGATATCGTCGAGGGTGTAGAACGGATTGGCGCCCAACAGATGCAGGCTGGGACGCTCGCCATTGGGACGGACGGGCAGCACCGACGACGAGGTGGGCTGATCTTGCTTGCGCACCACCAGTTTCGTATCGATGCCCGCCTTGGCGAGGAGCGCGAGCAGGATATCGCCGGAGGTGTCCGTGCCGATCGCACCCGCGGTTCGTACGCTCGCGCCGAGTTTGGCCAGTGTCAGCGCGGTACCCGCGGCCGTACCCGCCGGGGTGATGCGGATGTCCTCGACCAGGGCGGTCTGCTGCCCCTCCGGTACAGCCGCGACGGGTCGTACTAAAATATCCAAAACATGTGCGCCCAAAGCGATTACGTTCATTCGGTGCCCTTCTCCAGCGGTTTGCGGGTGCCGTATCCGGTGCGCAGTGCCACCTCGACGACCGCGGCCTGCTGTTGCTGGGTGAGTTCGCGCGGCCGGCCGATCGTCATCGCGTCCAGATACAGCGCGCAGGCCCATTCCAGCAGCAGTGCGGATTCGACGGCCTGGTCCAGCGACGCGCCGATGGTGACCGCGCCGTGATTGGCCATAAGCGCGGACTGCTTGCCCTGCAACGCCGTTCGCACGGCATCCGCGAGCTCGACGGTGCCGAAGGGATGGAACGGGGCGACTGTTGTCGCACCGCCGAGCAGCAGCTGCTGGTAATGGATGACCGGCAGTTCGTCGAGCACGCAGGCGATGGCAGTCGCCTTGGGCGCATGGGTGTGCACGACCGCCTGCGTGGCGCAGGCGCGATAGATATCGAGATGCAAACCCAACTCGGAGGTGGGTGCGTAGCGCCCCGCGACCACCTGTCCGGACAGGTCGACCACGGTGACGTCCTCGACGGTGACCTCCGCGAGCACCGCGCCGGTAGCCGTGACGGCGACCAGATCACCACAGCGCAGGCTCGCATTGCCCGCGGTGCCGATCAGCAACCCGTGTGCGGCCAAGCGATGACAGGCCGCCGCCACCTGGGCGCGTTCAGTTGGTGCGATGGTGGTCATCCGGATACTCTACCCAAACCTGAATATGATTCACATTACGTTCGGAGGTAATCCGTGCCGATCCGCGCACTCCCCGAGGCGAGCCTGCGTCGCGTGCCGATTCAGGCGCGCAGCCGGGAGCGGTTGGCGCGGGTGCTCGAGGTGGCCGATCGACTGATCGCCACGGAGGGCGTCGAGGCGCTGACCATGATCAGAGTGGCTGCGGAGGCACGGATTTCGGTTGGCTCGCTGTATCAGTACCTGCCGGATCGCGATGCGGTCATCGAAACACTTGCCGCGGCCTATATCGAGCAATTGGAGGCCAAGGCGGCCATGCTGCTCGAGCTCGCGCGCGGCGAGCGTTGGGACGATCCGATCGGCGTGCTGATAGACGCGTTCGCCCAGGTCTACCGGGCCGAGCCCGGCTTCCGCGCGCTGTGGTTCGGCAAGGATTTCAACGAGGCCGCACGGGCCGCCGATCGCGAGCACAAACGCCGGATGGCGGTGACGCTGCGTGAGGTCATGCTCGCCCAAGGCGCGGTGACCGATATCGAAGGACTCGATATCGCCTGCCGCGCAGCCCATCTCATGGGCGATGCCGTCCTGCAGGAGGCGTTCCGATCCGATCCCGACGGTGACCCGAATCTGTTGCGTGAGGCCAAGGTCGCACTGCGGGCATATACGGCACAGTGGGCATCGCCGCCCGAGGTGTAACGCAATTCGGTTGCGCTGCTACATCATTGGATGCAGTGGTCGGTGCTTGCCGATCACTGCTTGATGAAGCTGGAGGCGATGCGCCAGAAGGTCGTCGGCTGTAGGGCCTCGAGGTCCCAGTCGTCGGCCATCGCATGCGCGGTGGTGACGATCCGGTCGATATCGAAATCGTGTCGAGTGGCCGCACCGGTTGACTCGACGGCATCGATGACGAACGCGACTGCGGTTTCTCGCGAGTACGCGGTACTGCGCTGTCCGCTTCGGGTCGACGGTGTGCTCATAGTTGTTATACCGTTCGCTGGCTGGTCGGCCAGTGCGGCTTCGGCGATTCCGAGCCGGCCGCCGTGAAGTGGTTGGTCCATTCGAACGCCCCTGACGTCTGGCGGCAGCAAACCTTTGGCAACATCGACCCTCGGTTCACCCACGCGGCCTCCCCTGGTTGTCCCCTGTAATGCCTTGCGGGACTGAGTTTAGGTCGGTGTGCCTTTCATATGCAAGCACATCTGCACGATCGATTATGCGTTCGCAGTTGGGTTTTCGCGCCTGCTAATCATCCGCGAACCGGCGCGGATGCGTAGCGAATTCTGCGCGATCATTTCGCATTGATCACCACATCGGTGCTGTAGTGAACCTGAGTGCCCGGCTCCACATATCGGTCGGCCGCGCAGCGCCAGGCGAGGAAATGCTCGGTGAAGCGGTGCGCTTCGGCGGCCTCCTCATCGATATAGACCTGGTAGAGGAAAAACCGGTGCGGATCAACGCGGTCGGCGCACACATCGAATCGCAGGCAACCAGGTTCCTCGCGTACCGATGCGGCGGCACTGCGGCTGACCACATCGAGGAATTCACCGCGGGATCCGGGTCGCAGCTTCATGGAAGTGATACGGCTGAACACGGTTATGTTCTCCAATCTAGCGGCTCTAGCGGCGAAAAATATCAATCGGTAAGTGGGGCACCGCCTTCGGCGACCGACTGGCTACCGATATCCGAGACCGCGCGCGTTACCGAAGTGTCGCCTGCGACGAGCTCCAAAGTGGTGCGCACGGTCTGTGACGCGGGCAGAATTTCGGCGAGGACGGCGGCCACGTCGGCACGGGCGATGCTGCCGAAGGGCAGGGGTGGCGTGCTCAGCAGTACCCGGTCGGTCGCGGCGGTATCGAGCAACCGCCCGGGGCGCAGGATCGTCCAATCGAGATCGCGGGCACGTAGATCGTCCTCGGCCTGGGTCTTGGCGTCGATATAGGCGGCCCAGACCTCGTCGGTGCCCGGTGCGGGCGGCTTACCAGCCCCCATGGTCGAGATCTGCACGAACCGCCGGACACCGGCCGCCTCGGCGGCATCGGCCAACAGCACCGAACCGCCCTTGTCCACCGTGTACTTGCGGGCCGTCCCGCTGCCCGCACCGGCACCCGCGGCGAAAATCACGGCTTCGGAACCCTTTACAACGGCGGCGAGCTCGGCCGCCGTGCTGTGCTCGAGATCGAAGATAACCGGTCGTGCGCCGGTAGCCGCGACCTCGTCCGCATGGTCGGCATTGCGGATGAGGCTGTCGACTTCGTCGCCGCCCCCGGTGAGTATCTTGCCGAGTAGCAGCGCGATCTTTCCGTGTCCGCCTGCGATGACAACGCGCATGTGGGTCCTTTCGTCAGCGTTCGGGTCCTCCGGGGTTACACGATGCCTGGACGGTCGCCTCATAGCCGACCGCCGGCCGCCACGGTTCCAGATTCCAGCTCTCCTTGTTGGGCTGCACCATGCGGGCCCAGACCCAGTGACAGACGAACTGGTCACGCATTCCGGGTGTATCGGCGTCGGGGGAGTCCGCGAGTACCTCCTGCCACGCCCGGTCCTCGGTATTCGGGAAGGCCTCGCGCCGCCCCGCCTCGGTGGGGTAGACCAGCAGGCGGGGGCCGTCGACGCCCTCGGTCCAGGTGGTGTGGCCGATGAGCGGCATACCGGCGTAGGGATCGACGCTCGGCAGCGCGGCAAGGGGAGTGGTGGGGGCGGGCGCGGCCGTAGTTGCCGTCGTCGTAGTCGTCGCCGCGGCCGAGGATGTCTCGTCGGAGCCGCACGCCGCCACGGCCGGGACCAGCGCGCCGCAGCACAGCAGGGCGGCCCCCCATCGTGCCCGTTCGGTATTCCGCTGGGTCAACGTCGATCCTCCCGCATGGTGTCCACCATCCGAGAGTAGTCATCGTGCGGCGGCGCAACAGCCATACCGGGATGTGGCCGCCCAGTGGTTTACGGCAGCGGGGCCACGGCCGCCGTCAGTGCCACAGCGAGCGGCACGGCAGCCGACGCAGGCCAGGTCGCACCTTGCTGTCGACCGTCACAGTGAGTCCGGCGTTGACCGCGGCCGAGGTGAATTCCCACGCCTCGGTTCGGGTGGCGGCGTACTCGAGAGCGAGTGCGTCCTCGGGGGTCGGACCGTCGAAGTGGACGGTGACCCGTCGCGTCGGTGGATCCTGGATATCCATCGGATACGCCGAGTTTCGCTCGGTGTAATCCGTTCCAGTTTTTACAGTGCCGTCCATGCCACCGTCTCCTTCCGACCCGACTCGCCGCGTCGATAGGTGTGACGGTAAGTCCCGCACCGTGGTGTCGAACATGGTCCGATCGATCTGCTGGACATGTCACAGATACGACACCTCGCGATCGGAGACAGTCACGAAGGCGCCGGACCGTCGACCACTGTTAGCGCATCCGAGAGTTGTGATTTCTCAAAACATTTCGCTTGCCCTTTGCCTTCGCGGCAATCGTGGTCGACTATGTTCGCAACGTTGGACCAAACTCTCTCCCGGAGGCAATACGTCGATGAGACAGGCCCTACGTAGACCGATTCGCGCACTCCACGGTGTGATTCGAGCGACCGGCAAACAGTCGCTGGCCATGACGATCGGTCTGCTGATGGTGTTGACGGCGACCGCAGGCGCCGCCCACACCACACCCCTGTATCCCGCCCCTGATCCCGACCCCTTCTATGCAACCCCGCCCGATCTGGCGGATAAGAAACCCGGTGATGTGATCGCGACGCGGGTGATGCCGCCGCTGGCGATCTTCCCGGATACCACCGTGACCGTCGTGCGCTTCCGCTCCACCAGCTCCGAAGGTCAGCCGATCGCGGCGACCACCACGGTGCTCACTCCGAAGTCGCACGCCCCGGACGGCCCCTTGCTCTCCTACCAGCACATCATCAACGGGCTCGGCGCCGAGTGCTCGGTATCGCGGGTGCTCTACACCGGCGATCCGAACCTCATCGTCCGGGAGGCGCCGGGCTGGAATGTGCTGCTCTCGCGCGGCTGGAGCGTCGCGCTGCCGGATCACCTCGGTCCGAATTTCGCTTACGGCGCGGCCAAATTGGGCGGCATGATCACCCTCGACGGTATCCGCGCGGTGAAGCAGGTCGCCGAACTGCAGGCGCAGCAGAGCCCGGTGTCGATGATCGGGTATTCGGGCGGCGGTATGGCCACCGCATGGGCAGCCGCCCTGGCGCCGAAGTACGCGCCGGATCTGGAGATCGCCGGAGCCGCGATGGGCGGTGTGCCGATGAATCTGGTGACCATGCTGGAGACCCTCGGTTTGAACTCGCATCCGGTCTTCGGACTAGCCTTGGCGGCCGGACTCGGCCTGGAGCGGGAGTATCCGGACCGCTTCCCGCTCAGTGACCAACTGAATGAGCGCGGACTCGCCGCGCGGGCCGCGATCGCCAACAGCTGCACCAATGACATCCTGGCCACGGGCGCCGGGCGCGGGGCACTGGACTTCGCGAAGTCGACCTCGATGATCAATGATGCCTCCGCACGCGCGGTGGTCGAGGAGAACAGCCTCGAACTCTACGACGGCGTGCCGAAAACGCCGATCTTCGAATGGCACTCGCCGATCGATGGACTCATTCCGGTCGATGCGGTGGTGAATACCGATAAGCGCTGGTGCGCGGCCGGGGCGCGGGTGCAGTCCGAGCAGATCCCGGTTCCCGACCACCTCACCGCCGCGGTCCTGGGCATTCCGGCGGCGATGAACTGGTTGGACGCGCGATTCCGAGGGGAGGTCGCGCCGAGCAACTGTTGATAACGAGCACGAACGAACTGGTGCGATCCGGCGGATGCCGGATCGTGACCGAGCCGGATCAGCGTTGCTGGACAAGCGGATTCGGCTCGGATTGTTGCGATTCGGCGACATGACACACACAACTCGGGCACAGTGAGGTATCCGGGCCGGTCGTCTCGGTTAGCCTGACTTTCTGGCCTCGGTACTCAGGGGCATTTCGGGGTCGAAGGCACCATAAAACCCCGGGCGCCAGGGAACCCGTCGTCGCACCCTGGGGCATGTGTCAATGAGCTGTTTGCGTGTCATCGTTTTCGCGCTAGTGCTGGTGTGTCCGGTCGCGATGGGGGAGGCGGCGGCCGAACCGCCGCCCGCGATTCCTGGCCTGCCCGCTTTGCCGATTCCGACCGATGTCGCTTCGATACTGCCGGATCTGCAGCAGTGGATCGATAGTGTCATCCCGCCGCCACCGATCGCTGCCGGGACGCATCTTTCGGGTCCGATGCAGGAGGCCACCAGCCTGTCCCCTGCGCTGGCCGCCCTGCGTCAAGCCTCGGCGCCGAGCGCCATTGGTGACCCCATCTTCGACGCCTGGCCGGCGAATCTGGAGGATTACGCGCCGGGTGAGCTCGTGGAGGTGCGCGATGTCAGCGTGACGGCCGCGCCGCTGGTGCTGGTGCCGATGCGGCAGGCTCTACTGCTGAAATACCGCACCACCGATTCGCGGGGTGCGGCCTCGTATGCCACCGCGACACTGATCATTCCGGCCACCGCATGGCCCGGTCCGGGTAACAGGCCGGTCGTGGTGAACAACCTGCCGATCGACGCGCTCGGCCGGGACTGCACGCCGAGCTACACCTTCTCGCACGGCTGGTCACGCAATACCAGCATCACCGACTTCTTGCCGCCCACAACGCAATTGGCGGCACTGCGTGGATACGCGGTGCTGATCCCGGACCACGAGGGACCGTGGATGGCCTACGCGGAGCCCTACGTCGCCGGACACGCCGTGCTCGATGCCATTCGCGCGGTGCGCGGATTGCGCCCCGACGAATTCGGCGACAGCCGATTCGGTATGACCGGCTACTCCGGCGGCGCCATCGCCACTAAGGGCGCCGTCAAGCTGATCGACAGCTACGCGCCGGAATTGGCCGGATCGATCGTCGGTGCCGCGCTCGGTGGTGTGCCCGCCGACTACGAAATCCTTGGGCGCAGCATGAACGGCAACCTCGCCTCGGGGGTCTTCCTGGCCGCGACCTTCGGCGTCGGCCGGGAGCGTCCGGAGGTCCTGGCCAGTATGAACAATCTGGCGCAGTGGGCGGCTACGTCACCGCTGAAAGACCTGTGTGGCAGCGTATTCGGTGCGGTCGGGTTGCTGATGCTGCCGATTGACATCGCCGCCAAGATTCCGGATCCGCTGCACTCCGAGGTCGCCACCGAGATTTATGACGTGACGCGCATGGGGGGCATCAAGTCCGCGACACCGCTCTACATCTACAACGGTGAGCAGGAATTCTGGATTCCGGCCGAGGGCGCGCGCAACCTCTACCGGGAGCAGTGCGGGCTCGGAGTCTCGGCCGTTTATCGCAGCGTTCTCGGTGAACACATCATCGCCGGGGCACTCGGCTATCCGGAGGCGATGATCTGGCTGGATCAGCGCCTGCAGGGCGCCCCCGCGCCCGATGAATGTTAAGAGATTCATGGCGATCAGCTATTAGTGTTGCGCCTGACATCGGGGTAGCGATTTATGACACGTGACGGTTTTGAGTGGATCTGAACAAGCCAGCGCGATGGTGGGGCGCCACTATCGGATGTCCGACCATTACGAGGTCGGACGGGAGAAAATTCGTGAATTCGCCCGGGCGGTTCGGGGCGGCCACCCCGCGCACTGGCAGGAGCAGGCGGCATGGGAGCTCGGCTACGACGGACTCATCGCACCGCCCACCTTCTCTTCGATCATCTGGCTGCTGCTCCAGCGCAAGATGTTCGATTCGGTGCTGAGCGGTTACGACTTCAGCCAGGTGCTGCAGACCGAGCAGAGTATCCGGGCGCACCGGCCACTCGTCGCCGGTGACCAACTGCGTTGCGACTCCTATGTCGAATCGTTCCGGCAGTTCAGCGATATGGACTTCATGGTCATCCGGAATGTGCTGACCAACCAGTACAAGGAACTGCTGCAGACCGCGCACACCACCGTGGTGGCCCGCACCGGCGCTGAGGTGGCCACCGAACTGGTCACCGCGGTCGATGGCGTCATCATGAGCGGCGAGGCGCTGTCGCAGCGGCAGGACGCGACCCGGCGGCTGCCGCGGCATGCGTTGGACGGCGGCATGGTCGAATGCTTCGACGAGGTGTTGCCCGATGGTGGTGTGGACCAGACTCCGGTGCGCGTGCCGTGCGGGCTGGCGTTCGACGAACTGCGGGTCGGTACCGAACTGCCCGTCCGCGTCGTGCCGCTCTCGCGCGGTGATCTGGTGAATTATGCCGGGGTATCGGGTGATTCGAATCCGATCCACTTCAGCGAGCATGTCGCGGTTGCCGCGGGACTGCCCGGTGTGGTCTCGCACGGCCTGCTGACCATGGGGCTCGGCGCGAGCTATCTCACCGACTGGCTCGGCGATCCGGCCGCGATCAGCGAATACGGTGTGCGGTTCGCCGGATTCGCCCCCGTCTCGGCGACCCTGCAGTGCGAGGTCGAATTCCGCGGGCGGGTCAAGGCATTGGATCCGGACCGCCGCGCGGCGACCATCGCACTCACCGCGATCTCCGACGGTCGCAAGCTGTTCGGTCGGGCAACCGCGGAGGTGCTACTGCGCTGAACCGGGGAGGTTCCGCAATGTACTTGCAGATGTACGAATGCTTGTGGAAATGGGGCATTTTGGTTCTAGTGCGGTGCGGCTATTTCATGGCAGACTCGTCGAATGCGTGCTTCGGAAGTGCGACATTCATTTTCCGGCAAGAACCCTGCTGCCGACGGTGGGCCGACCGTGCTGCGGATGATGCTCGGCAGTCGGATGCGACGGCTGCGTGAGGCCTGTGGCATCTCCCGCGAGGATGCCGGCGAGGCGATCCGCGGTTCGCATTCCAAGATCAGCCGACTCGAATTGGGCCGCACTGGTTTCCGGGAACGCGATCTGCTCGATCTGCTTACGCTCTACCGGGTCACCGACCCGCAAGAGCGCGAGGAGTTCAAGGAACTCGCGCGTCAGGCCAACGCCTCTGGCTGGTGGCATCGCGACAGCGACTGGTTGCCGAAGTGGTTCGACACCTATCTCGGACTCGAGCAGGCCGCCAAGCTGATCCGCGGCTACGAGCCGAGGGCGGTGCCGGAACTGCTGCAGACCGCCGACTACGCGCGGGCATTGCTTTCCATGGCGCATCCGGCCGAATCGGCGGAGGCGATCGCGCGGCGGGTCGCGCTGCGGTTGCGCCGTCAAGAGATATTGCGTCGCCCGCATCCGCCGCAGCTGTGGTTGATCGTCGAGGAGGCGGCGCTGCGCCGGCCGATCGGTGGGTCGACGGTGTGGCGTGCCCAACTCGAGCATTTGCTGCGCATCGCCGAGGAGCCGCATATCACCGTGCAGGTGCTGCCCGATCATGTCGGCGGTCCGGCGTTGGCGGAGGGTGCGTTCACCATGTTGCGCTTCACCGAAGCCGATCTCCCCGACATCGTCTATCTGCAGCAACTCACCAGTGCGCTGTATCTGGACAAGACCGCCGACCTCGACGCGTATCGCGCGGTGGCCAATCAACTATCGGTCCATGCCGCGCCACCGGAGTACACCCCTGGATTGCTGCGCGCCCTGTGTGAACGGCATCCGGAGACGGTCGATCATCCAGCGGCGCCGGGTGACCCGCGCTGATACGCCGAAAACAATAAGCGGGACAACCGAACTCGGCGTGGTACGGGTGCGACGCCGGGTTCGTCAAGTGCGTACGGTGTGATGCCGGGTCTCATACGATAGGAACCGCACAGGTCCCGTGGACGAAGGTGTTGACAATGACCGACGATGCCGCGCCCCCAACTCGGCTGGACCGGGAGATCGATCAGAGCAAACCGAGTATCGCCAGGGTCTATGACTATCTGCTCGGCGGTAGGGACAACTATCTCGTCGACCAGGAGATCGGTGATCACTTCAAGATGAACCTGCCTGGTTCGGTGGCGATCGCCTTCACCAGCAGGCTGGCGCTGATCCGCGGGGTGCGCGATATGGCCCGGGCGGGTATGCGGCAGTTCATCGACTTCGGCAGCGGCCTGCCGACCGCCGACAATGTGCATCAGGTCGCGAAGCGGTACGTCACCGACGCCCGGGTCGTCTACGTCGACCGCGATCCGATCGTGCTCGCACATGGCCGCGCGCTGCTGGTCACCGATAAGAACACCACAGTGATCCAGGCCGACGCCCGCGCCCCCGAATCGATCCGCGACCATCCGGATGTCGCTCGGCTGATCGATTTCGAGCAGCCCGTCGGCGTCATCTTCAGTTCGATCCTGCACCACTTCAACGACGACGAGGATCCAGCCGCCGTGGTGCGCTTCTGGAACGACCAGATTTCGTCCGGCAGCCACGTATTCATCACGCACTTCCGCTCCGGCCACAATTCGGAGACCACCGCCGCCGAACAGAAACTGCAGTCCACCTTCGGGCGCGGCCGCTGGCGCGACACCGAGGAGATCCGTGGCCTCTTCGGCGACCTGGAAGTCCTGGAGCCCGATATCGTCCCATCGGCGCAGTGGCGACCAGATGCGCCCGCGGGCGACGCGGCATCGGTCGGCACCGTCGGCCGTGAGCTCACTGTCTGGGAGCAGCTCATTGTCACCGGCCTGGCACGTAAACCCTGATGCTGATCACACCGAACTAATGTCCCGATGGGACAATAGGGCGTAGACTGCCGGTATGGGTATCGACGACGAAGTCGACCTCGACCTCGACGGCCGTCGGCTGCGCACGCTCCGCAGTCGCGCGGCAATGTCGCGCGCCGCATTCGACCTGCTCAACGAGCGCGGGTTGGGTTCGGTGGCCGTCGAGGACATAGCCGAGCGCGCCGGGGTCACCCGGCGGACCTTCAGTCGTCATTTCTCTTCCATCGAGGATGCCGTACTCGGTGAAATCGATCAGGACGTGCACCTGTTCAACGAGGCGCTGTGCCGCCGCCCCGCGCGCGAGTCGCCGCTGGTCGCCTACCGCAATGCCCTGCACGACTGGCTGGCCACCGAACATACCGGTCCGAAGGTGGCGCGCTTGGCCAGGCGCTGGGCGCTGTTCCAACGCTTCGAGGCGGAACCCACGCTGGCCGCCGGCTATCAGCGCATCCGACTCGACGGGCAGCGTGAATCTGTGCGGATCATCGCCGCCAGACTCGGTGTCGATCCCGCGGTGGATCGGCGCCCGGAGGCAGCCGTCGCGGCGGGGACCGGACTGCTCATCGCCGCCCTGCAGGTCTGGGGCGCGGGCACCGACACCGACGGATTACCTGATCTCATCGACACATTCTTCGACACCCTTCACGGGCTGACAGCTGAATTCCAGAGCGAGGTGTCATCGTCATGACCACAGCAACCGGGTCACCGAGCGTCGTCCGCCGCACCTGTCGCCGGGTCGGCCTGGATCGAAATCCGATGCGCCGCCGTGAGGATCGTCTGCAACTGGCGGTCGCCGCGGTGCTCGCGCTGTTGTTCCTGATCAGCGCTCCGCTGCTGTCGATGGCGGTCGGCGGCCGGATCTACCAGACCGAAGATCGCATCGCGCGGGCCGAAGCGGCACGGTTGCACGAGGTCGACGCGACGGTGATCGAGGTCGGCAAGGCACCGCTCTACGCGCCCATCACCCCGGCCCGGGTGCAGTGGCGCGACGCCGAGGGTGTCACGCATACCGGTGACTACCAGGCCACCGGAGTGATGAAAGCCGGTGCCACGGTGAAGATTTGGCTCGACGGTTCGGGCAAGGTCACCGAGCCGCCGTCGGATACCCGGGCACTGAGCAAGGCACTGCTGATCAGCACCGGCATGGTCTTCGGGATAGCGGTCTGCTTCGGCTGCGGCTATGCACTGCTGCGCCGCGCGCTCGACCGACGCAGGGCCCGGTTGTGGGAGGCCGAATGGGCCACGGTGGAACGCATTTGGGGCAATCACGGGACACGTCCGGATCAAGCCTAGTGCGCAAGTGCGGCGCACCCACTCGGAATGGGTAGGGACACTCTCGGTGGGCACGCCGCGCGCCCGGCTGTCGTGCGGCGAACACGGGTCGGGCACGGATGACGTTAGGACACAGCGCTATCGGGCCGCGCGGCGTGCGAACGAACCTCGGATATCACACGACCGATGCACGTTTGCACTGTGACACAACACAAACTGGGCCTAGACGGGGAAGAGGCTGTGCTTGCGCGGGTTGTGCTTCCTGACCGCGCCCTTCTCGCGCAGCAGGCGCAGCGCCTTGCGGATCTCCAGCCGGGTCTGCGACGGCTCGACCACGGCATCGATGTAGCCGCGTTCGGCTGCCGTCCACGGGGTGGCCACGGTGGCATTGTAGAAATCGATCATCTGCTGACGCACGGTGGCGCGCTGTTCGGGCGGGGTCGCCTCCAGCTGCCTGCGGCCGATGATGCCGACCATGCTCTCGGCGCCCATGACCGCGATCTGTGCCGTCGGCCAGGCCAGAGCCAGGTCCGCGCCCAGCGGCTTGCAGCCCATCACCGCATAGCCGCCGCCGTAGGCCTTGCGCGTCACGATCGAGACGATCGGCACGGTGGCCTCGATCACCGCGCGGAAGAACCGGCCGCCGCGCTTGATTACGCCGTTGCGTTCCTCCTCGAGACCGGGCAGCACACCAGGGGTGTCGACGACGAAGATCAGCGGCAGGCCGAAGGCATCGCACAGGCGGATGAAATATGCGGCCTTATCCGAGCACAGTCCGTCCAGTGCGCCGCCGAGTACCTGCGGCTGATTGGCGACCACGCCAACACTGCGACCGTCGACCCTGGCGAATCCGGTGATCAGGTTCTGGGCGGTACCAGCGCTGATCTCGTGGAAATCACCGTCATCGAAGATGCGCAGTAGCACCTCGTGCATGTCATAACCGGACCGGTCGGAATCCGGAATGATCGAGTTCAACTCGAGGTCGTGGGCGGTGATCTCCGGTTCCAGTCCCGGATTCACCACCGGAGCCTGTTCGAGGCAGCTCGACGGCAGGTAGCTCAGATAGCCGCGGACCCAATCGAAGGCGGCCTGCTCGTCGGCGGCGACATGGTGCACCGTGCCGTTGGCCTGCAGGGCGGCGGCGCCGCCGAGATCGTCGGCGCTGACCACCTCGCCCGTCACGCCCTTGATCACCTCCGGGCCGGTGACGAACATATACGATTTCTCGGTCGCGACCAGCACATCCATATTGACCGGGCCGTATACCGAACCGGCCGCGCATTTGCCGAGCATGACCGCGACCATCGGCACGAAGCCGGACAGATCCTCCTGGCGTCGGCACATCAATGCGTACCAGGCCAGCGAGGTGACCGCCTCCTGGATACGGGCGCCGCCGGAATCGTTGATCGACACCACCGGGCAGGCGTTCTCCTGCGCGAATTCCATTGCGGCGGCGACCTTTCGGCCGAACATCTCGCCGACCGAGCCGCCGTACACGGTCTGGTCGTGGGCGATCACGACGACCGGCCGGCCGTCGATGTAACCGCGGCCGGTGACCACACCGTCGCCGTACATGCCTTCAGTGCTGCCCGGCTGGCGCACCAGCGCGCCCATTTCCACGAAGGAGCCCTGGTCCAGCAGCATGCGTACGCGCTCGCGTGCACTCGGTATGCCCTTGGTCTTGCGTTTCGCGATACCGGTCTCGCCAGCGGGTTCCTCGGCGATCTCCAGGATGTCCCGGAGTTCCTCCAGCTTTTCTCGCGTGCCGCTCATATGGTCTGATGCCATCCTTCGACTCGTCGCCTTGCACTGTCCGGGTTCACCGAACGGAACGGTACAAGGCGCTCGGTGCTATCGGGCACACGACCCGCAGCACAGGGATTCAAATTTGGTCACGGGACAGCTTGTGGGTTCGCCGGTGGCTGTCCTCGATGCCGTCGGTGGATTGTCGCCCGGTGTTACAGCCGTCGTACCAGGGTGGCGCACTCACGTCAGTGTCCCGGGGGTGCACTCCGGTCGCACCGAGCATATCCGATCATCCGAATTACCGAAATATTCCGATGAGAATCGCTCAGCTGCTTGTGATTTCGCCCAAGCTTGTCGGTGCGGTGTGATGACTTTCCTAATTACCGGACCAGGCATTCGATTTCCGTCCGAACGCCGCTAGCCTTTCAGAGTCATGGTGGGCAAACAGGCTGGCTCGGGAAGTACGAGTCTGGAATCGAAACTGGTCGAATATTTGACTTTTCAGGCCCGAGCCACGCAGCGCGGAGATCTCGGTACTATCACACGGACCTGCGTGGCCGAGGCTGCGCAAGTACTCGAACCGCAGTTGGCTCCGGTTGCCGAGCAGCCCGCGATGATCACCGGATCGGCCGCACGGTGGGCGCGTGAGGGGGTAGCGCTGGAAACTGTGCTGGACGCCTATCACGACGGGGTGCGCGTCGGGCTGGAATTTCTCGCCGAACAGGCGGCGGACGAGGATGCCGATCAGGTGGCGGCCGCGGCGGGATTGATCGTGCGCGTGCTGGAAATGGTGACGACGGCGGCGTCGACGGCCTATCTGGACGAACACCGCCAGGTCGCTCGGGAACAGCAGACCGCCGCGCAAACCCTGGTATCGGCCCTGCTCAGCGGGCATGGCGTCGCACGGTTGGCCGGGCGCGCCGGTATCAGTGTCGCCGCGTCCTACCAGGTGGTCGCCCTCGCGATTCCCGCGCATCCGGACGAGCGAAGACCCGGACTCGGTGCTGCGTCCGCGGCCCGCCGCAAGCTGCGCCGGGTCCAGGCGGCGTTGGCGATGCCACTCGGTTCCCGAGCGCTGTCGCTGCTGTCCGATGAGGGCGGCACGGTCCTGGTGCCGATCGACGAGATATCCGCCATGACACCCCTCGCGCTCACCCCGGATGTGCTCGAGCTGGTCAGCGATGCCGCTGAGGTACCGCTGACCGCGGTGGTGGCCTCCGGTGAGACCGCCCGGATTCCCGAACTGGCCGGGTCGGCGCAGGAACTGCTCGCCCGGCACCTCGCCGAGGGGCGCCCGCCGGGGCTCTATCGGCTGGCCGATCTGCCGGGTTGTGATGGCTTCCAGCCTGGTCATCGGCCTGTCGTCATCTCACCCAACGATCGACTGATCACTCGTTCGGCCTGAACTAGTCCACCTATCTTCGATTCGGGGGTGAACAAAGGAGTACGTGTGACGAACGCGTTGACCGATCTCGCTATTCTGCGCGAACTGGAGCCTATCGCCGAACGTCAGCTCGACGAGCATCTGCACAAGGCCAAGGCGTGGAATCCACACGATTATGTGCCGTGGGATGACGGCCGGAATTTCGCGGCCATGGGCGGCCTCGACTGGGATCCGGAACAATCGAAGCTATCGGAGGTCGCGCGGACCGCCATGGTGACCAACCTGCTCACCGAGGACAATCTGCCCTCCTATCACCGGGAGATCTCGGAGTCGTTCTCATTGGACGGAGTCTGGGGCACCTGGGTCGGGCGCTGGACCGCGGAGGAAAACCGGCATGCGATCGTCATGCGCGATTATCTGGTGGTCACCCGCGCGGTGGACCCGGTGGCACTCGAACAGGCCCGAATGGCGCATATGACATTGGGTGTCGAGAAACCGGAGAAGGGGCCGCAGTTCCTTCGCTCGGTCGCATATGTGACACTGCAGGAACTGGCGACCAGAATAAGTCACAGAAATACCGGAGCCGCCTGCGATGAGCCCATCGCAGAGCGTATGCTGCAACGGATTGCCGCCGACGAGAACCTGCATATGATCTTCTACCGCAACCTCAGTGCCGCCGCCCTCGACCTCGCACCCGACGAGGCCCTGCGTGCGATAACCGATATCGTCACGCGGTTCCAGATGCCCGGACTCACCCAGCCCAACTTCCGGCGAAATGCGGTCATCCTGGCCAAGAACGGCATCTACGACTTACGCCAGCACCTGGATGTCGTGCTGCGGCCGGTGCTGCGCGCCTGGAATGTCTTCGAACGCACCGATCTGTCCGACGTCGGCGAACGCGCCCGCGACGAACTCGGCGCCTTTCTCGACGAGTTGGCGATCAAGGCAACACGTTTCGAGGAGCAGCGCGACCGCGCCGCGGCCAGACAGGCAGAGCGAGCCGCCGTCGTATTATGAGTTTTCGAGCACCGATCACCGCGGCGGCGATGGCCCTCATCGCCGCGCTGGCGTCCGTGCCCGCACTCGCGGATCCGCCGCCCGCCACTGATCCGGCCATGACACGGACCGGAACGATCAGCATCGAGACGGTCGGGCCGCGCCACGAACGTTTCGCCATCGCCTCGGCCGCCATGCGTCGGGTCATTACGGTGGATGTGTTGCGCGGCAGCGGTTCCGGGCCGCGTCCATTGCTGTATCTGCTCGATGGCGTCGACGGCGAGGCGGTCTCCGGATGGCTGACCAAGGGGCGTGCGGCGGAGTTCTTCGCGGACAAGCCGGTCGATGTGGTGTTGACCAGCGGTGGTACCGGGAGCATGTACAGCGACTGGATGCGGCGTGACGCCACTCTCGGACTCAATCGGTGGGAAACTTTTCTCACCGCCGAGCTGCCGCCGATTATCGAGTCGTATCTGAAAACCGATGGGCGGCGGGCGATCGCGGGTGTGTCGATGGGGGCGCAGGCGGCCATGATGCTGGCCCAGCGGTATCCAGGGCGCTACCGTGCGGTCGCGGGGATGAGTGGATGTTATTCCACCGCAGACGATCTCGGCCGCGCCGTCACCACGATCACCGTCGCGTCGCGCGGCGGCAATGTCGAAAACCTTTGGGGCCCACCTGGATCACCGGAGTGGAGTGCGCATGACAGCCTGCTCGGCGCTCCGCAGTTGCGCGGCACCACCATCTACCTGTCCGCGGCGACCGGCCTGCCGACCGACGCCGACCTCGTCGCGGTATCGCACTCCCCGGAGCTTGTCGAAGCCCTGAAGACGGCGGGCGGTGGTCTGGCCCTCGAAGCCGGGGCGCGCTCGTGTACCGAACGCTTCGCCGCACGACTGGCGGAGCTGAATATCCCGGCCACCGTCGATTACGCCCCGACGGGCATGCACACCTGGCCTGATTTCGAGGCCCAACTGCCGCGGGCCTGGCGCGTGCTCGCACCGGCGCTCGGCCTGCCCGACCCGCCGTGAGGTGCGCAAAACCGGTCGTTGCGAGTCAGGTTCGGGGGCCGGTGATTTCGAGTTCTTGGAGGATGGGGTGGGGGTTTGGGGTTGGGGTGGTGAGTTCTAGGCGGATGTAGCGGGTTGAGAGGGGAGTGGGGAGGGAACCGGTGGTTGGGTCGGGGGTAATGGGGGTCCAGGTTTGGTTGTCGGGGGAGGTGGTGAAGGTGGTCGGGGTGGGGGTGGTCCAGTGGGGGAGGATTCGGTCGACGTGAGTTTCCTGGCCTAGGTCGACGGTGAGGGTTGCGGTGGGGTCGTTGGGGGACCAGCCGGTGGCAGGGGTGCCGTCGACGGCGGCTTCGGCGTATTTGCCCGGCTCGTCGGAGCTGGTGGTGACTGGTTTGCAGCGGGCGAGGTTGTCGGTGGGGGTGCGGTCGGGGCGGCGGGTCGGGATGGTCAGTTCGCTGTCGAGACGGTGGGTTTCGGTATCGGTTCGGACTTGTAGCGGTTGGCCGTCGGTCAGGGTCAGTTCGGTTTTGTCGGCGCCGATGGTTGCGTCGAAAGTTCGGCCCTGCCAATGGATTCCATGGATGCTGAGACCGTCGCGGAGCTCTGGTGGAAGCGTGGGAGCGATGCGGATTTCGTCGGTGTCGAAGCGCAGTCCGAGCAGGCCGTTGGTGAAGGTTTGCAAAAAGCCGCCCGCCGCGGTGACGAACGTGAAGGCGGGCGCACCGGCGAGCGGGTCTTCGGCTCCGACCTTGGCGCCGCGAGCCTCCGCGAATTGGCCGAAGGGGGCGCGGACGAACGGGCGGACGGCGCGTTCGAGGAAGGTGTCGGTGGCGCAACCGGGGACGCCGATTTTCGCCGCGTCGATAGCATGCACCGAATCGGTCATCGCCGGGCCGTCGGGATCCGTTCGCTCCGAATAGTATTCGAGCACATTGGCCGCGACATCCGGCGGCATCGGCCAGTCCAGGGGGTAGATGAGCAGCACGGTGTCGGCCTGTTTGATGGGAGTGCCGGTGTAGCCGTCGAATTGTTCGAATATCCGCTGGTTGCCATCGAACGGCATGCGCAGACCATCGGCGATAACGGTCCACTCGGGCGGGCGCGGTACACCCAGAATCTCAGCCGCACGTGCGGCATTGCGCAGGGCCAGGGCAGCGACGGCATTGGTGTAGACCGCGTCGTTCACCCCGTTGCTGTACTCGTCGGGACCAGCGACATTGCGAATCGAATAGCTGCCGTCCTCGTTGCGCGTCACCCGCGAGGCCCAGAATTCGGCGAGTGCGCGCAGCACCGGCCAGCCGCGTTCGCGCAGGTAGCCGGTGTCGCCGGTAGCCGTGTAGTACTGCCAGGCCGCCAGGGAAACATCGCCTTGCAGATGGATCTGGGTCAGGCAGTGCGGCGGATCCCAGCTGTGGCATTCGTCGAGATCGCCACGGCTCGCGCTGGTCCAGGGGTAGAATGCACCGCGGTAGCCGAGCCGCTGAGCGTTCGCGCGCGCGGCGGGCAACGTCCGAAAGCGGTAGTCCACCACGGATTTCGCCAGTTCCGGTGCGAGCTGCAGCAATCCGGGGAACGACCAGATATCCGCATCCCAGAACACCGCGCCGCCATAGTTGTCGCTGCTGAGCCCGACGGGCGAAATGCTGTTGTCCTGTTTCGGATTCGTGCTGGAGTACAGCGAATACAACGCACCGCGCGCCCAGGTCTGCATATCGGGCTGGCCGGGCACCTCGATATCACCGCGCCACCGCACCCGCCATGCCGCGGCTGTTTCCGCGAGCAGGTTCGCCCATCCCGTCCGCACGGCGCGCTGTGCCGCCTCGAACGCGGTCGCCGCCGGATCAGGCGAGGTACGGGTGGTGTCGACCCCGACGAACTTCGTCACCTGATACGTGCCGCCGTCGCGCACCGGAAACCGAACATCCTGGCGCGCACTGAGATCGCGGCCCGGTGGTGTCGGCTCGATCGCGTTCGAAGCGATACCCGCCCCCGGGCGTAGCACGGAGGCGATATCGCCGTCGACATCGGTGCCGTCGGTACGAAATCCGACTCGAATCGTGTCGTCATCGCGAGCGCCCACCTCGGACTGGCTGACTCGTCGGGCACCGGCGCCGTCGACGAGATCGGAGACGACCATCTCGCCCGACCAGTGCGGCGCCAACGTGACGTGCACCGCGCCGACATGCTGATCCGACTGGTCGGTGAGTACGTCGTAGACCAGATCGGTGGCCTTGCCATCGGGCGCGGTCCAGGTCAGCCGGGTCCGCACCAGTCCACAACGCAGGTGCAGCGTTTGTGCGAAGTTCGAGATCTGGGCAGCGGGCGTGGCGGGTGAATAGGTGTGCGTACCGACACCGACCGACAATCCGGACCAGTTCGGAATGGCCGCCGCGACCTCGCGGTTATCGGCCACACCCGGAGTATGCGCATAGAGTCCGGCGACGAAAGCGCCGTCGTATGCGGGCGTGTAGAGCGGCCAGCCGGTCATCTCATCGGTCGCGGTGTATCCCATGCCGCGCGGCGGTACGCGCAAGCCGAGATAGCCGTTGCCGACGAACGGATGCACATCGATCGGCACGTCCACCCGATCGTTCGACGGCGCCCAGCCGGGAGCCGACGCCAACGGATCATCCGGACACGCACCACTCGCCACCCGACCGGTGTGACGCACCGCGACCAGCACCGCTGTTGCCGCCAATACGATGACAGCCGCGAGCGTGATGCCCCACAGGATGGTGGTGCGACGGCGCGCACGTTGGAATGACTGGCCGATCCGCGACATTCGCGCCTCCACGTCGAGCTCGACGTTCGTGCCGAGCCGCGATACGCGTCGACGACCGCAGGACCGGCTACCAGTTTACGCAGGTGTGATTTCCATTCTTTCATCCAGAACCATCCGTGCGGTGGAATGCGGCGGGGCCCGGGGTGTTGACACAGGTATGACTTCGGAACTCGATCAGGTGCGGTTTTCGATCCTGGATCGCTCGCGCGTCCGACGCGGTCAGAGCCATCCGGAGGCACTGCGGGAGACCGTGGAGTTCGCGCGCTTGGCCGAGGACTGGGGATATCACCGGTTCTGGGTCTCTGAGCACCACAGTGTGCCCGGGGTCGCGGGCTCGGCGCCGACCGTGCTGGCCGCGGCCGCGGCGGCGGCGACCTCGCGGATCCGGATCGGCACCGGCGGGGTGATGCTGCCGAACCATCAACCATTGGTCGTCGCCGAGCAATTCGGGGTCTTGGAATCGCTGTATCCGGGACGGATCGATATGGGGCTCGGCCGCTCGGTCGGCTTCACCGACGGCGTGCGGCGGGCACTCGGACACGGCAAGAGCGATGCCGACGATTTCGATCAGCAACTCACCGATGTCCTCGAATACTTCACGCGCGGCAAGTCGGGTGTGCACGCTTGGCCCGCGGAGGGGCTGCGGGTACCCGCATTCCTGTTGGCGACCGGATCCGGCGCGGAACGGGCAGCGCGTTTCGGTTTGCCGCTGGTTATCGCCTCGATCGCTGGACCGGACCGCATGGCCGAGGCGATCGAGCGCTACCGCGCGGGGTTCCGCCCGACGCCATGGGGAACCGAACCGTATGTCGTCGTTTCCGGCGCGGTCGTGATCGCCGACACCACCGAGGAAGCCTATCGGCTATTGCTACCCGAGGCGTGGTCGAGCGCGTATTCCCGGACGCGCGGCGAATTTCCGGTGCTGATTCCACCTGCGGAGATCGAATCCATGACGATGACCGACCGGGAACGACGGATCTTCGACGAGGCGCTGCGCGACCATATCCACGGCACCGAGGACGAGGTCGCCGACGCATTGGCGGCCTTGGTCGCGCGCACCGGCGCGGACGAAATCCTGGTCCACACCAGCACTTACGACCGCGCCGCGCGGCTGGACTCGCATCGCAGACTCGCGCGGCTGCGCTCCAGCCCGCCGGCTGCCGTCACCGGGACCGGACTTCAACCCCGTTCGGGGAATAGGACTTCCGCGGCGGCGTAGCCGAAAAGCCGACGGCCATGCGACCTTGCGTCCAGTGCGACGGTGGCCTTGCGGTGATGCGTATCGAGTGAAGTTATCCGGCCACGGAATTCGATGGCGCTGGCCTGCCACGGCGGAATACGCAGATAGTGCGTGTAATGCGCGAACTGGGCGCGGAATCGGGTGGCGGCCGCCGGATCGCCGAGCCAGCCGCCGAGATATCCAGCGGCCAGACCGAGTTTGAGCATGCCGGGGACGACGACGGTCGGCAGACCGTTCGCGGTGGCGGCTTGCTCGCTGAACAACCCCGGATCGGCATCACCGGTCACCCCGGCGTAATCGACCAGATCACCGCGCGACAGCTGAACGACCCGGGCCGGTAACTCCGTACCGACCGATAGCGATTCGAAATCGACCGTGGTGCAAGGTATCCGAGATGAGATCGGTGCCACGAGACCGTCGCCTTCGGCCGGAACAACGATCTCAGGCGTATATGGCGCATCGAGGGAATCCATGGCGATCCGGCCGACCCGCTGCGCCAACCCGGCACTCTGGGGGCCGCGCGTCAGCAGGGCCGTGGAACCGGTCTGCACCACCTCGCCGTGCTGATCGGTCAGTACGCTCTTGACCGCGAGCACGTCGTAATCGGCGAAATGATGGAATGATTCGAAATAGACATCACAGGTGATCCGGTCACCGGCGACCAGCGGCCTGCCGATATCGAGCACCTGGTCCGCATGCAGAATCCGGTGTGAATCGTACCCGGTGATGAGGGTATCGAGTATTTCGCGGTGGGCCCGCAGCAGGATTATCGAGGCGAATGTCGGCGGGGCGATCAACCCGCCGAAGCCGAGCTGCGCGGCCGCCTCCTCACTCCAATGCGCGGGGTGGAAATTCTTTGTCGCGCGTGCGAATTCGCGGATCTTTTCCCGCCCGACCTCGTAGGTGGCGGCGGATCGATATCGATGGTCGAGTAACGTGCGGGCCTGGTCCGCAGGATCTGTAGCGGCATCAACGGCGCCATTGTTCATATTCGCTCCTGTATTGCTGTGGTTCAGAATCTGGGCCCGAACTCCCAAACGAGTGGCGGTACCTTTTCCGGAGTGAGCGTGGCGACGACGGCTACGCCCGCATCGCCGAAAAGAGCTGCGGCTCGGTCGATATGGTCGGCGGAGGTCACTACAACGGCGTCACGCATGCCGATATCGTGCATGACCCGAGCCGAACGTTCGGCATTCTGCGCGGTGGACACCGCTTCGGGCTCGATATGGATGCGCTCGGCCGGAATGCCGTGTCCGATAAGCCAATCCGCCATCGCCTGCGCCTCGGTGACACCGTTGCGCGGATTCCCGCCGGTCACGATGATCGGTGACAGCGGAGCCAGCAGGGCCTGCGCATATCCGGCGTGCAGCCGGCTGACCAATTCCGGTCGCATCTCGCCATCGGGTAGCAGTCCGTAGCCGAGCACCACGATCGCGGTCTGCGGTCCGCGGAAGCCGAGCGGCTGTGTCGAGGGCGCGGGTTCGGTTGGCGGCCAACCGAATAGCATCCCCCGTGGCTGCTCGGCCGCGCCGCCGGCATCGGCGACCGCTGGCGGGCTGTGCAGCAATGCCGACGCCACCGTCGCGGCGCCGAGCAGCGTCCCCGCGGTCATCCGCGCGATGCCGCGGCCGAAGCGGACGGTGGATTCGATCGGATCGAACATGGCAGCTCCACTCATTAGCCGTCGGGTGGCCGCCGACGGCGGGGAAAACGTGGAACCATGGTCTTCTCGAATGTTCTGAATTCCTCGTAATCCGTTGGTGATCTGGAGAATTCACCGAATTCGATCGTCTGAATTGTGGCCGTCGCCGCGACACCGGAAACCGCGATTGTGCCGCACCCCTAATAGGGGCAAAGCCGTTTGGTGAGGTGTCCAGTTACGTTGCCGCCGCATGGGTTTCACCAGCACCCGGCTTTAGCGTTGCCGCAGTTTCAGTGCCGTTGACCGACTTACCTCGGCGCTGCGACTCGAACGCTGACGTTCTCCAGGAAGGCATGTCATGAAACGAAGTAGATGCGGTCGGTCGGTCAGCGCCGCGGTGATGATGGGCGTCTCGGTGCTCGCCATGAGTGTGACCGGGGTCGCAGCCAATGCGAATCCCGATCCGGCGCCAACGGAGCAGACTCTGGCCGACTACATCGCCGCGGGCCGGAAGGCGGCGCCGGTGGCCGACTCCGGCAGCGCGGGCAGTTCGGGTTCGGCCTGCACCTCGGGCAGCGGTGCGGGATCGGGCAATGGCTCCGGTGATTGCTACGGTGGCTCCGGCAGCAGCTCGGGATCATCGGGCGGATACGCCAGTGACACAGTGGGTTACGGCCCGCCGAGCACAGCGTGGCTGGCCGCGTTCGGCTACGGTCTGCTGAATCCCGATGTCGCACCGCCCGGCACCAACGACTGGAACTGCAAGCCGACCGCCGAACATCCGCGCCCAGTAGTCGCACTGCACGGCACCTGGATGAACGCCTACAACGGGTTCGCCTACATGGGCCAGCCGATGAAGGATGCGGGCTTCTGCGTCTTCACCTTCAACTACGGACGTTCGAATCTGCTGGAAGGCGGCGGTCTCGGATCGGTGCTGCCCGGTGTGATGGGCACCGGCTACATCCAGGATTCGGCCAAACAGGTCGCAGCCTTCGTCGATCGAGTACTCGCCGCGACCGGCGCGTCGGAGGTCGATATCGTCGCCCACTCGCAGGGCGGTTCGTTGGCCAACTGGTACACCAAGTTCGAGGGTGGTGCGGCCAAGGTGAAGAATCTGGTCACCTTCGGTGCCACCCACCACGGCACCAGCCTCGACGGCATCGGCGCATTGGGCCGGGCCATCAACAACTTCGGTATCGACATTCTCGGCTTCATCGAGATCTTCGTCGGTCACGCGGGCATCCAGCAGACCATCGGCTCCGATTTCGTGAACCAGCTCAACGCGAACGGCGACACCGTCCCCGGTGTCGACTACACCGTGGTCGGAACTCGCTACGACGAGGTCACCAACCCCTACGACCTGACTTTCCTGAAGGCGGGTCCGGGCTCGACCGTCCACAACATCACCTTGCAGGACGGTTGCGAACAGGACCTGTCCGATCACCTGACGATGATGTACTCGCCGCGCGCGCTGTCGATCGCGCTCAACGCGCTCGACCCGGCCGCTCATCCGAATCTGGACTGCGCCTTCAACCCGTGGTTGATCGGCGGTGGCGGCAAGCTGTGACATCCGAGTAGGCGTGCACCGCGGCCGAACAGGACGAACCCCGACTCCCGAGCCTGTTCGGCGGGTGCGCCCACCGCGACGCGATCCCGTCCCGTTGAAACGGATTCCTATCCCGCCTCCTTTTCCCGGTCGGTGCAGGCGCGTGGCGGCGTGCCCACCGGGCCGATTCCGCACAATCGGCCCGGTGGGCATTCGGTTGTCGTGACCCGTTGCGGTGACGGTAAACGTTCAGCAAACTCCAGACACCGGCAAGGAGATGCTGGTTCACTACTAGAAGGCAGTGTGACCGGCACCTTCTCGGGTGGGCTCGGTACGCCCGCCCGCGACCTTTGGCAACCGACGAGTGAACGGAGATATCGATGCCTGTTCGAAGCACACCTTGGTCCGAGGGCACCCCGTGTTGGGTCGATTGCCAGGTCGACGACCCGGTGAAGGCGAGCGAGTTCTACGCCGATCTGTTCGGCTGGACCATCGACGGCGGTGGGGACGATGCGGGCGGATATCTGATGGGGATGAAGGGCACGGATGCGGTCGCCGGAATCGGCCCGAAACCGCAGGCCGAGATGCCCTCGGTGTGGACGACCTACCTCGCCGCCGACAATGCCGACGCGATCGCAAAGAAGGTGGGCGCGGCCGGTGGTCAGGTGGTCATGCCCCCGCTCGACGTGCTCGACGCCGGGCGCATGTTCATCGGAATCGACACCGTCGGCGCGGCCTTCGGCGTCTGGCAGGCGCGTGCGCACAACGGCGCCGCCGTCCACAACGAGCACGGTGCCTACTGTTGGAATGAACTGCACACCCGCCAGCTCGACACCGCGAAGAAGTTCTACGCCGACGTCTTCGGCTTCACCTACGCCGACATCGGCGACGGTAAGAACATGATCTACGCGATGTTCACCCCGCGCGGCGGCGAACAGCCCGCCGGCGGTATGAACGACGACACCGTGATGCCCGGCGATCCCATGCCCAGCTACTGGCTGACCTGGTTCCAGTTCGACGACGTCGACGCCGGGGTGGCGCGGGCTTCCGAGCTCGGCGCGAGGGTCCTGATGCCCGCCTCCGACTCGCCGGCCGGCCGGATGGCGATGGTCGCGGCGCCACAGGGCGAGGTGTTCGGACTCATCGATACCAACGTGACGGTCGGGGATATGCCGCAGTAACGAGCGCGGCACGTTCGGGTCCTCTCGGGCCGGCGTCGGCGCCGCCGGCGTCGGAACCGGCCGCGCCCGCTGTCTTCGTGCGTTCATTCCGCTGATCCGCCGCGACGGACAAACTCTTGTGTTCTCATGGTGCACAAGACCTTCCAGCAATGGACCCGAGCGCGGGCATACCGAGATCGGTTCCCGCCGACCGCCGTTGGAGCGAAGCGTCGATCTGGCTGAGCTTGTCCTCGACACCGCTGTAGCTGACTTGCAGGAGGCCCTCGACTTCGCCGAGCCAGCCCTCGCGTTTGGCCTCGATGATGCGGGCTTCGAGGTTGTCGCGGATCTCTTCCGCCAAGCGCGCTGCTTCGATGCTGACGTTGAGGAGTCGACTGACGACGGCGGGGACTGTGAACGCAACGGCTCTGTCCCACTTTCGACTCTGTCTCACGCTCGGTGGTAACGCCAAGCAACTGAGGTCACCATGTGTCGGTGCGTGAGGTGCCGAGGGTGCTCGGTGTCGACGATTTCGCGCTTCTGCGTCGTCACCGGTATGCCAGTATCGTGATCGATGCTGCAGTGACGTCCTGTTCACCTGACGCGGCGATATCCGGCGACGCGGCGACGAGCCGTGACATGTCGCGCCCGGCGCGCCTGCGCGCTCACAGCGCTGTCTCCACGGCCCTGGCGTTGCACAGCGATCATGCGTTGCGTGAGCTCGTGGATGCGGCCGTGCCGATCGGCGTCGGTATCGGCGGGAAGTCGGCGCTGCTGGAGGTCGCCGGAACCCCGGTTTTCGTGAAGCGAGTGCCTCTCACCGATCTGGAACGACAGCCGGAGCATGTCCGGTCCACGGCGAACCTGTTCGATGTGCCGCTGTTCTACCATTACGGCGTTGGCCTCATCGGCGGGGCGGGCTTCGGGGCTTGGCGCGAGCTCGCCGTGCACACCATGACGACGAACTGGGTGCTCGCCGCCGAACACGAGGGCTTCCCGCTGATGTATCACTGGCGGGTGTTGCCGGACACGACGCCGCTGCCGGAGGAGCTCGCCGACATCGATCGCGTCGTCGCCTACTGGGACGGCCGACCGCAGGTACGTCACCGAATCGAGGCCCTCCGAGACTCTTCGGCGAGCATCGCGCTGTTCCTGGAGTACATCCCGCAGACCCTGCACGAGTGGCTGAACGTCCAGATCGAGGCGGGCGACGAGGCCACCGACCGGGCCTGCGCCGTGGTGGAGCGGGAACTGGCCGCTGGCATCGCGTTCATGAACAGCCGTGGGCTGCTGCACCTCGACGCGCACTTCGAGAACATCCTGACCGACGGTCAACGCCTCTACTTCGGCGACTACGGCCTCGCGCTCTCCTCGGGGTTCGATCTCTCGCCGGAGGAGGCCGCGTTCTTCGACCAGAACCAGAGCTACGACCGCGGCTATACCGCCACCTACCTGGTGAACTGGCTGGTCACCGCCCTGTACGGGCTCCGGAGGGAGGACCGGGAGGCGCGCGCCACGATGGTGCGCGCCTTCGCCGAGGGCAAGCCGCCGGAGGGCATCCCTGAGGAGGCCGCCACGGTCCTCACCCGGCACGCGCCGATCGCCGCGGCGATGTCCGCGTTCATGCGTGCGTTCCAGCAGGGGAGCCGGAACACCCCGTATCCGGACGAGGAGATCCGCCGCCTGCTGGGCGGCTAGGCCTCTGTGCTCGTTCAGCCCGTATGACGGACCCGGAAGCGGGGGCTCGGCGGGATCCCGGTCGACGACCTGGACGGGCGGCCATACCCATGTTCGTGCGTCGATCTGCGATCGATGCTGCACCGCAGTGTATTTCGTGTCGCAAACCGCCCTGAATGCGGCAATACCGTGCGTTGCCGCGAACGCCCCGTGGCAATGGCGGATGTCGACTTCTGCAACGATTCTCGGGTCGTCGTGGTCGGTTGCGATTTCTACGGCGCCTCGTCCTGGGTGGACACCCGGTGGTGCGGGTTACTTCGGTGCCTGGAAGCCGCCGATCTTGTGCTCGAGTAGTTCGGCCAGCCGCAGTGGGGTGCGGTCCTCGAACATCGGACCGATGAGCTGCACGCCCACCGGCAGCCCCTCGGGGGACCGGCCCGCGGGTATGGCGGTGGCGGGCAGGCCGGGCATGGTCGCCACACCGGCCCAGACGAGCTGGTCGAAGTACGGGTACTCGACGCCGTCGATGTCGATGTGCCGGTTCTCCAGACCTCCGTTGTGGTCGTGTGGGAAGGCGGGAGTGGGCGTGATGGGGCACACCACGGCGTCGAACTCGGCGAAGAGCTGCCGCCAGCCGTGGCGGTGGAGTTCGCGACGGTTGTTCGCCTCGACCCAGTCGCGGTGGCTGAGCACCATGCCGCGCAGCCGCGCCGCATCGAGACTCCGGTCGTCCGCGCTCAGGGCGGCGGCGTGGGTCTGCAGCTGTTCGTACACGTCGACGGAAAGACTTGTGGCGGCGTTCGACAGCATCAGCAGCATGTAGAGCGTCGCCGCTTCGGTCGGATCGGGCAGCAGCGGACTGCGCCGTTCGACGCGGGCGCCCGCGTCGACGAGCGCCTCGGCGACCCTGTTCACGCCCGCCCGCACCGCCGATCCGGTCGGAATGAGCGGATGGTCCTCGATGATCAGGACACGGAAGTCGGCCAGCCGCTCGTGGCGCGCGGGCGGCAGTGCGACGTCGTAGGCGACGCCGTGGGTCAGCGGGTCCGGTCCGGCCATTACGTCCAACAGCAGCGTCAGGTCGCGGGCGGTGCGCGCCATCGGGCCGACGACGGCGAGGTCGAGGTCGATCGGCATTGCCGGTGCGGGCGGCGCGACCATGCCGCGGGTCGGCGCCAGCCCGAGTGTCGGCTTGTGTGCGTAGATGCCGCAGAAATGCGCGGGGGTGCGCAGCGAACCGGCGAGGTCGGAGCCGATGGACAGCGCGCCGAATCCGCACGCCAGGGCCGCCGCCGAACCGCCGGACGACCCACCCGACGTGCGGCCGTGATCCCACGGATTGTTGGTGGTGCCGTAGATCTCGTTGAAGCTCTGGATATCTCGCAGCGTCAACGGCACATTGGTCTTACCGAGGATCACCGCGCCGGCGGCCTTCAACCGCGACACCTGTACCGCGTCCTCGGCCGGTATATAGTCCCGCTGCGCTGGGATGCCCCAGGTCGTGGGCAGCCCGGCGATGTCGTAGGACTCCTTGACCGTTACCGGAATGCCGAGCAGCGGCCGGTCCTCGCCGCGGGCGCGCGCCTGGTCGGCAGCGCGTGCGGCGGCCCGCGCATTGTCGAAGTCCGGTACACAGATCGCGTTGATCGCCTTGTCGTCGCGCTCGATCCGGGCGATCGCCTCGTCGGTCAGTTCCTCCGAGGTCACCGCACCGGCACGCAAGGCAGCTGAAAGCTCTTCGGCCGACTGAAAATTCCACTCCATGAATCCGACGTTATTGGCCTGCGGCGGAGGACATAAAATGCCGCTTCGCACAACGGGAAAGTCGAACGGACTACCTGCATTGGTGAAGTCACGCACTCGTTGTGCCATCGAGGACGGTCCACCCCAGGTCACAGCGTCGGCAGTGGGCCAACTCCACTAGCACAGGACATGAAATTCCGCTTCGCACAACGGGATAGATGTCTCAATGCTCATCATGTTCGTCTCCGGCCACGGACTATTCGCCCGGCCGCCGGCCATGGCGACGCGCGGCGGGATCGGTGTCGGCCTGGAAGTTCAGGAGACCTTCATCGGACACCCGCGCGTACTCCGCGAGGCTGCGAACCGCCGTGTACCCGGACAGCTTCATCAGCATCGGTATGTCCGGTCCTGCCGGGCAGAAGCGCGCGACCTGAGAACGCACGCTTCAGCTGAAGCCAATTTGTGGCATCGCGTGACACGAAGGTCTGGCGGGATCGTCCAATCGCGATCTAGATGCCTTGGAAGGTCTGGTCGGCGATCATCGAGGAGCTGTTCAGCGTGAATGATGTCTCGAACGGACGAGCATCTGGAGTTCCGTCCAGCATGAGATTTCCAGTCGCCCGAAGAAGCGTAGAGGAAGCGATGTCTGACTGGACATCGATCGCGTTGACGTTGTACCCAGCCTGCGGGAATCGGACGAGCTGCTCGAAGATCGCCGTCGTGCCCACGTACGGAGTGTCCCCGACTGTGAGTTGCGCATCCTCGGCATACCAAAGCTCCAGTGTGCTCTGTCGGGCCGTGAGCTGCGCGAAGTAGAGGGTGGTGAAACTCCGTCCTCTCGAACGCTGAAACCGGACTGCCTCGAGATCCCGTTCTCGGTGCGGCGTGGCTGACATTTCGGTCTGGTCGTAGCGGCTAGAGCCGTCCCGGCTCGTTATGTCGTACCCCTAGCAGTGCGGAGCCCAGTCATGAGGTGTCCAGACCCTGTCGGTCCGCATTTGCCGCGGAGTTCTGCGGTTCTAGCGTTGGCGCAGTTTCGGCGCCGTTGATCAACATGAGTGGCGGCTGCCGAGGAATAGCGCGCTTCTGCAGGAAGGAAAGCAATGGGACCCAGGTGGGAACGATCGGCCATGAGCGGCTTGGAAATACTGTGTGGTCGTTGGGTGCATGCGCTGGCGGTGGTTGCCGTTGCCGCGGGTGTGGTCGTGGTGCCGTCGGTCGCGAATGCTGATGCGCCGTCGTCGATCACCGGGTCGTGGGCTGAGGATGATCGTACGGTGCAGTTGCGGGTGTATTCCGCTGCGATGCAACAGGACATCATGGTGAAGGTGTTGCGTCCGGCGGATCGGTCGACACCGCGGCCGACGTTGTATCTGCTGAATGGGGGTGGGGGTGGGCAGGACAGTGCGACCTGGCAGAAGAACACCGATGTGCTGAGGTTTCTCGCCGACAAAGACGTGAATGTGGTGCAGCCGGTGGGTGGTAAGTGGAGCTACTACACAGACTGGCGTGCGCCGGATCCGAAACTTGGTCTGTACAAGTGGAAGACGTTCCTCACCGAGGAGTTGCCGCCGCTGATCGATGCCGAACTCGATACCACCGGCGTCAATGCGATCGCGGGGCTGTCCACTTCGGGCACTTCGGTTTTGCAGTTGCCGATCGCGAAACCTGGTTTGTACCAGGCGGTTGCGGCTTACAGCGGTTGTGCGCAGATCAGTGATCCGATCGGGCAGCAGTTCGTGAAGCTCGCGGTGGAGGGTTGGGGCGGCGGCGATACGATGAATATGTATGGGCCGTCGAATGATCCGATGTGGGCGGCCAACGATCCGTACCTGCATGCAGAGCGGTTGCGCGGCATCCACCTGTTCATCTCTACCGGTACGGGCGTGCCCGGCATGTACGACGTCTACGACGGTACCCACATGCAGCCCGGGCCGCGTGGGTTCTTCAATCAGCTGGTGATCGGCGGTGTCATCGAATCCGCGGTGAGCTGGTGCACCCAGAACCTGCGCACCAGACTCGATCAACTGGGCATCCCGGCCACCTACGACTTCCAGCCCACTGGGACCCACTCGTGGGGGTATTGGCAAGAGGCACTGAAGACTTCGTGGCCGGTGCTGGCCGCGGGGCTCGGCCTACCTTCGTGATCGGCGCACCCGCCTGACACTGAAAGGCCCGCCGGGCGATCCTCCGGCGGGCCTTTCGGTATCACGAGTGTACGGGCGTCTTTATCAGGTGCGGTACGTGCGCGCGACCAGAGCAGAGCGCAGGTACCACAGCCCGGACGGCTGTGACGGGTCGAAGCCGGTGAGTTGTCCGATGCGCTTGAGCCGGTAATCGACCGTATTGGTGTGCACGTGCAGCACCCGGGCGGTGCGCTGGCGGTTGAGGTTATTGGCGATGTGGCGCTGCAGCGTCTCCAGCAGTTCGGGGTGTTCGTCCAGGGGGTCCAGCAGCGAACCGAGGTATTCGCGGCCTGGGCCCGGCCGGGTGAGCTGATATTCGAGGGCGAGTTCGTCGAAGCGGTAGAGCCCGGCCACCGCCTGCAGCCGCTGCACCATGTCCAGGAGTTCGTGGGCCTGGTCGGCGGCGTTCGGAATCTGTTCCGGCGTGGCCACGACCATGGTCGCGGTAATGCCGACCTGCGCGGCGTGCGCGAGCCTGACCACCACCGCGTCGAGTTCGTCGTTGTCGAATTGGGCCGAGGGGATCAGCACGGTGCCGCCGTCCACGCTCAGCAGCGACAGCGCGCTCGCTCCACATTGCGTGGCGAGTTCGGCCTGCAGCCGACGTAACTTGCGCCGGGCCACCACCTGGGCGTCGAGCATCGGATTGTGCTCGTCGCGATGCGCTGGAATGGCAACGGCGAGAACGTCATACGACTCCGCGATGGCAATACCGCATTCGCGGGCCATGGTCGAGGTGCTGTGCCCGCCGAGCAGCGCGGAAGTGAGCGTGTGCACGGCAGTGTGGTGCTCGCTGACGACGGCACGCAGCTCGCGGATGTAGGCCACCGAGATCGCCGAGGTGAGCTTATCGAGCAGTTCGATGACCATCTTGGCGCCGTCGACGAGATTGTCGTAGTCCTTGATCGTCGCACTGGACACCACCAGCTGGAGGCCCATCTGGAAGCCCTCGTGGATGGAATGCAGGATGGTGTCGATGGGCACGCCTTCGCGGGCCCAGCCCGCGGCATGGTCCTCGAGCCGCTGCACCTTCTCCGGGATGTCCTTGCCGTCGAGCATGCTGACCGCGATTTCGAGGCAGACGCGGGTGCTGGCGGTGAAATCGCCGGTAATGGCATCACCTGGCATCGTCGAGCAGGGGATGACGTTGTCCACGAAGTGGCCGACCATCTGTCGGGACAGCGCGCGGACATCCTTGAGTGGGGACGACATCGGCTTGCCCGAAAGGGTCAGGGTCGGCCTGATCGAGTGGTCGACGGGCATTGGCGACTCCTATTCGGCCACGGGTGTAGCTGTGTGGAGCATTCACACTAACTGCCCGAAGGGGCGTGTGGACTGGTTCGCATGGTTCTGTGAGAGTGCGCTATCCGGGCGGTCGGGCGCTTGTGACCGGTCACAGTGCGTCAGAGGAGCTACCGGCCGGTAATGAGAGCCGTCACATCTGCCGCCGGGACCAGAAGTTAGCCGGAAGTTCGGGCATGACGCAGGACCGGTTACCCGAGGTAAAAAAGGCGTTACGTGACTTTGTATTCCGCGCGAAATGTGCTAGAGCCCAGTGCAAAACAAAAGTACCGATGGGTCGGTTCGGAAACTCTGCATTCCACTCGGTGAACCGGGTGTGAACAGCGCATTTATTGACAGATGATTCCGCACCGCGGCGGGTGGGCGAATTGACGAATTATCTGTGACGGTGAACCGCGGAATGTATTGTCTCAGACGCAGCCTCGTCGGGTCCCATTTTTGGGCGACCTAGCCGAGTGCTTCGCATGTCGCATGACCGAATTAGCGAAACAGTTGCTGAAAGTTCGACCGCGCTCTGAGTCGGCGCTATTCACATTGCCAGTCGGAAATCGGCGGTGTACAGATGTGTGCATGCACCACTGTGATTGCTGACAGTTGTGCATATGGACGAAATATCGGACGTGACAGTCCTGATTGCCGTATCGGAGGGCAAGTGATCGCAGTCTCGGCTGACCGAGAATTCCGCGCTGACCAGCGAATATTACTGGCAAACGCGACGGATTCGATGGTTTGCACCCGCGTTGCGCGCAGGGTGTACGCGGCAGGTTCGAGCGCGTCGGAGGACGTGCGATGACCGGGTTGCATGATGTCGGTACACGGGTGCGTGAACTCTTTTCACGGGGATTGCAGGTGCCGTCGATCGATGTGAATACGCCGTTGCTGGATTATGGCTTGGACTCGGTCCGCTCAGCGGAACTCGTCATCGAACTCGAGCGTGCGTTCGGTATCGAGATCTCCGATGCCGAGGCCACGACCCTGCATACCGCGCGCGACGTAATCGACTGTGTGGTCGCCAAGTGTGCAGCCGACCGGAACTCTGGAATCGGAGCATAAGTCGTGTCGGCAGGCGTTCTGTTTTCGAAACAAATAAATTCCTCCGCCATTGTTTCCGAAGACGAATTATTCGATGACTTCGCCCGGCACAACCGTCCTGGACTGGCTCGGCTGCTACGCGCCTGCCATCTGGATGTCGTGTACGCGGGCGCCGAAAGTGACTACCTGATCCGGCCGGATGGGACCCGGGTTCTGGATCTTGTCGGCGGTTTCGGTGCGGCGCTGTTCGGGCACAACCATCCGGCGTTGGTGCGGGTGGCGACCGCGCAACTCAATCAGCAGATGCCGTTCGTCTCCCAGGGCAGTGTCCGGCCGGGGGCCGCCCGACTTGCCCGAAGACTTTCGGAGGCGGTGGCCGCCGAGAGCGGTCGCGAGCACGTGGTGACCTTCGGGTCCACCGGCGCCGATGCGGTGGAGGCGGCGATCCGGCACGCGGCGGTGGCGCATGCCCGCGCCCTCGACGATCTGGAGACCGAACTGCGGCGCGGCCTGCGCCGGGTTCGGCGCGACGGCCTGCACGATGTTCGTCCGATTGCCGCGGCCGACAACGGATCCGACGACGATGGCCGCTCGGTCGCCGAGATTCTCACCGAATCGCTGCGGGAGATAGACGAATTGCGGCGGTGCGGACCGGTTTTCGTCTCGCTGACCGGTGCCTTCCATGGCAAGACAGCCGGTGCCTTCGCCCTGACCGAGCAGGCCGATACGCCCGCGGACCTGGTGGTGCCCGGCCCGGAGCGGCGCAGGCTCGACACCTGGGACCCGGACGCGGTGGCCAATGCGTTCGCCGAGGAACTGCGGCCGGTATGCCGGATTACCTTCGATGGCGCGGGTCGGCCGGTGCGATCGTGGACCACGATCTCGCCGATCGCCGCGGTATTCACCGAGCCGATCCAGGGTGAGGGCGGTGTCCGGGAGGTTCCGGCCGCGACGCTGCTGGCACTGCGCGAGTTGGCCGATCGGCACACGGCGGCCTTGGTATTCGATGAGATCCAGTCGGGCATGGGCCGCACCGGAACATTCCTCGCCTCATCACCGTCGCAGGTGAGCGCGGACTACTACCTGCTCTCGAAATCGCTGGGCGGTGGGCTGGTGAAGATCTCCGCCCTGCTGGTCGACCGGCAACGCTCGATTGCCGACTTCGGCCGGTACCACACCTCGACCTTCGCCGATGACGATCTGTCCTGCGCGGTCGCCGACGCGGCACTGGACCTGTTGCGGGACAACCAGCTCCGGATCGCCGATACCGGCGCGCGGCTGCGATCGCGGCTCGACGCGGTGGCGCGGCGCTGGCCCGAGGAGATCGTCGCCGTGCGGGGGCGCGGGCTGTTGCAGGGCATCGAATTGTCGCCACCGGAACCGACATCCGCACTGCTGCGCGAGATCTGCGATCCGGAAATGTTCGGGTATGTGGTGGCGGGTTATCTGCTGCATGCCCACCGAATTCGCATGCTGCCAACACTTTCCGCGCCGACCACACTGCGCATTCAGCCCTCGGCGTTCCTCGCCGCCGCCGAGCTGGACCGGCTGACAGCGGCGCTCGACGATCTCGCCGCACTGATGCACCGCGGCGACTACGCCCGACTGCTCGCACACTTGGCCGCACCGGTCAGCACGAATTGGCCGGTGCCGGAACGCAGGTCGCCATCGCGGCGGCGCACCAACGAGGTCGCCCGCGACTGGAACGCCCCGACCAGGGTCGTGTTCCTGGCCAATCTGCCCGACGCCGCGGATCTGCGCAGATTCGCACCGGAACTGTCCGAATGGTCCGACGGCCAATTCGCCGCCCTGTTCGAACGGTTGCGCGGGGTGGCTGAACCCTTCGAACTGACCAGACAGATCGTCACGTCGCCGACGGGCGCAGCGGTCGAGGTATGCCTGATCGCGGTGCCGATTTCGGCCGAACAGATCATCGAATGCCAGCGCGCCGGACATCGCGCCTGGCTGCGCGATCTGGTGCTGGAGGCGGTGGAGCATGCAATCACGTTGGGCGCCAGCGTAATCGGTCTCGGTGGGTACACCTCCATCGTCACCAATGCCTCGCGCGATGTCGTGGAGGACGCCGTCAAGGTGACTTCTGGTAATTCGCTCACCGCGGCCTGTGCCTACGAAATGGTTCGCGCCGAACTAGCCCGCCTCGAACCGGGGCAGCGCCGGATCGGTGTTCTCGGTGCGCTCGGCAATATCGGCGCGGTGATGGCGGAACTGCTTGTGCCGCTGGCTGATTCGGTGACCCTGGTCGGGCGTGCCGGGTCGGCGTCCCGGCTCGAGCGGGTGGCCGCGAGTCTGCCCGGCGTGGTGACGGTCAGTGAGGACCTGACCGCCCTGCGTACCTGTCGCATTGTCCTCACCGCCACGAATTCGGCCGTGCCCGTGGTCACCGCCGAAGCACTGGCCGACGACCATCCGGTGCTCGTGGTCGATCTCGCGGTCCCCGGCGATGTGGCACCCGCGGTGTCCCAGCAACCGAATATCACCCTGGTCTCAGGCGGCCGCATGGCGCTGCCGCTGGGCCAGACACCCCCGTTTCCCGAAACCGGGCTGCCCGCCGGGGTCGTCTACGCGTGTATGGCCGAAACCGTACTGCTCGGTTTCGAACCGCGCACGGCGAGTCCGTCCTATGGCGGCCTGACCGTGGCAGGCGTACGCGCCGCCCGCGACCTGGCCGCCCGTCACGATGTGCGCCCGGTTCTGCTTCCGACAGGAGCTTCCACCGTGTCCGAAACTCCCACCGCAGCTCCATTCGCCCCGATGTTCCTCGGCGCGGCCGATTTCGCACCGGACCACGCCGGCGGCAAGGCAGGGACTCTGCACGAACTGATCGTGGCCGGATTCGAGGTGCCGCCCGGCTTCGTCGTCACGGCCGATCTCGATCTGGCCGAGGTATCCGATGACGACCTGAAAGGCTGGGTCCGGGCGCTGGGCGGCTTCCCGGTCGCCGCGCGTTCGAGTGGTGTGCTCGAAGATCTCGATGACGCGAGTTTCGCCGGTCAGTACGAGTCGTACCTCGATATCACCGATGTCACGACCCTGCGCAAACATATCGAGCAGTGCCGAGAGTCGGTGCACAACGAGCGAGTTCGCACCTATCTGGCCAGGCGCGGCTATCACGAGGCCGGCGCCCCGGTCGCCGTTCTGGTGCAGCGTATGGTCGACGCGCGTTGTGCCGGTGTCGGTTTCAGCATCGACGCGCTCACTGGCATCGAGGACCACGCGGTGGTCGAAGCCTGCCGCGGACTCGGCGAACGACTCGTCTCCGGACATGTCACGCCGACCAGATACACACTGCGACTGTTCGACGGCGCGGTGGTCGAGCGGGCGGCGGGTGATGAGGATGTCGAGCTGAATGCCACCGCCACAGCCGAACTCGCCGCCCTCATGCTCGCGGTGCAGGCGCACCGGCACCGCCCGCAGGATATCGAATGGGCCATCGACGGCGACGGGAAACTGTGGCTGCTGCAGGCGCGGGCCATTACCGCGATCACCTGGCGTACCGATATCGACCAGTTCTCCGATGCCGATCTACGCGATGGCGGCGTCTCGGCGCGGGTCTGCACGCCGATGATGTTCTCGTTGTACGACAACGCTTTCCAGTACTCGATGCAGCGGTTCTTCGAGCGGTTGAAGCTCGCCGAACCGGGCGTGGAACCGGACTGGATGGCCATGTACTACGGCCGCGCCTACTGGAATGTCAGTGCGGTGAAGAAGTGCTTCTTCCGCATCCCCGGCTTCGACGAACAGCATTTCGATGACGACCTCGGTGTGCTCAACGACTACGGTCCCAACGGTCCGCACCGCACCCCGACGAATGCGAAGACGATCGCCAGGGCGCTGCCCGCGGCGCTGGCCGTGCAGAAGAGCTACCAGGATCAACTGGCTGCGGTCGACGCATTCGCAGCGGAATGGCCCGCGAAATACGCGGTGTGGCGCGAGCGAGTACGCGAACTGCCACAGACCGACCAGGCCACCTTCGTCGCGGATCTGGCGGACTGCCTGCTCACCTTCCATGCCGCCACCGAGCGCACCTACTTCACCACCATCTACAACAACTCCAGCGTCCAGACCGACTTCAAGCAACTGCTCGACAAGGTGGATGCCGCGACCGGCGCGACCACCTCGGCCATCGACCTGATGGGCGGGCTCGCCGATATCAGCCATATGCAGTTGCAGCGCGGCATCGTCGAATTGCACCGGGTAGCAAGCGATCACGGCCTCGACAGTCCCGAGTGGGTTGAGGCGCTCGGTGCCTTCCTCGACGAGCAGGGCTTCCATGCCGACGCGGAGCTGGACCTCACCAGCCCGCGCTGGTCGGAGGCGCCCGAGCGGGTGCGCTCGATGATCGCGGTCATGCTCGAACACGGCAACCCGCCCGCGGATCCGGATGTGACGCTGGTGGATCAGCGCAAACGCTACGAAGACGAACTCGCCGGGGTGCGCGCGCGGGTACGGGCCAAGCCGCTCGCACGGGTGAAGCACGCCAAGGCTTTGGATAAGCAGGTCGAGCGGATGCGCCGGTATCTCGTCGCGCGCGAGCGCATGCGGGAGTTCTCGTCGCAGTGCTACGCGGTCGTGCGCGCGTATGTCGTGGAGGCGGGGGTACGCCTGGCTGCGGCCGGCACGCTCGAGCAGGCCGATGATGTGTTCCAGCTGTCGATCCATGAGCTGTGCGATTTCACGGCCGGGCGGGTGGATATCTCGACGCTCGCACCGCAGATCGTGTATCGCCGTGCGGTGTACGCGGGCTACCGGGACCTGGTACCACCGCATGAGCTCGGCGGCGGAGTCACCGTGGGCGCGGTTCGCGAGATCGGCGAGGGCGATCTGACCGGACTCGGCTGCAGTCCCGGCATCGCGGAGGGCACCGCGCGAGTGATCACTTCGCTGGCCGATATCGACCAGCTGCGCGAGGGAGACATCCTCGTAACTCGGTTTACCGATCCTGGGTGGACACCCGCGCTCGGGTTGGTTTCCGCCGTGGTGACCGAAGTGGGCGGCATGCTCTCGCACGCGGCGGTAATCGGGCGCGAATACGGAATACCGGCGGTGCTGAATGTCGCGGGTGCGACAACCGCAATCCGCTCTGGTCAGCGGATCCGAGTCGACGGCGGTGTGGGGGTCATCAGCGTGCTGGAGGCTTCGTCCGAGCCGGTTGCGCCGCCGTCCGGTCGAGGCAACCACGCGCAAACTTTCGATGTCAGCGCGGAACCGCAGCAGGCGCGGGAGCGTCCGCGCCCGGTCCCCGACGTGCCGCAGGCACCCGAACCGGGTGAGCCCGCCGCGCCTGTGCGTGCGGTGCCGAGACTGCCAACTGAGCCCAAGCAACAACCCCAGCCCCCGGAGCGCCCACGCCCGGCGGCCACCAGAACGGATGAACCACTGACCGCACGCAAACGCCTGATCTGCATCGCCGGTGCCGACGGATCGGGCAAGACCACCCAAGTGGCCCGCATCGCCGCGGAATTCGAGGCGCAGGGCCAAAGCGTTGCCGCCGTGACCATTTGGGACGCATTCCTCGATCCGAAGGTCTCCTCGAAGCTGCCGTGGCGCAGTCCGGCCGAGATCTACGGCTACCTGAAACTGCTGTCCCCGCTGAGTCGCGCGCACTTCCTGTTCCACGCCATGCAGTTGTCCTTCGACCTCGCCGCCGAACGCGGTTCGGACATCCTGTTGGCAAATGCCTACTGGTACAAGTACTTCGCCACCGAAGTCGCGCACGGCGGCGATCCGGCGGTGCTGCGCAAGCTGGCGGCTGGATTCCCGGAACCCGATCGCACCTTCTATCTCGCGGTGAGTCCACAGGACGCATTGGGGCGCAAGCAGTTGCGCAGCGACTACGAGAGCGGCTACGGCGATGAGGAGACCTTCCTGACCTTCCAGCGGCGCAGTCACGATGCGCTGGAGGCCTTGTCGGAGGAATTCGGGTGGATCCGCCTGGACGGTACCGACACCCCCGCCGACATCACCAAGGCCGTTCTCGCTCAACTGCGGGAGGACGACCGGTGACCCGCCGCGTCGCGATCGTCGGCATCGATGGTTCGGGCAAATCCTCGGTCATGGCGCGGCTGCGCGAATTGGCCCCGGGTACCGGCTCTTTCGCCTCGATGACCTGCCCGGACTTCCACAACACCAGGAATGTGCCGTTGACGGATCTTTCCGAGCAGCTCAAGGCCTTCAGCATCGGATGCGATGAAATCGGCAGCCTGGAAATGAAGGCCACCGCGATGTATCTGCAGATGACGCTGTTCGGTCCGGTCGAGCGGCATTTCCTGACCACCTGGTCGCCGGATGTGCTGGTATTCGAGCGGCATCCGCTGATCGAATTGCTGGTCTACGGCCCGCTGTATGTCGCGCTGGCTCGCCCGGAATGGAACGGTCTCGATCGCGCCGAGGAGATCGCGGCCGTGTTGGAGTGCCACCGGCCGGGCACCTTCGACGACATCCTCGCTTGGCAGCGGTCGGAATCCACCCGGCTCGGCAGCTCCCCGAATATCTGGGACCTGCTGTCGGAGATCGCGGATCTGGTGCGCCGCGACATTACCGAAACCGTCCCCGGCTTCGCCGAACGCTTTCGCACCACACTGCCCGACGCCGTGCTGTGGCTGGACGCACCACCGGTACAGGCCGCGGCACGGTGCGCGCAACGTTCGGGAAACGGGCCGAAAGAGGCCCATGAAACAGCAGAGCGGCTCGGAGCCCTGCGTGAGGGATATCTACAGGTGCGCGACACCCTCGCGGTGGCCTTCCCCGAAGTGGGATTCCACCGCATCGACACCGGCGACGGCGTCGATCTCGAGGAGTCGGTCCGCGCCTGCGTGACCGAAGGGAAGTTACTCGGGTGAGTACACAGGCAAGTACCCCGGCCACCGAGATCGAGGCGCGGGTGCGCGCCATTGTCGGTGAGGTGCTGTGGGTTTCGGCGGACGAGATCGACGCGTCCGCGCAATTGATCGACTACGGACTGGATTCGCCGACCGCGATCGAGCTGACCATTCAGCTGGAGCAGGCATTCGGCATCGTCATTCCGGAAGATGCTGCGGCACAGTTGAATACCGTCGGCGAGATCGTGCGTTACGTGCGAGGTGAGCAGTGACGGCATTGGTTCCTCAGCACCCGACGATCGTGCATGCGCTACTGGCCAATGCCGGGAGTGCAGCGTTGGCACCGTCGACGATTTTCGTACCGGAGCGCGGCGACTCGGACGGTGAAATTGCCTGGCGGCATGATGATCTCGCGTCCGCAGCAGGCAGGACCGCGGCGGCGTTGGCCGCCGAGGGTGTCGAGCCGGGGGATCGGGTGATGCTGTGTCTGCCCACCTCCCCGGAGTTCGTCACGGCGTTCTTCGGTGCGCTGCTGCTCGGTGCGGTGCCGACCGCGGTGGCGACGCCGGGCGGGTTCGGTTCGGCGGATATTTTCCGCGACAAGTTCACTCGGCTACTCAGTTATCTGGAACCAGCGGCGGTGGTCGCGACCCGGTCGGTACTCGCAGGGGGAGAACTGCCGGACGCCGTGGCCGCCATCGATGGCGATGTACTGCACGCCTGGGCTTGTTCACCCGACGCGCCGACGCTGGCACCCAGACTCCCCGAACCGGAGGATCTGGCATTCATCCAGGCGACCTCCGGTTCGACGGGAACACCGAAGGGCGTGCAGATCACCCACGCGAATCTGGCGGCCAACTGCGAACAGATCGCACAGGCAGCCGCGATGGGTGCGGGTGACACGTGGGTCGGCTGGCTACCGCTGCATCACGATATGGGCCTGATCGGCGGATTCCTGACGCCGGTATTCCGCGGCATCGATGCGGTGCTCATGCCACCGAGCCGATTCCTGCGCAGTCCGGGGGACTGGCTGCGTGCGGTCGGCCGGTATCGCGGGACATTCACGGCGGCACCGAATTTCGCGTACGGATATGCGGCGGCCCGGGTTGCCGACGCCGAACTCGAGGGCGTGGATCTGTCGAGTTGGCGGTTCCTGTTCTGCGGCGCCGAGCCGATCCATCCGCCGACCGTGCAGAGCTTCGTAGACCGGTTCGCGGCTTGGGGACTGCCGAAAGACGCGCTGGTGCCCTGCTACGGCATGGCCGAGGCATCCCTTGCGGTCACCGTGAACCGCCCGCACGCGCCGGTTGCCTACGACTCGGTGTCACGTCGCGCGCTGACCGGAAACGGTGTGGCCCTGGATATTTCGGAAGACGACGTCGATGCGATGAATATCGTCGACTGCGGCGCACCGCTGCCCGGTACCGAGGTGCGCATCGTCGACGCGGACGGCGTGGTGTGCGGTGCGGACGTCGTCGGTCGCATCCAATTCCGCGGCCCGTCGATGACCATCGGCTATTTCCGGCTGCCCGAAGAGACCGCAGCGGCCACTCGGGACGGCTGGTGGGACACCGGCGATATCGGCTACCTCCGCGACGGTCGGCTGCGCATCACCGGCAGGCACAAAGACCTGATCATCATCCGCGGCGCGAACTACCTGCCCACCGATTTCGAGCTCGCCGCACAGGAAGTCGCTGGTGTGCGGCTAGGTGGTGTCGCGGCCGTTGGTCACTCCGATATCCGAGGGCTTTCGGAGGAATTGCATCTCATCGTCGAATCCGGTGCGGAGGCAACCGAACACGACGCTTTGCGCCGAGCGGTGCGCGTCGCGGTGAGCAAGCGCACCGGTGTGCTGCCCGCCGGGGTTCGGGTGGTGCCGCCGCGCAGCATTCCGAAGACCACGAGCGGCAAGGTGCAACGCGCGGAGGCCCGGCGGCTGTTCCTGGTCGCGGACGATCTGGTCGGTGCCGGGGGCGCGGCATGAGCGAGCGCAGTGAGCGAACAATCAACACAGCCGTGATCACGGTCATGATGGAGCCGATCGTGAGCGAGGCGCAGTCATGAGCGAGCGCAGTGAGCGAACAATCAACACAGCCGTGATCACGGTCATGATGGAGCCGATCGTGAGCGAGGCGCAGTCATGAGCGAGCGCAGT